>JAWAEU010000009.1:0-25961 GCA_038891055.1 Candidatus Anstonellaceae archaeon | reverse complement strand
AAATATTTTTTTGATTTAAAAATTTTTTTGGCTGTTTCTACTAAATTGTTAGGCTCCTCTGATCTTTTTAGATATGCTTTTGTAAATACCACAATACTAAAGAAAGGCAATAATTTTTTTAGAACTTTTTTATAATCTTTATCTTTCATAGAAGCATAGACTAAAATATTTTTTTTATTAGACGGAAAATCTTTTTTTAAAGAAGGTAAAACTGCATCAATGGCTGGAGGATTATGGGCACAGTCAATAATTATTTTTGGTTTAGCAGAGATTTTCTCCCATCTTGCTTTTAGTTGGAAATTATTTATTGAGCCTATGGCCTCTGAATGTTTTATACCTAAAACTTTTGCTGCACCAACAGCACAAGCTATATTAGAATTTTGAAAATCTGGAAAAATTGTCCTAAATTTTTTAACTTTTACAACCATTAGTTTTGAGCCTTTTTTTCTTGCATATTTTTCTATCCACCTTCTAGCTTTGATAACAGAAGGTATAATTGCTATTCTTCCTTTTCTAAAAATACCACATTTTTCATATGCAATTTCCCTATAGCTTTCTCCTAAATGCCTTGTATGATCATATCCAATAGAACAAATAATAGAGATTATAGGATCACAGATATTAGTTGCATCCAATCTTCCTCCCATTCCAATCTCCATAACTGCAAAATCAACTTTTTTTTCATAAAAATATAAAATTGCCATTGTAGTTAAATATTCAAAAAAAGTTAATGGAATTTTTGATTTTTTTACTACCTTGTTGACTTTAAAAAAATATTTTGCAAACTCTTTTTTGGAAATATATTTTAAATTTAGCTGTATTCTCTCTCTAATAGAAAAGATTGGGGGGGAGATAAAGGTTCCTACTCTATAACCTCTATCTACCAAAATCTTGGAAACAAAATAAGTAGTAGAGCCCTTTCCGTTTGTACCACTAATTAAAATAGCTTTTAATTTTTTTTGAGGATTTTTAAATATTTTTAATACCTTCTTAATTCTACTCAAACCTGGCTTTGAGCCCTGTGTTGAAATACAAAGAAGTGTCTCTAGAGCTATTTTATATTCTTCCATAAAATTCATTTAATATTATTTTGAATTTTGTAAGCAAAATAAGTATTTTCAACTAAACTTGCAACAGTTAGTGGCCCAACACCTCCAGGAACTGGAGTTATGTAAGCAGCCACTTTTTTAGCACTCTCAAAATTGACATCTCCAACAATTTTGTATTTTGAGCCTACTTTTATTTTGTTTATCCCAATATCAACTACAACTGCTCCTTTTTTTATCATAGAGCCGTCCAAAAAATTTGGCTTTCCTACAGCAACAAATACAAAATCAGCTAATTTGCACAGTTGAGCCAAATTTGAAGTTTTTGAATGAGCCACAATCACAGTTGCATCTTTTTGCAAAAGCAAAATAGAAAGTGGCTTTCCCACTATGTTTGACCTTCCAATAACTAATGCGACTTTACCTTCTAAATTTAAATTATAATGCTCTAATAGTTTTATTATTCCTTTTGGAGTTGCTGCAACCAACCTGTTTTTACCTAAAATTAAATTACCTAAATTGACAGGCCCAAAACCATCTACGTCTTTTTTTGGATCGATTAGCTCTTGAAGTTTTAAAACATCTAAATTTGATGGAATTGGTAGTTGAATTATAATACCATTTACTTCTGAGTTTTCATTTAATTTTTTTATTTGAAGTTCTAACTCCTCTTGTAAAACATCTTCTTCAAATTCTAAAACCTCACAATCTATTCCAACAAATTTAGACGCTTTTATTTTCCTTTTTATATAAATCTCAGAGGCAGGATTGCTGCCAATCTTTATTATTACCAATTTTGGTTTTTTTGACAAAATTCTAACTTCATTTTTTAAGCTATCTAAAAGAGATTTTGCTAATTTTTTTCCATCTAAGATTCTTGCAACCAATTTTTCACCTCTAGGACAGAAGATTAGGATAAATTGGAAATTGAGCAGTAAGTTCCTTTACTTTTTGTTTTATTTCTTTTAATTTAGTTTCATCGTTTTTGTGTTTTAATGCTTCATCAATTAAATGAGCTATTATTTCCATTTCTGCCTCTTTCATGCCTCTAGTGGTTATTGCAGGAGTACCAATACGCAAACCAGAAGTTACAAATGGGCTTTGAGGATCGTTTGGAATGGTATTTTTATTTGTAGTAATAGCGGCTTTGTCTAAAACTTCTTGAGCCTCTTTTCCGGTTAGATTTTTTGATCTAAGATCAATTAAAATTAAATGTGTATCAGTACCACCGGTTATCAAATCATAATTTAAATCTAAAAGTGCTTTTGCTAAGGCTTTTGCGTTTTTTACTATTTGGGCAGCATAATCTCTAAACGAAGGTTGCATTGCCTCATAAAAACAAACTGCTTTTGCCATAATTTGATTTTCCAATGGCCCTCCTTGCAAACCTGGAAAAACAGCCTTATCAATCAAATTAGCATATTCCTTTTTTGATAATATAAATGCACCTCTTGGCCCTCTCAAAGTTTTGTGAGTAGTAGAAGTTATAACTGAGGCATAATTAACTGGTGAGGGATGTGCCCCTCCAGCAATTAAGCCAGAGATATGCGCCATATCTACCATTAGGTGAGCACCACATTCCTGAGCTATTTTATAAAATTTTGCAAAATCAATTTGCCTGGGATAGGCTGTATAACCACACACAATTATTTTTGGTTTTTCTCTATCAGCAATACTTGCAATTTCCTCATAATTTAAAAGATGTGTTTGCGGATCAACCCCATATGAGATAAAATTGTAAAGTTTTCCTGAAAAATTTACAGCTGAGCCGTGAGTTAGATGCCCCCCATGCTGAAGATTTAAACCCATTATTTTATCATTTATATTAGCTAAAGCAAAATAAGCAGCCATGTTTGCACTAGAGCCAGAGTGAGGTTGGACATTAGCGTGTTCTGCACCGAATAATTTCTTTGCTCTATCTATTGCTAATTGCTCTATTTGATCTACAAACTCATTTCCACCATAATATCTTTTAAATGGATAGCCTTCAGAATATTTATTTGTTAAAATACTTCCAGAGGCCTGGAGTACTGCCAAACTCACATAATTCTCAGAAGGTATTAGTTCTAATCCTTCTTCTTGTCTTCTCCACTCTTTAAAATACCAGTTATAAATTTCAGGATCAGTACTTTTTAGTTCCATGATAAAACACCTCTCAATTAGTACTTTAAAACTTCTTCTACTATCTCATTTGCCTGACCGATATAAGTTTTATAATCAAATAACTCTTTTAGTTTTTCTTTTTTTAGATATTGCATTACCTCCTTATTTTTTGAGAGCACTTCAAAAAGAGAAATGTTTTTTTCTTGTGCTTGCCAACTTGAAATTCTTAATAACTCGTGGGCCTTTTGTCTACTCATTCCAGCCTCAGTTAAAGCTATCATAACTCGCTCTGATAAAATTGCTCCTTTTGATAACTCCAAATTCTTTTTGATATTTTGAGGATAAAACTCTAAAGAAGATAAAACATTTTTCATCTGAAGTACCATATAGTCCACTAAAATAAAAGAATGAGAAATGATTATTCTTTCATTTGCAGAATTGGTTAAGTCTCTTTGATGTTCTAGAGCAACGTTTTCTAAAGCAACCATAACATTTGCTCTAATTAATCTTGCAAGAGAACAGATTCTCTCACTTTTATGTGGATTTTTTTTATGCGGCATTGTGGATGAGCCAACCTGAGTTTTTACAACTCCTTCTGCAATTTCTCTTATCTCTGGCCTAGACAAATTTCTAATATCTTTTGCTATTTGCTCTAAAATTGAAGCAATTAAAGCTAAGCAAAAAATTAGATTTGCGTGCCTATCTCTTGAAACTACTTGAGTGGTTACAAGAGCGTGTTTTAGTCCAAGTTCTTCCATTACCAATTTCTTTATTTGACTTGCTTTATCTCCAAAGGTTGCTGCTGTTCCAACTGCACCAGACATTTTACCAACAGATATAAGTTCAACTGCCTTGTCAAATAATTCGATTGCTCTATTTAACTGGTCCAAATAATTTGCAAAAATTAAACCATAGGTGGTTGGCACAGCATGTTGGCCATGAGTTCTGCCCACACATACCAAATTTTTTTTGGATTTTACTATTTCTTTTAAAATATTTTTTAATTGTAAGAGGTCCGATTTAAAAATTGCAGCTACCTGAGAAATCAACAGAGCAGTTGCAGTGTCTTCAATATCATAGCTTGTTGCTCCATAATGAACATATCCGCCGTACTTAGGACATTGCTCTTCTAAAGCTTTTACCATTGCCATTAGATCATGATGTATCTGCTGCTCTATCTCCAATACCCTTTCCAATTTTACTTTCTTGGCACCCTCTTCTATTTCATTGGCTGCCTGTGGGGGAATATTCCCAACAGCAGCATGTGCTTTTGCCAAAGCAACTTCTACCCTCAACCAAGTTTTTAAAATATTTTCTTGTTCAAAAAAAGAATTAAGATTTGAAGCGTATCTTTGCTCAATTGGACAAATCATTTTTTTCACCAGTAAATAGAACTCAAAAAATATTTAAAACAATTTAGTCATGTCCCCTTTTTGGTACAAAAGAAAAGATTTTGTTCAAGGCAACATATATTACTAATGCAAGAGTGGAGATAAAAACAGAGAGATAAACAAAAAAATAAGGGTCTTTATTTAAAAAGATTTTTGTTGTGCCCAGACTTCTGGACAGCTCATATCCTAAACTTTCAAAAAATTTATTATAATCCAATAAGAAATTAGATTGATTTTGCTGCGTAGGTATTTTAGATTCAACAAATTTCAAATTATATTTGTTGATAAATTCTGTTTTTGAAATTCCGACTAATTTGCAAAACTGGCCAATACAACTTAATTCACTTAATTTTTCTATCTCTTGAGTAGAGGCAAAAGTAGTAGAATAACATTCTTTATCAAAACAAATGGAAATTACACTTCCGCCGCTAGTTTGGATATAAACCTTCTGCTCACCTTCTATTTTTAATTCTTCTTCTAAAACTTGTTCTGGTTTTATAACAGGAGCTTCTTTTTGTTCTTCTGAAATATTTTGAATTATCTGTGGTAGAGGTATATATAAAACAAGTTCAGAATCCCTATAGCCTTCTTTTTTTACTTTTATATAATACTTTGAACCTGGTATAACGTCTAAAACATAGAAGCCGTCATTATTAGAAGTACCTTGCACTAAACTACCTAATTCATCAAAAACTATAATTTGACTATTTGGTTTAGTAAAAATAGTCAATTTCTGCCCATCATAACTCCAACTTAGAGGAACAAAATCGATAATAGAACCAGCGCTCTCTATCTCTTTATCTTTTGAAATGACGTTTAAAAATACATAATAGGTTATTCCTTCAAGTTTGGTTGGAAGAGCAAAGATATAATCATAATAATTTCCATCTAAAGCTTTTGATCGATTTATAGGTACCACAAAAACATAGGAGTTTCCTTTTTTTATTATTCCCTCTCTAAAAGAAAAATTATTTATCGAGCCACTTTCAGTCAAACCTGCCAAAAATAAAGTTGGTAAAACAAATTCTTCTATATTTTTGCCACTATTTAAAAAAAATTTAGAAGTGTTGTCAAAAATATATTGAAAAGAAGAATGACCAAACAAACCAAAATGCTCATCTAATTCTTCAAAAGTTGGAATAGAAAAATTTCCCTCTATAATGGGAGAATCTGAAATTAAATAATAATCAGTTGTGTTTGAAGAAAGTGAAATAAAAGATGAAGACTGGTTAGAAGAAGTAAAATTTGTTAGTTGAATATTAGAAGCATTTCCATAAAAAATTTGCCACCAAGGAGTAGTCTGAAGAATAGAAAGATTTACCGGGGTTATATTTCCACCGAAAGCCTCTACAAAATCACAAAAAGAAATATTTAACAAAAAGATAAAAAATAAAAAAAAAGGTATAAAAAATTTCATTTTTTACCTGCCTTTTTTTTTCTTTTTTTTATCCTTTTGCTCTTTTTTTGTCTCTGGTTCAAAACCACCCTCTTGATGATTTAGTCTGCCTGTAATTTTATTTTTTCCATATAGATAGAGGATTATTACTATTATTATTACCAAGATTGCAAATAAAACATTTATATTTGCAAAGTAGTCAGAATAAGGAGGACTTTGAGTGGGGGTGGTAGATGAGCCACTAAGGGAATTTTGTTGAATTTCTTTTGATTCTTGCCTAGGCTGTAGATTTTCCATTTTTACATTTAAGAATTCTACTATGTCAATTGCTTCTATAATTTTTGGCTCTGCAGAAGAGAAGACGTGGAGAGTCACCTTATTTATTGGATTAGACAAACCAGCAGAGTCTAAAAATAACTCAAACTTATGGCTAGCCAGAGGTTCTATTTCTTTTTTAGGCGAGCTGATAAATTTTCCATTTGGAAGTTCTGCTGCTAGTTGTACATAAGCTTTTGAATTTCCTTTATTTTTTACCTCTACTCTCAAAGAAGAAGTAGAATAGTCATATAATGGAGTGTCTATATCCAAAATAACATTTTTAGATGGCAACACCAAAACTAAATTTGGTTTTACTTTAGCATCTGTACTATAACCTGTACCTAATTTAGTGAATATAGAAATTCCACTCTCTTTTTTTATTGATTGTATAGCGCCACTAATGTCTGAATCTCCATCAAAAATTATTCCTTTGAGTTTTGGTTTGGAGATTAACCAATCTGCTAACTCTTTAGTAATTTCAGTCCTGCCTACTAAAACTACTGGGTCTGTTTTTGCAATTGACTCTTCAAAAGTTTTTCCAGAAGTAAAAACTACTTGGATTATGTCTTTTTCCTTTTCAAAGAGTTTTAATAACTCTAAGTTATCTAAATATATAGAACCAGTATTGATTTTTTTAACTACAAAATTTTGTGGCACTACTGATGCGATTTGGCCATAAACCAAAATCTCTTTGCCTTCTGATTTTAAAGTATCTAACAATGAGGTTAGTTGTTGTGGATTGCTAAAATATATTCCCCATCCCTTAAATACAGCGTATGGAGATACGGATACTGCTTCTGCTCCTATTTGAGAGTCAACAACAATGGCCCCTGGATTTTTTGATTGAGAAGCAAAAAAGTTTGCTAAATTTGTTTTTTTAAAAACTCTTGAAGAATCAAGAAGAGAAAATTTTTCAAATAGGTTAGGATTAACAGGTTTTTCTGACTCAAAATAATAGAAAGGAGTAGAAGTGCCAGAGATTAGAGAAAAGATATAATCGCCTTGTTCTGGAGTTAAAATAAATACATGCTTATAATTGTTTTGAGCAGCATAGACTGCACTGGATAGTACATCTTTCCAATCCTCAGAGTTAACTATTAAAAAGGTCTCTTGGGCTGACTGTGCAAATAAAAAACCAAAAAGAACAGCCATCACAAAAAATAATTTTTGTATTTTTATCATTTCTATCCCCCAAACTTCTTTTTATTTTTATTTATTGCACTTCACCATAAAAATAATAGGTAGTTACTACATTGTCACCTGCAGCATTTTCAGGAACTATTAGTTGATAATGGGCTGGCTCTCCATTATAAGCTACACCAGAAGAATTAATTATACCTACAAATACAAAATCTTCTGGCTGCCCAGTAGAGGCATGTCTTAATACTACCTCTTTCCAAATTGGTTGCGAACTATTGTCAAAAGTTAAAATTAGAGGTCTAGAATTTTGGCTCACTAAATATTGACCAATATAAAATTGAGGATTTGCGTTGTTAGTTCCAGTATTTACTGCTGCATCATTAGAATTAAGTAAAAATGAAAATACACTGTCAACATCATCTAAAGAAACAGAAGTAGAGTTGAGAGCTGTAAAGTCGATATTAGAAGATCTAGAAACATAAACTTGGCCAGAAAGAGTATTTACATTCCAAGTCTTCATTGTTTTTATATCAGATCCACTTCCAGAAGCCAATCTCAAAGAAGCAGTAATAGTTCCATAAAATCCTTGCCAGTGTAGTGTAGAAGAATTTATAGTTAGATTTACTCTCGTTATATTTCCACCCCATGCAGCTGCAGTTCCTGCAGGTACATTTCCTAAAGTTACTGGAGTACCGGCAGAAACAGTTGCCCCAACAGGTAATGCAAACCCCAACGACAAAAATATCAACAAAAATATTATCACGTTCCTCATTTTTTATCACCTTTTTCTCTATAACCTATATTTAGATAAGTATTAAAAATTTATTCCCACCAATTTTTTCTACTTCCAAAAAATTTATAGATGAAAAATATAAAAATAAAGATTAATATAAGGGCCCCAATATAGATGAAAAAGTTTTGAGAAAAAAATGATGTTTGAGATTTTGAGTCGTTTAGTAATATTTTATTTTGTCCTCTCTTCTCTTTTAATAATACTGAGTTTTTTGAACCATATCTCAAAAAGTAATTTACATCTAAATTTGAAATATAAACTTCTTCGTCTTTTGTGAGATAATGCTTGATAGAAACTTTTGTTAAACCATTTACTAAACTTAGTGGAATTTGTACTATTACCCTTCTATTATTAATATTAAAACTTAAACTTCCTTCTACCCAGCCCTTACCATCGAAGGTAAGTATAAACTCCTTTGTTTTTGAATTATAATTAACTCCAACTAAAGTAACTGAAGAGTTATCAGAATAATTAGATACTTCCACGTTCTCTATATTTAGGATTTCTATATTGTCCATTAGAGAACTATCCTCTCCATAATTTATAGTTAAAACTACTGATTTTAATTTTTTGTTTTCTATTGCTCCAGTGGCATCAAGTGAAACTGCAAAAGAACTTGTTTTATTTTTCTCAAGAAAAATTTGGGAAGATTGCCCACTTCCAATTCCTTCTATAGAAATAGCTGCTGCAAGAAAAACAGGATCTCCCAAATTTTTTACTTTTAATTCAAAGACTTTTAGAGGAGCACTATAAGAAAGATTTAAAACCTCCAGCTTCAAAGATGGAGAAGGAAGTGGAATTATAGCTAGAGGTAGAGGTTGTGAACTTCCCCTATAGCCCTCACCGAATTTTACAAAAAAATCTATTGATTTTAGTTGTGATTTTATATAGTTCGAACCGTCTATTATATCAGCATCACCGCTAAATACTATTCCGACATTTATGTTATTTTGTTTTATAAAATCAATATAATAAGAAGGTACAATTGATCTTCCAACTAACAAGATCGGGAAATTTTTGTCTATCATTGATTTTTCAAAAGAATAACCTGAAACAAAAATTGCTTGAGATACTTTTTTCTTTGATAAAAATTTTTTTACTATTTCCAAATTATTTAAATATCTACTCCCTAAATCAATAACTTCTTTATTTTTTATCATTGATAGAAAATCTTCTGGGAGATAGGAATTTACTGTGCCATAAATAGTAATTTTGGAATAATTTCTCAAAAGAATATTTGAGATAAAATTATCCTTATCTTCAGGTTCATAAAAAAATATAGGGGCTCCTATTAATGCAGCATAAGGGGCAACTGCTAAAGCATCTTGACCATAAATAGATCCTACTATAAATGCTTCTGTTGAATTTAATCTATCAGCTACCCAATATTGAATATTATCTGGCTTATAAATAGAGAGATTCTTTAGATTTGCTTCTTTTAATAAAGTTGCCATATTTGCCAATACCGTATTTTTTCCTTCTAAATATATTATTGGCTCATCCTTGTTTATAGTATAATATTTAGTAATAAAAACAGATTGATTAGGAGTTAAAGCAAATAAAAAATTATAATCATTGTGTTTGGCATAAACAGCACTAGCCAAGATATCTTTGTAATCAAGTGAATTTACAATTAGAGTAGTAGCAAAACTAACACTGCAGAAGAAAAAAATAAAAAAGAATTCCAAAAGCATTGGAGAATTATAAAAATTTATTTTTTTCATGCTACTATAACAAAGAAAAAAAATATAAACTATAAGGAAAAAATTTAAATGATGAAAATAGCTTTTTTTACAGATACTTATTATCCTACAATAGATGGAGTGGTAAGTACAATACAAAATTGTAAAAGTTTACTACAAAAAAAAGGAGTGGATATAAAAATATTTGCTCCTTCTCCTTCTGATCAAAAAGATAAAATAGAAGGTGTGGTTTATGCTCCATCTATAAATTTTTTTCCTTACCCTCAATATAAAATACCAATTTCAACCAAGACGATTAAAAAAGAATGTGAATTGTTTGAACCACAAATTATTCATTCGCATGCAATGGTAATAATGGGGCTTGCTGCTAAAAATATTGCTAAAAAATTAAAAATACCTCTAATAGGGACATTTCATACTTTTTTACCTCAAGCTGTTCATTATTTTACAAAAAATGAGGGCTTAGAGCTATGGCTCAAAAACATTTGTTGGAAATATTTAAACTATTTTTACAATGACTTTGATGCAGTTATAAGCCCATCAGAATTTGTACAAAGAAAATTAAAAGAAAATGGAATAGAATCTAAATATGTTATACCTAATGGTGTTGATTTAAAGTTTTTCAATCCTCAAAAAACAAAAAAAGAATATTTTTTATATCTTGGAAGAATAGCAAAGGAAAAAAATTTAGACATAATTTTAGAAATTGCTTCTCAAAAAGAGTTTGAAAAATTGAAGATTCCTATAGTTTTGGCTGGAGATGGGCCATATGTTCAAGAGTTAAAAAGAGAAGTTGAAAAACTAAATTTAAATGTAAAGTTCTTCGGCAAAGTAGAACAAAAACAACTCCCTTATATTTATTCAAAGGCATATGCATTTATAACTTTATCAGAATTTGAAACTTTTGGGATGAGTGCACTCGAGGCAATGGCATGCAAAGTTCCACTGGTATGTCTTAAAAATACTGCATTAGAGGAATTTACAAAAAATGGTGGAGGAATATCTTGCTATAAAGAAACTTACCAGATAATTCAAGCTTTAGTAGAAATCTTAGAGAACAAAGAAACTTTTTCAGCTGCAGCTTACAAAACTGCTAAAAAATATAGTATAGAGAATTCTACACGAAAACTTTTGGAGCTATATAAAAAGTTTGTCTAACAAGTACAGGAATTAAATCTTTAGCTTTCTAATTGACTCCTCCAATTTATCAATGGAAATAAGAGTAACTTTAGAATTGTTTATATATAGTTTTAATAAAATAGAATTTTTTGAGACGATATGGGAAAGTTTATCTACAAATTTCTCTAATTCCGATTTGTCTTCAAAAACTATCCAGCAATTTCCATCTTGTGCTCTTTTTAAAATATTTGAGACAATTGAAAAATCACCGTCAAATAAAAATATATAATATACAATATTATTGACCATAATTTTTAGATCGTAATTTTCAACTTTTATATTTCTTAATTTTGAGAACTTTATGCCATTGGTTACAAAAATATCTCTTAAAAATCTATACATTGTTATCTTTTTTATATTCGTATTTAGTTCCTCTAACCACTTACAAGGAATCCAATACCCCAGATTTGAACAAACTAACTTTCTTTTTTCTAATTTAGTTAAAATTTCTTCTAAGTTATATTCCCCCACTACTATTGGATGACCGTCCAATGTTAATTTTAAAAATCCATCCTTTAGTTCTGAGAGAGAAAGGGGCATTTTTTCCCATTTAAATTCCCGATTTACTAAATCAAAAACCTGTAATATCTGAGAAGAGTTTAATTTTATTTCTCTATATTCCTCTAAGCCAAAGTCAGGAATATCCAAAGAGAACATTTCTTTTTTTGGCCTTGAGATTATATATAGTGTGAAAAGCCCAATTAAAATTGCAATAGCACCGAGAATTTGCACGTCAGTTCTCTCCCACATATTCTGTGGAAGATTAAAACTTACAACTTTCTTTTGTATATATCCATCAAAATCGAATACAAAAGTATAATCGCCTCGCTCAAAGTTTACGTTAGGTTCATAAACAAAATTAGAAACTGAATTATATTCTTTTTTTAATGCATTCTTTTTATTTTCAATATAAACAACAACCTTTGGGACGACTAATTTTGTTGAATTAGAATTAAAGGAAATGTTGAATTTTCCTTCCTTGAATGCGGTAAATATCTTGTTATCTGGCCCTGTTATTGTAATTTCAATTGGAATTATTATAATCTTGGTGCCTGCATAAAACTTCCCATTGCTATCTACTACTTTTAATATGTATTCTCCTGGAGATAGAGAAAAAGATAAAGGAGCTGCCCTAGTCACTATTGTTTTAGTAAAAGCTTGCTCTACAGGAAAGGAATCTTTTATTTCTCCATCCTGGTATATTTGAAAGAACAGTTTAACCTCTTGTACTGGACTTTCATTCAACAATAGAGTTAAAACCTTTTTTTGCCCGCCCAAATAAGTTGGTACAAACAAGTTGCTTTCACTATAAATATTACTATTAGACCTTTTAAAAACTGGCCAATATAAAATTTTTTTCTGCGAGATGTTTTTTTCATCTATCATTGAAAAGATTAATTTTATATAGCCTTCTTGGATAGGTACAGACCCAAAGAATATGGTGGATTTATAACTATGATTCGAAGAAGTTGAGTTTAGATTTACCACTAATTTACTTAATGGTTGCCTATAAGGTTCATTCATTATAAGCCTTGCGATATCTTCTGCAGCTAGATCAGAATTTCCTCCCCACCCCCCATCTAAAGCTTGAGGTAAAAATAGAATAAAACCATTTTTCACATTTAGCACACTAATTGACCCCCATAATAAATTGCTTGCACTCTCAGAAAACTTTGCAACATAATAAGGCATAGTCAAAGAAAATCCATCGGAAGAAGAAATTTTTACCTTTTTATCAAACACAATATTTAGAGAATTTAATTTTTCTTTGTCCACTGGCTCTATATTACCAGCTTCATCAAAAACATTTTCATCAAAAGGCTGACCTAAGTAAATAACAACAATACCTCTACTTGCCAAATCAACAATAGATGGAAATCCCTCGCTGCCAAGAAGTCTTTTTGGCATATAACCTGTAGGAATTAACAAAGTAGAACTTCCAGGTAAATCCTTTAGATCATCTATAGTTATGTCACTTATCACCCAACCATTTTTATTTAAAATTTTTTCTAATTTTTCCCTAAACGCAGGATAAGTATCTGCCCCATCTTTATAATAATCTAAAACAAAAACATGTCTTGAGGGAGAAGAACTATAAAACAACGCTTCTACTGAACAATTTTTTAGAGAAATTGGGAGATAATCTAAAACTATAAATGGTTCAAATGAAGGATTCAATAATGAACCAAAAGAGAGCACACCACTATCAATTACTTTGAATTTAAGATCTCCTGAAAAATAATTCTGCTGAGAAGGATAGATTGGGGTTAATAGTGGTGGCTTAAACATGGCAGAGAAAATAAAAAATAACACAACCACTAATACTAAAAAAGCACCTCCCATTAAAATAGGATGGGCAATAACAAGTGACTTTAGGTCTACTTTTTGCTGTTGTATTATTGATTTTTTTCCACCATCCTTTTTTTTAGAAAGATTTTCTAAGAGTAATTTGATTGGGTCCTGTTGATATTTTTTTATTAAAAAATGTTTTTTTGGTTCATATTTTTTAAGCTGGATAAATTTAAAAGAAGATTTTTTAAGCTTAAATTTTGAGACATCTGGTTCTTGAGACATTTTTTTCACTTTTTTATTTTCCAGAACCTTCTAAATAACCTTCAGCTACTAAGTTATTAAGAATTTGTTCAACCTTTGACTCTGGCACATTATAAACTTTTGCAAATTCTACTATGTTTATTTCTCCATTGTGTTCTGCAATCCATTCTTGAATTTTAACTGCTAAAACAGAATCTGAATATTGCTCGAATTTTTGTAATTTTTCTGATAATTCTTGGTTTTTGGATTTTAGGTTATAAACTTCATTTTCTAATTCCTTTTTTGATTCTTCTAAAAGTTTAAACTTTTTTAATAAGCGTTCATATTCTTCATTTAGTACATCGTATTTTGAAAATAACTCCTGATATTCTGTTGAGAAATATTCTTTAGACTCAGAGAGTATATTTTCCACTAATTGATAGAGTTGCTGTTGATTTACAGCATATGCTTCGTAGCAAATACTCAAAAGATTTAGAACATAACTTAAAACTTCTAGTTTTCTCAATCTTGGAGATTTGGAAGGGTTTACAGTATAAATAACATCAATAAAATCTTTTTTAAAATAAACGATAGAGAATAGGTAGGGATTTCCAGAAATATCCCTCGAATCTACATTTAGTGCTAAAACAACATCTCTGTCTGAAGGGTCTTGGGAAACAAATAAAAATGACACTTGTGAAAGTGAGGAGATCAATGAATTTGGATCTGTCTTTCTTTTTGCAAAAATTCTAAACCCCCTAACATTTGGAGTAGGGTAGGATGCCTGATCCTTTTTTTCGTCTTTTTTTGCAATTGGTATATCTAAAGCCAAAATATCACCTCAATTATCTTAATTTTTTAGATTTGTGCTTTTTAGTTTTTTTCATTCTTTTTGTTTTAGCCTTTTGAGATTTTTTGCTTTTGTGTGGAGATTTTGATTTTTTCTTTTTTGACTTTTTCTTCTTAGTAATTTTTTTAGCTGAAAGAGAAGCACTTAAAATAGCATTTGAAATATCTTGTTTTATTTGTTCTGTTTTTTGTGAAAGTTCAAGTGGTTGTAATGGAGGTTGAGGTGAGGCTGGCACTAAAGAAGTTGTAGCTAAAATCTCTCCCTCTTGGACTAAATTCATAGCAGAGTTAGAAGGATTAGAGGAAATTGAGGTGTTTTGACTAAAGGTTTGTTTTTGTTCTTCTATATCTGGAACATACGAAAATAATGAAATTAAAAATAGAAATCCCATTAGAAAAATCATTACAACAAAGCCATCCAATCTAATTTCTTGATTGAATACTAGAGGTATAATCACAAGTGCGACTAACAATAAAATTCCTACTACAGAATTTAGGACTAAAGTATTGTTAAATTTCTTTTTTCTTTTTTTGTATTCTTCTAGACAATTACTACAGACATAAAGCTCGTTGTTCTTCAATATTTTTAGACTACTTTTAATTTTCTTTATAAAGTTGAGAATAGCGCTTTCTTTTACTCTATAGCCTTCTAAAATTTCTTTTTCACAAATAATACAAACTCTTGCCATTTTCTATCTCACCACCTTCTCTAAACTCCATCAAAATCATCCTGCAGAGAAATTTTTGTCATAGAAATTCCCTTTACACCTACTTTCTTGAAATCTACTCTTGAAAAAACATCTACTATTATAGAATCCTCCACTCCAAAACCTTTTAAAAGAGAAGAGATATTTTTTCTAGCTATTCCTTTTCTCTCAAGAAGAATTACAAAATTTACGATGTTTAAATGTTTGTTGTTTTTTGTAAATTCTGAACAAATTTCTTCGATTGCAAATTCATTTAAACCAAATCCCCTAAGTTGTTTTCTCAATTCTTCCTTTTCAAAAGATACAGATTTTGCCATTCTACCACCCGCAAGTTCGTCTAAATCTAAGAAAAACTCAATAATTGGTTCCTCTCCTACAACTTTTTCTAAGATAAAGGTTTCTGAAAAATGTACAGAAGTTTGAAAAGCCATATTAACTGCGGCTTGACCTACTGATAATTTTCTTATTTCATCTCGCATAAAATTTGAAAAATTTAAAGTTGATTGTAGATAGTCAAGATATCTTTCAAATTTTATTCTAAAAATAAAAGTAGTACCCACATTAGAAAATATCGATTCTGAGATGTCGGTTGGATTTTGGGAACCAACAATGAGGCCAAAATTATATTTTCTACCTTCTCGAACTATCATGACTGCATCCGAATTCTCTTCCCTAGCAATTTTCCAAGCTTCATCTAAAACTACAAATAATTTTATTCCTTTTTCTGGCTTCCACCCCTCAGCTCTCATTTTTTCCTTTATAAATTGTAAACAGGATAAGGCAGCCAGAGCTCGAAAAACTTCATCTGGTAAACCAGAGAGGTCCAAACATACTAAACCAGCATTTAATAAATCGTCTAATTTTATAGTAGAAGGCAAAGCAAAGAAGTCCTCTCCCTCCCTTGTAAATGTTCTAATTCTATAAATCGCATTTTCTAATTCGGCTGGAAACTCATAAGACCCACTTCTTAGTTGGTCTTCTAAAATTCTTTGAACATCCTTTAGTGTGGGTGGTTTTAGTGGTTTTCCTAAAGGATCTTTTTGAATAGTAGAAGTTAAATTAAATTTTGCTTCTAAATAAGCTTTTTCGATTGCTAGTTCAGTTAGTCTTCTTTGTTCTGGATAGCGAGCAATATCTGTCAAAAGCTCGAGTGCTCTCATAACTTGTTTTATTCTATCAGAGGGCTTCATTCCTCCTAAATCCAATAAGTTTATGTTTGAGCCTTTTCCTAATGAGATCACTTTACCTCCTGTTTGTTTTACCCATTCTTTATATTCCCCAGCCCAATCAATAATAAATGCATTTGCTCCCCATACGTAAGAAGCTCTAGTCAAAAAGGTCTTTATAAAATAAGATTTTCCTGCACCAGTAATACCAACCACAGCTATATGTGGATTGGTTATATTTTTAAAAGACCAATAAAATGGAACATGAAAAATTTTTGTAAAGCCAACAAAAATGGAATCTGAAGGGCTATTTAAAAGGAACTCTTCTGGTGGCTCTGGTGGTCTAACAAAAAAATTTCTTGTTGCTAAAACTTTGTTAGAAGTATAAAAGAGTTCCAAATTTCCCATAAAAACCCCAAAAAAATTAAAATTAATAGGCTGCGCTCTCCATGGCGGTTGCTGTTGGGGGGATTATATGCTCCCACTCAAAGCATTTTAACATTTCATCTCCTTGTAGATGTACCACTTGAACATTTAAAGCATTTGCTAATGTTGACCTTAATTCATTTGCCTGAGATTTTACTTCTGCGATTGCTGCCTCTTTAGATAGTCCAGTAGCGGTAGTCATTGCATAAATTATTGTTCCCATTGGTTTAAATCCAGAGATAAGACGATTTAACTGGGCCTCATACATAGCTACTTCTTTTTCGTACCTATCTAATTTTAAAATATCTGGTTCTGGCTTTTCTCTCTCTCTGGATAATTTTAATTGAGCTTCAGCATATTTTGTTTCTAACTCCCTTCTATGATGAGAGATATCTATAACATAAACCATCATCGAAAATTTTACAGGAAACCTCACTGAAGAAATTGCTCTCTCGAAATATTCAGAATAAACTATGTTTTCTTGTGGACTTTTTTCAGTAGTAGAATCATAAAGTTTTATACCTAAAAATGCAGAGGCATAGTATATATTTCCTTCTTTTTTTAGTATAACCTCCTGAGAAGGAGGAATTTCATAGCCACCTGCAAATATTTGCACTATATTTGATCTCTTAGTTAGTAGAGGAATGATTAAATAACCATACTTGTAAAATAAAAGTGCTCCCAAACCCCCAGCTCCACACAATATAGCTGCTAATATTGCAAAAAAACCCCCAGAGGTTGCATATGCTCCAAAAGCTCCTAATAAAGAAACAAAAATTGCAAAATATGTAAGTTGCTTTGCATTTAAATTCAAATCCATCCCAACAACACCCTTGGTAAAAATAATTCACAAAAAATAATTATAAATACTCCTATTTGTGCTAATTCAATTTATTACTATAAAGTTTAATAATTTTGTTTTTTAATATTTAAAATAGGGAGGGAATTAATAATACAAAAGTGGGAAAAATGATAAGTTATCACCAGTTGTGTGAGATATATAGGACTGAAAAGTCAACAAACTTACTTTGTGAGTTGCCAAAAAATTTTGAAAACGAAGTAAAAGAGTTAGTATATAGTCTAAATTCAAAAAATGACGAACAATCAAAAATAGAATTGGAAAATATAAAAAATAGGATAAAGGAATTGACAAAACTTAGGATGCAAAAAATAGCACTAGCAGCATTTTTAAGTGGAAAAATAAACACAGAAATACAAAAAGAATTAGAATTTTTTAATGAGCTCCAAGCTCTTTTAAAAAAACAATTAAAATGGATAGACGAGATAGAAAAAGAAAAAAAAGAAGAAGATTCCCAAGGCGTCACTATTAAATTTTTAGAAGATGTAGAAGAGTACGTGACCTCAAAAGGAAAAATTAGTGGCCCTTATAAAAAAGACCAAATTATAAAAACCGAAAAGGAAGAAGCAGAATGGCTTATTAATGCCGGGTTTGCAGCTAAAATAGAATAGGATTTATAAACTTAGTTAGATATAAAAAAACTATTAAACACTATTATTAATTTAGTATAAGGTGTAAAAGATGAAAATGCCAAAAGAGATTAGAACATATTGTAGAAATTGTAATAAACATACCGTTCAAACAGTTAAACTTGCATCTAAAAGTCCACCCAGGTCACTAGCTATAGGTACAAGAAAACACGAGAGAAAATTAAAGGGGCATGGAGGAAAAAGAGCTGGTAAAGTACCTGTAAAAAAACAGGGAAAAAAACAAGTGGTTATATTAACTTGCAGCGAATGTAAAAAGAAAACCCCAAGGACAGTCGGGAGTAGAACTAGAAAAAAGCTAGAGATAGTTTCAAAATAAGGTGAGAGTATGGGTCAGAGGGCTTGCTTTTTGAAAGTAAAATGTGTCTGCTCAAATGAACAAATAATCTTTGAACATGCTAAAAGCATAGTGAAATGCTTAGTTTGTAACGAGACAATAGCATATCCAACTGGAGGAAAAATAAAACTTGACCAAAGAATGAAAGTTTTAGAAAGATTAGAATAAAAAAATAGTGAGAAAATGAATGACTTTCCGAAAGTGGATGAGCTGGTATTGGCTAAAGTAAAAAAGGTTATGAACTATGGGGCTACTTGCATATTGGAAGAATATAATAATAAGGAAGCATTTTTACATATTTCAGAAGTTGCACCTAGGTGGATTAAAAATATAAGAGAATTTTTACATGAGGGACAACATCTTGTAGTTAGAGTAATAAATGTAGACATAAATAAAAATCAAATAGATGTATCACTAAAGAAAGTAACAGAATACGAAGCAAAAAATAAAATAAAAGAGTATAGGCAAAAAAAGAGAGCAACAAAAGTATTTGAGTTAGCTGTAAAAGAAGCGGCTTTAAGTCAAAAAAGAGCAGAACAACTAAAAGAACAACTAGAAAAAAAATATAATAATCTTTATTTTGCTTTAGAAGAAATGCAAAATAAGGATTTTAATTTTTCTCATTTTAATATAACACCACAAGAATATCAAAAAATTTTAAATGTATTACAAAAAAATATTAAAAGGAGTTCCATACAAATTAGTAAAACTATAAAATTGACTACATACTCTCCTGAAGGAATAAATAAAATAAAAGAAATATTGACCAAAATAAAGAATATGACAATTGCCTCTCAACCACTAAATGTACATTACCTTGGAGCTCCTAAATATAAGATTAGCATTATAACTACAGAGCCAAAAAAAGCCTCGAAAGAATTTGACCAAGTACTTAAAAAAATAGCCACTATAGCTAAAGAGAATGACATTATCTATGAATTGGAGGAAAAAGAAAATGTCTCTAATTCGTAAATGCCAAAAAACAAAAAACTATACGCTTAAAAAGAAAATAGGAGATATTCTAACTATAAATCCTCATCCACCAAGGTTTGACCCACTAGATAAAGTTGGGAAATATAGAAGAAAAATAAAATATGGGGAGATAAATGAATGATACAATTATTATTGAAAAAAAAGGAGTAAAATTAAACAAACCCATCCTTATAGAAGGATTACCTGGAGTTGGGTTGGTTGCTAAAATAGCAGTTGATTACCTTATTAAAAAATCAAAAGCTGAAAAAATAGCCAAAATATATTCTTCTTATTTTCCTCCCCAAGTGAATATGACAAAAAAAGGAGTTGTAAAAATGCCCTCTATGAAAATTTATAAACTAAAGGGCAAAAATAATGACTTTTTAATATTAGCTGGAGATATTCAGCCCAATGACCCTGAAGGTCAATATAAAGTGAATGAAGAGATTATAAAATATTTTAAAAAGAAAAATGGAAGATTTATAATAACTCTTGGTGGATATGGTACTGGAAATATAAAAAATGACTCATCTATTTATGGGGCAGCCACATCAAAAAAAGTGGTTGAAAAGTACTCCAGATTTGGAATAAAGTTTGGAGAGACTGCTGGGGCAATAGTAGGTGCAGCAGGCCTTTTAATTGGAATAGGAAAATTACACAAAATAGATGGCTTGTGCCTTATGGCACTAACTCAAGGAAATTATATTGATCCTAAAGCTGCTTTTAATTTGCTACTTAAATTGCTTGAAATAATAGAAATAAAGATAGATACTCAAGAAATGGAAAATAAAGTTGCAGAAGGAGAAAAATTTATAAGAAAACTGGAAGAAATGGCACAAAAAGAACTTGGGCGTCTAGAGGCTTCTTCCTCTAAGCAAAAAGATCTAACTTATATTAGATAAAGTAAAACAGAAAATAAAAAAAACAAAAAATAAAAAATTAGATTTAGATTTAATAGTTTAGAATATATTCTAAAACCAATCTCACTCCAAAGCCCAAGCCACCTGCACCCATCCCAAATTTTGGCTTGTCTGACCAAGATGTACCTGCTATGTCTATATGAGCCCACTTTGTGGAGGAATCAACAAAGACCTTTAAAAATGAGTAACCTGCTATTGCTCCAGCTATGCCTCTTTCTCCTACATTTTTTACATCTGCAACTTGACTTTTCACTTTCTCATCATATTCCTCCCAAGTAGGAAGAGGCCAAAGTCTTTCGTTTGTTTTTTCCCCACAGACTAATAATTTTTCTTTTATTTCTTCATCATTTGCCATTATGCCTGCTGCTAAATCTCCTAATGCAACTACACAAGCCCCAGTTAGAGTTGCTAGATCAATCAGATATTTTGGTTTATATTTAGTTGTGCAATAAGCTAATGCATCTGCAAGTGCAACTCTCCCTTCTGCATCTGTATTTACTACTTCTATTGTCTTTTTGTTATAGGCAACAATAATATCACCTGGTCTATATGATGATGCTGAGGGCATATTTTCTGCCAGAGCTAATACTCCAACAATATTTTTTTTGGGTTTTAATTTTGCAAGCCCATAAAATATTCCTAAAACACCACAAGCTCCTGATTTATCGAATTTCATATCTTCCATATATTCGGCTGGTTTTAGAGAAAGCCCTCCAGAATCAAAAACAATTCCTTTACCTACCACGCCTAAATCAAATTCTTTTTTAGATTTATCCCCTCTATAAACTAAAAGAACTAAGTATGGTGGATTTTTTGACCCCATTCCTACTGCTAAAAGTGCATTTAGTCCATTTTTCTCCAAAGCTCTATGATCTAAAACTACTATTTGAAAACCATTTTCTTTTGCTAATTTTTTTGCCTCACTAACCATAAAATTAGTAGTTGCTAAATTTGCAGGTTTATTTTGTAGAGAGCGAGCGTAGTTTGCAGCTTCGCCATAAAATTTTCCAATTTTTATATCGTTTGTTAAATCAACACTTTTTCCTTCAGCTATTAAATAAATAACTTCCAATTTAGGATGGGGCTCTTTTTTTTCTTTATAATCTGAAAATTCGTAATCTGCCATTACAATCTGAGAGGAGAGTGCTTTTGTAAATTCTGCCCTGTCATAAACCAAAGCTAATTTTGAATAGAATTTTGATTTTAGTGCCATAACTATATTAGAAAAAGCGATACAAAAGTTAAATTGATTTAACTTTTCTTTTTTACCTAATCCCAACAATATGGCTTTTAAAAATTTTTTCTTTCCTATGGTTACATCAGAAAAACTAACTGATTGAGAAAGATTTGCAAAAAAATCTTTGAGTTGAGGGTCATCCTTTTTGACCCAAGAGGGAAGAGGAGGCTGTTCATTTTCTTTTATATTGTACATTCCAAAAATAACAACTTCTGCATCTGTTTCCTCCAAATTTTTTTGTTGAACTATTTGCATATCTCCCACCTCACCATGGAACTTTTTTTAATTTTAGCAAATAAGCAAAAGAATTTGCTAAGCGATGAACAAAATAAGTTAAAAAAAATAAAAATAAAATATTTTCGATGCTAAAGAGATATCTAAACCCACCAAAATAACTAAAAATTAAAGCTACTGCTAAAAAAGAAAGCTGATCTAATAAAAAAGAAGGCTTCCCCCTACTTATTTTCAATCTCCTTTTTATAAAAGAGCCTAAAACATCACCTATGACTGCTCCTAATGAAAGCAAAAAACCTAGATATAAGTACATAGAGATATTTGATGCAAATAAATCGAATTGGGAGTTGATTAAAAGCTTTGCCTCTAAAATAGAGACCAATAATCCGCTAAAAAAACCTCCAAAAAAGCCAAGCCAAGTTTTTCCTTTTCCAAAAATAGGTTGGCCGTCAAAAAATTTTTTATTAAAATCCAAAGGTAATCTTCCACCTAAAATCAGTGGAGAAGAGCTTGCAACATAAGCAGGTAAGATAAATAATATAGAATACAAAATGTCCAGCATAGATAAGATTACAACAAAAGATTTAATAAATTATTAAGAAAAATAGAATATAACAAAGTAACAAAGAAAAATTTGAAATAAGCAATAATTTTATAAAGAGGATTTAAAAAAAGAGGGATAAAATGAATAAGGGACTAAAAAAAGAGAGTCAGCCTATTGAGATTTCTTTTTTGAAAAACCCTATTTTTTCTTACTTGTTTATTGCATTTGCAGTAGCTGCTTTGTTATTTGGATTTTTTTTATTGATTTTTGGAAATGAGGGAGTTAAAGAGGGCTCCTTCTCTCCTTTGATTGAAGGATGTGTGGAAGAAATTGAAATAAATGGACAGATAGTATCCTATAAAGTGGAACCATCCATATTTCAATCAGAAGCTGACGTTATATCTAGTTTAGATATTAAAGAACAAATAGATAGGGCAGAAAAAAATAAAGAAGTAAAGGGATATCTGGTTGTAATAGATTCTCCTGGTGGCTCAGTTGTAGCAAGCCAGGAAATATATAACGCTCTTAAAAATAGTAAAAAACCAAAAGTAGCTTATTTTAGAGAGTTAGCAGCTTCTGGAGGATATTATGTAGCATTAGCTACCGACTATATAGTTTCAGAGCCAGCTGCAATCACTGGATCTATAGGAGCAAGAATGACATTAATAGAGCTAAGCGGATTATTTGAAAAAATAGGAATTAATCAAACCAACATAAAAAGCGGAGAACTAAAAGATATTGGAGATATATCAAGAAAGCCTACTGAGAGAGAAATCCAACTTCTACAAAGATTAATAAATGAAACATTTGAAGACTTTAGGGAAAAATTAATTAGCTCTAGAGGAAATAAAATAGATCAAAAATATTTAGACGAAATTTATTCTGCAGCTATATTTAGTGGAAAACAAGCTTACACTATAGGTTTAGTGGATGAATTGGGGGGTAAAGAAAAAGCATTGGAAAAATTATCAAGCCTGCTAAATTATAATAAAACTCTTAAGATATGCCCAAAAACTCAGAAAAAAGGAGGGCTTTTGAGCAGCTTAATTTCTGAAATCTCTCCAAAAATACAAATAAATATAAAAGTCTCTCCACAACAACTACAAAATCTAAAAATTAATTAAAATAAAAATAGGGTGTAGGTATATAGAGAAAGCAATGGTTTTTTATATTTTAATTGTTTTTATTCTACTCTTTTCTTTTATTTTTATCTATAAAGATATGAACAAAAATAGAGAAGTAAAACAAATGGAGTATCAGCCTGAAGATGTAAAACAAAATCAAGAATTACCTAACATAGGCCAACAAATGATAATGGAGGAGTGCCAAAACGGGGCTGAAGAAATTTGTTATACTAAGAAAGGATGTAGGGGAAAGAGAATTTGTATTTCTGGCATATGGAGTGAATGCTATGAAAACAAAATTTGCCAGCCTGGTAAAAAAGTAATCTGCTTATTGGATGGTTGCAACTTTGGATATAAAACATGCAATGAGTGTGGAGATGGTTGGAGTGAATGCCTACCAAAATAAAAATTGAGGGAGAAATATGATTTTTGATTATTTAAAAAAATTGGAACGAAAACCACAAGTAATCTTACCAAAAGATGCAGCAATCATAATTAATTATTGTCCAATTACAAAAGAGAGCATAGTGATAGATGCTGGAAGTGGTTCTGGTTATTTTGCGATAATGGCAGGTATGGTAGCAAAAAAAGTAATAAGCTATGAAATAAAAGAGGAATTTGCTAAAATAGCAAAAAAAAATATTGAAAAGCTGAATATAAATAATGTGGAAATAATAATAAGAGATGTTATTAGAGATGGATTTGAGGAGGAGAGATTTGCAAAAGAAAAGGTAGATGTGGTTTTTTTAGATTTACCAAATTCTCATCTAGCAATAAAACACGCAATAGCTGTATTAAAAGAAAGCGGAGTAATTGTAGGGTATTTTCCAAATATAGAACAATTAAAAGAATTTGTACTAAAAGCAAAAGAATTTGGCTGGGAAAAAAATTATTGTGTTGAAATAATTGAGAGAAAAATTTTGGTTAGAGAGATAGGTTGTAGGCCTGAAAACATTGGATTGATGCATAGTGGATATTTAGCTTTTATTGAAAAAGGAGAAGAAGTGTTAACTAAAATACAAAAAAAGAGAAAAAAGAAAATAAAAAAAGCTCTTTTAAAGATAAAAAATGCAGAGGGTGGGATTTGAACCCACGAAGGCGCTAGGCCATCAGATGTCTTAAAACACTTTTGTCTAAGACCCCACTTTTCTTAAGTCTGACGCATTTGACCTGGCTTTGCTACCTCTGCAAAAAAAATAATGAAAAAATTAGTTTAAAAAATTATTGGTACATTGATGGCTCTTTATCCTTATCTGCAACCATTTGCTCATTTTGAATTTTTTGTGCTATTTTCTCCATTTGCTCTTCCATTTTTTTAGCATCTAATTCTAAGTCTTTTAAATCAATATCTAAATCAAGATAATTTTTTAATTTTGAAAGTAAATTATAACATGCCATTAAGTCTAGAGAACTATTAGAAGAATTTGACAAAAGTGAAATCACTTCAAAGTTATCTATTGCCCCTTTTGATAAAAGGAAACTACTCACTCCTGTAGTAACTCCTTCTTTAATTACATGGATATTGTTTTTTTCTAATTCCTTGGCTAAATTTGAAGTTGAAACTACTGCATAAATTTTATCTGCTATTTGCTCCTCCTCCTTTTTTAAAATAGAACCTAAAGAAATAATTTTTTTTGCTTTTAATTTTTTTGCAAGTAAATAAATCTGCTCTGCTAAATAAAATATAAAATGAGTGGGTATAACAAATTCTGATAAAATAATTATTAGATTATGCTTTTTTGATGCATAGATTCTTGCTGGAAAATGAGGTTTTCCTCTATGTATTGCTGCTATTGGTGGAAATTTTGAAGATTGGATATATCCTACTAATTCCATATTTAGTTTTTCAACTAAATAAAGAGAAGACATAGTGCCAACTAATCCTGCACCTGGAAATCCCTGAATTATAATTGGATTTTTAAGTTTTATATTTTTAAATAAGACAAATTCAATATCCATAAAAAAATAAAAATAATAAGATTTTTAAACATGTACTAAAAAAGTAATTTTTAACTTTGATTTTTATTCTAATTTATGATCTTAATACTAGCCGGTACCAATTCTGCCTGGATCCTTAAAAGTGTCTTTGTCTGATGGATTGTATGATTTGTCTACATCCCCACCACTACTTCCTCCACTACTACCTCCTGTTGAACACTTAGTACACCAATCTGATGTAACTTGAGAGTTAACATTCTTATATAAAGTATATAAAATTGGAGGAAATAGGGAGACTAGCACAAATCCAAATAATGCACCTACAATCATTGCTGTTGCCCAACCAGTTGCTCTTGCCCTCATTTCTGCACTTGCAAGCTGTCCTGCTGCATAAGTTACA
>JAWAEU010000008.1:0-37371 GCA_038891055.1 Candidatus Anstonellaceae archaeon | reverse complement strand
TAGTTGGACATGTAGATTGTACTCTTGTTCGTCCCATAGCCATCTTGGTCCAAAGTTGTATTCTTTTGCAATCTGTTTTGCTAATTCAAAATTTCCAGAGCGCATTGCATTCATAAATTCCATATGTTTATCAATAAGTGTTTGATTTAATGCTGCTTGGCCCAAGCCTCCTCCAATTGGACCAAATCCAGCAACTAACCCAATTGCAAAAAAGAGGCAAAGTATTATTCCTCCAATTATTATGTTTTTCATTTTCATCACCATAGAATAAAAAATAGAGCCCTATTTAAAAATTTTTACCAAAATTTAGTAAAAATTCTCTCCAAATTAATTAAAAAATTAAACCAAAATTTCATCAACAGAAAATCTAATTTTTGGTCTTGGCTTATCTGCAGCATAACCTAATGGAATTATAATAGTAGGTACTAAATTTTGAGGTAATTTCAAAATCTCACTATATTTTTTAGGTTCAAATCCTTCCATTGGACAAGAGTCAAATCCCAAGTATTTTGCAGCCAAAAGGGCAGTTTGGGCTGCTAGGTATAGTTGTCTTTGGGCCCAGCTTAGTCTTTTTTCACCTTTTGTAGAAAAAGCAAATTCTTTTAGCATATTTATATATGGTTCTATTTTCTCTTTTTTTTCCCTTTCAAGAAGTTTTTGTTCTAGTAATTTTATATTACTCTCAATATCTAAATTTGCACAAAAAACTAAAAGGTGAGAGCAGGTACGAACTTGTTCTTGGTTGTATGAAGCATAAAAAAGTTTTTCTTTTAGCTCTTGGTCCTTTACAATTTTTATTTTCCAAGGCTGTAAATTATATGAAGAGGGAGTTAAAGTAATCATTTCCAAAAGCTTGTTTATTTTTTCTTGTGGTATCTCTCTTTTATCAAAAATTTTTGTAGCATATCTAGCTTTTAGTAGTTCCTCTAAATTCATTTTTTTCACCTCTTCTTTACTGTTGTAAATTTTTATAAAATTTTTATCTAATTATTTTGTCAAAATATATTTTTAAATTAAATTGTTGTTTTTTTAGGTATGGAAAAACATTTTTCAAAAAGAACTGCACCTCCTGCAAGATCTGCCCAAGAAATTATTAGTGCTATTAAAGAGTTGAAAATTCAGGGAGCAAGAAGAGTTGCAAAAGCAGCTGTAGATGCAATAATCTGGCAAATAAGAAATTCACGAGCCACTACTGTAGATAAATTTCATGAAGAAATTTTAGCCTTAGTTTTAGAACTAGAAAAAACTCGCCCAACTGAGCCAATGATGAGAAATTCTCTAAGAACTACTTTAAGATTTATTTTAAGTTGGCTCAATCTAAATCAAAAAGAAGATTTAGAAAAATTAAAATCTCAATTATTAAAATTCGAGAATAATTTGTTAGATTTGATGGATCAAGAAATAGAGAAATTAGCTCAAATTGGTGCTTCTGCAATAAAGGATGGTTCTAAAATTCTGGTACACTGTCATTCTACCTCTGTGGTTAAAATTTTGCAAAATTGCTATGATCAAAATAAAAATATCGAGGTAAGTTGTTTAGAAACAAGACCTCTATTTCAAGGACGTCTCACTGCAAGAGAACTAGCCGAATATGGTATAAAAACTAATCTTTATGTAGATGGGGCCGTTGGGAGTATAATACAAAAACACGATTTAGTTTTAGTAGGTGCAGATGCAATAACTGCCGAAGGAGATTTAATAAATAAAATTGGTACTTATACTCTGGCTCAAGTTGCAAAATTAAACCAAGTAAAGTTCTTCTCTGCTGCTGAAATATTTAAATATGACCCACTTACAAAATTTGGTATAGATGAAGTTATTGAACAGAGAGATGTTTTAGAAGTTTGGGGGAATGGACTTTATCAAAAGGAGCAATCACAAGAGATACCCATTCCACAAAATCTTCAAGTTTTTAATCCAAGCTTTGACCGCACTCCTGCAGCCTTTATAAGTGCTTATATTACTGAAGAGGGGTTAATCCCTCCTCAACTAATGGCTTTTATTGCCGAAAAAAAATTAAGAGTTGCCAGGGGTGAGTATTGATGAAGAGTTCAGAATACAATAATGTAAAAGAAAAGATTTTTAAAATTCAAAAATTGGCACTAAAGGTGAGAAAAATAAAGATTATGGCAGCTGGAAATATCGTAGTTTTAAATTCTACTTTTGCTTTTCAAAACGGTATTTATGCAGACTATAGAATAAAGTTGGAAAATCCAAAGAAGAAAAAAAACCTAATTGCTATAGTGGACTTAACTAACGAGATGCTAAAAGCTGGAGAGATTGGTTTATTTGAAAATGTTGCTAAATCTTTGGAGGTAGAAGATGGACAGACTATTTATGCTCAACTGGTCTTAAGGCCACAAACTCTTTCTTTTATTAAAGAGAAAATCGAAGGAAAAAGCTTATCTGCAGAGAAAATAGATCAAATAATAAAAGATGCTGTTGAAAATAGACTTTCTGATGCAGAGCTTGCCTCTTTTATGACAGCATGTTATATAAACGGTATGTCAGATGAAGAAATAATTGGGCTTACAAACACTATTGTAAGAAGTGGACAGACATTAAAATTAAATGTAAAACCAGTAGTTGATAAACATTGTATAGGTGGTGTTGCAGGTAATAGAACTACTATGCTAATAGTCCCAATAGTTGCAGCTGCAGGTTGTTATATCCCAAAAACTTCTTCCAGGGCTATTACCTCTGCAGCAGGTACTGCAGATACTATGGAGGTTTTAGCAAATGTCTCTTTAGAAATAGAAGAAATCGAAAAACAAACAAGAAGCATAGGTGGTTGCATTGTTTGGGGAGGAGCTATAAATCTTGCTGCGGCTGATGACAAACTTATTAAAATAAGAAACCCTCTTTCATTAGATCCAAAAGGAGTTTTGCTTGCTTCTATTTTGGCAAAGAAAAAGGCAGTTGGTGCGAAATATTGTATTATCGATATCCCTGTGGGGCGAGGAGTAAAAATAGAGGATGCTGCAGAAGCAAAACAACTAGCATCAGACTTTATCAACATAGGTAGAAAATTGGGAATCGAAATTGAAGCATTAATAACAAACGGAGAAGACCCAATAGGAAATGGTATTGGACCAGCTTTGGAATGCAAAGATGTTTTAGAAGTTCTAGAAGGTAAGGGGCCCCATGACTTAAGAGAAAAATCTCTAATTATGGCTGGTAAATTATTAGAATTGGCAGGAAAAGTAAAAAAAGGCCAGGGAGTGGAATTAGCAGCTAAAATACTAGATAGCAAAAAAGCTCTAAAAAAATTTCAAGAAATAGTAGAATGGCAAGGAGGTAAAAAGAACGTTTCTTCTAAGGACATCTCTTTTGCAAAGTATAAGCATACAGTTTATTCTTCTAAAACTGGGCGAGTTTCTCATCTTGACAATAAGCTATTGGCAAGAGTTGCAAGAGCTGCTGGAGCTCCTGCAGATAAAGAAGCTGGGATTTATTTATATTGTGAAAAAGGCGACATGATAACCAAGGGCCAACCTATAATGGAAATATATTCTAATTCAGAGGCAAAACTTTCAGTTGCAATTAAAGTATTAGAAGAGTATGGACCAGTAGAATTAGAAAAAGTGCTTCTAGATTCTATAAGATAGTGTAAGATAGAGATAGAAAGCACCAAATGAAACACACCTATTTAAACTTTTTTATATAATTATTATTTTATAATAGTTCTAAAGGAGGTACTAAAAATGACTCTAAAGGAGGTAAATACTAAGAAAAAAGGGTGTTTAGCCATCCTCTAAAGCCAAGTCTAATTTTTCTACTTTTGTTCCAAATCTGGAGGCAGCGGCTAAAAACAAACAAAAAACAAAACTAACTCCAGATCAAATATTGTTTATAAAAAACTATTATTTGAACAATCCAATAAGTGTTAGAGAACTTGCTAGAATTTTTAATGTTTCTCCATCTTCAATTTGGAGAGCAATAATTAAGGAGGTGTAAAATATGCAAAAGGTAAGCCTTTTAAAAAATCTACAAGAAAATAAAAAGTATTTTGTATTTGTTGGTGGAGAAGGGGTAGTGACATCAAATACCCTCCAGCTGCAAAAAAAATTTTTTGAGTTTTTTAATAAAAATGATAAAAAATTACCCCTTAGAGATAAAAATTTACCAGATGCACCAGGAGGAATAGGTTTTTAATAAAAATCAACAAAAGTAAAAAAAATAAACAACAAAGAATATTATAAGAATCGGAGGGGTAGCAAAGCCTGGTCAAATGCGCAGGACTCAGAAAATAGCTCATTTTGGGAAATCCTGTCCCTTAGCGGGTTCGTGGGTTCAAATCCCACCCCTTCCACTTTTAATATTTTTTTGGAAACTCTATTTTTGTTTTAGTAGCTAATTTTCTATTTATATAACTCAACTAAAAAAAGTTGATTTAATCAATGCAATTTTTAATTTAACTAATTTGTCTAATACAAAAATTATAAACAAAAAAAGGTTCAATCTTGCAAAAACAAAAACACTTTTTTAAGCTTTTTTGCGCAAGAAGTTTTATGGAAAACTTGTTTTTCTTTAAAAATTTTAGAGGTTTAAAAATATACAAAATAGTAGAGGAAGAATTTCCACAAAATAGCTATATTATTTGTCATAAATCATTTTCAGATGTTTTATATCATCCTTATTCTGCCGGCATCTCTTTACAAAATAAAATGCAAAGGGTAGGGGTAGAATTTGTAAAAGCAATCCAGTTTCTCTGCTTAAAAAATAAAACTCCAAGAAAAACTTTAGTAGAACTAGTTTTGTTGAGTGGTGGTTTGTTTTATAATCTAAATTTTGGTTTTAAAAAATTATTTAATTTCTCTTTACCTCAATGTTTTTTAGGAATTTCTAGATTTATGCTTCCGCAAAAATTTGGAGAATTTGATGCTAGGATTGATTATTCTAATTTTGAAGCTCTGCAAGATAATGCAACTATTGTTATTGGTGACACTTTAGCAACTGGTGCTACTCTTTCTAAAGCTATAGAGCATCTAAAAAAAATTTCAGAAGAAAAAAACAAAAAAATAAATTCTATTTTCTTTGTTACTCTTGCAGGTTCAAAAAAAGGCGCAATTGCTTTTAAAAAAGCATTAGAAAAATTTGAAAATATAAATTCTGCTATCATATTTGCCCATCAGGTTTTCCACCTCATGCCAGATGGAACAGATTTAAGGTTTTTTGGCCCAGATGCTATTATTCCTCCACCCACTAAATCCCAAACACAAAAGTTTTATGGTGAAGAATTAGGAAAAAACTTTAAGTGTGCTGTTTTTGATTGGGGAACTAGGTGCAAAAATCCTCTTGCTCATTACGAAGAATTTGAAAATTATATTAAAGAATTCTATCCTACCGTTAGTGGTGCAAAATCTAAATCAGTACTACAAAAACTACTTCTAAAAGTAAAGAAAGAAAAAAATTCCTATGTTGGAACAATTTAGAATTATATATATTTCTAAATAAACTTTCAATTAAATTTTTACTGGTTTTCAAAAAATTTTGGAATTGGTAGTGGTTTAAAACCAACTAGTGGTGCAAATAAAAGATATGGAAAAGACTGCACACGGGTATTATAAAGGGTGATAGAATCAACAAGATAAGTTTGTAGGCCAGCTATTTTTTCCTGTAAACTAGCCAGTTGTTTTTGAAGCAAGAGATAATTTTGATTGGATTGCAAAGCAGGATAATTTTCTAAAAAAGCATTCAAAGTTTTATTCATTTGTTGTATTTGCATTGTTCTTATCTTTGATATTTCAGCCTGTATGTCTTTCTCATGTTTAGTAGCCATAACTACTACTTCTAGAAGTTTTGGGATTAACTCTGAGCGCATCTGCAACAGAGTATCTAAATTTGCTTTTGCTTTCTGAATATTTTGAAAAAGTCTAACTGTTCCATTGTAGAGCTCTAATATATCAACAACAAAAAAGACAAGGTTCATTAAAATCAATATAATCAATAAAATAAGCAAAAATTCTTGAAAAATATCGGGAGGTAATGTCAATTCAATGGTTAGTGCAATACTCATTAAAAAAATTGCAATCCCACTTATCAACAACAATGAGCCAATTAATCCATAGATTTGAGCTATAAACCTAGTTTGTTCCTTAGCTTTTTTTTCTTCAGTGTCTGAAAGCCAAAAGAATCTATTTTTTCCTTCCTCTATAATCATCTGTCCTTTTTCGTCCATTCTTGCATTTCCGATCACATAAATTTTTTCTCCAGCTTCAACATAGGATTCTTCTATTTTTATTATATCTTTGTCACCTATGGGAAAAGGGGAAACTCGTTCAAGAAACTCTCTTGTTTTTCTTTTTTCATTTTCATCTATTATATTTATTTTTTCATATGTTAATTCTACTCCTCCAAAAATCTGTTTTCCAAAAACCCTATTTGATATTCCATTAAAAAAACTTTTCATTTTATTAATAAATTTTTGGATAAAACCTTTGTTTTTATTTTCGAGTGATAAATACATCAACTTAACATCTTTTTTAATCCTCACTCCATGATTGAATTCATCTTTGAAATCCTTATTCCAAGGTTGAACTAACACTTCTCCAGTCTCATCTTCTACAAAAATTGGATCTTTGCTAGACAGAGTTAGAAGTTTATTCCATTTTTCTTTTTTCAATCTATATATTTTTGTTTGGTAAATAACACATTTTTTTTGTAGGTATGGAGAAATTTTTAGTTCATTATATGGTTTCACAGCCCCATATACTTCAGTTATTCCAGGTGTAATTGCAATAATCTTAGAAGTAGGAGTATATTCAATAAGTTTGCTAATTCGATAATCTTTAAAAGCAACATAATAGAAAGCAAGACCACCAATACAAAAAGCAATAGGGATTGTTATGCCAAGACAGCAACTACAAACCATTCTTTCATCCTTATTTTATATCTGATTTATGCTTTACTTTAATACGCTATTTAATTTAAACTTTTCTAGTTATTTATCAATAAATTAGATAAATACAATTTAAAAAGGTAAAAAGGTGTGGCTGTAATAAACTCTTTTGTTTTATATAAAAAAATTTTAGATCTAAAAAATTTTTTGTAGTTTTTTTCTAAAAAAAAGTTAGATAGAAAGTTAAAAGAACTAAAAAATTTTCAGCTTATTTTAAAAGTTTATTCTAAAAAATATTCTATTGCTGAAAAAGTTGTTTTTAATATTTATCAAAAAATATATTCTACTTTTTTATCCCAAAGTCAGAACATCAAGTTTTAAAAGAACATCTTTTGAGAGAATTTGATAGAACTTTTAAATTTCATCTCTCTTTAATAATTAAAAAGAACTTCCTATGAATTTTTTAATTATTATTATGAAGTTCAAGAAGATAATTTTTTAATTCTTATAATTTTTTTTCAATTAATTTGATTTTTCTTTTAATGTCGAATTTTATTTTTTATTTGTGGAAGATTTAAATACTTTTTTTTAATTCTTTTTTTATGAATTGTGAAAAGTTTAATGTAGAAAACATTTCGATTTTATTTGGCGGAGAGGCTGGTGAAGGTATAGCCACAACTGGTTTTCTTTGTGCAAAACTCTTTCAGAGGTCTGGCCTTTATGTCTTTGCAGAAAATGATTATCCTTCCTTAATTAGAGGGGGGCACAATTTTGTAGTTGTTAGAGCAAATACTCAAAAAATATACTCTTTGGATGGAAAAGTAGATATATTAGTTGGATTTGATAGGCGCTCTATTCTCCAGCATATTTGTGAAATGAACAAAGGTGGCTTAGTAGTTTTTGATCAAAAATTTTCTTCTGAAGTATTAGAAAAAATCAAGACCAATAATCTAATTGCAGTCCCACTACCACTAAGTGAGTTTGCAGCTAAGCTTGGCGATCCAATTTTTATAAATCAAATTTCTCTTGGCGCTGTAGTGAAACTACTTTCATTAGATTTTTCTTTATTTGAAAAAATTCTAAATGAATTATTTGCTAAAAAAGGTAGAGAAGTTGCAGAAAAAAACATACAAGCTGCCAAAATGGGTTATGAATATATTTCAAATTCAGCTATAGAAAAAATTTTTTCTTTTATTCTTCCTCAACAAAAAAGGTCTTACTATCTTTTAAATGGAAACGATGCTGTTTGTTTAGCCTCAGTTAAGGCAGGTGTAAAATTGGTAGCAGAATATCCTATGAGCCCCTCTTCTTCTATTTTACATTGGATGGCAGCACACTCAAGGGAGTATAATATAGTGGTAAAACAAACAGAAGATGAAATTGCTGCAATTAATTATGTATTAGGTGCAGCCTATGCAGGAGTAAGGGCAATGACTGCCACTTCAGGAGGTGGTTTTTCTTTAATGGTGGAAGCATTAGGCAATGCAGGTATAGCAGAAATACCCTGTGTAATAGTAGAAGTACAACGAGCAGGTCCTTCTACAGGTTTGCCAACATATACTGATCAGGCAGATTTATTATTTACAATAAATGCTTCTCAGGGAGAATTTCCAAGAATTGTGTGTATGCCAGGAGATCCAGCAGAAGCCTTTTATGAAACATTTAATGTTTGGAATATGGTAGAACTTGTACAAACTCCAGGGATAATTTTATTGGACAAATATTTAGCCGAATCTCTTTATTCTACAGAATTAAAATTAGATAATTTACAACTAAAAAGAGGTTTATTGCAAAAAGACGAAGATATGGAAAATGCAAAAGATTTTCTAAGACATAAAATCACCCCCTCCGGAATCTCGCCAAGAGCTATTCCAGGACAAAAAAATGGAATGCACGTTGCTTCTTCCTATGAGCATGACGAGAGTGGTTACACTTCTGAAGATCCTCTAAATAGAGTAATGCAAATTGATAAAAGAGCTAGAAAACTTGAAGCAATAAATCCACAACTCTATCAACCAGTCTTTTTTGGTCCAGCAACAGCACCTATTTTAATAGTCTCTTGGGGCTCTACAAAAGGAGTAATTTTAGAAGCACTCAAGCATTTAAATAGAGAAAATATTCCAGTAAGATTTATGCATATAAAGTATGCAGTACCGTTTGCAACAGAGACTATAAAAGAAGCCTTGCTCTCTGCATCTAAAACAATAATTTTTGAGGGGAATTCTACTGCCCAAATGCGCCAGTATATTGCCCAAAAAACAGGAATTATAATAGAGAATGTTTGTCTAAAATATGATGCTCGACCATTTAGAGTAAATCAGATTGTTCAAGAAGTAAAAAAAGTTTATGAAAAAAGTTTGTGATTGAATGGTGAGAAAATGCCGACTTTAGCAGAACTCAATGAACCAAATCATACAATTACCTGGTGTCCTGGTTGTGGAAATTTTTCTATTTTAGCAGCCTTAAAGAAAGCTATTGTTGATTGTGGATTGGAGCCACATAATACTGTGATTGTCTCTGGTATTGGCTGCGGAAGCAAATTACCACATTTTATAAAAACATATGGTTTTGAGTCATTGCACGGAAGAGCAGTAGCTGCTGCTTGTGGTATAAAATTAGCAAATCATTCTTTGGAGGTTATAGTTGTGGGTGGAGATGGAGATGGATATGGAATAGGAGCAAATCACTTTATTCATGCTTGCAGAAGAAATTATGACATAACTTACATAGTCCATAATAATCAAGTATATGGTTTAACTACTGGGCAGGCTTCTCCAACTTCTCAAAAATCTATGAAAACAAAAAGTACTCCTTTTGGTGTAATAGAACCACCAATAAACCCAATAGCTTTAGCATTAGCGGCAGGGGCAACTTTTGTAGCAAGGGGTTTTAGTGGAGATCTGGTTTATCTCTCTAAACTTATTGCACAAGGAATAAAACACAAAGGCTTTGCATTTATTGATGTTTTTCAGCCCTGTGTGATATGGAACGAAATAAATACTTATGAATTTTTTAGACAAAACTGCTATAAATTAGAAGAAAACGGCTATAAGCCAACAGATAAATTCAAAGCCTTTCAAAAGGCCTTTGAGACAGAAAAACTTCCAATTGGAATTTTCTACCAAGAAGAACGCCCAACTTATGAAGAAGAATTAGAAGAATTAAAGAAAGGTCCTCTCTGCAAACAAGAAATAAATAATATTGATATTCAGAGGACACTGGAGAAATACCTCTAATATATAAAAATTTTATAGTTTTATTTTTATTTTTGGGGTTGAGCAGATGTATTTGAATAAATTTTTTAAACTTTTTTTCTTTCTTGTGAGTTTTACAAGTCTAACTTTTAGTGGTTGTTTTGAATATGTCTACCAATACACAGAGCCAAATTTGAATATCTTTTGCGAGGATTTTTACTCTCAAGATAAGCATTTTCAAATAGTATATATTAATAAAGCCCCTACTCTTTTGTTTTTGGAAAATTCTTCAGAACCTCTAAGCGAAGAAAAAAAGATAAATTCTCTTTTGGAGAGCTCAATAATTTTAAAATCTAATTTTTCCTCCACTCTAAATCTAGCAAAAAAAGCAGTTGAAGAATTGACTTTAGAAAAAAATGCAGCTGAGGAAAAATGTTTACAATATACTGGTATATCAAGTTATGAGTGTTATGATAAAGATTCCTGTCTTTTAGCTGCTTTTTCTGTACCTCAAGCTTCAATAGCAGTTAACTCGCCTGGCTTTATTGATGCAATGATCGACTTTAACAAAAGAAGAAAAAGTTTAACTCAAAAAATTTCTGACCTTTCTACTTTGCTATCTTCCCCTATAGAACCAAATGCAAAAAACATAGAAGAAATTCTAATATCTTTTAATAATGTAGAAAAAGAAGTAAGAGATTATAACAAATCTCCGCTAATGCTTAACGAGAATGATTCAGAATGTATTTCTAATCCTAATAGTTGTTTTGAATATTGTCCAAAAATCTTTATTTCAAGTAGTTGGGAAGAATCTAAAGCAAAACTTCAAAATTCAAAACAAATTTTGCAAAATCTCGACAATACTAAAAATTTAGCAAAAGAGATTTCTCAAAATAGTTTAAATTGGCTAAATTTTTTTAATAGGAGAACTACTATGTGGGACGAGGTAAAATCAGAACTAATCAATTTATTAAACTCTATAAATAATTCTATAAATTCTAAAAGATGGAAAGATAGAAATTTGGAGGCTATGCTAAATGAATCTATTTTAGAATTTGAAGCAATAAAACTAAACATAAAAAATGGAGAATTTTTTGTTGCGTTGGATAGGTCTATAAAACTAAAGAGTTCTCTACAAGATCTCTCTGCAAAAGCCAATAGCTATGAGCAAAAATTAAACGAGATAGATAGAAAATTAAAAGTAGTGCAAATCTCTTTAGATGAATTAAAATCTTCTGCAGAATATGAAGTTTTTAATGAAAAATTTCAAGAATTAAAAAATCTTTCTTCTTCAACCGTTGAGGTTGAGAATTTAGAAAAACTATCTATGGAAGTTTATAATTTGGAAAAGGATATATTAAGTGCTGTAGCATTAAAAAAGCTAAATATAAAAGAGGAAGAAATAGAAAGTAATATTTCTCAAGCTCAAAACACCACTCCTAAAACTTCTTCTACTCTCTACCTACCATCTTTTAGCTGCCCATTTTCTATTGGGCTTTTAGGGATAACTTTATTGTTGTTATTTAATTTTAGAGCAGAAAATAAAACAAAAGGCTTATAAACTTTATATTTTTAAAATGTTTTATGAATAAAACTCTTTTAGTATTTGGCTTAATATTTCTTTTAGTTGTTTTTAGCTTTGTTTTTTTATCTTTCTTCTTTCCCTCGCCAAAAATTATTATTAAAGCCCTTGGTTTAATTGGTTTTTTTCTACTCTGCTTCTCTTTGATTCTTGGCCCTATTGCAGTTATCTGGCCACAGACCATAAAATATCTTGAATTTAGAAAAACAATAGGTGTAGGTGCGTTTTTGTTTTTAGCAGGTCACTTTTTTTTGACAATGCAAAATTATTTCAATTGGAATTTTTCTAAAGCAGCCAATACTAATGGAATAATCTCTGGATTAGTTGCTTTTGTTATTTTAGTGGTTTTGGCATTAACTTCTTTTGATAGTGTAATTTCTTATCTAGGACAAAAGATTTGGAAATTTATTCACTATTTTAATTATGTGGCTTTTGTTTTGAGTTTTATCCATTTTCTTCTAAAGGTGGGCGGACCTTCCCAAATATTAGAATTTAATTTTTTGGAATTTGGTGCAGTTTTGGTGGGTGTTCTAACTATTTTGCTACAAGTTATAGGTTTTGTTATTAGAACAAACAAAAATAAGCAATCTTAAAAAAGTTATAAATTAGATTCCTTTATAAATCTTTAGTTTCAAAATCTATTTAACACTATTTTTTCTTATTTAGAAAAATTAGTGTAGAAGTAGTATAAAAAGAGGAAAGATATAAATGGAAGAAGAAAATGAAAATAATCGAGGCCTTAGTGGGCAGAGTAGAAAAATGTATGATGCGGTGTGCTCTAAATGCCACAAGCCCTGTCAAGTGCCATTTCAGCCACAAGAAGGAAGGCCAGTTTATTGTAGGGACTGCTATAGACCAAGAAGAAGATACTAATTAAATAAAAAATTAAAACTATCTAAAAATTTTTTTTATTTTTTTGTTTTTTAATTGATTTTTTAGCAACTAATCTACAAACCTAGTGGAAAATACCTCTTTCAAAGCCTTTTTTTTAAATTATTTATAAGAGTTCTTTTGGGATAGGTATGTATGATTATTATTTATGGATAAAAAAACCAAAAAAAAGACCAGACCTAAAAGCTAGAAGTTTTAGTTTTGGGCTAAAAACCCAAGAGAAAAAGACACAACCAACCTTGTATAACTATTTTTAATATTTTTGTTTTATTATTAACAACATGGTAAAAAAGGTTTTGGCAATAATTGCACCTAAAGACTTTAGAGATGAAGAACTCTTTGTACCAAAGCAATATTTAGAGCAAAATAATGTTGTAGTAGTTGTTGCAAGTACTACTAAAGCAACAGCAAAAGGAAAACTTGGGGGGATTCAAAAGGTGGATTTAGATTTAGAGGAAGTAATAGTTGATTTATTTGATGGAATTTTTTTTGTAGGCGGGCCAGGAACTATAATAATTCGCTCTAATCCCTATTCACTTAAAATAGCTCAAAAAGCATTCGAACTAAATAAAGTAATTGGAGCTATTTGTTGGGCACCAACAATACTTGCAAAAGCAGGTATATTAAAAAACAAAAAAGCAACTTGTTGGCTTGGTGAAGATCAAGAGTATAATTCTACAACAAAAGAGGTTTTAGAAAAATTTGGTGCAAAATTTGTAGAAAAACCAGTAGTAGTGGATGGAAAAATAATTACTGCAAATGGACCTGCTGCTGCAAAAGAATTTGCAAAAGAGCTTTTAAATTGTCTAAATTCTTCATAGCAAACTTTTTTATTTAATTTCTTTTCTATTTATAGTTGTCGATGATGAGACCGCTCCAGTATGATTTAATGATTAGCGGAGTAGCTTCTGAGAAAATTTTATCTTCATTATCTCAAGATTTTTTATTTTCAAGTAGAATTTGAAAATTTGCCTTTGAAGTTTGCCATTGTATACAAACTCTTATGTCCTTTTTAAATTCTCTGAAAACAAAATAAATAAAAAAATTATTCTTTTTATTTTTTTGTGGAAAATTCTCCAAAAGCTTTTAGAATTTTTGTATATGGTAGAGTTCAAGGAGTTTTCTTTAGGGCATGGGCAAGAGAGCAAGCAAAAAAACTCTCTTTAGTTGGTTGGGCAAAAAACTTACCCGATGGCTCTGTTGAAATCTTTGTTCAAGGAAAATCTCAAGATTTGGAGAAATTTTTATTTTCCTGTCTAGAAGGCCCACCTGCTGCCAAAGTTTTAAAATTAGTAATTCAGCCATCTACTACAAACCAGAATATAAATTCTTTTGAGATTTTATATTAATTTTTATGATAATGGTAAGAAGAATCAATAGCCAAATGAATAAAATATGCAATAAAAAAAACTACGCTTAGCAAAACTGCAATCTCGTTTTCAACTAAAAATATTAAAAAAACATAGCCTCCAATACTAAAAAAAACTAAAGCTAAGTAATTATGCATAAAATTTTCAGAGGGAAAAAACCCAACTATTAATCTTGCAATTACATAAAAAAATATTAGTAATATGCTAAGAAATATTATATTGCAATAAATCTTTAGAGAAGGATCAATTGGCTGAGCTACAGCAACACAAAGATTATTTGCTAGAGTTATGGAAGCAGGGTAAAATATAACTACAATAGCACCTATCAAAAATAAAAAAATAGCAAGAGAGTGGATAAACTTTTTTAAAAAATTTGTTATTAAGTCTATATCTGGCAAAACCATTCCTATCAAAAAAGACAAAAAGATAAGATCTAAAATTTCTTTTGAAAAATAATTTGCCCCAAAACTATATATTATAAAAAAAGCCAAAATCAAACTTATTATTTTTTTTCCAGTTGCAATTGCCCAGCCAAACATATGCTTATTATTTTCTTTTTGTTTAATATAAAACTATCACAGGCTCAGTATAGAATCTAGCAGAGCCATATTTTACTCTTTTTTTTATCATTTCATTTAAATGGATGTTTATACTTTCTTTTGATTCATTCAAATATCCAAGCCTAAAATTTAATCGAACTATTCTCCCGGGTATCTGATGTCGAGTGCTTTTTGGGGGAAAAATTTTTCCTTCAAGCACGTTTTTTATTACTTCATCTTTTGTAAATATTTTTCTTGCAAAAACGACTTCTCCTCGATCTAAAAAAACATCCTTTCTTATATCTTCTATAAATAGTATTTTTTCTCCATTTCCATTAGTTTCTAAATCCGCATTTAAATTTTTTTTAAAAAATTCTTTTTGTTCTTTTATTACTCCCTCAAAATTATGTGTTTCACTCTCTAAAATTTTGCATTTAGTTTCCCCGTTTTCTTTTTTCATGGCCATCAAAAAAGCTTGGTAGTTGTTTAATTTTTTTAAGCCTTCTTCATACTCTATATTCTCTCCATTTATTTTTTCAAAATTTATTTCTTTTGTAGAAATATACCAGCCTCCTACTTTTATTTGAGGGTCATAATAATCTACAGGCTGGCAAATTGCATAATGAGCGTTTAATTCCTCTAAAACCTTTCTTCGGTGATTTCCATCCAAAACTATATAGTGTTTATTATCTACAATTAGGGGGTCTATCAATTTCCCAATGTTTAGCATAGTTTCTTTTAGAGCAAAGAGATTTTGTTCTACTACCCCTTCATGTATTTTTAATTTTTCTAATTCTACAACCTCAAGCTTTTGTAAAATCTCCTCAGCAAGCATATCTTTAATTTAATTGTAAATATTTTAAATCTATCTCAATTCTCTCAGTTTTTTTCTTTTTCTCTTAGACTAATTTTTAAACATTTTTAAATCTTATTATTTTTATTATTTTTATGTTTCTTTCTAAAGTCCACAGTTCTATCATTGGCTTTGATGAACTAGTAGGAGGTGGAATAAATCAAGGAAGTATGGTTTTACTAAAGGGCCCTCCATTCTGTGGAAAAAAACTTTTTCTAATGCAATTTTTATTTGAACAATTAAAGTCTTCCCAAAAAGTTCTTTTTATTTTAACTGATTTTAGTTATGAGGATTTTAAGGCTAAAATGAAAAATTTTAATTGGGATTTAGAACCATTCGAAAAGCAAAAAAGTTGTTTTTTTGTAGAAGCTTACTCTAAACAATTTTTTCCTCAGATAAAAGACAGCTCAAATATAAAATATATCTCTTCTCCAGGAGCACTCTCTGAGCTTTCTTTAGCTATTTCAAAATTCCAAGAAGAATTCCAACTAAAAAATTTTTTTGTTGGTTTACATTCTCTTTCTACTTTGTTAAAAAGCACTAGCCCAAAATCTTTTTTTAATTTTTTAAATTTCGAAATAGGGAAATTAAAAAAATTAAATTCTACAGCTTTTTTTACTTTGGAAAAATATGCTCAGAGTACAAAAGAGGAATTGGCAATAGAGCACTTGATGGATGGAGTCGTGGAATTTGAAAATGCAAAATTATTAGTAAAAGGCTTAGAAACATTTGACAATCAGTGGCATGATTATTCTATCACTGATCATGGTATTTCAATTTTATAATTTTTTATTTTACCACTTTTCAGTTTTTATATTATTTGGGTTTATATTATTCTCTATTAGCATTTTAGATAGTTGCAAAACAAACTCCTTTGTTCCACACAAATAATATTTAGCTTCTTTCCACTGAGGGGAATATTTTTGTATCATCTCTATATTTATTCTACCTTTTTCAAATTTGTCTTCAAAAATTTGGGTTAGAGTATAAATAATTTTAATAGATGGGTTGTTTGCAGCAATTTCATCTAACAAGTTTTTATAAGCAATATCTTCTTTAGTTTTATTTGAATAAAATAAATAAGCTTTTTTTTGTTCATCTATTTTATTTTCTAAGTTTTTTAGCATGCACACAAAAGGGGTAATTCCAATACCACCTGCTAAAAAAATAGAATATTTAACATTTTCGTCAAATAAAAACTGACCATAAGGACCAGCTATTTGCACATTTTGTCCAATTTGCAAATCCACAAGAGCACTAGAGAATATTCCATGTTTTTTTATTCCAAAGGCAAGTTTGTTTTTTTGATAGGGTAAGAGTGCAGAATATGGCCTAAAGTTTGGCTTTGTCTCTAAATTGTTAATTTTTATCATAAAAAATTGCCCAGGGGAATAAAGAGGGACTTGAAAATCCAAAGGTTCAAATTCTAAAGTATAAATCAATTCAGTTTCTTTTTCTTTCTTTTTTAATTTATAATCTTTATATTCTATCATTCTTGTCGCCCACTTTATTTTTTCTACATTTCTAGCTGCAGTTCTTTATTAACACCTTATTAACAATTAGATTTAAAAATATTTAATAACCTAAATAAAATTAGTTTATTTTTTATTTTCTTTAGGTTAGCTGATATTAACAAGAATTTTTTGGTGGAGCTATGCACAAAGAAGAAATTGAGGATAAAACTCCACAAGCATTTATCGAAGAGCTTACTAAAATTGCAGAAGTAGAAAAAAAGTCGAATTTGTTAATAGAGGCTGCTCAAAAAAAAGCCCAAGAAATCTTACAACAAGCAAATTTAGAAGCTTCTAAAATAACTTCTGAGGCAATAGAGCAATCTCTTAAAATAAAAAATGAGATTATAGCTAAAAATAAAAAAGAGGCAGATAAGAAAGCAAAAGAAATTCTAGATAATGCTACAAAAAAAGCAGACAAAATAAAAAGTTTAAGTCTATCAAAATCTGACCTATCCTCACTTTTAGATTCCCTTTTGCATTAAAAATTTTTCAAAATTAGAGGTTTAAAATGTTCAAACCAGCCAAAATGAAAAAAGTTAAAATGATAGGGCTTTTAGCAGATTTGCATCCAGCCCTGGTGCTTTGGAGGCGTCTTGGTGTTTTACAATTAGAATATTATTCATATGAAAGTTTAAATATCAATCAATCAAAGGCATTAGATATCTATGAAGAATTATCTCAACAGCTATTAAAATTAAGAACAGCAAAAAACTTTCTAATTCCAAAAAAAGAAATAAAACCAGCTATTTTAGAAAAAAATCCTCTAGACTTAGCAAAAGAAATTAATATAAATGAGAAATTGTTGGAGATAGAAAACAACTTAAAAGATTTATCCAAAGAGCAAGAAAATCTAAAAAAACAAATTTCGTTTTTAAGTAGGATCGAACAATTAAATATAAATTTTGGCTCGCTTCCAACTTCTCTAGATTACTACTTATTTAGTGTAAATAAAAATAAATTCACTAAGGTGATAGAACAGCTAAACTCTATAACAGAAATTTACAACTATCTAAAAATCGAAGATAGTGAAAATAAAGAAAACTATATTGTTTTTTTGGCAATAGAAAAAGAGAAAGATATTTCAAGTTTATCCCAACTAGTCACTTTTTTGGATATTCCAAAGATTAACACGTTAATAAAAAATCATAAACTTTCTCTTCAATTAAAATTAAACGATGTAGAAGATAGAATAAATAGCTTGTTATATCAAAAAGTTATTCTTTCTGAGCAATATTATGAAACCATAGTAAGATTAGAAGAAGTTTTAGCGCTAGAGGCAGATCTTGCAAGAGAAGCTTTAAAATTTGGAGTGAGTAGCAGTTGCTTTTTTGCCACTGGGTGGGTAAAAGAATCTGATTTTGAAAAATTTAAAAATACTACTTTAAAATTTTTAGATGGAAGGATAATAATAGCTGAGATACCTCCCTCTATTCATCATTATATTAATTGCCCTACCTCGTTAGAAAATCCTTCTATAATAAAACCATTTGAAAATATTTTGAATTTCTTATTTGTACCAAAAGCAACAGAAATTGATCCCTCAGCGCTAATCTTTTTGTCTATACCTATTGTTTATGGCATGATTGTGGGTGATGCTGGTTATGCACTACTGTCCATAATAATTTCTTTATTTATAATTTTTAGTGCCTCAAAAGGCGGATTATTAGAAGCATTAGGAAAAATCTGGCTAATAGGCTCAATTCCAACTTTAATTTTTGGTATATTATTTGACGAATATTTTGGTTTTACCCATCAGCATCTTTTAGGAATTAAACTATATGAGCCATTTTTACACCGTGCCCATCAAGTCCCTCTCCTGTTAGCTTATTCTGTTGCAGTGGGCTGGATTTTAATAGCCCTTGGTTTTATTTTAGGAGCTCTAAATAATTTATCTCATTCTCTAAAGCATGCGTTAGCAAAAATTTCGTGGTTAGTGATACAAATCGGGCTAACTCTGTTTGTAAGTGGTTTTCTATTTGCAGATTTTTCAAGCTTTTTATCGCCCGGAATTATAATATTTTTAATTGGTCTTGGTGGCTTAATTGCATTTGAGGGAGCATTAGCATTAGTAGAAATCCCAGGCCTTATTTCAAACATCATGTCTTTTTCCAGAATTACAGCAGTAGGAGTTGCTGGTTTAATCTTAGCAGAAGCCATAAATCAATTTTTATTTCCAAAAGCAACCTCCTTTTCTGTTGAGGGAGCACTCTCATTTTTATTAATCTTTATTTTCTACACTCTATTACACTTTACAAATACTTTTATAGCTATGTTTGAAGGATTTTTACATTCTGCAAGATTGTCATTTTTAGAATTTTTTACAAAATTTTTTGTCGGAGGTGGAAAACTTTTCTCTCCACTAAAATTAGTTAGAAAATATACTTTAGAAAAAGAGGAAATGCTAAAAGCTCAAAAAGAGCTAAAATGAGGTGGAAATATGGCAACAGAACAAGTTGTACAAAGCCTTCTTTTGGATAAAGAAGGTGCTCTGGCAATAGGTGCTGGAATTGCAATTGCAGGAGCTGCATTAGCTACTGCTTGGGCACAAGCATCTATAGGCTCTTCCATTATGGGAGTCTTAGCAGAGAAACCAGAAGAAGCATTTAGACTAATAGTATACATGGCTCTACCAGAGATTATAGTACTATTGGGGTTTGTAGCTACATTCTTGATTTTAGAAAAAATCTAAGCTTGGGTTTTAAAATGAGCTTAAAATCATTGATTAATCAGATAGAAAGAGAGAGCCAAAAAAAGGTATCCTCAATTATCGAAAATGCAAAACAAGAAAATCATCAAATCCTAGAAGAAGCAAAAAAACAAGCAAAAAAAATTTTGCAACAAGCTTCTCTTCAAGCAGAAGAATTTTCTAAAAATTACTTAGAAGAAAAATTAGCAGCAGCAAAAACAGAAGAACAGAGAATTTTAATTCAGGCACGAGAGGAAGCAGTAGAAAAAGCACTTGCTGATTTATGGCAAGAATTCAGTAAATTTAGCTCAAGTTCCACCTATCCAAAATATTTGAAAAAGTTAGTGAGCATGGCTTTAGAAGAAATTGACTCTAAGTCAGTAGTGGCAATATGTAATGCAAAAGACAAAAAACTCCTTCAATCCTTTGGCCTAAAAGTAGAAAAGACAGTGGATTGCGCAGGTGGAGTTATAGTTCAGACAAAGGACGGCAAGGTGATGGTGGACTACACTTTTGAGTCAATATTTGAACAAAAAAAACCACTACTAAAAACCCAAATCGCTTCAATACTTGCAGAAAAAGAAGCTACGCTCTTCTCAAAACAATCAAAAGAAAAAGCAAAAAAACAACAAAAGATAAAGTGATGCTAAAATGCTAAATTTAAATATTAAAATTCAATCTAGGCCATTAGTTTATGGTTATAGCAATGCACGAGCTCATGCTATGTTTTCTAAGTTGTTAACTTCACAGCAGCTACTAGAGTTAGCTTCTATGCCTTCTACCACAACTATTGCTGAAGCATTGAATAGAACTGATTATAAAGAAGATATCCTAAAACTTTCTCTCTATTATAGAGGAGAACAATTAATCGATTTTGCACTAAGTGAAAACTTCGCTAGATTTTGCAAAAAACTCTACAAAATAACCCCAAATTCGGATAAAAAAATAATCTTTGCAATTTTATCAAGGTGGGATTCTCATAACATAAAAACTTTGATTTTAGGAAGAAAGCAGCAAAAATCTTGGAATGATATTAGGCCTTATTTGGTGCCAGCAGGTAGCTTTAGCATAGAAGATTTAGAAAAACTATACAACTCAAAGGATGTCTTGGAATTTTATTCTCAATTTAAGCAGACAGAATTTGGGCAGGGATTTATTAATTCAAAAATTCCACTTCTAACCAAACCACTAAAAGAGGCATTTAAAGCAATGGATTCCAATTCCTTTATTTCTGAGATGTTAATTTTAAGCTTGGATTTTTATCAATATCAAATACTCTCTAGGATAGTGGAAGAATACAGAAATGAAAAGAATTTAGCCCAGTTTTTATCTTCATTTACAGATCAAAAAAATCTAGAAATCATACTGAGATTATCTAAAGAAAATATAGAGGAAGAAAAAATAAAGGAATATTTATTACCTGGGGGTAAAATTTCATCTAACCGCTGGCTAAAGGCTGCTGCAAAAAAAGATGTGTATAGCATAATAAGTTCTCTGGCAGATATTTTGCCACTTAAGGAAATATTGGAAGAAGTTAAGAAAACAACAAAACTTTCCGAAATAGAAAAATTAATTTCAATTGAATTCTCTAAAAAAAGACTAAAATTATTTAGAGGTGCAAATTTATCAATTGCAGTCTTAGTCGCAGCTTTATTCTTCAAAGAACAAGAAGTTGAAAATATAAGAAAAATTTTAAGAGGTAAGCAATATGGATTTAGCGAGGAAGAACTAAAAAAACTAATCCTATTATATTGAGGTAAATTTTATGGTCGAAGGCAAAATTATAGTAATTGGTGATGAACTTTCAATTACTGGATTCAAACTGGCAGGTGTGCAAGAAGGCTATATAGCTGAGTCTGCAAAACAAGCAGAAGAATTGTTAAATAAATTTTTGAGTGATCAGTCTATTGGAATTATTATAATTTTAGATAAATTATTAGACCAAGTTGATTGGAAAATAAAAAGAAAAATAGAACAAGTTGCAAAACCCATTGTTGTTGCAATTCCATCTAAGGATGGTCCAATAGAAGAAGAAGTGTCTTTAGCAAAATTAATTAAGCGTGCTTTAGGTTTTGATATTTTAAATTCTAACAAAAAATGAGGTGTTGGTAGATGGGAAAACTAATAAAAATTTCTGGTCCTGTGGTTGTGGCTGAAGGAATGTTAGGCTCTGGGATGTATGATGTGGTTTTAGTTGGAGAGGAAAAATTAACAGGCGAAATTATAAAGATAGATGGCGATCGTGCAACTATTCAAGTTTATGAAGATACTTCTGGGCTAAAGCCAGGAGAAGTAGTAGAATCTACTTATCAACCCCTCTCGGTAGAATTAGGTCCTGGACTTCTAACCTCTATTTATGATGGAATTCAGCGACCATTAGAACAAATAGCAAAAAAAACAGCCTCTCATTTTATCTTTAGAGGAGTTAATGTACCTGCATTAGATAGGACAAAAAAATGGGATTTTAAGCCTGCAGTAGAAGTAGGTGAAAAAGTAAAAAAAGGAGATATTTTAGGTACAGTTCAAGAAACTGACATCATTGAACATAGAATTTTATCCCCAGCTGATGGCTACATCTCATCAATAAAAAAGGGAAAATATACTATTGTAGAAACTATAGCTGAAATAGAAACTCAAAATAAAAAACTTCCAGTGCAGATGCTAAGTAAACATAATGTAAGAACGCCTAGGCCAGTTTTAGAAAAGTTGGAACCATCCATCCCACTTATAACTGGTCAGAGAGTGGTGGATACATTCTTTCCACTTGCAAAAGGAGGTACTTGTGCAATCCCAGGCCCATTTGGTTCTGGAAAAACAGTAGCACAGCACCAGTTTGCAAAATGGTCTGACACACAAATTGTAGTTTATATTGGTTGTGGAGAGAGAGGAAATGAAATGACCGACGTATTAACCGAATTTCCTCACCTTATAGATCCAAAATCAGGCAAACCACTAATGCAACGAACAGTATTAATTGCAAATACCTCTAACATGCCTGTAGCTGCAAGAGAAGCTTCGATTTATACTGGCATTACAATAGCAGAATATTATCGTGATATGGGCTATGATGTCTCACTAATGGCAGATTCTACTTCAAGATGGGCAGAGGCAATGAGAGAGATTGGGGGAAGACTTGAAGAAATGCCAGGTGAAGAAGGATACCCAGCTTATTTAGCAAGAAGATTAGCTGAATTTTATGAAAGAGCAGGTAGGGTAAGATGTTTGGGCTCTTCAGAAAGATATGGATCAGTTTCAATAATAGGGGCAGTTTCTCCTCCAGGTGGAGATATAAATGAGCCTGTTTCACAAAATACCTTAAGAGTTACTAAAGTATTTTTGGCACTTGAAGCAGCCCTAGCTCAGCGAAGACATTTTCCTGCTTTTAATTGGCTTAGATCTTACTCTCTATACACTTCTATTTTAGATAAATGGTTCGCACAAAATATCTCTGTAGATTGGGCAGCCAATAGAACAGAAGCTATGGCACTTTTACAAAAAGAGGCAGAGTTACAAGAGGTTGTCCAGTTAGTTGGTCCTGATGCTCTTCCAGAAAAAGAACAATTAGTTTTATTTGTAGCAAAAATGATAAGAGAATATTTCTTAGCTCAAAATGCATATTCTGACGTAGATACTTATTGTTCTTTGAAAAAGCAGTATCTCATGCTAAAAAATATTTTGTACTTCTACAAGCGCTCGTTAGATGCACTAAAAGCAGGAGTTCAATTCAAAAAAATAGCTTCACTAGCTATAAAAGAGCAATTAGCAAGAATGAAAGAAGTAGAAGAGAAAAATCTATCTCAATTGGAATCAATTATAACTAAAATTGATGCAGAGTTTGATATGCTTGTAAAATAAAGAATTGAGAGTGGGTGAGTAAAAATGAAAGAGTACAAAACAATTTCAAAAGTTGCAGGTCCACTAGTATTTGTTTCAAATGTAAAAAATGTAATGTATGGAGAACTTGTCTTGATTTCTCTTCCAAATGGCGAAAAGAGATATGGGCAAGTGCTAGAGGCTTCAAAAGATGCAGCAGTTATTCAAGTCTTTGGACCAGTTGCTGGAATAAACTTAACAGACACAAAAGTAAGATTTTTAGGAGAAACTATGAAGCTTGGAGTATCTACTGAAATGCTTGGAAGAATTTTTGATGGTCTTGGAAGGCCAAAAGATAACGGCCCTCAAATAGTACCAGAGCAAAGGTTGGATATAAATGGCTATCCACTAAACCCCTATTCAAGAGATTTTCCACGAGATTTTATTCAAACAGGCATTTCTACCATCGATGGCTTAAATACTTTAATTAGGGGGCAAAAGCTTCCGATATTTTCAGGATCTGGATTGCCTCACAACCAATTAGCAGTTCAAATAGCAAGACAGGCTACTGTAGTGTCAAAAGAAAAAGAGCAATTTGCAGTGGTTTTTGCAGCTATTGGAATTACTCATGAAGAAGCTGCATTTTTTATAAAAGACTTCCAGCAAACAGGTGCTATCAAAAGAGCAGTTTTATTTTTAAATTTGGCAAACGATCCTTCAGTTGAAAGATTAATTACTCCTCGTCTTGCCCTAACAACTGCAGAATATTTAGCATATGAAAAAGACATGCACGTTCTAGTTATTCTAACTGACATGACTAATTATTGTGAAGCTCTAAGAGAAATCGCGGCAGCAAGAGAAGAAGTACCTGGCAGAAGAGGATATCCAGGTTATATGTACACTGATCTCTCTACAATTTACGAGAGAGCTGGAAGGGTGAAAGGAAGAAAAGGCACAGTTACTCAACTCTCTATTTTAACTCTACCTGGCGATGATATCACCCACCCAATTCCAGACTTAACCGGTTATATCACAGAGGGGCAAATTGTTTTAGGAAGAGATCTTCATAGAAAAGGAATTTATCCTCCAGTAAATGTTTTGCCATGCTTGTCTAGATTAATGGGATCAAATATAGGTCCTGGAAAAACAAGAGAAGATCACAAAAGCGTCGCTGATCAACTTTATGCAGCATATGCCACAGGAAGAGATTTGCGCTCTTTAGCTGCAGTGGTAGGTGCAGAAGCTCTAACAGAAGTTGACAAGCTTTATTTAGAATTTGCAGACGCTTTTGAAGATCAATTTGTAAGGCAAGGCGAAAGAGAAAATAGAACTTTAGATCAAACTCTGGAGATTGGCTGGAAACTACTTTCTATGCTCCCAGAGTCAGAATTAACGAGAGTTAAAAAAGAACATTTAGAAAAATATGGAAGAAAGTATTTTGAAGAAAGAAAAAAGCAAAAAATTGAACAAAGTGAGATAGAAAAAAGAATAGATCAAAAAATAAAAGAGGAAAGTTAGGAGTAAGATAAAATGGCAGAAAATATAAGTCCTACCCGGATGGAACTTTTAAACACAAGAAAAAGAATTAAGTTAGCTTATCAAGGTCACAAACTATTAAAGCAAAAAAGGGATGTTTTGATCTTAGAATTTTTTAAAATTTTGTCTAAAGCAAAAGATTTGAGAGCTGAATTAGCAGAGCAAATTAAAATAGCCTATAGGGCAATAGCTCTAGCACAAGCTTACCATGGTATTGCAGATGTACAAAACATAGCAATTTCTCTCTCCCCTCTAAAACCTGTCAAAATAGATGTAAAAAATATTATGGGTATAAAAATTGCATCTGTAGAGGCAGATGAAGTAGTAACAAAGCCACTGTTGCAAAGAGGCTATTCACTAATAGGCTCTTCTGCAAAAATTGATGAAGCTGTAGAAGAATTTTCAAAAACTCTAAATCTTATAGTCAAATTAGCAGAAATAGAAAATGCCACAAGAAGATTAATTTCAGAAATAGAAAAAACAAAAAGAAGGGTAAATGCTCTAGAATTTGTTTTAATTCCTCGCCTCAGCCAACAAGAAAAACTTATCCAATTCCAATTAGAAGAAATGGAACGAGACTCTTTTGTGATGTTAAAATCAATAAAAAGAAAGTTATCTAGATAGATAATTTTCTGCTTTGTGCTTACACTCTTTTTCCCTCATTTTTTTCTCTATAAAACAGAGCAGTAATTTATTAATCTATAACTTGTTTTTTAGGTACTTTTAAAATTTTCCTTTTTTTATTTTTTCCTATTTTAAAAAAGCTTTTGTGGCTGTGGCAAGTTAAACAAATAGCCCCGGGCAGATTCGAACTGCCGTTTTCGGGTCCAAAGCCCGATGTCCTTGCCGCTAGACGACGGGGCTAGTTAATATAATTTTTATGTAATGTTTTCTTCCATTTCATCCACTTCTTCTTCATCTCTTCTTTGCTTATATATATAAAGTCCTATCTCTTCTGTTGGAACATATTCTCCGTCTATTGTTTTTATAATTGTAAAATATTCATAATAATATTTATTACTATCAAGATATTGCTCTAGATATTTTAATCCATTTCTGCCTAATTTTTTTAATGTTCTTGCATCTATAAAAGTTTCCTCACCTTCTTTTAAATCTTCCACAATTGCTTTTATTTTTTCAAATTCAGATTTTTGTTGATCTGTTAATTCTTCATATTTTATTGGAGGAATCTTTTCTTCTATCTCTTGTTGGGGTTGAGGTTTTGGTTGCTGAGGTTTTTGCGGTTTTTGCTTTTGTTTTGGGGCTGGTTTTGGTTTAGGATTTTGTTTTTCCTTTTGCGGTGTTTTTTTTGCATATTCTTCTTGTGGTTTTTCTATCTTTTTTTGCTCTTGAGAAATATTCTTTTTTGGAACAGTAAGTTTTAAAACCTCACCTATTTTTTTCTCTTTTTGTTCTTCGGTATTTTTTTCTTTTACTTTTTGTTGAACCATCTACCTCACCAAAATTAATTTAATATTGCTTTGCAACAAAAACAAATTCTTTTGCTTCCTTTGAACAAACTATGCATTTTTTGTCAATTGGTTTTTCATCATCTAAATACTTTATTCCCCTCACATCCAGCGAATATTTTTCTTTTAAAACTTTTGCACATTTCTCTCCTTCCATCTCAATGGAGCAAAAAGGTATTTTTATCAATCCGTATTTATTTATTTTTTGCTCTAGTTCTTCTATGCTAGAGGCTTGTGTCTGCATTTTTTGAAAGTTTTCTAAAGCCCTTTGCTGTAGTCTTTTGTCAAATTCCACTGCTTGCTTTTTTAAAATATCTTTCAATTCTTCTACAGCCACCATTATTTTTTGTTCTTTTTCTTTTTTATCTCTTAGTGCCAAAGTTACTTTTCCTTCTTCTACTTCTCTAATTCCAATTTCTAATCTTAGTGGAACTCCCCTTATCTCCCAATAATTATATTTATATCCAGGAGTATTTTGACTTTGATCTAAAGTTACTCTAAAACCAAGGTTTTTTACTATTTCATAAACAGCCTGCGAATATTCAATAATTTTTTGTTCTAAAACTTCTTTGCTAAATATTGGAATAATAACAATTTGAATTGGGCAAAAATCAAAAGGCATCATTATTCCTCTCTCATCTCCATGAACACAAATCATAGCCCCATAAATTCTTGATATCGCTGGCCCATAACAAGTCTGCCAAACATATTCCTTTTTTCCATTTTTGTCCAAGTATGAAACATCAAAAGCTTTTGCAAAGTTTTGTCCAAGCAAGTGTGTTGAAGGGAGTTGCAAAACTTTTTTGTCAGGCATGAGAGTATCTGCAGCAAAAGTTTTTTGTGCACCAGGAAATTTATCCCACTGAGGGCGTTCAAAAAAAATAAAAGGTATTTTAAATTTTTCAAATAACACATTTTCTGTCATTTGCATATCTTGTTTTACTTGTTCCACTGCTTCTTGTTCAGTCGCAAATGCCGTATGGCTTTCAATCCAATAAAACTCCCTAGATCTAAAAAAAGGCTTTGTAGCTTTTGTCTCATATCTCCAAACCTGGCAGGATTGGTAAACTTTTAGAGGTAAATCTACCATCCCCTCAATCCATAAAGAAAACATCTGATACATTGCTGTTTCTGAGGTTGGCCTGAGTGCAAGTTTTTCTTCTAATTTTTCTTTTCCTGCTCTCTCTACCCAGAAAACTTCTGGACTAAAGCCCTTAACATGTTCCTTTTCAATATCAAAATTTTTTTTTGGAATCAAGGCTGGAAATATAACTGGTTTGTGATTATTTTTTTCCAATTCTTTTTCATATTCTTCAAACATCAATTTTATTGTTTTTGCAGCCCATGGTCTTATTACAATACATCCCTTAACATTATATCTAATATCTGAAAGCTCAGCTAAACTTAAAACTGATTGGTACCATTCAGAGAAATTATTTTCCTTATCTATATTCATATTTATATTTAAATTTAGTTAAAATTATAAATGCTAACTGTTTTGAATTTTTTATGTATGGGGGATACACAAACTATATAAACACATCCTTTACTCCAGATAAAAGCAATTATTTAGTTGCAACATTCAAACTTACCCCACCAAAAAATTCTACTCTTTATTATTGTGCAGAGGCAGTAGCCGCAGAAAGCTCTATTGGTACTTGGACTTCTCTTTCTACAATGGAAAAAAAAGTACTGAAAAATTTGCAGCCAAAAGTTTTTTACATCGACAAAAAGCAACATATAATAAAAATAGCCTATCCAATCGAGTTATTTGAAGAAGGAAATCCAGCACAACTTCTCTCCGATATTGCAGGAAATATTTTTGGTATGAAAGAAGTAAAATGGCTTTTTTTGGTTGATTTCCAAGCTCCAGAAAGTTATTTTAACTCTTTCCCAGGGCCAAATTTTGGAAAGAAAAAAATTAGAGAATTGCTACATACAGATAAAAATTTTCGTCCTCATTTAGGAACAATAATAAAACCAAAAGTCGGTCTTGATCCCTCTGCTGCAGCTAAAGTCGCTTTTCAATCTTGGGTCGGTGGGCTTGATTTAGTAAAGGACGATGAAAACTTAACCTCGCATTCTTTTTCTAAATTTGAAGATAGGCTTGCAAAAATTTTAGAGGCAAAAGATAAAGCTGAAGAAGAAACCGGGCAGACAAAAGTTTATTGCCCAAATATTTCTGCCTCTGCAGATGTAATGCTAAAAAGAGCACAATTAGCCCAGGACATGGGGTCAAATTGTATTATGATAGATATTCTAACTGTTGGATTTAGCGGAGTACAATTTATAAGAAATCAAAATTTTAAGATGTTTATACACGGCCATAGAGCAATGCATGCAGCACTCACAAAGAATAAAAAACATGGTATTTCAATGTTAGTTTTAGCAAAAATTGCACGAATGGTTGGAGTAGATCAACTTCATGTCGGAGCAATTTTTGGAAAAATGGAAGGTTCAAAAAAAGAAGTTTTAAACATTCACAATTGGCTAAATTTTAAATGTGGAAATTTAAAAGAGGTATTTTCTGTAGCATCTGGAGGAGTAAGTCCAATTACTTTACCACAAATAGCAAAAGCATTTAATTATGATGTTGTAATTCAAGCAGGTGGTGGAGTACATGGCCATCCAAAAGGAACAGAGGCAGGAGCAAAAGCTCTTGTGCAGGCACTTGAGGCCTCAATGAAAAATATTTCTTTAGAAGAATATGCAAAAACCCATCCAGAGCTAAGTTTAGCATTAAAAAAATGGCAAAAAAGGTAAGTAGCTCGTTTTTTATTTTTTTATTCAATTGCTTAATTAACTTAATTAAATTTTAAAATAACTTTAACTAATTAAATTAAATAAACTTTGTGTGGTAAGATTTATAAACTTAAGCATACAATAATTATATAGTAGTTAATATTTATGGTTGGAAGTGATAGTATGAGAGTAGGAGTAAATTTTTTATTTTTGTTATTAAGCTTGTTTTACTTAGTTGCTTTAGTGGATGGAAGTTGTATTCCTGGTTCTTCCTATTGTGCAAATTTTCAAACTATGATGTTATGTCAAGATGGAACTGGTTATATCCCAATAACTTGTGTTGCTGGTTGTGATTTTAACAGTGGTAAGTGTAGAACCCTTGGGCCAGATTCGTGTACCATTCAAGAGCTTGGTGCAAGAAGGTGTTCTCCTACTAATCCAAACATGCCTCAATTTTGTGATGGAAGTTTCTGGCAAGATGATCCACCAGAATGTACTTATGGATGTGATCCCACCAGAGGAGATTGTTTTGAATGCAGAGCAGGAGATCCTCCTTATTGTAGTGGAGATATTTTAGTTTCTTGTGTAAATGGAAGAAGAGAATTTAAGGATTGTAAAAGCTTGGGTTTAGTTTGTGATAATACAGCTAAAGCCTGTGTAGCTAGTCAAGTAGATCAATGTAAAGTAGCAGGAGAAGTAATATGTAATTCTCAAAGGGGAGTATTAGAAATATGTATGCAAGACCCAGTTACAAAAAAACTTTCTCTTCAACTTTTTGATGATTGTAATGGTTTTGGCTGTGATCCAACTTCTAACAGCTGCTTTGAATGCAGAGCAGGAGATCCTCCTTATTGTAGCGGAGATATTTTAGTTTCTTGTGTAAATGGTTGGAGAAATCAAGTTAATTGTGTTAGTGGTTGTTATCAAAAAGACCAAAAAACTGCTTATTGTAAAATTTGTACTCAGCCAAATTTTAATCAATGTGTAGACATTAACTCATATGTAACTTGTACGCAAGATTTTGTTTGGTCTAACCCTATTTTCTGTCCAGCCGGTAAGATTTGTTCTTCTGGAAATTGTGTAGATCCGAGTCAAAATCAAGGAGGTCAAGGAGGGGGCGGTAGTGGCGGTTCATCAGCTAGTTCATCTGCTCCTTCTGGAGGTGTTTCTTACTCCGGAGGAGGAGAATTAAAACCATGTGTTTCATATTCAGAGTGGTTTGTCAATTCTACAAAAGAATTTAAAAAAGATAATAAAACTTGTGTTGAACTTACTTACGTTTCATATTGTGTAAAAGCAGATGGAACTGTAGATAAATACAGATATAAAACAAATTCATCAATAGAATGTTACGAAGAAAAAAAGCAACCTATCTGTAATTATGTTTTCTCTAGATCAGAAAGTTATATTGATAATTCCACTTCACCAGGTAAATGCAGAAACTGTACTAAGGAAATCTTTTATTATAGTTGCGATGGAATTCAAGATGTAACAAACAAAAAAGAAGTCTCTAGCTGCTCAGATTTCTATCCTTGTACTACAGAAGAGGAAAAAAAGAAAGATGAATATGAACAATTTATTTCAACCTACTGGCCTATATTATTACTTTTGTTGATCGTCGGTATGGCAGTGCTAGGATATTATCTCTGGAAATCCTCAGAACAAAAAGAACAACAAGAAAATTAGGGTTAATTAGTTTTTTTTATTTTTTTCAATCATTTTTTGTTAGAGTTTAGGCTTATTTTTATCACAGGTTTTTTATTTTTACTCGTTTTGAAGCTAAGCGATAAATTTTTAATTCTTATTTTAATTACATTTTTATATTTTTAGAGGTGAAAAAAAAAATGAATTTTTGGAGGTTTGTATTTTTTTTGTTTTTAAGTCAACTTTTTTTATATTCTCTGTCATTTGCTGTATGTAATAATGGAGAAATGCAATGTGACAATAACGAACTAAAAATTTGTATAAATGGAAATTGGGTAACTCAACTTTCTTGTGGTGACCTTGCCTGTGTTTGTTCTGATTCACTAAATTGTGACTGTATCCCTACTATAAGTTGTCCAGGGAGAGAAATGTGTAGTTTGTCAAAAAAGTTTGCCTTAGTTTGTCAAAATAACATCTGGTCAATTAAAGAAACCTGCCCACAAAATAATTGCCATTGTGTTAACAACGTTTGTTCTTGCAGTCAGCAACAAACATGTACGCCTTTTTCTATAAGATGTAAAGTTGAAGGTACAAACCAGATTCAAATATGCTCGGCAGATGGGTCTACATGGTTAGATTCTTTTTGTCCAAATGCAGGGGAAATTTGTAAAGGGGATGTATGTCAATTAATTTGTAATGATGGGGAGTTTAGATGTAGTGACGATTTCGAATCAGTTTTAAGATGTGAAAATCAAAATTGGGTAGAATATGACGATTGTGTAGGTAGCGGTTTAGTTTGTGATCCTGCAACTATTTCATGTAATTGTCCTCCAAATTCACCAACTTCCTCCAATCCAATTTGTGGAGGTCCTGACTATTTAATATACTGTTTACCCGCTTATACTATTGGAGAGAGGGGAGAGTGGTTTAGAGAAACTTGTAATTTAGGTATTTGTCAAAATGGAAGGTGTATTTGTAATGTAGGATCTAAATATTGTAAAGATGATGAGTGGATTTATGTGTGTAATCCAAACACTGGAAATTTTGATTTAGAGAAATGCCCCCAAGGTACAATTTGTGCTCAGCATGATTGTGTAGAATGCTTTCCAGATGGTATAAGTTGGTGTCAAGGTAATACCCTTTACAAATGTGAAAATAAAAAAGTTGTATCTACTCCTTGCCCCCCAGAAACTTATTGTATAACTATTACACAAGATCTTGCAGTTTGTCAAAGTAATAATTCTCTTTCATGTATTGCTGGAGATGAAAGATGTGCAGGAGATGTTGTTGAAACCTGTGATGGAGTTAGGTGGATTGGTAAAATTTCTTGCGCTCCATCAACAACTTGTAGCTGTACTCCAGAACCAAATGGTTTAAATAAATGCTCTTGTGTTGCCAATGTTGTTGACACATCACCTGCTGGAAGTAGTGGAAGCAGCCCATCTTCTAGTGGCTCTTCTAGCACTTCTTCAACAAGTTCATATTCTGGTGGTGGAGAAGTAAAGCCAAGAAAATGCGTTGGATGGTCTGATTGGTTTGTAAATAAAACAGAAGAAAAAATTGATCCAACTTCACCTTCAGTTGTTTGTATTAATACAACCTATATTAGATGGTGTAAGGATTCAAGAGATAATATTGATTTTTCAGTCTATGAGTTAAAGAGTGATTATAAATGTGCTGCCAAATCTTCTGCACAAGAAATTTGTAATTATCAATCTGCAGGGGTGTATGAAGAAGTTGAAGTACTTGGAACGGAATGCAGAACTTGCAATAGGGAAACCTTGGTTTACACTTGCTACCCATCAGGAAGACAAGATCTAACAAATAAAAAGATTTCCTCCTCTTGTGGAATGTGGAGAGAATGTACTCCAGAAGAACTTCAAAAATATGCTAAAAAGCCACTGTCAATAGAACAACCTACTTCCTCTTCCCCTTCCATGTTAGATATAATAAATAAATCATTTGAGCAATATGGAGGAATTTTAATTTCTATTTTGATTTTATTCATAGTTGGGTTTGGGGTTTATTTGTTTTGGAAATTTTATTCTGAATCAAAAAAACCACCAAAAGAAGGAGAGGTATAAAAAAGTGGACTATAAATTTTTTTTTCTTTTTTTTATTTTTTTATTATTTGGAGGCTGCCTTATTACTAGTCAAGCAGACAACTCTCCATCTTCTAATCCTTTAGAATTAAAAAATCAGTCAACCTCAAATACCATCAATCTAACTCAAAACAATTCTGAAAATGTAAGTGAGCAGAGGTCAAAAATCATTGAAAACACAAATTATGATTTGGAGATTTGCGAAAATATTTCAACTAGTTCCCAAGAAAAAATAGAATGTTATATTTCTAATGCTATAAAATTGGATGATCCTAGCGTTTGTTACCTCATAGAATATGGAGAAAATTTTTCTATGTGTTTGAGTGAGTGGTGTTTAAAAACAAATAAAAGAACACTATCTGATTGCGAAAAATATTCAGATGCCTCTAGGCGTCTTATTTGTTTAAATAATTGCTTAAACCACTAAAGATAATTTTTTAAATTTTTAAATTTCTAAAATATTTTGAGGGCCCGTAGCTTAGCCTGGTTGGAGCGTTCGACTGATAATCGAAAGGTCCTGAGTTCAAATCTCAGCGGGCCCACTATTTTTAAATTTTTTATTCTAAATTTTTTTATGAATAAGCTAAATTTTAAAACCATGCTGATTTATTTTGAAAAAAAAGAAAAAGAACAAGATAAATTAATACAGCTCTCAAGAATTTTAATAAAAAAATCTTCAAATGTTATAAAACTAATTCATCTAGGAAAATTTGCACAAGCAAAAAAGGAATTAAATTTTCTCTCTAAGCAAATAAAAAAACTCTCTAATTTTTCAAAAGAGTGGAAATATCTTATTCTACCAATAGAGCAAGAGTATGTTGAGGCAGTACTTCTTTTTTGTTCTCTTAATACTAAGAAGTTTCCTTCTTATAAAAAGTTAAATGTAAGTGTTGAAGCTTACGTCTTGGGGATATTAGATTTATTTGGAGAATTAAAAAGGGAAATAATAATCAGCCTTTCAAAAAATAATCTATCTTTAGCTAATGAATTATTTTCCTTGATGTCAAATTTGTTTGACGAACTTCTTTTATTTAGGTTTTCCAATTCTATTTTACCAAATTTTAAAAAGAAATTTGATGTTGCAAGAATTCAATTAGAAACTGCAAGAATAGAATTATTACATCATATGCAGGTGAAAAAATGAGGAGAGTTTTTGTGTTAGTATTTTTCGTTTTTTTATTAAATTTTGGTTGTATTTCTTTAGATTTTTTAAACCAAAAACCAACAAATCAGCCGCCAATTTCCTCAGAAAGCTTAAATGTGAACAATAATAATCTTTCAAACACTCAAAATAAGTCGAATAATTCTAATGATACTCTGAATAATTCTGGTTCTGGAGAAGTCTTAGATGTTATTCCAACTAAAGAGATATTTGTTAATGAAACAGAACCACAAAATTTTACTCAAAAAATTGAAATAATAAAACCAAAAATACCACACGATATTGCAGAAATATATTTTTTTGATGTAGGTTTTGGTGATGCAACTTTAATTAGAACAAATTCTGTAACCATTTTGATAGGCAGTGGTCCAAAGGCAAGTTCTTTTTTCCTGGTGGAAAAATTAAAAGCATTGGGTGTAAAAAAGATAGATGAATTTATTTTAGATTCTTGGTTAGATACAAAAATAGGTGGGGCCCCATTAATCCTCAAAAGATTTACTGTAGAAAGGGTTTGGGCCCCAAGAAATATTCCAAAATCAAGTTTGGCATCAGAGGTATCTTCACTAATAAAACAAAATAATATTGTAGTCTACAATCCTGTAGCTTCTGATATTTTATCATTTGGGGAGCTAAAAATAGAAGTACTAAATCCCCCAAAGGAAGATTATTTTTTGCACCCAGAAGCAAATTCAATAGTACTCAGAATCTTTTATGGAAATTTCTGTTTGTTTCTAACCTCTGATATAGATCAAGAGTTAGAACCAAACATAATATCTCTATTAGATAATAAGACCTGCCAAATTTTTAAATGGAGAAAAAATGGTGAAGGCCGCCCAACTCCTTCTATTTTATTTGACAGATTAAAACCAAATGATGTGATAATAAGTGTTGGACCAAATCCAAACAATCTTTATCCCTCTTCCTATACTCTTACTTTGTTGCAAATAGCAAGAGTTGGAGTATATAGAACAGATTTGGATAAAGATATATTTATAAATGCTTCAACTTCAGGAGTTTATTATATAACTACCAAGGCAGATTTAAAAAATTTAGGTGAGTGGTATTCAAAAACAGATGCAGCTTCTTAAGTCCTTCTACCTTTTTATTTTCTTATCTCATTTTAGATCTATCCAACATTATATTGTTCTATCTCTGAAAGTTTCACGCCTACTATTTTAGATCCTTCTTTATCTCTTGTTACTCCAAGTATGACATCTGCTTGAGCTATTATTGTGTCGTTATGAGTTATAACAATAAACTGAGTGTTTTTAGCCATTTTTGATATAAATTCAGCCATTTTTTTAGCATTTTCTTTGTCTAAAGAGGCCTCTGCTTCATCTAATATATAAAGAGGAGAAGTTTTTTTCATTTCAAGAGCAAAAATAAACAAAAGTGCAAGTAATGATTTTTCTCCACCAGATAAAGACTCTAAATATTTCTCTTTTTTTCTTCCCTCCTCTTTTATTTTTATATTCAAACCACTTTCAAATGGATTTGTAGGATCTTCTAAATAAAGCATCCCTTCTCCCCTAAAAACTAATGAAAATAATTTTTGAAAATGTTTATTAATTTCATTAAAAGCTTCCATAAATAGTTTAATTTTTTTAGTTTCAATTTCTTTTATTAAAGTTAATACTCCTTGCTTTTCATTTTCCAACTTAGCTAATCTAGAGGATAACTCTTCATATTCTTGTTTTTTTTCTTCATACATTTGAGGAGCTTTAAGATTTACTGCCCCTAATTCATTAATCTTCTTTTCAGACTCACTAATTATTTCCTCTAGTTGAGCTTTCGTCATGTTCTCTAAAATCTTTATAGAAATATACTTTTCATATTCTGCTTTCAAATCAATAAACCTAGTTTGTATAGACGCATATTTAATTTCCAATTCTTGGAGTTGTTTTTGAAGTTTATCATATTCGTATTTTTTTTGTCCTTCTATATTAGCAATAGCTTTAATTTGTTCTTCTATTTGCTGCATTTTTAAATACTCCTTTTGTATTTTATCTGAGAATTCTGATAAAGTCTTTTCTATTTTCAAAATCTCATTTTTTAGATTTTCAATTTCTTTTTTTGAGTTTTTTATAAATTCATCTATTTGTTTTTGTTTTTGTTCGTTTTGCTCCAATTCTTGTCTAATCTTTTTAATTCTTTCTTCTAGCATGTTTAATTCATTCTTTGAGGTTTGAATATCTACATTTATTTGGCTTAATTGGTCTATTTTTTGTTGATATTGTTTTTGTTTTTCTTGTTCTACTTTCAATTCCTGCTCCTTTATTTTCTTGTAGCTTTCTTTCAAATTATTCAAATTAATAGCTGTTGCCTGAAGAGAAGCAGATGTTGTTTTTATGTTCTCTTCAATTGTTCTAAGTTCAATTTCATTTTTCTTTATATTAGCGCTATACTTTTCTATTTCTTGGAGTAAGAGATTGAATCTTTTTTCTCTTTCCTTTTCACTTCCAATTTCAGCTTCTAATTCCCTTATTTTTAATTCCAGAGAAATTCTTTCTTTTCTTAGTTCCTGGCTTTGTTCTCTTATTTTGTATAATTGGGCATATAATGAGTCTCTCTGCTGCTTTATTCCTTCAACTTGTTCTTCTAATTTTTTTATTTTTGCCTGAAAAACAAAATTCGACCCCTTGGATCCACCGGAGATAACTCCAGATTTTTCTATCACCTCACCATCCAAAGTTACCATTCTATATTTATTTATTCCAATTTTTTTTGCTATCTTTATATTTTCTACCAATAGAGTATCTCCAAAAACATATCTGATAGCTTTGTCTATATGTGCGGGGTATTGAATAAATTCATTTAGCCAGCCATAAGCCTCAGGGGGAACTTTTTCATTTCTTTGAAATTGAATATAATCCAGAGGTATAAAGCTACATCTTCCAACTTTTGCTTGTTTTAATTTTTCAATAATTTTAGAGGCAATGTCTAAATTTTCTACTATAACATACCATAGTCTTGAGCCAGCTGCTGCTTCAATAGCTATTTGAAATTTTTCTTCAGAATTTATTAATTCTGCAACTGTGCCATAGATCCCTTCTTCTTTTTCTTTGAGTTGTTCTATCATGTCTAGAGCTAAATTTTTAGAATTAGAGTTAAATGCCCCTTTTAATGTAGCCAACCTTTCTTTTTCTTCTAAAAGCTTTTTATCAAATTCAGGTATTTTTTTATTTATCTCTTTTTCCTCCTCAAATAATCTGTTTAGTTTTTGGTTTATTTTTTCTATTTGGTCTTTTATTTCACCTATGGATGTTTTTTCTTCCTTCTCTTTTAGTTTTTCTAACTCTATTCTCAATTCTTTTATTATTTGACTATCATGCTCTATTAATTTTATCACTCCTTCTTTTTTTGCATTCAAAACGGCAAGTTTTTCTTTTAATTCCACTAAATTTTGATTAATTTTTTCAATATCTTCTTCACT
>JAWAEU010000007.1:0-47878 GCA_038891055.1 Candidatus Anstonellaceae archaeon | reverse complement strand
GTGTTTTCTGACCCAGAAAACACCTCTGCAAGAACTTGGCAGTGGTACAATGGAACCTCTCCAATTTCAGGAGCAACTTCTCAAACCTGGGTAGTACCACAAGGCTATCTAGGTGCACAAATCAAATGCCAACAAACAACTAAATCCAATACTTGGAACTCTCAAGCATCTAACGATTCAAGTTATGTTACAATACTGAGCAGTTCTCCAGTTATTGTTTCTAATTTAGCATTTACTAATGCATCTGCAGGACATTGGTTTTTTGCAAATGCAACTGTTGCTGATGCAGATGGAGCAAATGATATTGCTGGTTGGTTTTGGAATATTTCTAGTGGTTCTTGTGTTAATCACTCTAATTCAACTTCTGGAGAAAACTTAACAATAGTGTTGAATTGTTCAGGAACTGCTTTAGTCTTAGCTCAGTTAAATCTAACTATTTTTGATTATGATAATAATTCTGTTAGTACGTTTGGAGAAAATGTCTATCCAAATAATCCTGCAGTAGTGGAAAATGTTACACTTAGTCCCTCAGTTGTTTATGTTACAACTCCCTATGTAAATTGCACTCCATCCAATTACTATGATTTGGATAATGATACTATTTCATTTTACTACAATTGGTTTGTAAATGGTACTCTTTTGGAAGATCAAGTTAATTCCAATCTTTCTAATTCATCATTTTCTAAAAATAGTTCTATAATTTGTCAGGTAACCCCATTTGATGGTTACCAAAATGGCACCCCAATAAATTCATCTTCAGTAGTAGTTTCAAATAGTTTACCTCAAGTACAAAATATTTCTGTTCTAACAAATATACAGATGGAAAATACTTATTGCTATGCTGAAATCATCGATCCAGATGGACAAGAAGACATAAGTGAAATCTTATTTACAATAATTGCACCAAACGGAACAACTATTATAAACAGTGCAGAGGGAATTCAAATAAATTCCACTTATTGGAGATCACCATACTTTAATTTAACTCTATGGGGAGTTTGGAACTGTTCAATTTATGTAAAAGACAAATCTAATTCCTCAGTGCAAATAGATTATACTTTCAATGTAATTAAAGAGTGGCAAAAATATTATGGTGCAACCTTAGGTAATTTAATTTTGGGAAGTGGAATTAGTAACTTTCTAATAAATTGGTCTGCAACTCATGGAAAAACCATCTATGTTGCAGAACCAACTACAAACATAACCTTTAGCCAAATCTATCCACTAGGCAGATGCGTAAATGGTTCATTACACTCTAACGACTTCACTTTAGCTGATAGTGCCCTTGGCATAAATCCACTTACAAGCAGAACAATTCAACAATTGTTTGATAGCAATAATGACGGTATTGCTGATAATACTGACTGGTTTAGTGTATTTGGTAGAACTGTTGATAGTGTACCTGTTGCAAAAATAAGTCCATCTTCTGCATTTTCTACTGGAATCTTTTGGCAGGCCTCAGAGAGCTCTCAATGTTATTCAGGTATTGAGGATTTAATTTTCGCAGTGAAAATAAACGAATCAGCAATAGGAACATATGGTGTATCTGATTATGAAATTATGATTCCTATGGAATTAGCAACCTATAAAGATCCTTCTAATAATTTAGTAGCTTTCTATGGCGAATATAGGGGACAGGATTAAATGTGGAGATCAGAAATTTTAGAAAATAAAAGATTGTTAGAAGAACAGGAAAAAGAAAAACAAAAAATAAAGGAACAAGAGTTAGAATTAAATCCAAAAAAAAGAGAGGCTTTATTTGAAAAAGGTAATAAGCTATATCCGGATTTTTTTCACACTTCAATTAAAGATGCATATGAAAAACTGCAAAAAGCCCAGTTAATAAGAAAATGCATATCTAATTTATTTGTAAACAAATACAAACAGCTAAATCCTCCATAAATCTGATAAAAGCATTTTGTTTGATAAAAATAGCGTAAGAGAAGTTTTAAAAGAAATGGGGCTGAATTTATCTGATCAAGAAGTAGAAGTTATTTATCTATCTTTTAGTTTGGATGAGTTTTCGAATAAATTAAATTTTCTCTATGGTGCTATCGGGGAAATAGAAGAAAAGTTAGAGATTTTTGAAAGATTATATTTGAACGGCTCTATTTCAAAAAAAGTTTTTAAGCAAATAAAAGATGAATTAGAACTACCCGCAAACTTTTTAGCTTCTACTATTTTTAATGAGTCTCTAATAAGTGAATATATACTTTGGGCTGCCAAAGACTGGGAAAAGAAGAATTCAAAAAATCTTGATATTTTTTATACCTCTATAGATGCCCAGCAGTGTCTTGCATTTTTTAATATGAAAAATCTCTATAATCTTAGTTATTCTGGAGTATATGTTTTAGAAAAAAGAGACGAAAAATTAGAAGAAGCATATTTAAATATCACAAAGTTTCAGAGGTATAAACGCCCAGATATTGTTAATTTTTATCAAGAAAATTTAGAAAAATTTAGACGTTTATATAATAAAGAATATTCTGATTCCATTGCAAAATTAAGAATAAAAGAATATAAAAAAAATTCGGATTTTTTTGCTTTGACTGACAGTTTAGAGCCTTACATGCCTATTGTATATAATTTTTTAGTTTCATTTTCATTTTTTTATCCTCAAACTGCAGTTATTGGTATTTTTTCTCTAATTAAAGAAGTCTATAATTCCTTCAAACAACAAGATTTTAAAGAAGCAAGTTTAAATTTAACTCTGGCTATTTTTTCATCAATTCCATATCTTGGAAATGTTAAGAGCCTAACTAAGCTTTCAAAAGTTTTGTCTTACCCTTCTAAAATAGTAGGTGGTTATCTTATTTTTGAAAATTTTTCTATGCTACTAGATAAGTTTATCGATTGGAGTAAATATGGAGTAGATGAAAAAGAGCTTTTGGCAGCAGCCCCTGCTTTATTCTTCTGTAGAGTTGGAAAGAGAGGAAAAAGAGTTAAAATATTTGATGAATATTTAAAGCGTTATCCCCCAGGACCAAAAAGAGATGTTAGATTTATCTTAGAAGTAGAGCTAGGTTTTAAAGGTCCCGCAAAAGGTCAGGATACATCAACTAAATACAAAGTAGAAGGTTCACTAAAAGATGGTACTGTGTATGGAAGAGTTTTAGACTCTGGTGGGGCTATAGCTTTTATTGCTACACCAGATGGAAAAATATACACATATTTTTTTAATAATGTGGAAGATTGGCATAGATATTTACAAAATTCAACAGAAGAGACATTTTTAAAAGAAATTCAAAGAGCTGAAACAAAAGGAACTCCAAAGTATATTGAAAGAGGCAAATCAAAGGATTTTATTTTATATATGTAGATCAATTTCAATATGAATTTTTAAATAAAAATAATTAAAATAATTCGATTAAAAAATAACTTAACTTAATTATTGGGTTATTTTTATATTTTCTTTCCTCTCAAATATTTATTTTTATAGTAGCAATTTACTTTTTTACCAAGATCATCAAAAACTTGTTTAATAGGCTGTTCTTTATTTTTTAGAGCTCTAAATCTTTTTATTTCCTGATAAACTGCCGTGTATGATGGTGGTGTTTTTAAATCGTTTTCTACACCAACAATCCGCCATTTCGCATTAATTTTTTTAGAGAATTTTTCCTCAATAATATCCAATATTCTTTTTGCAACATGTTGTGAATCAAAACTTAGATAAATCCCATTTAGTAAAACTGCTAATTCTTCCTTATTCAATTCTTTGTTTTTTATTACCCCAAAATTTCCAAACACAAAGCCAAGAGGTTTTATCTTTTTATTTTCTCTCTTTTCAACCTGAAACATAAACGATAGAGGGTCAGCCCAAAGCTGCGCCTTATATTTGTAGAATTTCTGGGTATTAAAAATTTCACGACTATTATTAAAACAACAATCTACACTATCTGCAATTCTTAAGCATTCATAAAAGTCACTTTTTTTGTTTAAATAGCGGAGAGTTAGATTTTTATATTTAATTATTTCACTAATTTGAATCTCTTTTTCAGCATCCTGGAAATCTTTATATATTCTCTCTTGCCATTCATTTATCAACTTTTTCATAACCTTATTTTTATTTTTATCATTGGTTTTTAAACAGAAATAAAAATATTTTGTTGTTCCTCTTGCTTTGTTTTTTATATCCAAAGGAAAGAGAAATTCTTTCTCTGTTTTTGTCAATTCAACAAAAAATTTTTTGTATCTTGCCTCAGAAAATTCTTTCTGAATTATCTCCTCCAAGTTTTTTTCTCCACTTTTATTTTCTATTTCAGTTATTTTTTGATTCAATTTTTCTAGATTATCAATTTTTAATAGTTCGTCTTGTTTAATTTGTTTAAAGTAATAAAAAAGTTTTATTATATTTAGAGCACTTTTTCTTATTTCAATATTTTCCTTAAAGCTATTAATTTCTTGTAAATCTATAATTTTGAATAGAGGGGAGTTAGAAAATATCCACTCTCCTTCTAACAAAGCCTTCAATATCTTTATTTTTTTGTTATCATTAATCTCTAAAAAATTTGAAAATTCCTCAAATACTTCTTCACTAAACTTCTGTCTTAGGATTATTTTTATCATTTTTTCAAAAGTATCAAAATTCAGACCATCTTCATAAATGCTTTTTTTCTTAGCAATAAAAATAGCTAATCTAAAATCACTATTTTCTAGAAGTTCTAAAAACTTTTTCTTATCTTTAGTATTTCTAAGTATTTTTTGTTTTTTCTCTATTTCCAGAAATCTACTTTTAAGATCTTTTAATTTTACTTTTTTGCCAATTCTTTCTAAAAGTTTTCCATCAGGAAAAACATTTTTTTTTGTTCAAAAATTTCATAATTTCTAAGTATTTTTCTTTTTCTTTTGAGTAAAGTAGCTGAGCCATCTTTTTATCCATTATTCTATGAGCAATTAAAATATCTAAAAGTAGTTTTTTTATCTTTTCTTCAAATTCTGCTAAGTATCTTTTTTTGAAGCTGTTTAAAAAAACTTTTATCAATTCTTCTTTAGTTCTTTTTTTATTTTTAATCAGAAAATATTGTAAAAGAAATATTTTAAGAACTGGGCCTGTGTTTTCATTCTTTAAAAATTTTAGAAGTTTTTGGTCAATATATTCGTCTTCTAAATTAAAAATACTATTTAAATGATATTTCAAAATAGAGTCTTTGGTTGAGAATATATCTTTTATTAATTTTTGCCTTTTCTCTTTTGCACACAACTCATTCATTAAATTATCTACTATTTGTTTTTTTTTCTTTTTTGGATTTGAAAAGCTTGGTCTCTATCTTTCTTAAGTAATATTCATCTTTTATATTTCTTAGATTTATTTGCTCTAAAATTGCAGGTTCCTTTGAGAAACCCAAAATAAAAGAGACAATAGCCACAGGATAAACAAAATCCTCTTTTGATAATACAAACTTAATATTTTTTTCACTTTCAATTTCCAACTTTTTTACAAATTTTTCTATATCTATTTTTTTTACTTTTTGGTATATCTTATCACAAAGTAATTCAACAACTTTAGTTTTATAATTATCTTCTCTATGTTCAATTAAAACAGAGCATCCAACATCATTTGTTCTATTTAAAAACCCACAATATTCATCCAAAAAATTTTTAAAATCTTTTAGATCTTTTTCTTTAATTTCTAAATCTAGAATTTTCTCTAAATAATAAAATTTGTATTCAATTTTTTCTTCATTTTTATAACTCTCATAGAGCTTATTTATATCATTAAGATTCATTATCCTTTTCATTTTATCAATATTTTCAATTTCTATGTTTAAGTCTTCGTCAGTTATTTTGATATTTAAGTTTTTGCTCACTTTGATTATTTCTTCTATTTTTTTATTTACATCATCAACCAAGCCCTTTTTATAAAATTCATATAAGTCAAACAGAATACTAATTAAACTAATTTGAGGTACTTTAAATTTTTCTATTAATTTTTTAGCTTCTTGATATTTTTCATATACTAAAAGTCTTTTGATGATTCCCTCTAAATTAGATGTAAATGTATCTGTTTGCTTTAATTTTTCAATTAGTTCAAAAATACCTTGGATGTTTTCTTTTTTGATATAGTAATCAACAAAAACTTCTGGGGTTATAGTTGGATTTTTAATATATTCCTCTTGTGCCTGAGAAATTTTTTCATTTTCCAAAAGATTTTTTATTTGAATTTCACTAATCAAACGATTACTAAATTGTCTAAAATTACTTGGAAGTTTGTCCCCTAAACTTTTTTCTGCTAAAATTAAAATCTCTTTCATTTCCATCGTTTTATATTGACCTTCTTCTTCAATTTTAGAAACTAATGCGCTATAGAGCTCATCTTTTTTAAAAGATTCTCTAAAATCAATATTAAACAATATCTCCTCAATAACCTCATTATTTTGAGCCTTTAAAACTTCTTCACTAAAAATTTCATAAAATTTGTAGTTATAACTATAGTGTTCATTTATAATTTTTTTTTGCTTCATTATAATTTTTTTCTTCTATAAAATCTATTGCTCTTTTAATCCTTAGCCTATTTATTATTTCTCCAATTTTATTTTCTTTTATTCCTATGAAAAAAAGATAACGGCTTAATTCAATTAATTCAAAAAGTTCTTTTTGCTCTTGTTCTATTTTTTTATTACTGCAGTTTTTTGAAAAAAGCTACTATTACTTCTAATAACAACATTTTTTTTCTTATGTGCATTATCTAAATTTTTTTGTTCCATTATCATATTAATAACTTATTATATATAGACATGTATGTAAGAAGAAAACCAAAAAATAAGTTTAAAAAATAAAATCTTTTTGCCCTAGCTTAGGTTTGAAGCTAAAAACTCTATTTGGTGAACGTATTTTCTATATTCTTAAGATATCTAAACTTTTCAAAAAACCACTCCTTAGGCCTCAAAATAGGCCAGTGGCGCTGTTCTTGCTTTATTTTCAAAATTTTCAAATCAATTATGGATCGGCTAAATTTTTTTAGCTATTTTTTAGTTTTTAGTTTTTTTAAAATCGCTTTTTTTTCTTCTTCTTTTAACAAGCTATGAGTGAGAGCAAGAGGTAGGGAAGATAGCCCTAATTCTTGCTTTAGTTTATCTACTACTTTTTGGTCAATTGGCATTATTGGCTCTTTTTCTTCTAATTTCGTTTTTATTTTTTTCTCTTTTGTTGGTGTTAGGGTCTGTTCTATTTCTTCGTGTTCCTGTGGGCAAGTTTTTACTTTGAAAAACAAGCGATGTTTATCACAAATCAGCAGTCCTTCTCCAATTCCTACTGTTAGAAGTTTTTCATATTCTGCTTCAGTTAGATTTAATACTTCTTTTGCCAGAGGCATCGCACTCTCTTTATGATGAAATATAAATTGTGTAGAGGTGTTGTTTAATATAGATTTTCCAGCAGAAGAAGAGAGCATATCTTCCAGTTCTTGAGTGATAAAAACAAAGGAAACATTATATTTCCTAGAATCTTTTATTATATATTTTACGTATTCTTCTGAGCCTTTGTAATTTACCATCGTCCAGCCTTCATCCATAATAAGAGCTTTTGGAGTTTTATCTGAGAGTAACTGGTGGCTTATATAATCAAAAATTAAATAATTTGCTAAGTCTTTAAGAGTTTTGTCATTTTTATACTCCCTCAAATCAAAAACATATAGTTGTTTTTTTATTCCAATATTTGTTTTTTGATCAAAAAATCCATAAACATTTCCTTTTAGAAATGGTTTTATTGTAAGATAAATAAACTGTAGTTCTTGTTTTAGTTTTTCGTCCTTTGTTTTTTTTAGTTTGTTTTTAATCAAATTTGCAAAGTCAGTGATCGTAGGCTCTTTTTTATTTTGATAAAGCTCAACCAATGTGTCTGAAATTATTCCTTCTTGATATCTATTTAACTCTCCTATTACAATTGAAAAAAATCCAACCAAACTTCTTATTTTATCATTTATTTCCCATCCTTGCAAGTCAAAAGGATTTATAATTCCATCCTTCTTGCCTATCGAAATTATACCTCCATCAAATTTTTTTGCAAGTTTTATATACTCTCCATCTGGGTCAGTTACAAAAACCCTATACCCCAAAGCCAAATATTTTGGTATTAGACTCTTTGCAAAATAAGATTTTCCAGATCCAGATTCACCTAAAATAGAAATATGTTGATTTGGCAACTTTTTCAAATCTATTATTATAGGGGCATCTTTCATATCAAAAGCAAAAAAAATTCCTTCCTCATCTATTTCAAGCGAGGAGGAGATATGTGGAAATGTAGCAGCAAGAGAAGAAGATGGAAACTCTCTTTTTTTGTTTATCAAGTCAAACCCAGTCAATCGAGTAGAAAAAACAGCTCTGGCCATATTATAACTAGCAATTTCGAAATCTATAGAACTTCCAGCAAGATCAGACTTTGCTTTTTCTACTACTGTGTCTAAATATTTCAAACTATCTGCCTTTGCTGTAATATATAATGAAGCTTGAAAATATTTTTCTTTTCCTGCTATTATATTGGAATAAAAGTTTGTCACATCCTCCAAGTGTTGTTGTGTTTCTGGGTCCAAAAAATCAGCTCTAGCTCTTTTTTCAGTATTTAATTTTAATATGGCAGTTCTAAATGTTTTTAGTGCCTCGTTTATTGGTACTGGATAGATATATAAAGTTAAATCATAATCTGCTCTTCCATCTACAATATTGGCAAGCCAACCTAATGATACTTGATATGGATATCCAGTAGCATAAATTACTTTCATATATTGATTATTTACTCTAAGATAATGTGGAAAAATCTCTATAGTTTTAGCAGGGTGATTGATTACAACATTAGAACTCAATTCCTCAGTGGTCAATCTTTTTACTTTCAAACCAGCAGCCTCTAATTTATCTGTTATTACTTCTACATATTTTTCACATTCGTCAAAGGCCCATCTGGTCTTTCCACCTGAGATTCCAACATTTTTTCTTCTCTCTTCAATGCTAAATACTTTTTCTCTCTCTTTAAGTGGCATTTGCATAAATTCTTTTTTTAACATCTCCTCAAGGTCTAGTTCTCCAAAATAAAGTTCTTTTTGTTTTTCTATAGCATACTTAAGCAATGTTGCTAAATTTTCAAATTCAATAATTTTGGGTGTTATCTTTTTTCCCTTAATGTCTGGAGGCACATATTTTTCATCTATAAATATCATTCTATTTGCAGTTTGATCTATAGCAACATAATTTTTTGGCTTTTCAAAAAATTTACCCCCATAAAAAATAGCTACCGGATTAAACTCTTTTAAAATAGCTCTTATTTTAAGAAAAATTTTTTTAACAAAAGGACTTTTATAATCACTAGCACTTATTTTATATCTTTCATCTTGTACCTGAATTACTATATAGTGATTTTTTATTCTAGCTTCTTTTTCTGCAATATATTTTTTTAAAAATTCTAAGTGTTTGTAGATATGTTCTTCTAGTGCTTTATTATTTTGTTCTCTCACTTTTTTTAAAATATTATTTGAATAATTAGTTAAGTCTATTTCACTGGATTGCACATGGTGAGCTATTGGATAAACTAGTTGGCGAAGATACATCTCAAAACTTGATATCTTTCCCTCTTTGGATTCTTCTGACAATAGTGGAAAATTAATAGGTGTAATTTTTAATATAGCTATAACTCTCCCATCTAGAGTTATTATTTTGTCCTCCTCAATACTTTTAATATTTGTTAAAAGGGCAGGATTACTTTCCATTATTTTTTTTTCAGAACTAAAATAGTACCTCAAGCGCTTGTATATTTCTTTATCTAAGTTTGCAAATATAAAAATAAGGCATAAAAAAAGCACAGTCCCCCAAGCATAAATTGAATCTGATGGGTTTTCAAACCACTCTGCGCTCACAACCATTGTTATATATGTCAAAACAAATGTAACTACCAAATAAAGTAGCTGCTTAATAGTTATTATTCCCCCTAATTTTTCATCTATATCGAAAGTATCTTTGGATGGAATAGTTCTATATCCTGGCATTTTATTTTCCTCCCATTAAAGCAATCGATCCTAAAATTGAGACAATTATTATTACTAGATCAGCAAAACCAAAGAAAATAACAAACGTAGAAGTAAAAAAAGTCGAGCTCAGAGTATTTTGTAATATCTCATCACCAATCTCCATAAACATTTTATAGATTAGTAATAAAATCGAATTTATTATACTCAAAAAATATATCATAAAAGTTATTCCTAATAAGGCTTTACCAAAACCTTTTGTTGGAGCATTAAAAAATAACAATAAGCTAAATGGGAGAAGTAAAAATAATCCAATTATCAAAATGTAGCGGGAAAGTAAAATCAAATAAGTTAGATTTAAAAAAGGTAGAGTAAGTTTAAGCATCTCATAGTTCTCTGCTAAAAATTCAGCTGAGATTGTACTTTGTAGTAGGATCTCCTGCGGTTTTTGACCTATTATCCATTCACTTATTTGATTTATTAGATTTATTCCTTGCACAATTATAGAATATGAAAAATAAGCAATTATTACAAATACTCCAAGCCAAATATATTGTTTTAGTGCCTCTGACCTTTTTTGAGGATTGAATATATTCAAAATTAAATAAAACGAATTAAATGCCCAAGCAACTCTAAATAAAGCAAGTGCAATTATTAGCATATTTGCATATGAAATCTTATATGGTTCAATATTAGGGATAGCTAAAACCAAAGGAGAAATATTATTAATTAAAATATTAGCAGTATTTCTCATAGAATTAAATTCTGTTATTATTCTATATGCCTCAGCGCATTCCCCAAAATTTCTAATAGCACTATCAAAATCATAATTTTTGCATGCCTCTAGGGTTTGTGCAACATCTATTTGCAGCTCAGAAAAACTAAAACCACTAAAAAAAACAGAGAAAATTAATAATAAAAAAAACCTATTAGTCGCAGTGCCGCCGGATCGCTTGCTTAGCCATTTCATTAATAACATAACTATAATTATTATTAAAAATATTATGCTCAAAATTCCAACAAGGTCTGAAAATTTTATTTTTTGTTCTTGCTCAATTTTTTTAGCAGGTACCAATATAATAGTTTTTGCAGGAGAATGTTCTTCTGAAATAACGAGTTGTCCCATAATTGTTTTTGGTTGAGATGTTTGTTCTATTTTTATCCTAGCAATCCCTTCATTATTTGTAAATTGAGTAATTTTTTCAATTCCACCGCTAAATTCAATTCTTGCATTTTTTAGACCAACTCCAAGCTGGTCCTTTGCTTTTAATACCACATCCGCAACACCATTCTCTATTTTTTCAATACTCGCTTCTAAATTTGGTATTATAGCAATACTTTCGCATGCCCTGTCTATTTTTTTTGTATAAAATGGGGTAGATAATTCAAATGTACAATCCTTCTCCCCAATTTCAGGTTTTTCTACATACGTTCTATAAGTTAAATTTGCATAATAATATTTTTCGTCTTCTGCTTCTGCAAGTTGCAATATATTTAGGTTACCAGTTTTAGAAGGAGAAGCAACTAGGTTTAGTTGTAAAAGAGGATAATTTTCTCCCCTCTTTGTAATTTTTACCTCATTTTTTTTAACACTAAAAAACTCATCTTTTATTTTTATTTTATATTCTAAAAAATCTTTTGGAAGTTTAAGCTTTATAATTCCATTAGCAAATCCCTTTTTTGGTACAGCTATTATATTTTCATACTCCAAAACATTTGGGTAATACTTTATTGGAAGGCTAAAATTGAGATTTATATAATCTGATGTTTTTTCTGTTTGATTATACTGACAACTTACAACTACAGTACAATTTAATCCATCGCAAAAAGTATGATTTGAATTGGTGTATATTTTTTTATCATACTCTCCCTTTGCCTCTAGACTAATTGTAAGGTTTGCCTTTTCCCCAGGTTCCAAAATATTTGAAATTGGTATTATTAGTCCCTCTGTGGAGAAGTTTTTTATAAATGTTTTTATTTTATAGCTATAGCCATAAAATATATGTTCGATCTTACAAGAATTTTCTTTTTTGGAGTCATTTATTACAAAATCTAAATTAGATTTTCTTATTATCATTATTTGTGAAGGTAAATAAAAATGTTCATCCTTCTCATCAAAAACAGAAGGATAAAAATACAACAATTTTATCCAAACATTTCTTAAACTATTATTCTCCCCATATGCCCCATCAAAATATTGAGAAGGATAAAAAGTAGAATTTTCATATTGTAATTCTAGCTGGCTATTCCAATGCCTTATCCAATCCTGATTCTCATGTGCGAGTGGTTTTTTGATCAAAGAGAGCAGAACACTTTCCTTTGCACTAGAAGGTAACTTTTCTAAAATCTCACATGAATTATTTTTAGAAGAAAAAAAGAAACTACAATTTAGCTCTATTTTTTTTAGCGATGGTTGTACATAATTTGAAAGATATATATAATCAAAGTATGTGCCAGGGAATTTTGCTACCAAAGTTGGTAAAAACAAAAAAAGAAGAAATAGAAAAATGCCGCCTCTTAGTGGTAGCATTTTAAATCACATTTATGGGCAGATTGGTAGCTATTGCAGCTATAATAGTTGCCAAAAAAGCAATTATTCCATTATGTCTTACCGAGGGATCTGGATAAGCTATCATTGCTATTGAAACTAACATAACTATTGCCAGTAACAAATTTGTTAGCATATTTAAATTATTTACAAACTCGCTTATTACTTCAACCATTTTTCATCAACTACTCATATAACTTTAAGCCCACATATTGGCTGGCCCATAAAAAAATTCAAAGCACTTATTCCAAGTATATATAAAACCACGGCTGCTAGCGGGCCTAAAATCATCTTCACCCCATAGTTTCTCCATTCTGGAAATGCAGCTCCAGAAAATACAGCAACTCCCAAAATAAATACCAACAAAATAAATAAGAAAGCCCCTTTTAGTATCCATTCTCTAACAAATATACAAATTTTTGAATTTTCATTCCATGGACTATCAATATCTTGTGGAGAAGTAATTAGCACTCCGCTTACGTTTTGTGGTTGTTCTTCTTGTGCAAATCCTACTGACCAAAAGCTAAAAATTTGAAAAACTAAAAATATCAGCAACAGTTTGTTCATTCTCCTTCCCTCTTTATTATTAAAAATCTAATAAGTTATTTAAATATAACTCTCTTTCTATCAGCTAACTTTTTATTTAAAATTTTCAACAATTAATTTATCTATATGCAAATAATCTATATGCACAAAGTAAATTAAATTCTAGCTGAGGTGGGCCTGTAGCTCAACTTGGACAGAGCGTCTGGCTTCGGACCAGAAGGTTGCGGGTTCAAATCCTGCCAGGCCCGCTATTTAGAGAACTTGTGTATTTTTACTACCTTTTTAATCTATTTTTAACTTCCTCTTTTAAATCCTCAATTATATTCATATAATTTATATATGATTCAAAAGGAGAGTCGTAGTGTGAAAAGTAGTTATGGACGTCTTGGTCTGATAAGGATTTTGTGCAACAATAATATAAATGGTCAGAATTTTGCAAATGTCTCCACACTCTAAGTAGATTTTGATCATTTAATTCTTTGAGTGGTTTTTCTAAGGCTACTAATTCTCTCCAAGCAGAAAGTTGCATTTCATTTCCTAACCAAGCAGAAGTATCTCTTTCCATATCTGCCCAGGAGATTACCTCTGGGCAGTCAATCTCGCCCTTTGGTTCTAGCTGTCGTATAAGTTGTGATGGAGTCACTAATTCTAAATTTTTGTATTTTGCAATCTCTTTCCACAAATGATTTAAAAACTCAAATATTCCACTATCTTCCCAATGATGTTCTCCAAAAGTCTCATAGTCCATAAAGATATTTACACACTCTCCGTCTAATTGACTTAACCACCTAGCATATTTTTCTGCGGTAAGAGGCCATTCATTCCAGCTTTTGAGAGAAAATCTATATCCAATATCATCTGATAATCTATAGTGTCTTAGCAAAACTCTTATTTTTTTTAATCCAGCAACTTTATATACATAATTTGGAGAGCGCCAGCCTAAAATCTTTTCATATCCTTCTGTCATTATTCCACTAAATCCAATGCTTTCTGCGACTGCAGCAATACTATTTGAAAACATTGCCTCTGTATTTCTCAATACATCTGAAGGTGTGCAAAATTCACTTATTGCTTTTTTATGTAGATTTATCTGCTCCACAAATTCCTCTTTATTTTCCATTAGAGAAGAAAGAGAGTGATAGTATGTTTCAGATAAAAATTCGACTTGCCCAGTTGCTGCTAATTTTCTAAATGAGTCTATAATAGCCGGATAGTACATTTTTGCTTGTTCTAAAAATACTCCTGTAATTGAAAAAGCAATTTTCATATCTGGATTTTTTTCTAAATTTTCAAGCAGTATATTATTTGCAGGAAAATAGCATTTGTGTGCTACCTTGTGCATTATTTGCTTGTTTAACTCATGGTCAAAATATTTTTCAAATGGATCTACACTATCTTCTGCAAAAATATTAAACTTGGCTAATCTCATAGGCTGGTGGACTTGAAAATAAAAGCAAACTTTCATATTTTACCTCCTCACCAATTCATTATAAACTTTTTCGGTTTCTCTTGCAGTTTTTTCCCACGTGTATGGTTCTATCTCTTTTAGTGCATGGTGCACCATCTCTTTTTTTAGTGCAGGGTATTTTAGACAAGCCAAAATCTTTTTTGCCATTCCATCTATATCCCAAAAATCTACTTTTAGGGCCGATTTTAAAATTTCACTCACTCCAGAATTTTTTGAAATTATCACTGGGGTTTTAGAGGAAATTGCTTCGAGGGCAACCAACCCAAATGGCTCTGCTATTGAGGGCATAACATATACATCTGCGGAAGCATAAATCTTTTTTTGTTCTTCTTCACTAATATAGCCTAAAAATTTTACATTTTTCTCTATACCAAGTTCAAATGTTAAGTTTATCAAGAGTGGGAGAAGAGGTCCACTTCCAACAACTAAAAATACGGTCTGAGGTTCTTTTTTTAATACCTTTTTTGCAGCATGTAAAAATTGTACAGGGCCCTTTTGTTCAGTTAGCCTTCCTAAAAATAAAACCTTCTTTTTGTTTTGTAAAGAAGGAGAGAGTTGTGGCTTTTTTTCATGTTGATACTTTGTTTTATCTACTCCATTATATATTACTCTTATTTTTTCTTTTTTGCAATTAAATTTTTCTATTAAAATAGAAGCTGTCCTATTTGAAACTGCAATTACTCTATCTGCTTCTGCAACTGCATTTGCTTCAATTTTTAAAATCTGCTCCCATGGGGAAAGTGTTCTTTCATATTCCGTTGAGTGGATAGTTTGCACTAGTGGCAAATCTGTTGCTTTTTTGAAATATATTCCAGCCCATGCTGTGAGCCAATCATGAGAATGTACTATATCGTATTTTTTTTCAAAATGGCGATTGAGTGCATTAAAATTGCAAAGGGAAGCATAAGTAAAAACTGCCTTTAGCAAATCATCTCCATAAATCGTAGTTCGACCTTTTTTTGTTATTTTAAAATACGGATGAAGCTCACTCTCCCCAACCATTATAATATTTATTTTCTTATCAGTAATTTTAGGGGAACCATTTTTTTGATAAGGCAAATAAAAATCTATGCTGTGCCCTAGGGCAGCAAGTTGCTTTGTAAGCTCGTAGCAATGTACTCCCAATCCTCCTGAAATATAGGGGGGAAATTCCCACCCAAACATTGCAATATGCAAGGCAAACCCTCTTAAAAAATTCTAATTTTCCAGTTTTAATTTTCTTCGATTAGTATAACCTGATCTGCAGTATTTTTTAGTGCAACTGAAAAACCAGGTTCTGCTCCAATCACAATAGTTTGTTTTCCAAATTCTTTTGCTTTAATTATCACTGGCCTAAAATCTATATCTCTAGTCATTAGAGCAATAATATCAATATTTGGGTTGTAAACCTGACAAATTGATTCTACTGCCATGGTTACATCAACATCCCCAGTAGAGATAATAGGCTCAAAACCTTGATTTGTAACTGCTTCTATTAATTTGTCAGAAGCATATTGGTCTAAAAATACCTTCGCAACCTTAATATGGCCAAATTTTTCTAATTTTTGTTTTACTTTTGTCAAGTCTAATTTAAATTCTTTTCTTATGATATTTGGCCCATCAACCATAAGTGCAATATTTTTTTCTGGTTTTTTAGAAGGAAGTTTAATAAAGTTTTTTATTTTTTCAAGCATGGCTATTTTTTGCATATTTTTTTTTATCAAGTTTAGGTTTAAAAATTCTTTGCAAAAAATTTTTGTGCATTTTGTTTAGTCTGCTCTAAGACTTTCTCTATTTCTAACTTTTTATATTCACTAATCATCTGAGCAGCCACTATGGTCTGAGTTGAAGTTTTTGCCAGGTAAGGGGCATCTGATTCTATTACCAAGTTTTCAAGTGGAATTTGCTGAATTATTTTTTTTCTTTCTTTTGATCTTAGAGGTGGGATAGAAATTATATAACCTGCCTCTACAGCTATTTTTGCCTCATTAGCATTTCCCCCAAAACAATGCAAGAGTGCTTTTTTCACATTTGATTTTATTAATATTTCTATACACTCTTTTTCTGCAGCTCTTGAATGAATAACAAGCGGTAGTTTATATTCTTTTGCAATTTCTATAAATTCTCTAAAAGCAAAATTTTGTCTTTGGTTGTGCTCTATTTCTTTTGCCCAGTGGTTATCTAAGCCAACTTCTCCTATCGCCACAAAATGTTCATCATATAAATTTTTTTCGATTTGAAGTTTGATTTTTTGAATTTCTTCTTCAAGATTTGGGTAGTATTCTTTTCTTTGCAATTCTTGCGGTGCAAACCCAAAGCAGCAATACATTTTAAATTTTTTTGCTATTTGTAGTGCTTTTAAATTTGTTGTGTAATTATATCCACTTATACAAGCCATCTCTACTTTTTCTAATCCCTCGTTTTCATGACAATGTGCATCAAATATTTCTAAAATCTCTTTGTCTGAATTCATAAATTGACTTTTAAATTTATTGTTTTTAAATTTTTATATGCAAAAGCAATTTTTTGGCACATTGATAAAAGAAGAATTACAAGCCAAACTTGAGAGTTTAAAAAATAATCAAAAACTTCTAATAACCTTTGCTTTTTTTTTACTCTCCTTTAATATTTTTTTTGGCTTATCCTTCACAGATCTTTTTATGGCAATTTTATTTTCTATTTTATTTTCTATTTTTGGTTTTTTTTCTCCACGGCTGAGTTTAGCAATTTTGTTGTTTTTTTGTTTTTTAGCATTTAGTAATATCTCTCCACTTTTAGGATGGACATATTTTATTTTGATAGGGGCGATTTTTTATTTTGAATTTTCTTCAAATTGGTTGCTATTTTTAATAGGCCACCTGGCTGTTTTAATGCCAATAACTTTTTCGCATCTTGGTGGTTTTTTGACTATAGCTCTGCTTGCTTTCTCTTCGTATTACTTTGGTTCAAAAAAAGGTCTTTTTCTCTCACTCTCTTGGTTTATCTTTTATATGTTAGCTGCCCTTTCTATTAATTTTGTTGATATTTTTAGTATCGTAGAAAAAGAGCAATCTTTTAATTTTTCGTTCAAACCACGCCTATCAGCAGTATTTTCAAATATTGTTGGGATTTTATCTTCATTTTTAAGTTTTTCATCTTTAGTAGGATTTTTTCCATTTTTATTTAACCTCCTCTGGAAGGCTGTTTATGAATTGTTTTTTAGAAGTAAATTTCTCTATTTGATTTTTTGGTCTGCAACTTTTTTTCTTTTGCCGAAAATTTATGTTTATCTAAAGCAGCAAAAAAATCCACAGAGGTTTGCAACTGGATTTTCTTCTTTAGCACTAATTGTTTTATTTTTTTCAAATATGGTCTATGCCTTTGCTTTTAATTCAGAGTTAAATTTTCTACTTTTATTTTATTCGTTGGGAGCGGCTGCAATATTTTTTGCACTTGATTTTTTTTCAATTCCTATTTGTAATGAGTTAAAATTAATAGCTCTAAACAACCAAAAGATGTTTGGAAAATTTGGATTGCAAAATATCACTTTGCAAGAGGGGGGACCATCTTCTTTAGCAGATGTTGGAGGATATAAAAATCTAAAAGAAGAATTATTGGAGGCTATAGCTTTGCCACTAAAGCAGCCTGAACTTTCTAAAGCCTACAAATTAGACCCAGTAAAAGGAATATTGCTTTTTGGTCCACCTGGGAGTGGAAAAACTCTAATAATTTCTGCTTTAGCAAAAGAGCTTCAAATTCCATTTTATTATGTTAAGTGTTCTGATATTCTATCTTCTTGGTATGGAGAATCAGAGAAAAATATCTCTGAACTATTTTCAATTGCAAGAAAAAATGCACCCTGCATTGTATTTATAGACGAAATTGATGCTATTGCAAGGTCGAGGGATTTGTTTTTTCAGGATGATATTGGGCCAAGAATATTGTCGGTATTGCTAACAGAAATGGATGGAATAAAGTCCTCTACCTCAAAGCCAGTAATAATAATTGGTGCAACCAACGCTCCAGATAAATTGGATAGTGCAATTTTGCGACCTGGAAGATTGGATAAAATTATCTATATGCCTCTACCAGATATGGAGGCAAGAAAAGAAATTCTAAAGATTCATACAAAAAATTTACAACTTGATGCCGATGTAAATTTAGAGCAAATTGCACAGCTGACTGAAAATTTCTCAGGTGCAGACTTAGCAAATTTAGTTCAAGAAGCAAAAAGGCTTGCAATTAGAGAAAGTAGAGCAAAAAACAGGATTTTACCACTCTCTCAAAAACATTTTTTAAGTTTATTAAATATTATAAAACCATCTGTCTCACAAAGACAATTATTATTATATAAAAAATTTGAAGAGGAATATAAAAGAAGTATAAGTTAGTAGCAAAAGCGCTTTTGGGGGTTTGTAGGGAATAGAAATTTTGTTATAAATAGATTTTAGTTAATTGTAGATAATATATTTCGTCTATTAACAAAATTTAATATTTTTTTTATAAAAAAAAATTTATATATTTGAGTAAGATTTATAAATGTTAGTTTTTTGTTTTATCTTACCTATGAAAAAATCCACCAATTGTTGGATTTTGAGGGACAAAAGCAGATGGGGCAATTCTATATCCTGTTGCCGATAATCTTGATAGTATGCCCCAACAAAATAGTGAAAATTCAGGCAACAGGGAAAAGTAGAAATAGAAAATTGAGGTGAAATAAATGAAAGGAGTGAACGCATCAAAAATTGCTGCAATAGCAGCTTCAGCCATGTTGTTGGCCTCTGGTGTGGTCTCAGCAGGCTTGATGTATGAAAACATCGAGCTTGTCAACCCAAACGGCCAGCCAACAGCAAAGGTTGTAGTTGGTTCCCAAGCACAAGTCTCTGATGGTATTGCAGCAGCAAACATTGCAGCAGTGTTGGCAAACAAAGCTTACAAAAGCTCAACATTGACTGCAACAGTAGTTGGATCTGCAACTTGTTCTGCTGAAGGAACAACTGTTGGAGGTTCTGGAACCTGTGAGGTTTTGTCCAAAAAGGCATTGATTGAAATTATCGTGCCTGGACAACTTGCAAATGCCTATCAATTCAAAACACTAATTACTGATACAATTGACAGAACATTACAAAACAGAGTATCTACAAACTCTGAGGACAAATACAACAATACTATTGCTTCTAATGATGTAAACACAGTTTTATCTCCTCTAAGAGGTAGTTCAGTTAGTACATCAAAACAAGAATTATTATATAGAATTTCAGGAGATCAATTTACCCCATTTAAAACTAAATCTGTTAGAGATGTACAAGCTCCAGCTGAATTTACCTATGAAGTCACTCAATCTTTCTGGGTAGGATCTACTGATGGACAAGTTTACTATGATTCTTCTGCAAAAGACATAGTTGCAAGGCCAGCAGTAGTAGCATACAGTGTCTTTTTTGGAGGAAATGACTATGGTATTCCAGTTTGTACCAAAGCCTCAGAATCTGGAAATGGCAATTGGGCTTGGTGTAGTTCTTCAGACCAATATGCTACTGCAAATCACAGGCTAAAAATACCATTCTTAGGATCAGAATGGGTAATTTCTTCAATGTCAAAGCCTTCGACTAATCTAACTTCTTCTACAGCTGCAATTAGAGGAGGTACAATTAAATTAGCAAAAGAGGCAAACTATGATATTATAAATGTAGGTGGAATAATTGATGCAGGGGATCTAAAAGTAAGATTACAAGATATCTCAGTTGCAGTAGGACAAGAGAACAAACACCCTGCAATTTTGGATATTTTGGATTCCTCAGGATCTGTAATTGGACAAATAAAAGTAGATGAAGGAGAAACCTATACCTTTACCCACTCTGCATCAGGAAAAACATTGAAAATCCATGTATATAAGACTGCACCTGGTTTTACTCTTGCTGCTAAATGGGCAGAAATTGCAATATATGCTGATGAAATTATATTGCAAGATGGACAGGCATATAACTTAGAATCATCAAATGGCAAAAACTACAAATTCAAAGTTTCTTTGATTTGGAAGAACAGAGATTATTCCTCCTCAGGAACAAATAATACAGATCCAGACTCTCTTAGAGAAATTGTGATTTATAATGAAGACTCCTTTATTGGCGCAAAATACAAAAAAGGAGATACCTTCTCATTTTTAGCAGACCCAGCAGTATTTAAATTAACTTACAATGGATTGGATTTAGAGGCAAGTGATTATATTCCAATCCAAATAGAAACTCTAACCTCTACAACTTACCCAGTATCAACTGATGGAAATGACTGTCCATCCTCTTCTAACAGAGTGGAGTACAATGCAAGATTAATTAGATTTAGTACTTCTGGTGCAAACTTTGGCTCTGGTTCTGGAACTGATTTACTTGGTTCCTACAAACTAGACAATTTCTACTTTGACCCAATTGGTTGTGTAAATCTTACAAGCAGTAGTGTATGTAATATCAGTAACAACTCCTTAAGATTTAATGGAACCCAAGATTGGGCTAATGCATTTATCAATGCTACTAATGCAACTCCTGCAATTTTATACAGACCCCCTGGTTACACCTGTTACTTAGTATCAGATGTTACTCCAGATGAGAACATTACTTCCAATATCGACCCATCTTCTTCAAATAATACTGTAAGATTTGACTATGCAGGTTCAGACTCAGGAGCCTATGGTCTATTATTCTTTTCCATCAATTCTTCTAACTTGTCTTCCACACTTTCTTCTATGCCAAATATAGGACTTTCTGGCTATTTGGGTGGTGTTGCAATAGCATTCCAAGAAGATGCAGGTAAAAGAAATACTACTAGTCACTATCCAGTAACTACAGTAATTCCATTATTTGCAACTAATACTGACAACACCTTCAAATTCAAGTCACAATCTAGCACTACTAATTATATCTACTACTCAGGAATAAACAAAAAGGGAAGTTATAATGGAGATCTAGGTCCCTCATATTATGAATCAAATGAGCCACTATTCTACACTGAGAGAGGTTCTTACATCGACTCATACAGTGATACTTCATATGTAATAAATGTAGCCAAGAGAGTTGGTCAGCCAACCTTTACCTTCTCATTCACAGATGCAGTATTGGCAGAATCTGGAGAAATCTGGGAGGCAAAAGAAGGAGAGACCAAGACACTTGACAATGGAGTGAAACTAAAAGTCAAAGAAATCCAAGTTAGCACTGGAACATGTAAGGTAGCTGGTGGAGCTGCACCAACTTGTACTGCTGACATGTCTGGAGTATCTGCAAGAATAATGCCAGACAATTCAGCCACAGTACAAGCTGTAGTTCCATACGACATCAAAGGAACCAATCTCGTTATCTCTGATAGAGAGGCTGGTTCTGTCGGTGGAGTGCAGATTTTAGTTGGTGGCCCTGCTGTAAACTCAGCTACTGCAGAAGTGTTGGCAAACAGCCCAGTGGACTTTGATGTAACAAACGTATATGTCAAAGCCATTGGAAACAAGATTGTTGTAGCAGGTAAGACTGCTGCCGACACTATGCAAGCTGCAAACGAGTTTATCAGCAGACTAACCGTCAACTAAATAGCTCCAAGCAGCTAAAACCAAAAAACTTTTTTTCTTTTTTTTCTTTTTTTCTATTTTTTTTAGTCGAGAAAAAAATTTTAATGCAAATATATTTAAATATTTCTAGTTATAGTTTTTCTATGAAAAAATTTTTTTTAGTAATGTTGTTTGCTACTATAACTTTTGCATTTAATATCTCTGAGTTCTTATATCCTTCAGAAGACAAAAGTAGTTTGGTAGAACAGCAAATAGTTTATGATTCTAAGCAATACGTACTTTATTATATAAATTCTATTCCAATTCTTCTCATAGATCAAAATTCAAACATAGTTAGTGATTCTACTCTCGCCAAATCAATTTTAGAGTCATTTTATTCAAAAGATACTCTACTCTCAGAATCAGACAAAACTTTGTTTTTAGAAAAAATAAAAGCATTTAACAAAAGCAGAGATCTACCTCTAGCCGAGGTTTCAGCAACAAAATCATACTATGGTACAGAAAAGTGGTGTAAGCAATCAGTTGGACTTGAAACAAATCCATGCAATAGCTCTCAGAGTTGCTTTTTAACTGCAAACATAGTTTGTTCTCTATTTGTAGTCTCAGGTGGGTCTGGAGATTGTGACCCTTATATTTTAGGTCCAGCAATCTATGATTATTCCACTTCTCTAAATTCCCTAGAGCAATCATTAAACTCAATTCTAGCAACTACTTCCTCTCTTTCTATAGCAAATTTAGCAGAGAGTTATTCTTCTATTTTAAGTGCAATAAATAAAGCTAAATCTGCAGCCCTAAGCATCCAAAAGTCAAATTTAATGGCAAATAGGGATAATCCAAATTCTATTGGAGTTTGTTTTCCTCCAAAATTTGATTTTGAGGCATTAGATCAAGCAAAAGCTATAATTGAAAAATATTACTCAAATTTAGGTCCACTAAAAGAGTTGGATGCTTCAGTAGCAATCTTGCTAAAAAATAGCCAAGAGCGCCTTAATTACTTTAAAGCAAAACAAAAAATTTCCACCTTCAAGCCCAGATGGGAGGAAATAAAAGCAAAATACTCTAATTTATATAAGGATGCAAATACATATGCTCCAAATTTAGCAGATAGTTCTTTTGTAGAACTATATAAAAAATTTATCTCCTCCTGGAATACAATAGAAAACAAAATTACAACCATGGACGAGAAGTTCTTAGAAGAGGAATTAGATTTAATCTCTAGCATTGCACCAAAACTACAAAAAGAGCTAAATTCTTCTCTTGGTCCATATAATACCTATGTTCAAGAGAGAGAAAATGCCCAAAATGCTCTTTTGTATCTCAAATATTCTATTTCTTCTTCAAAACAAGATCAAGTAAAATATTTAAATTTTGTCCAAAAAAAGGAATCTTTGGATAAGCAGTTTTCTCCCCCTCTATCCTCAACTAAATACCTTGAAGCAGCACAAAAATATATTCAATTAAAAAATGAAATAAAAGAGGCTTCAGTGAGTCAGGAGCCAACTATTTTGGACTTAAGCACTGAGAAATTTGGGCAGGCCTCAACTTCTGCTTTTTTTGCACTTACTGATGCATTAGCAATTTTTGATATTTCTACAAAAAAGTCTATAGCCCCGCTTATCCCAATTGCAACTTTATTAGTATTAGACATTGCAATTATCTCTGCATTCTCAGTAATATTTTTTGGCATTGTAATAAAATATAAGCAATTGTTTAAAAATAAGACTGTAGCAACCTTTTGGCTTGTTTCATTTTTTGTGTTTTTGTTCTTTGTAGTGGTAGCATCTATAACCTTTTATTTTTCTTTGGATTCTGCTCAAAAAGGTGCCTCTCTTCCTGATTTTCTACATCTTGTTATAGACAATCAAAAATTATATGTTGTGGTAGTTAGCAATAGTTTGGCTGCTGATGCTCAAGATGCTGCAAAAGAATGCGCATCCAAAATATCTTCAATATTTAAAGACAAATTTAACAAAGAAGTTATAGTAGTACAATCAGACCAAAATAGCTGCGTTTTAAATGGAAAAAAAGTAGACTATTTGGAATGTTCTGCTATGACAATGGGATATCCTATCTTTGAATTAAGAGGTGGAAGTGCTGAGAAGATAGGGTTTGATGTTTTATACGAAAAAAAAGCAACCTACCAAAATAATAAGGAAGGATTTGAATCTTGTCAAATTGCAAAGGCTCTAAACTCTTATTCTTAAAAAAGCTTATTTTTATTTATTTTTTCTACTATTTTTTATATTTTTAGAGAAATTGGACAGCAAGTTCATCATATAACATTTCTATGTTTTGACCAGTTGCAGCTGAGATCTCAACAACAGGGTAATTTGGAAAGGTGTCCTTTATTCTCTGCGGATTTGCATCAGGTAAATCTATTTTGTTTGCCACAATTATAAATGGGATATTTTTTGCCTCTAAATTTCCAATCAAAGTTACATTAATTTGGTTGTAGGGCTCTTGTGTGGCATCCATTATAATGAGAGCAGCATCAATTTCATCTAAAGTTTTTATCGCCTCAATTATTCCCCTTGTTGCCTCCTTTGCTCTTTGCTGAGCCTCCTTTTTTGATAAACCATATTCCATAAAATCTCTATAATCAACCTTAACTGCTATTCCAGGCATATCTAATATATTCATCACTAAGCTGTATGGACCTGATTTTAATTCCACATTATTTTTTATTTGTATTGTTCTGGTCTCATGGGGTATTGGGGAGACATTTCCAACTACCTGACCAGTTAAATCCATACTAATTCTATTTGCAAGAGTGGTTTTACCAACATTGGTAGCCCCAAAAAACCCAAGCCTTATTTTGTTCTTTTTAAAAAATAGCTTTTTTAGAAAATTAATAATTCTCTTAAACATGTATTTATATTTATTTTAATAATTTTATAAACTTATTGTCATTTTTTTAAAGTCAATAATTAAAAAAGTTTTTAAAAGGCATCGCAGTTAATTTTTTTATGTTAAATTTTTTTAGAGTTTTAGTTTTTTTACTTTTTAGCTATAATATTTTTTTCTCATTTTGCCCAGAGGGAGAAGTAGAATTTTTTGTGCCAGCAGTTATAAATCCCTCTTCCAGCCAGATTGTAAAAATAACTCTTAAAACCACTTATGGGAATGGAAATATTTATGTTTCTATCTCTCCCCCAGTAGGTATTTTGGCACAGCAATCAATTTCAAGAGCTATAAATTATGCTTTTAGTTCTGAGGCAAATTTAAGTAAATGCGATGTTCTTGTTAATTTTGACAAATTAGAAAATTCGTCTTTGGTAGAAGGCCCATCTGCAAGTTTAGCAATAGCATTAGCAACAAAGGCAATATTAAATAATTTATCTTATCCAGACTCGGTTATAGTAACCGGCGAGATATTTTCAAATGGAGTAGTAGGCCCAGTTGGAGGGATAATAGACAAAATAAAAGCTGCACAAAAAGAAAATAAAACAAAGATAATAACTCCAACTCTTTATTTTTATGAGCGCCTTTTGCTCTCCTCCTTTGAAAAAAATATCACTGTTATAGAAGTAAAAAATTTTGAAGAGGCATACAACTATCTTTTTTTAAATCTTTCCTATTCTCCTTCTGAGTCTATCCCTTCGGTAATTATTCCAACTCAACTACAAGCAAGAAGGTCTAATTCAAATGAAAAAGAGTTCGAGTCTATTGCCAGAAGTATTTCTAAAAAATTGGAGGATACAATAAACAGTTATTCTAATTTGTTTAAAAAAAGCCCGCAATTAGAATCTTATTTAGATTATTTTAAGCAAAGAATAGAGTTAAATAATTTTTTAATCTCAAAGGGGTATTTTTATAGTGCTGCTAACAATGCATTTTTAGATTTAATGGACGCAAAACTTCTAAAGCAGGCTAGCAATTTAAATCCAAATTTACAAGAAGAATTTATAGAATTAATTAGCTGTTTGGAGAACTTTAAAGAAGTACAGCTAACTAAAGAAAATTTTGAATTTGCTGCAGGAGCTGAGGCAAGATATATCTGGGCAAAAACCAAATATCAAAATTTAAAAAATGCATCCTCCTCCATTTCTTCTATAGAAGAGAAATATTTGATTTTAAGAGAAATCTATAGTGCACAAAGCTGGTGTTTAGCTTCATTAGATTTAATAAAAAAAGCAAAAGAGGCTAGTTATAAATCAAATACTCCTCTAAATACATCTTTGATGGAGAAGGCAATAAAAGAAAATATAACCTTACTCTCTTCTTTATTAGAAAACTCGCAAATAGAAATTTATCAAGACTTACAAGAAGCAAAAGTTCATCTCAATTATGCTAAAGCCGCATTAGAAGAAAAAAAATATGCTGGTGCTATGTTTGATTTGGCTTATGCTCTCTCGGTTATTAATTTTGCAAAAGAAAAAACTCAAAAAGATGAGCAAATCTTAAAAAATATTGAATCTCTCTCTTCAAAAAGCTATTTTGGTTTTTGGGCTAATTTATACCACAGTCAGGGGCAATATCTTTATTTTATTTCAAAGACTCCTCAAGAGCGTCTAACTTCTTATTCAGCTTTCTTATTAGCTGAGGCAGAGGAAGAATTTCTGACCAATGTAGATGAGTTTATTGCCAGAGGGGAATTTTCAGCCTTTAGCATCAGTCCTACCAAAAATTCTACCTCTCTAAAAAATATTTATTTAGAAGACCTTTTAGTTAGTGCAATCATTCTTATTTCTCTCACTATTTTGTTATATCTTTTATTTGATAAAAGTCTTTCTTTTAAATCCTCTAGGCAATAGGTTAGATTTTTATATTTTTTTTATCTTAATTATTTTAGTGAAGGTTAGTTTAGCTTAGTTTACATAAAAGCAAAAAATTAAAGTGTTTAATAGGTGAATTTTATGAAAATATTTTATGATGGAATTAGTATGGCAAGAGAAATAACAAAAAAATATAGTGGTGAAAAAAATTTAGACCTAATTATAAATAAATTAGAAAAAGTATTTGAAAATAATTTTATAGAAACTAAATTGACAAAAAGTAATTTTTTTAATAGGGAGCTTTTCTTTGAGAAATATTCTTCAGCTTTAAAATTATGCAAAGAAGAGTTTTCTATTGACCCAAAAATAACTGCAATGTGGTTTAATATTTTTTTAGAAAAGTACGAAAATAAGCTGTGGTTAAATTGTGCAAAAGGCCAGAGAGCAGAGTTATTTGTAGCTACTAATTCTTCTTCTATAAATCCTTCTATAATTTTTAATAATGGTTCTAGGGTAATGGACGGAGTGCTCTATGGAAATTTTGGTATCTCAATAGATGTAAAAGATGCAGAAGATATAAAGCATACTAACGATTTTGTGCCCAATTCCTATATGATTACTCATGATAATTTACCAAAGGCAATAATTTTTCTATCAGTAATAGACTCTATAAAAGATCTTAATACTCAGCAGTGTATAAATTGCTCTAATTATCATAAAATAAGAACTTCTTCTATTTCTTGTTCTAATCCAGTTGGGCTAACTTATCTAAGAGCAAAAAAATATGTCGAGGATGTTAGAGATGCAAAGCACTATGCTGATCTTGATGCATATAGGCATGTAACTACAAAAGATTCCAAAGAAGTATTTTATAAAATTCCAATTTTTCTTGCAGTGTATAATAAGGAAGATGACACTATTTATTCTGTTGATAAAAATTGTAAGATCTCTTATAAACTGAGGGAGATTTTACCAAAAGGAGATAAATTCTTTAATGATTTGGAAAGGGCTCTGGTAAAATTAGAAAAAAGCGGTTATTCTAATTTATTACAACCAAGCCTATTAAAGCAAATAGGTTGTGTGGATGCAAGAATAAGAAATATTTTAATACCAGTTGGCTATATTAAAGAAATTGGATCTGTATTAAATTCTTATCAAATAAAAAGTCTTTTAGAATCAAATATAGATGGAATAATTTCATCATCTCATACTAATTGTGGATATATCTCCACTCTCTATTCTGTTCATCTTGCAAACAAAGAATTAAGAGAAGTCTTTGGAGACAAAAATCCCATACTAAGAAAAATTCTTGAAGCCTCATACTCTAAATTATTAAATGGGAAAATAGGAGTATTTTTTGGTCATGCTGAAGTAAAGGCAGCAATAAACGAGGCAGAATTGGAAGGGTTTTTTATTTCTAACAATACAAAGAAATTTTTATTAGACTTTATCTCCTTCCCAAGCCACGATGTAAGAAAGACTATTAGGCATGCTTTATTTAGAAATAAGGTTACTTTGGATGAGGAGGGGTATTTAGTTTTAAATGCAGCAAAAAACCTAGAAGAGAGGATAAATCATCTGCCATTTAAATTAGACAGATTCAAAATAGATTTTCTTTTAAATGAAGAGTCTGCAAGAGAAAATTTAAATGCTATTTTATCTACTCTAAAAAAAGAAGGTTTAACTAATCAAGATAGTTTATTAGGGGCATATATCTTTGACTTAAATTTAGGATATAAATTAGCTATAGAGCCTTCTCTACCAACCAAAGAGGAGGACTTTTATTTTATTTCACGAAGATTATTCTTTGAGCCAAATAAACAGATAGTTCTATAAATTTTATTTTATTTATCTTTTATTATAATCCACTAAGGCGAGGTTAGTTTATGTCAGAAGAAAATTTAGGTTTGGATGGAGAGCAAGCTTTAAATCTTTTAATAGAAGGAAATAAAAGGTATTGCAGCTCAAGAGAGCAGAAAAAAGATTTTGGAGCTAAAAGAAAAGAATTTCTAAATTTTCAAAAACCATTTGCAACTATTTTATCTTGCTCTGATTCGAGGGTAGTACCAGAATTTATTTTTGATGCAAATATTGGTGATTTATTTGTAGTTAGAAATGCTGGTAATTTAGCAGTGGATAAAACTACTTTGGGCTCATTAGAGTATGGTATAGAACATCTAAAGACCCCTCTTCTTGTAATCTTATCTCATCAAAGTTGTGGCGCAGTTTGTGCTACTTGCGACTCGAGAGGAAAGAGTAATGAAGGAAATATAAAGTACATCATAAAAGCAATTTCTCCTGCTGCTAAAAAATCAAATTTTGAAAAACAACAATCTATAATTTCAAGCGCCCAAGAAACTCTAAAAACAATACTAAAAAAGAGTAAAATTATTTCCAAAGCTTACAATGAAGGAAAATTAAAGATAGTACTAGGCTATTATTCTTTTGAGGATGGAAGTGTAAAGTTTTTTTAACTCTCCATTCTTTAGTATTTTTAGGTTTTTTGCATGTCTGAGCATTTTAAAAAAGAGTATTTTAAACTAAAACGACAGATAGAATTTTTAAAATCTATAAAAGGCAAAGGAACTGAACTTATCTCAGTCTATATTCCAGCCAAGTCCCAAATACATTTATTTACATCCAAGTTAAGAGAAGAGGCTGGCCAAGCATCAAACATAAAATCTAAATCTACAAGAAAAAGTGTTACTGATGCATTAGAAAAGATTTTGCAATATCTAAAAACATTTCCAACAACTTCCCCAGAGAATGGAATTGCAATTTTTTGTGGAGATATCTCGCCAAACCCATCAGTTACAGACATCCAACTATTTTCTATAATACCCCCAGAACCACTAAAAGTAAATATTTATCGCTGTGATTCTTCATTTTTTTTGGAACCACTAGAAGATATGCTAAATATAAAAGAGACTTATGGGATTGTAGTATTGGATGGAAGAGAATGCACTATTGCAACTATTAGAGGGACAAATTTCAAAGTTTTAGATAGGCTAAACTCTACTGCTCATTCTAAGATAAGAAAGGGAGGGCAATCTGCAGCAAGGTTTTCAAGACTTATAGAAGAACAAATAGAGTATTATTACAAAAGAATAGGGCTTGCTATGGATAAATATTTTCTATCTCAAAATATCAGAGGAGTAATTGTAGGTGGCCCAGGGCCAGCCAAAGAGGATTTTTTAAAATTAGCTCCTTTTAATTATCAAATAAAAATTTTGGGAGTAGTGGATACTGGTTATACTGACGAGCAAGGAATAAGAGAAGCTATAGTAAAGGCAGAAGAAATTTTAGCTGAGCAAGAATATATAAAAGAAAAGAAAATTGTTGATCAATTTATTAGGGAAGTTGTAAATGGAAAGTTAGCAATTTATGGGGATGCGCCTGTAAGAGAAGCACTAGCAAATAAAAATGTTTCAAAATTACTTCTCTCATCTTCTTTAAATTGGAAGCGCTATCGCTGTAAAATACAAGAGAGTGGAGAAGAGGTTTGGATTAATAAGCCAGCAGACCAGCAACCACCATCAAAAACAGAAGATGGAAAAAATTTAGTTATATTAGAAGAAAAGGATCTTCTGGACGATTTAGTTGAACTTGCAGAGAACACGGGCTGTGAAGTAATATTTATTTCTTCTTCTACTCCAGAAGGAAAACAATTTTTAGAATCTTTTTTTGGAATAGGTGCATTCTTAAGATATTCCTATTAACCTCTCAGCTTTTAATTAATTGTTTATTATTCGAATTTAATATTTAGTTGGCAATTTTTAGGGTCAGATTGCTCATTTATAACTACTTCTAAATAATTTGGATGGGAAATAAATTTTTGTTCTACTCCATATCGAATATAAATATATGGCAAATTTTTAATTTGAGCCATCGCCTGGTCAAATGGTATAATCTGATCATAATTAGTATAATTTAGCTGTTCTTTGTTTGGGTCAATTTTTGTTTGCATGCAACCATTTTTATCGCAAGCATATACCTCTACTTCCTGAGCTGTTTTTGCATAAAAGCCACCTGCAATAAAGTTTACTCCACATTGAAGTATGGAAGTAGTTATTTGTTGTTTTGGAGAGTTGCTCACATCCATCAAAATAGCAGATTTTTTTGCATTATATAATTTATTTAAAAAAACAGATGGGTCTGTTGAATAGTTCTCATAATATAGTGCAAGACCAAAAATTATAACTACAATCACTAAAGCCACAATTAATTTCATTCTGTCCATATATCTATTTTTGCATTTAGCTTTAAAAATTTGCTTATAAAAAACAAACATTTTTATTTTGTTTGTTTTAAAATTTTTTTATGCACATTTGCTTAAAATGTAAAAGGATTATTAGAGATATTAGAGAAATTGAGAGTGGTTGTACTTGCGGCTCAAAAATCTTCATTTATAAAAATGATGATAGGGAAAAAATTCAGGAGAGTGGGGGGATAGTAGATGAAAATAAAGAGGATTTAACTCAATTACAGCTAAAAAAAATTAATGAGTCTAAAATTTCTTCTACAAAAAAGGAGGGATTAAATTCTATTGTTTTATCCAAAGATGTAAAAATAGTTGTTTTTGGAGAGGGTGAAGTTGAAAATATCCGTCAAGTTCAAAAAGGAGTTTTTGAAGTAAACCTATTTTCATTGCAAAATGATCCTGTAGTTATAAAAGATGAAAACGAAGTTTATTATGTACGCCTACCTTTTGAGGGCAACAATAATTTCAAACATCAAAAATAATTGTTATCGTGGTCCACTCTTTTTCTCTCTTTACTTCTAATTCGTGGTAAGTTACTGCCTTTAGTTGATCTTTTTGTTTTATTTTATCTGTTAAATATACCTCAGCTACTATCAAATAAGGATTTTTTTTATATCTTTTTATATCTAAATAGAGGGGGGTTTGTTTTCTTATATCGCTTTCTGCTATTAGAGCAACAAAAAAATTAAATACAAGTTCTTCTTTATTCTCTCCTTTCTCTTTAATTAAAATTTTTTTAAGGCTATCTTTTTTAATTCTAAAATTCTTTTTAGAAGTTACAAATTCTCTATATGCTAAAAATAATTGTTTTAAAGCAGCCAAAAAATTTTTTCCCCTGGCTTGAATCTTTATATCTGCACTATGTTCTAAAAACCTATATGGCATAATCTTTATTATTATCTAAATAATTAAAAATATCTCTAGTCGTCTAAACCAAGTAGTTGATCTATTTTTACTCTGTCAAACCCAACTATCCACTGCCCACCTATATTTACTTGTGGTACTCCCATCTGACCAGTTTGAGATATCATATATCTAGCAGCCTCTATATCTCGTGAAACATCAATATCTTCAAATTCTATATTTTTTGACCTAAGATATTGCTTTAGCATATAGCAATAGGGGCAAGTTGGGGTAGAATAAACTTGAACTTTTATTTTTCTATTTTGTTCTAAATTCCTCTGCACTTGGCTTTTGAGTTGTTGCATTTTTAGTGCTTTAATTCTTTCAAGTTCTGGGTCTTGCATTTTTTTCACCCTCTATTCTTCCTCCTCTTTTCTTTTTCCATAAAATTTATCTAAAAATAAAATTGCGCTATAATCATTTTTTGCCTCCTTTAATTTTTGATAAATCTCATAAGTACTTTTTTCTTCTTCTATTTGCTCCTCTTCAAACCAATCTAAAAGAGGAATTATTGCTCTTTCTCCTACTTCTTCAGCCTTTTTTGCTAATTCTCTTATAGATGAAGATATATATTTTTCATGTTCATATGCTATTTTAAATATTTCTTCTGGGCTTTTTGCTTCAATCTTTGGCTTTTTTATATCGTAGAATTCAATAGGTATATTTCTATCTATTAGATGTTGATAAAACTTTTTAGCATGTTCCAATTCTTCCTTTGCCTGAATCTCTAGCCATTTTGCAAATCCTCTTAGCTGCATATTGTGTAGAGCAGCAGCAGCTGCAAAATAAATATAAGCCGATTCTAATTCTTTATTTATCTGCTCGTTTACTTTTTTTAATACCTCTTTATCCATTTGCTCATGCATATCTCTCAACCTCCGCTTAGTTCACTTCTCACTAAATATTAATTAAAAAAGTTAAATATATAAAACTTTTGGAGTATTAATTAAAAAATAAAAAACTTAAAAAATTTTTTTATCAGTAGTTTTTTAAATATTTTATTCTCTGATTTTTTAGATGATAAAAAAACAAGTTGAGCTTTTTTATTCCAAATACCCCTATCCTTCTCAGAATATTTTATCTCTACAAGACTTATTTAAATCAAAACACAAAAAAGTAATGGAGCAAATCCTATTTTGTTCAACTCAAAACTATGAATCCCTAAAGGGCATAGATGTTTTGGATGCTGGCTGTGGAACTGGGGAGAAGTCATTATTTTTATCTTATTTTGGAGCAAGGGTAGATGCTTTTGACATCTCTCCTACTTCTATTTCAATTGCAAAAAAAACTGCTAAAAAATTAGGTCTGAGAGTTAATTTTTTTGTACAAAGTTTTGAAAATTTTAAAACAACTAAAAAATATGATTTAATTTTAGCCATTGGCTCTCTGCATCATAGTGCTAATCCTAAAGAAAATTTTCTAAAACTATCTAACTATTTAAAAAAAGATGGAGTTATAGTTGTAGGTTTATATAATCTATATGGTAGATTTTTTATTAGAATTGTTAGATTTTTGTTAAAACTTATCTTTAAAACCCCATCCAAGATAGTTGATTTTTTATTAAAGTTTTATAAACCGCCAACAAAAACAGCAATCGTTTTACTAGCCGACAAATACGCTGTTCCTCATGAGTCTTATCACACTATTGGTGAAGTTTTAGGATGGTTTAGAGAAGCAAATTTAAAACCACTTGCTATCTATCCGCCAATCAAATTAGATTTTGTTAGCATTTTTAGCTGGCAACTATTCTCTTTGTTTACAAAAAAGGGCTTCTTTTTTATAAGTGCAAAAAAGCAAAAAACCAATTAGTTTATTTAATTTTTTTGTTCAATATTTTTTATTGTGGGGTCGTGGCGTAACCTGGCAGCGCGGCAGGCTCCAGATCCACTCTGTGGGAAAAGAAACCTGCATGTTAGGGTTCAAATCCCTACGATCCCATTTTTAAATTTTTTGCTTTTTATTTTATATAGATGAGGAAAAGCAGGTTTTCTGATTAGTGATGAAAATCTGGAGTGCCGAAAATAAGTAATAAGTAAGTGCTTTGTTTTATTTATGCCAAATTCGTCAAATTTTTAAAAATTTAAAAAAATTACCAATAAGTTTTTATATATCTTACAACTTTATTTTATATTAGTTTTAATAAGAGGGAGGGAGGTCTATATAATATATAAAAAGTTGAATTTAATGGTTAAAAGAGGTTGAAATAATGAAAAAATTTTTAAGTCAGGAAACCAAAAAAACAAAACAAAAATCCATCGGCTTTAGGTCGAAAGTTTTAGTGGAGAGTAATATTGATTCTTATTCACTCCAAGATATAAAAAATAAAATTCTAAGTATTGGTCATGCTATATTCGACTCTGATCCTAAAGCATGTGAGTTTGTAGTAAAAAGTGGAAGTAATTCCTGTCAGATGCTCTTAGAGTTAATGTCGATTACAGATAAAGAATTAAAACTGCACATTCCTTCAACTGCAGTTGGTCTTGCAAGAAAAATTGTTGCTAATGGAGATAAAAAAACTATTGAATTTTTTGCAAGAGAATTTTTAAATCCAGCCTCACCTTTTGACCATATATTTCATGTGCTTAAAGATTCAAAAGATCCAGTAGTATACAATACATTCAAATCAAAATTTGAAGAATTGAATAAATTATATCTTTCTAAAAAATTTAATAATCTAACTCCTCAGGATATGTCTTACTTGCGCTATTGTGCGACTTATTTAGCAAAGAATGGAAATTTGTCAGACGCAATGGAAATCTCCAAACTTTTGAGCATGCCTTCAAATCAGGTTAGGGTTTTAGCAGGTACTAATCTAATCAATTTTTCTTTTAGACAAGAAATCTCTACTACCGACAAATTGACTTTGGCTAAAAACATTTTTTTTGATTTAGAGAAGTCCTCTAATTTTTTTGCCTCTAAATTAGAAGTTTTGGAAAAAGGAAACTTTGGAGAAGTTTTAGATAATATATTTTCTTGCCCAGAATTGTTTAATCAAATAAGGTTAGGAAAGACTCTTTATTACTCCATTTTAGAAAGATTTTTTTCAAGAAGCGAAATTGTTTTTAATAAAGTATTGGACCTTATAGAATCTGATCCTATGGTTTTGGCTGGGGGAGAAAGATTTAAGATAGGTTTAACTATTATTTTAAACAATCTAAAAAAAGATATAGTGTTGGATGAAAAAAAATATAAACAAATATTTGATCGATTAGAACCAATTAGCCTAAACGAGAATGTAAATTTAGAGTTGAGAAAAAAAATAGCTCTTTTGTTTTATTATTTTCCAAAGCATATCACTAGAATATGGAAAACAAAAGTTTATGAGAATAGCATAGATAAAAAAAATGATGAGTTTTATAGTTATGTTTACACTCTCTCACAAAGGCCAGATGAAGAAAAAAAAGCCAATTCTCTTATTTTGATTGTTGAGCAAGACACTACATTTGCAAGTATTTTAAAAACAAAAGTGCTAAACTATCTCTACTCCAAAAATCTCTCTGATATTTCTATTGCAGTTAACTGTGTAGATTCTTCTTTTGAAGCAAAATATTATTTAGGAGAAAATGATCCACGAGTAGTTTTGTGTTTTCTTTCAGAAAAGATATCTCTTACCTCAAACGAAGAGAGAAAAATATATAAGAAAAATAAAACATTTGAGGCAGTCTTAGACTTTTTATCCAAACAACTCAATCCACCCCCTGTAGTGTTATACCATTCTCATGAACAAGCAGCTGAAGTAAATAGAGTGATTAATCTGTATTCAAATATTTCGATAAGAACTGAATTAAAAAGTTCTATACTCTCAAATGTAGAGAATATATTAAAAAATTACACCATTTCGAGAATAGAAAAAAAAGGAGAAGTTATTATTTCTCAAAATATTTTTGATTACTTGAATCATCCTATAGTTAAGTCTTGGGTGGAAGAACAATATGGACCAATCCAAGATTCTACTTATGAACAGCCATTTGGAAAAAACGTCTTAGTTATAGAGAGGGGCAATCAGGCAATGATACAGCTAAAAGAAGAAACTCAAAATCCCAGAATTAGATTCTTAGTAATTTTGCCTTCTACTCAGACTGCACTGTTAGATAAATCTGGGTTAAAGGAAGCATATGTAGAACACTTGGGCGGGATTAATTTAGGCTCAAATCAAGTCTCTAAAGCTGCAGGTTCACTTGAAATATATTATGATGTTGGGGGAAAAAAGAGAACTGGGATTTTAAAGAAGATGATTTGGTATAATAAAAATAAAAAAGAAGTAAAGGCACTCTCAAGATCAGATTATTACAAGTTTATTGACCAAGATGGAAATGGAGCACTTAGTTATTTTGTCAACACTAGTCCAAGAACGATTGTTATAAAATTATACGAATATCTATAAATTAAAAATCTATAAAGTATTTAAATTTGTAGATTTCACTTACTCTATAACTTTTTATTTCCTTTATTTCTTCTTTGTTTTTTTGTTTGAGGAAGTTTATAAAACTTAACTTTTCTTCTTCGCTTCTAAACACAGCTAAAACAATTAGCCTATCTTTTTCCATTAAACTAAATATTCTAAATAAATTTTCAAACTTTTTACATTCGTTTTTTAAGTTCTCAATTATATTCTCATCAGCAGCTGTAGTGGTTATATCAAAAAAATAAAATAAATGTTCATATTTTTGGGGGTCAAGTAAAATAGTAAATGATGGTATTATTTTTTTATCAGTAAGTTTTCTTATTTTATACCAAATTGTTTGGGGGTTGATTTTTAGGATTTTTCCAATTTGATTTACTTTAGTCTTTGAGTCGCTTGATAAAATTTTTAAGATATCTATTTCCTCAGGTCCAAGTTTTACTTTTTCTTTTGATAAGCCAATTATTATGTGCTCTTTTCGTGCTTTCTCATAAAATAGTTCCTCACTCTCTTTTTCTTCACATATATTCAACAAGTATCTTCTTGGAAATAAATATATGTTTGAAATTATTCCAAAACTTTTTCTTAGTATTTTTTGTCCAAAGTCCTTTAAAATTTTGTTTATTATCCCATATGCTTCTTCTAATTCTTTTGCCATTATTCCAAAAAACAAGTCATATTCTCCATCTAGTTTATATACAAAAATGCAATTTTTATTCTCGCATATTTTTTCAAGGAGTTCTTCTTCCTCTTCATAAGAGCATCTTGTAAGTTTTATTAAATAAAAATATATAAAATAATTGCTAAATTTTGAATAATCTATTACAGGTATATACTTTTTTATTATTTTGTTTTTTTCTAATTTACTTATAATAAATTCCAATCTCTGAGGGCTTATTCCAACTTTTCTTGCAACAGAGGAGAGTGTAGAGGAACTATTTAAGTCTAAGTAATACAACACCTTACTTTCAATTTCATTTAGTTTTGTTTTTTCCTTTTTCATACCTTTTTATTTTTGAGTGGTAAATTATATTAAGCTTTTTTCTTATTTTTATTTGTGGCAAAAATAGTGAAAAAGACAAAAAAAAGTAGAACTAAAAAAATAAGACAGAAAAACAAAAAAAATAAAATTAAAAATAATCGTCTATCTTTAGAAAAACAAGAAATCAAAAAATTTTTCCATCCATCAAATTCTAATATAGTTTTTTACAATAAGTTGTCTTATTTTTTTTGGAGTCTTTCTATTTTAGCAGCTCTTCTTACTTTAATTTTTATAGGTTTTTATGAGCTATTTTCTCATCTATATATTATAAAACCTCTCAGCTCTCCGTCTTACTTATATTCGCAATTTATAGCAGAGGTTATAGCCATTTTAATATTGTTTGTGGAATTAGCTGGCCGTTTTATTAATGCCTCTAATAAGGCTTTATTCATAAAACAAAATTGGCTTGCAATAATTGCTATTTTGCCAATTGGTCTATTTGCAAGGGGCCTGAGGACATTTGAATTATTAGGCATATTAGAAGAGTTATATATTTTTAGAGGTTTTCAGATCATTGGTAAACTTTCTGAATTAGATAAGATAATTTTATCCTCCAGATTTTTTTCTGCAATTTTAGAAATAGTTGGTAGGGGGTGGTATATAATTAGCGAATTTATAATTATGCTTGTAAGATTATTTAGAATTTTTAAGTAGATTTTCCATTTATCAAAAGATTTTTTAATTTTTAGTTAAAAAAACTTTTATGCAAAAGTTATTTTTTGCCTTTTTATTTACTTTATTATTTTTAGGTTGTACTAATCAAGAACAAAAAGAAGTTCAACCTCCTACTTTTCAATACCAACAACCTTCTAATTTAACAATGCCCCAGCAACCTTACCCTACCTTAGCAGAGGATAAAAAACCTCAAATTAAAAAAAATTTTGAACTCTCATTTTTAAATGTAGGTTTTGGAGACTCTACTCTTTTAATTTCCCGCGACAAAGTAATATTGATTGATGTAGGCCCACTAAACTCTTCCAATATTTTATTAGCAGAATTAAATAGAAGAAATATAAACAAAATAGACCTGTTGATTTTATCTGCCCCACATGATCCAACTTTTACAGGAGCTCTAAGAGAAGTCCTCTCCACTTATGAAGTAGATCAAATATGGACAACTTCAGCTACTTATTTAAATCCATATTTGAGTTATCTAAATGGTACAACTATAGAAGAAGTCGAATTTGGTAAAAGTTATAATTATGGATTTTTAAATATAGAGGTACTAAATCCATCTCCTGATAGAATACATAATTTAGATGCAGATTCAATAGTTCTAAAAATCTCTTATAACAACCTCTGCGCTTTAATTTTTTCAAAATCAGAAGCAACCGGAGCTTCAGGAGTAGATCCTGGTACTGTATTTGGAGGGGTGGATAATAAAATAATTTCAAATGCAAAGAATAGAGGAATTTCTCTAAATTGCCAAATACTAAAGGTTTCTAATCATGGTTCTGGAAATGCAGCTTCTTTTCAATTACTTGATGAAGTTAATCCGGCTATAGCAATAATTTCCGTTGGCCCTAATCCATCTAAACTCTATCCAAATGTTTCTACTCTTAGGAGATTAAACCTAAAGGGTATTTCTATTTACACTACTGATAGATTGGGGACTATAACTATCTTTTCCAACGATGGCATTGATTATCTTATTTATTCTGACTTTCCAAGAGATATAGAGTATGCCAAATTCCTAAGTGAAGTGATTGATAAAGATAAACCATATTGGGGATAAACTACATTTTGGTTTTTACTATCTCTTCCAGAGGTTTGGAATATCTCTTGGCACTTTCGCTATCAATAGAATATGCCTTTTGATTTTCTTTTAGATATTGCGGAGGAATGAAATACCACACTCCTCCCTTTTTACGCCAAGCAATAAAAGTAGTAATGTTTGTTAATTCTTGCCATTTTATAAGTGCTTCCACTTGCTCTTTTTTTAATTGTAAATAGTCACTTTCTATAGCTTTGCATTCAAAACCATACTGGTCTATTGTCCTAAAAGCCAATACATCTGGGCATTTAAATCTTTTTTTTCCTGAGCCAGCTGCCCTTATAGTAAGAAACCCATAATAATTTAGTATGTCTATTAACTCGTTTTCTGCTTTGCTTCCTTTTTTATAGGAGCCAAAGGTCATAAAAAAATTTAGCTAAAAAGCTTTTTAATATTTTTATTGTTTTATTTATTTGGTGGTAAGATGGAACTTGATCTAAAAGTTGGAGATTATATGACCAAAGGAGTGATAACCTTAGATCATTCAAAAACAGTTTTTGAAGCAGCTAAATTACTAACCTCTAAAAAAATAGGCTGTATTGTAGTAACTGAAAAGGGAGATGCTGTAGGAATACTAACCGAACGAGATATAGTATCTAAAATAGTTGCAAAAGGAAAGGACCCAAAAAAGGTAAAATTGTACGAAGTGATGTCTAAACCACTCAAAGCGATTTATGAAAATCAAACTATTCAAGATGCTGCTCTAGCCATGAAGGAGAACAATATAAAAAGATTAGCAGTCTTAGACAAAAAAAATAAATTAGTTGGTATTATAACTCAAGGCGATCTAATTTCAGTTTATCCAGGTATAGTGGATATAATTTCCCAATCCCCACAGCCTTAGAACAAGTAATAATTAATTTTTAATTCTTTTAGTTCATCTTGCACATTTTTGATAACATTCACAGAATTAAACTCCCTACTCTGAATATATTCTTCCCAATATTGATAGGATTCTTTAAACCCATTTTCTTTTATTATTTTGTACCCCAGGCTATATTTTTTAGCATAGGATTTTACAATAGGATCTTTTTCATTTTTCATAATATTATTTAAAATTTCGATATTTTTTTCCTTGCCCATTTTTAGCCCTCTTAAATATAATCCAGTTAGAGCACTTGTCCTTATTGACCAGGTCATATTTTGATCGTTAATAATCTCATTTAAGATTTCATCTACTCTATCATTTTTAATCGAAATTATGTTTATCACTATGGCCTTTATAAGCCAATGGCCATCAGAAGGCTTTTGATCTTCTCCTTCTACTAAAAAGCTATATCCTCTATCTTTATTTTCCAAATATATTTTATTCAATATTTCAAAGTTTATATTCTCTAAGTTTTTTTTATCTCTTCTTGCAAGAGAAGAAATTTTATAAACCAATTTTGTTAGTTCTCCTAAGTTTTTTTCATTTTCAATTTTTTCCTTTAGCTTTTGAAATTTTTGTATTATTTCTTCTGTACTCTCTACTTTTTTCATTTTATTTTTCATTTTATTTTTTTCAACTTTTTTATTGTTATACATAATAAATTTATATGTATTTAACCTTATAAATCTTTTGAAGCTAAGTTTTTATTTTTTTTATTAATAATTAACTTAATGTTATCCTCATTTTTTTCTATTCTAAAAACCATCTTAGGCGGTTTAAATTTTATTTTTAAAAGGCCGCATTATATTCTAATCTCAATTCTTCTTAGTTTAGCTATTTTATATGGTGTAAATTTTTTTATATTTTCAGAGCTTTCATTTTTTGATTTTCTAATTTTTTATTCTCTTCCTAAAATATCTCTAATCTTTTTCTTACTCTTTTTTTATTTTATTTCTTTAATTCTTTTTTTCTATTCTCTAACTTCAAAAAAGTCTTGCTCTATTTTCCATCCACTCTTTGGATCTCTAACCACCTCATTTAGTTTTTTGTTCACTTTATTTTCTTGTGGCTGCCTCTTTTTACCTCTACTTTCTTTTTTGTCCTCTAGTTATTTTTTATTTTTATCTCTTAAACAATATGATTGGTTAATCTTTCTTTTTTCTTTTGTTTTTATTTTCTATTCTATTTATTTGAGCTCTAAAAACTTACCCTCTTAAATGCTTTTTGTAGTTGGGCGCAAAGCTTTTATTTACTTTTTCCACAAACCACTTATATATTATAGAATTAGATTCTGCCACTAATGCTGCTTTTAGTGCTATGCTATATACTGCTCGTCTACCAATTTTTACTTTTTCTTCTAATTCAAATAGTTTTTGATTTTTAATTAAAGCAGCATAAGATTCTAAAGCCATAAATAGAGGAATTAAACAAAATATCCTTATTTTTATTTGGTTTTTAGGAAGTGCTTTTATATATTTTATTGCATCATCTATATCTTTTTTTGTATTTTTTAGCATTATTTTTAAAATTTTTATTGCGCTCTCTCTATTCTCCTTTTTAAAAATATTATTATAATCTAGAGAATATTTTTTCAATAAGTTAATTGGCCAGAAATATCTTTTTTCTTTTATATCTTGTCTTATGTCTCTAATTATATTTATTTTTTGAAGAGCAATTCCAAATCCTTTTGCATATGTGGAAAGCTTCTTTTTTGTTTTCTTACTTATAATTTTATTAAGATATAACAATTCATTAAAAAGTTTACCAACAACCCCAGCAACGTAGTAACTATATCTATTTTGATCATCTAGAGTCTTTATTTTTTTTGTTTGAAATTTCATCATCCCCTCTTTCATTATTTTTCCCCATTTCAAAATAGATCTCCTTATTTTTGAAGGTTGATTATAAAAAACTCTAATTACTGACTCTATATTTTGCAAAAGTACTTTTTCATAGGTGCATGGGACAGAGAGAAGAAAAATTTTTAATCTTTCTATTTTATTTTGTTCATACTTTGGATTTTCTAAGTTTGAAATTAACATGTCCAGATATTTCTTTTTTTGTAAAATGCTCATTTTTGAATCTTCAATAGTGTCAATAGTTCTATAAATTAAATATGCTACATTTAGCTGTATTTTTAGTGGGTCAGGAAGCATTTTTATAGCTAAGGCAAAACTTCGTGAGACCTTTGGTAAAACCTCCCAGCACCTCTGCTCATCTGTAGTCATTGAAGACGCACCTGTATGGTATGCGATTAATATTTAACCACTAAATTTTAAATATTATCTGTATTGATTTAGTTAGTGAGAAATTAAGTGGTGGGCATAAATGTCTATAAAATTTGATTTTCAATATTCCAAAATCTCTAATAATTTTCAATCTTCTTCCCTAACTAAATATAAAAACTATTTATTAAAAATTTTAAAAAACAAAAAAAATTTCTTTGACAAAAAAGAATCTTTTCTATGTTTACCTTTTTACAAAAAAACAATTTCTCAATGTAAAAAATTAGATAAGTTGTTAAATCCTGATTTAATGATAGTTATAGGAATAGGTGGTTCAAATTTAGGTGCTTGGTGTGTTTATAATTCTATTTATGGTAGATATGCAGAGCTATTAGAAAAAAAAATTTTGTTTGCAGATTCTCCAGAGCCACTATTAATAAAAAAAATTTTAGATATTTGCTCAACTTACATAAAAGAAAAGAAAAAAATCTGTTTAGTTTTTATTTCTAAATCTGGAACCACCCTAGAATCTGTTGCAAATTTTAAAATTCTCTATTCCTTTTTAAAATCAAGTTCTCCACACATTGATATAGTTTTTATTTCTTCGAGCTCTCACTTTGATAGAAGAAAATTAAAACAACTAAATTTTCACTTTTTAAAAATACCTCAAGCAGTTGTAGGTAGGTATTCTGTTTTTTCTGTTGCAGGTGTATTTCCTTTAGTTTATTGTGGGATTGACGTAGAATCTCTTTTTTCTGGTGCACAAAAAGCAACTTTAAATATATTGCAAAAAGAACCGCAAATTCTCTACAATTGGGCAAATTTCATTTATTCAAATTATCCTGCTAAAAATATTTTTGTAAGTTTCTTATTTTCTAGTTCTCTAGAAAAATATGGTATGTGGCACAATCAGCTTTTTGCAGAAAGTCTATCAAAAAATTTAAAGGGCTTAACTCCAATTTTTTCAATTGGTCCTATGGATCTACACTCTATGGCCCAACTTTATTTTGGAGGGCCAAAGGACAAAATATTTTCTTTGCTCTCTATTAAAAGATTTGATTATGATGAAGTTTTTTCTTCACAACCAGCTATTTTTAGTCAAGAGGACATATTTACCTCTAAACCTCTTTCTCATGTATATAATTCTATTTTTAGGGGAGTAAAGCAAGCATTCATCTCAGCTAAACTTCCTTTTGTTTCAATAGAGTTAGAAAAATTAGATGAATTTCATTTAGGTTATTTAATGCAGTGTGATATGTTAAAAACAATATTTTGTGCAAAACTAGCTGGCGTAAATGCTTTTGATCAGCCGGCTGTTGAGCTTTACAAATCAGAGGTAAAAAAATTTCTCTGAGTCATACAATAAGCAAGCCCCAGCAAGAGAAGGATTTTTATAGGGGGATTTTTTTATTATTATCTTTTTGTTTAGAGAATATTTTTTAAGGTTTGATATAAAAATTTTTTTTGCTTTTTTGTTTTTTAAATAAGCAAAACCTATAGAGCCACAGATATATATAACCTTTGGGTCAATAGCATTAACCAAGTTTGCAAGCCCAATCCCAAAATATTTTGCCATTTTTTTGTATCTTTGCCCAAAGGTAATTTTTATGTTTTGTCCTGCAGAAAGTTTTTCAAATTCTGTGTTTTGGATTATTTGGTGTCCTATTTCTCCAGCTCTATTATTCTCTCCTCTATAAATCTTTTTGTTTATCACAATAGCACTCCCTATTCCACTACCTGCCCCCACCACTACAAAATTTTTAATATTCTTTTTTTCTTTTAAGTGCTTATATAGATGTGCAATCGCAGCGCATTTTAAGTCATTCTCTATTTTTATAGTTTTATTTTTTATTTTAATTTTTAATCCCTTTATTTTCTTTAGATTTGGAATTTTCTGTATTTTATTATCTTTTATAAACCCAGCCACACTAATTCCAATTTTTTTTACATCTGGGTATTTTTGAATTATGCTTTTTATAATTTCAACAAGTTGTTTTTTTGAAATATTTTTTTTAATTTCTATTTTATGGCTTTTTTGAAAAAAAAGATAACTGTCATCTGACCATTCTATTTTTGTACCACCTATATCTATCCCAAGTACTTTTTTATTTGTTTTTATTTTTTTCATTTTTCTCTATTTTATTATAGAGGTTTTTTTTAAATATTTAATTATAGTAGGTATTCCTCTGTAATATGGGGGGTTTAATTCTCCTTGAGTTAGAGTAAGTTTTTTTCTAAGTGCAAAATACAAATCATGGTCTTGCTCTACTTTTGTAATAGCCTTGGCGCAAGCAGAAATTATGTGAGCATCACTGCCAGCAGTTTTCCCAAAATTATTTTTGGTTGCAAATTCCTCTGCCTTTTTGTTATACTCAATATTTGGACAAGAAGAATTAAATACTTCTATTAAGTCTATTTGCTTTAGTTCTTCTTCGGTCAAACTATTTGGATTCAATGCGTGTTTTTTTGTCTTATCAAAAGGATGCGGAATAACCACAAAACCTCCCTGTTCATGAATGTGATCGACTACTTCATAAAATTCTTTTTTATTTGTAATCTCTTCTATAAATAGGCCAATTATTTCTCCTCTATTTGTTTTATACTCGCATCCTCCGATAATCTCGATCTCTATTTTATTTTGTAAAGCAATTTTCTTTGCCTCTTTATATCCTTTTATTTCCCCATGGTCTGTAATTGCAAATCCATCGTATTTTTCCTTTTTATATTTTTTTATAAGCTCTAGAGGATCATTTATACTATCTATAGAATATTTAGAGTGCACATGTAGGTCATATTTTTTCATTTTAATTACCTATTGCTAAAGCACCATATTAAAATAATCTATCATTTTTTTTATTTCAAACATTTTTGTTAATCTATCCATTTCCCCATATTTCTCTAAGTACTTGTCTATTTTTAAAATTTTAATGTAATCTAATATCAAATCTAGCTGTCTGTTAGAACTTTTTTCTATAATTTTTTGAATTATTTGGTGGAGGTATAAATCAAAATAATAGTTCTTTTTCCACTCTATTTCATATTTTTTATTATCTTCATAATATTTTCCTGCCAAAAACCCACACATCGCTCCAAAGTATATCCCTCCGCCACTACTTGCTTTGGTTTGCCCAGCGCTATCTCCTGCCAAACTTACAAAATATTTAGAAGTCGTCTTAGTAGTCTTTGCTCTCATTCGGAGAGGAATTGGAGCAATAAAAGAATTTAGAGGTTTTTGATCCAAAACACAAAGTTTTGCTAAAAAGGCTTTCTTTGCTTTAAATAAATTTTGATTTGTTACTCCAAATCCAATTTTTGCAAGCTCTTCGTTTATTGGAATTTTCCAGCCAAAAAAACCTCCAAATAGCTCTTTATCAAAATATAATTCTACAGTTTTTTTATCCTCGTTGTGATATTTGTACTCTCCCTGATAGCAAAACACAAATTTTTTTATAGGTGGAAAATCAAAAATTTTTGCAATAGTTGAGATTGGTCCATCTGCACCTAAAATTTTTTTTGCCTTTAAGTCTGCAATACTTCTAATTTTCTTTTGCTCAAATTTTACCCCCTCCTCGGAGGCATTTTGATATGCTTGATAATCTATTTCTCTTCTGTCTACCAAATATGCTTTTGGAGAATGATATTTTATTTCAAGATAATTATTTTTTGTGTATATTTTAGCGCAATATATTTTGTTTATTATAATTTTTTTGTATTTTACTATTTTGTTTAATTCTTCAAATCCGGATACAGAAATTAACCCAGAACAGTGTACCGGAAGACCTATATCTTTATGTTCTTCGCTCACTATAACATTGGCAGAGTTTTTAGCTGCTGCTAATGCAGCAAAAAGCCCAGCAGGTCCTGCCCCAACAACATGAAAATCCATCATTTTATTCACTGTTAGATCTCAAAACTATTACTTTTTATTTTATTAGTTAGTATTTTAAATTTTTTTTGTTTGAATTTTTATTATGTCAGAGATTGATCCAGTTGATGCAAAGTTTTATTATGAAAAAGGAAACGAATTATTTGAACAAGGTGAATATCAAAAGGCTATTGAAAATTATAACAAGGCTTTATTACTCAACCCAGCATTTTCTGAATGTTATTTTAATAAAGCACTATGTTATTATAATCTAAAAGATTTCGACACATCAATAGAAGAATACACCAAAGCTTTAGAATTTGATCCAGAAAATCCAGTAATTTATAATAATAGGGGAGATGCTTATTACAGAAAGCAAGAATTCCAAAAAGCTATTTCCGATTATGATAGGGCAATAGCATTAAACAAAGAATATCTAAAGGCTTATTATAATAGAGGTTTAGCTTATGCCTGTATGGAGGATTATGAAAAGGCAGTGGAAGATTTTTCGAAAGTTATTTCTATAAACCCAGAATTTGCTGATGCATATCACGTGAGAGGTTTAGCTTATGAATATCTCAATAAGTTTGATGAAGCTATAAACGATTTTCAAAAAGCTTTAGAATTAAATCCATCTTTGGATGAAGCAAAGGCACACTTAGAAATAGCAAAATCTAAAAAAGAAAGTGGTTATAGCTCCTCGCCAGGCTCTGTAGATATGGGAGGTGGAGCCGGAGGCCAGCCTGGTCAAAATCAAGGTATTAATGCAGTTAAACTACTTACCAAGCCAAAAATGAATTTTAAAGATGTTGCAGGAATGGATAAATTTAAAGAAGAAATAAGGGAGGCAGCAGTATACCCGTTGGTAAAGCCAGAACTAGCAAAAAAATATGGAAAAATTGGTGGTGGGGGAATACTGCTCTATGGGCCACCAGGTTGTGGTAAAACCTATTTAGTTAAAGCAACTGCTGGGGAATGCTCTTCAGCTTTTATTAATGCTAAAATTTCAGATATTGTGGACATGTATGTTGGTCAGACAGAAAAAAACCTTCACAATATTTTCGAGACAGCAAGAAAAAATGCCCCCTGTATTATATTTTTTGATGAATTAGAGGCATTGGGTGGAAGAAGAGAAGAAATGACTGGTGCTGCGCAGTATATGAAAATGGCTGTCAACCAACTCCTCTATGAAATGGATGGGTTAGAAGCAAATAATGCAAATGTACTTGTTATTGGTGCAACTAATGCTCCTTGGGATGTAGATCCAGCTCTAAGAAGATCTGGAAGATTTGGAAAAACAATATATGTGCCAGAGCCAGATTTAAAATCAAGATATGCGATGTTAAAACTCCACGCAAAAAAACTTCCACTCACTCCACTAATCCCATGGTGGTTTATAGCTTTTGCAACTGCAGGTTATGCCTCAGCAGATATAAAGGCAATTACCGAAGAGGCTGCAGCAAGACCCTGGAGAGAAGCATTCAAGACAGGTAAAGAGAGACCAATAAATTCTTTGGATTATTTTTTTGCGATTTTAAAAAAGAAATCTTCACTTCCTCCATGGTATGGGCAAGCAAATAAACAAATAGGAAAAGTAGAAGAAAAAACAATAGTAGATGGAAAAGAACATGTAAAAATTTCAGAGAGTAAGTTAGGGCCAGCAGAAAAAGAAGCATTTAAAGACTTATTGGATGTAATAAAAAGAAAAAACGAATGGTGGTACAAGTATCCTATGATAGGTTTTAGATATTTCTCTTTATTTATCTTGCTTATAGTAGGAATTATCTTTACTATCCCATATCTATTTA
>JAWAEU010000006.1:0-67591 GCA_038891055.1 Candidatus Anstonellaceae archaeon | reverse complement strand
TTCTTTTTATACTCCGATATTATTAAACTAATAAAGCTAAATCTACCTAAAGAACTATTCAAAAAAGTCTAAAAGCTTGGTTTGTTTATTTATTTTTTTATCTTTTTTTATTTTCTCTATAGCATTTTCACTATCTTTTTTAGTTTCTTGAGATCCTTGAGTTTGTTGATCCTTTTGCTCTATTTGAGTTTCCTTATTTATTTTAGTTTTCTTTTTTGTAGAAAGTTCTTTTACTATCCTCTTCATTTTTTGTTCCTTTCTAAAAGCAGACCAGAAAAATCCCTCGTCTCTGGTGTCTTGCGCAATAAGTCCAAAAATCCTACCTAATTTTGCCCTTCCTGCCCTTCCCCTCCTTTGTATTGCCCTAATTTCTGATGGCACTGGTTCATAAAATATTACATTATCTACACTTGGAATGTCTAATCCTTCTTCTCCTATTGAAGTAGCAATTAATATATTGAATTTACCCTCTCTAAATTCAGCTATAGTCTGAACTTGCTGCTTTTGACTAAATCCTTCCTTTTTACCCATAAAAGGCTCTGCCTTAAAACCATATTTTTTTAGTTGGTCGGCAATAAAAACTACTTGGTCTCTATATTGAGAAAAAACAATAAATTTCTCTTTTTCTGGCCTTGCCTTTATAATTTCAATAAGCTTATTTATTTTAGGATGCTCTTGTGCAGAATTTAACAATTTTTCAAATTCTACAAAAAGCTGGTCTTTAAATATTCTTTTTAGTGAGGCACTCTGTTTTCTTTTTTTTAGTTTTTCAATAAATTTTTTTGCTGCCTGTACTCCTTGGCTTTCTATAAGCTCGAGTAGATGAACTAAACTAAAAACAGTAAAATAAAGAGAGAGGGCATGATACTTATAGCCTCCCTCTAGTGCAAAGATTTTTTCTCTAAGTTCTATTAATTTTTTCTTACTTTTAAATGGAACAACAAGCCCTAAATTTTTTAGTCCCTCGTAATTTTTTTCAATCATTTTCTCTAGTATTGTTTTTAATTTTTTTATTTCTGGGCTTAGTGGTACTTTTATCCATGATATTTCAAGTGGTTTGATGTATGGAGCTACATCTTTATCTTGTGAAGTTCTAATTTCAACATTTTCTATTCCTAAGGCTTGGATTATCTCTTCAATCTTTTTTCTCTGTCCTCCTGGAGATGCAGTTAAACCAAGTATTATTGCATTGTTTTGTTTTGCAATGCTGGCAACGTAAGTATATGCATACTTTCCTACAGCTCTGTGTGCCTCATCAAAAACTACTAATCCAAAATACCAATTCAATCTATTTTTTTGTAAATCATTTGCTATTGTCTGAGGAGTGCTAAGTAATACTTTTGGCTTATTTTTATAGATCTCTTCCCTTTTTTTTGCCCCTATTTGTCCAGATACCATAATTATTTGCTCTTGGGGTAGATCTAAAAATTCTTCTATAGTTTTGTGGTGTTGGGCTATTAGTGGTTTAGTTGGTGCTAAAAAAAGCACAGCAGATTTTTCTAGTATTTTATCAGCCACTAATATCGCAAGGTAAGTTTTTCCCATTCCTGTTGGTAAAACTACTAAACTCGAGCCGTTTTCTAAAACTGACCTTGCTATGTTTAGCTGGTATTCTCTTGGTTGAGGAGCTGTATTTTTAATAAAACTCATCATTTATTTTTAGGATTTTGTTTTTAATATTTATTTTCTTTTTATTTTTTATGAAACCTCTTTCAATGTGGGAGTATAGCTTTATATTAAAAGAAGCACAAGTCTTAGTAGGAAACTATCTTAAAAAAATATATCAATTAGACAAATCTAAATTTAGTTTTGATTTTGGAAAAAAAAGTTTGATTGTAAATCTTGGAAAAAATTTTTATTTAGCTTCAAAAAATTATGAAGTAAGACAAGAGCCTTCGGCTTTTGTCATGCTTCTTAGAAAACACCTAAAATCAAAAAAATTACTAAATATTAGTCAAATTGGAAATGATCGTTATTATGCTTTAGATTTTGAGGGAGGTTATAGAGTTATCCTAAAACAATTCGCAAAGGGCAATTTAATACTTTTAGAAAATGATATTGTAGTAGCTTTTTTTTATAATGAGGAAGGAATACAAAAAGCTAAAGTTTTTCAAGTTCCTCCATCTGAAGAACCAGATAAAATTTTTTATTTTGGAAAGAAATATCATTTCTTAGAGCCACAGCAAATTATTGAAAAAAATATAGACAATTTTTTTGTATATGATGGTGAGGTATATTTAGTTTTAGCTAAAGATTTCGATATCCAAAAAGCAAAAAGTTTCCCTACTTTTTCTCAAGCATTAGAATTTCTAGATATTCAACTCCAACAGAAAGATAAAGAACAAAATTTAGTGCAATTAAAAAAATTAGAGCACAGGCTCTCTTCTCAACTTCACTCTCTTGCTGCTATAAACAAAAAAATAGATTATTTAAAGAGGACAATTGATTATATCAAACAAAATATAGATCTATTGAATAATAAATTAGAAGAAGCAAAAAGCGATGGTAAAAAAACTCTAAAATTAAAAATCCCTTGATTTTTTTTGTCAAAATGCTCAAAATTGCTAAATATTTAAATTTGTTTTTACATTTATTTTTTGATGGATTTTATAAAAGCCCCTGATGTCCAGCAAAAAATAGAAAAAATTATTTCTTTCCTAAACTCTAGCTCGGAATATAAGCATCTTGATGCAAATAGAATAATTTGCATGCGGTCATTCAATTCAAAAGCAAGAGCATATGCAAGAATCTGGGCATTTCCAAGAATTTGGCAAAAAGCTCTTAATATTGGCACCTTTTATGTAATTGAAGTTTTATCAGAAAATTTTGATAATTTGTCAGAAGAAAAAAAAGAGCAGGTTCTAATCCACGAATTACTTCACATTCCAAAAACTTTTTCTGGAGCTCTACTGGAGCATAGAAATATCCACAGGCCAATCACACAAAAAAAAGTTATGGAAGTGTGGCAAAAATATCGCGAATTTAGTAAGTTATAGCTAAAAGGAATATTTTGATAATTTTATAAATTGTGGTTTTGAGTTTTTAGTAAAAGCCAACACAATTTCCATTCTAAATTGTCTTGAGAGAGCTAATTTTGTTTCTAATTGCTTAACATCAATTTTTATTTTTGGATTAATTATATTAAGGAGTATTTGTGCCCTCTCTTCTTCTCTTCCAACTCCACGTGCATATACAAACCAATAGTTTGGATCATGAATGTTAAATCTAACCACTCTTCCAACACTTCTAATTTCTTTGTATATGGCATATCTTTCTATAGGTTTTAAAATAGCTCTTTTTTCCTTAGAATAACTCAACAGCAATTCAAAAATATTTTGTTTTTTTGTACTTTGATTTTTAGGCAGATTTATTTTTATTAATCCAAGTTCAAATAAATAGCATGCCTCGAGAGGATGAAGTATTAATTTGTTATCAACAATTCTTCCAAATCCTGCCGAACTAAATTTTTCTATTTCTTCTTTTTCTTCGCAGATTATCTTTTCTTCTTTTATTACTGCCATAAATTCTATCTTTCAACTAAATTTATAAATTCTTTCATATTTCATAATACTTTATGGTAAATTTGTATGATACTCTCACAGAGCAATTAAAACCACTACTACCTCATAGTTCAGATACAATTTTTATGTATGTTTGTGGTATTACGCCTTATGATGATACTCATATAGGCCATGCCCGCACTTTTGCTTCTATTGATATTTTAAGAAGATATCTCCAATATTGCAATCAAAAAATTTTTCATATTCAAAATGTTACAGATATCGACGACAAGATAATAAATAGGGCGAAAGAGCTAAATAAAATGCCACTAGAAATCTCTTCTTTTTATGATCTTAAAAGCAGAGAGTTGTTATCTAAAATCAACATTCTTCAACCACATTCTATGCCAAAAGTTTCTGAAAATATTTTAGTAATCTTAGAATTTATTGAAAAAATCATAAATAATGGCTTTGCCTACGTAAGCAAAAGTGGTGTTTATTTTGATGTTTTAAAATACAATTCTCATTATGGAGAACTATCTAAACAAGATTTAGAAAAAATAAAGAGTGGTGCAAGAATTGAACCAAAGGAAGATAAAAAAAACCCCATGGATTTTGCACTATGGAAGTTTGAAAAAGTCCAGGGGGCAACCTTTTACTCTAAATGGGGGGAGGGAAGGCCAGGCTGGCACATCGAATGCTCTGCAATGTCTTTAAAAAATACCAATTTTAAACCTCTTGATTTACATGCTGGAGCAAGGGATTTAATATTCCCGCATCATGAAAATGAAATAGCACAAAGCCATGCAGCTGGCTATAGACCATTTTGCTATCATTGGCTTCACACTGGTTTTTTGGTAGTAAATGGAGAGAAAATGTCAAAGTCTTTAGGGAATTTTATAACCTTGGAGCAAGCCCTCGAAAAATGGCCTGCGCCAGTTTTAAGATTATTTTTTGCTTTAAGTCATTATTCCTCTCCATTAGATTTTTCTTTTAGTGCTTTAGATGGAACTTCTGCAACTTACGAGAATATAAAAAACTCTCTTTTTTTAGTAGAACAAAAATTTTTGAAAATTTCTCCTGATCAAAAAGTAGAAAAAAACTTTTTAGAAAAAATAGAAAAAAACAAAAGGAAGTTTATAGAGCTTTTGGAAAATAACCTCCAAACTCCAGAGGCCTGTGCTCTACTCATCGAGTCGGCTAAAGAAGTTTCAAAAGCTTTAGAATCTGGCAAATGTTCCTATCCTGTTTTGCAAGAGGCTATAAAAACTATAAAAGAGCTTTTTGAAATACTGGGGGTATATATATCCTATCCAGCTCTAAAAATATCTAAGAAAGAGATAGAGGACCTTCTTGAAAAAAGGCAAGAGGCCAGGTTAAATAAGGATTTTGAAAGGGCAGACCAGATTAGAAAATTACTTTTAGACAAAGGAATAATAGTTGAAGATAGTACTAATGGCACTATATGGAAAATAAAGTGATTTTAAAGCCAAAAAAAGCAAAAAAACGGCTTTTTTTTTAAAAGAAAGGATTATAAATTCTAAAATTTCAAAATAATTTAGGTGATTTAATGATTTTACCAAAAGCATCAGTGGAAAAGTTAATTAGAAGTGCTGGAGCTGAAAGGGTCTCTGATAGTGCTACTTTGGAACTTTTGACAATATTAGAAAAGGTTGGGCAGGAGATTTCTCAACAAGCAAAGATTTATGCTACTCATGCTGGTAGAAAAACAATAGTAGATCAAGATATCAAGTTGGCTTTTGAAAATCTTTATAAAAAGTAGTAAAAATGAAGGAAAAAATAGGCAAATTTATCTCTCTCATTTATTTTTTAGCCTTGGGTTTTTTACCTCTTTTTGTTTTTTTGTCACTTTTTTGTTCTTTTTTTTGACCAACTAGACTTTCTAATGTTTTTTCTATATCTTCTATTTCTCCTTCATATTCACTACTCTCTTTAGGCTCTTTTTTTGTTTTTTTTGCTTTTTCCTTTTTTTCTATTTTCTTAGAAATAGCACCCTCCTCCATTTTTTCAATTTTTTGTTGAGAGGTCTCATCATAATTTATTGCACTCTCTGGCGGCATATTCTGTTCGTATTGTCTTCTTTTTAGTTCTTGGCGCAATTGTTCTAATTCCTCAATAGTCTTTTTTATCGCCTCCTCGTCTATTTCTTCATCCTCAAATTCTTCCTCTTCTATTTCCATTTCCCCCATTTCCTCCCTTTGTTGTAGTTGTTGTTTTTCTTCCTCCCCAATCTCTGTTTGAAGTTCTTTTTTTACAAATTCTTCTATTTTTTGTTTTTGGTTTAGAAGTTTTCTTCTTTTTTCAACTAAAGAGCTAGTAAGTGAAAGTATCTCATCACTTTCCTCCTCATTTTGTTCAATTTCATTCTCTTGAGTTTTTTCAATATTTTTTATTTTTTCTTCTGTTTCAGCCTCTAATTCGTTTTTGTATTGTAAATCAGAAGTGGAGGTTGGAGCTGCTGCTGGGGGGATGTATACCTCCTCATACTCTTTTTTCTCAAACATTTTTTTATAAACAAAATAAGCCCCAGCAATCATTAATATAATTATAAAAAGCCCAGCAATGCTATAATAATCCGCTGAAAATCCTGATTCTTGAGGCTTTTTTGTTTGTGAGGAGTGGTTTGTGATAGTTTCATTTGTTTTATTGAGAGCATAAACTCTAACCAATTCCTCTAAGCCTATTTGGGTTCCTATGGATTCAACAAAATAAGTTCCTTCTTCATCTGCTAAAAATTCAAGTTTTCCTTCTTTAGTAGTATAATATTGTACTTTTGCCCCACTTGGTTTTTTTATAACAACTGCCACATTTATAGCCGGTTGACCTTCAAGATTTTTAATATACAAACTAACACGCTCTCCTTTTGTAGCTGTTTTTTCTCCTTCTATAGTAAATAATTTAGTATAGGGCCTTGTGTAATTAACTACGGTGCCATAATCTCTTAAAAATCTCTCACAATCTATTTGAGTCTTTAGAGAAATTACTATCTCTTTTTCTTGGTCTACATCAAGCATTCCAAGGTCCCATTTATAATAGTTTCCTTCAGCTGAAATTGGTTTTAAATTAAATTTAACCTCTATGGTGTTTGGTATAAATGAATTATCTTGTTCTAAAATTAGTTTTTGTTTAATAGTTCTTGTATTTTTAATTTTTATATTTAGTAAAGTTTGATAGTTTGTGCTTTTTGCTCCAGTATTTGGATTTATGATATCATAGCTCTCTACTACACATGTTTTTGTAATCAAAACATCTTCTGCCATAGTGGTTTTTATTAAATTCTGCAAGATTTCTCCATAGGTTAGATTAAACAAAAATAACATAAAAATTATTCCAAGTCTATTCATAACCACGCTCTCACTCCACTACTACTAATAGCTATTTTTTTGTTTTATATATTATATTTGTTAGAAAAAGTTTTTAAGTGTGGCTATTGCTCTTTTTTTATTTACATCTCTTTTTAATTTTTAAATTCTTTTTACTATTTTCTTTTATTTTTATATTTACTTCTAAATAGAGGTGGATTTGGGGGCGGAGGTGCTTTTGCCCAGTCAGGCCTGCTCACAAAAGAAAAAAATCTTTCTGCTTCTTGGCCAACCTTTAGAGCTCTTGAGGTTTCTATATCTACAATCCAATATTTCTTTTCTGCTATAAAAAATTTTGTAGTTAGTATATTTTTTATTTGGCTTAAAGTAGGTCCTGGTGTTTTAGAAGAAGTAATTAAAAAACATATATCAGAGCCAGAATTATTTAGTTTTTTTAAACTCTCCTCGATAGATTTTTCTCCTCCAAATTGTATTTCTATTCCTATTTGTTTTCCTTCTGGATTTTTAAAACATAAAAATAGTGGAGATTGGACTAAAAAAAATCCAAAATTTGATGCTATTTGGCAATATTGTTTTTCAAGATTTTTTAAAATATTTTCTGTAGGTTTTTTTACTTTAATTATTTGTTCTTCTAAATCCACATTTTATTATTAAGTTTTAAAAGTTTAAAAAGTTTTAAATGGAAGTATTTTATATATTTTTTGAGTAAGTAATCTATGAAAATTTTAACTCTTTCCCAAGGCAAACAATTAGTAAAAAAAGCCAGAGAAGCAGTTAATTTATATCTAAGTAAATCTATAGAGGCAGAACCACTAAGGGGAGAAATCTTTGACAAAAATTTAGGTGTTTTTGTAACTATTAATTCCTACCCAGCTCATGATCTGAGGGGCTGTATTGGCTATCCTCTCTCACCACCTCCTTTGGGTAGGGGGGTAGTAAAAGCAGCAATAGCAGCTGCAACTGCTGATTCTAGGTTTGAACCTCTAAGTTTAGAGGAAATAGATAAAATTATTTTTGAGGTAAGTGTACTCTCTGAACCAAGGCTTTTGGAGGTAGAGCCACAAAAAAGAGAAAAGGCAATAAAAATTCCTGGCGACGGATTGATCATACAATATGGATGGGCAAGCGGGCTGTTATTACCTCAAGTTGCAGTGGAATATCGTTTTTCACCAAAAGACTTTTTGAGAGCAGTTTGCCAAAAGGCTGGACTCCCCCCAGATATGTATTTGTCGAATTCAGCAAAGATTTATACTTTTAGTGCTCAGATCTTTAGCGAAGAAAGCCCAAATGGAGAAATTTCTGAAAAAAAATTAATTCTCTAATAAGAGTTGAAGAATATGAAAATAAAAATAAAAAAAGAAGGGAATTTTTTGGTTTTATCTTTTCCAAAGGATTATTTACAAGATTTAGAGGCAGAAGAAGAATTGGAATGTTTTTTTCTCTCAAAAGATATTCTTTTACTAACTACAAAAAACTCTTATGAAAAAATTAGGTCATTTATTTTTAGTGAGGTTAGCCCACAAGTGACAAGCGATAAAAAAATTGAGCAAAAAAGTCAGCAAGGGAAATTTGAAAATCTCAACAAAGAACAGCTGGCAGTATTGGAAAAGCTCTCTAAAATAAAGTTTTCAGAGCGTACAGTAAATTATATTCAAAAAATTTTTAATCAAAAAGAAAAGGAGATATTGAACTCTTTAATAAAAATGGGGTTAGTGCAACTTTATAAAGACCATAACAAATATCCTCAAGGAGTATATAATATAAACAAGATTTTTTATCAACAAAAGCCAAATTCTGAACAAATAGAATTTTTAGAGAAATTTGGTTATCTGGTATTTTCAGATTTAGCTGAAGCAAAAAATTTTTTTGAAAAAAATAAAGAAAAATTAGCCTCTCTTGAGCCAAAAACAATAAAAGGATATGATAAAAAATTTTATTTGGTGCTCCCTTCATTTATTGAGAAAAATAAACAAAATTTATTGGATTTGTTAGTAGAGCCACGCCCAATAAGCTTTTTAGAGCAAAAACTAAAAATTAATTCGGAAGGTATTCTATCTATTTTAATGTTTTTAGCAGAAGATGGTTTAGTTTTTGAAAAAACAAAAGGATATTGGCAAAAAGTTTAAATGAAATCCAAAGCATTAAATAGATTTTTATAGTTGAGTTTTTATGGCTGAAAATAAAATAATTACCATTAGAGATCCAATTCATGGCCAGATAGATCTCTTTGACTACGAAGTAAAATTGCTGGATCTACCTATTTTTCAGAGATTGAGAAATATAAAACAAGTTGGTTTGACTTATTTAGTTTACCCTGGGGCACAGCATAGTAGATTTGAGCACTCTATTGGTTCTCTTTTTTTGGCAGAAAAATTTGCTGCAGTATTAAAACTAGACCAAGAAAAAAGGAGATATTTACGTCTTAGTGCACTACTCCATGATTTGGGGCATATGGCTTTTTCTCATGACTCTGAGATGGTAGTAAAAAAGCAGCTAAATTTAGACCATGAAGTCTTGACAAAAGAGTTTATAAAAAATTCACCTATTAGAGAGGTGTTGCAAGAAAATTCTTTAGATGAAAAAAAACTAATTAATTTTTTAGATGGAAACGACGTAGGAGCAATTGTTTCTTTTGATGTTGGAGCAGATAGATTAGACTATCTTTTGAGAGATTCATATTATACTGGAGTAGCTTATGGAATAATCGAATGGGAGAGAGTAGTCTCAAGCTCAAAGTGGAAGAAGGATAGACCTATAATAAGTGCAGGTGGAATTGAAGCAGCAGAATCAACTATCTTGGCAAGATTTTTGATGTTTCACACGGTATATTATCAACACACTGTAAGAATAGCAAGGGCAATGTTTCAGAGAGCTTTGCAAACATCAATAAAAGAGAAGGTAGTAGATTTAGAAAAATTAAAAGTTTTTGGAGATTTAGAACTTTTGTATTACTTAAAGGATAGTTCAAATGAACTTTGTTCTTATCTTGCAAATTGTTTGTTAGAAAGAAGACTGTATAAAAGAGCTTTAGTTTTAGAATGGGAGAAATTATCAAAACAAAAAAAAGATTTTATAAAAAACAAACTTGAAGAGATGCTATATAGAGAATTTTTGGACGACGCTATTTTAATTATGCCTGAGAATTTTTCCTCTTCTATTAATTTAGAAGTAGAAGATAAGAATGGAAAAATTCAAAAATTGCAAAATATCTCCCCCCTTACCTCTTCTCTTTTAGTAAGTGCAGCAAAAAAAGCTACTCTAATAATTTGTTCAAAAAAAGAGCTAGTCTCTCAAATAAAAAGAAAGGTTAAATCTTGGTTAAACTTATAAAAGGAGAGATTTAAAAATTTGCTTTGAGCTTATTTAGTTATGGCAAAATTAAATCAAATATACTCCCAGGCAGGCATTTTAGGTCTTAGTCCAAATGTTAATATGGGGGGTATAAAAGTAGACCCAAAAGTAGCAGCACTAACTTTTTTATCAATTGTCCTTTTTATAAAAATCATCGGGCTTGTTTTAAAAAAGTTACCCACTTAGCTAAATTGGTTTATTAGAAATAACTATTTCTCCTTCGTCATACCATAAATAAAGATAAGAATAATACCTTCCAGACCACAGAAGTTTTATTGGACAGATAAAAGAGCGCTCTGTGCTAATTTGTCCACTTTGAAAAACTAAAACCTTAGGGTCTTTTTGGGTTATACTCAATCCAATATTGGATAATTTAAGTGTGTAGTAATTTCCTTCCCCCAATATGCATGCTTGGTTGGCAAACTCTAAAATTTGATCTGCTTGCATATATAGCAATCCATTATATGCAATTTTTCTTTGACTCTTATCAAGTATACTTACTGTAGCTAATGCTATCATAATTAAGCTCAACGAGATTAAAAAAACCACAAGAGTTTCTATTGTTACTTGAGCCTTATATTTAAACATTTTATTTCCTTGGATAAATTTTTTCTATGGAGCCTTACAAGTGTTTGTGAGGGTTTCACAAGTCCAATCAGGATCTATTTGTTGGCAATCTGCATCTATTTGGCATACAATATTTTGCGGATTTGGTTTTGTCATATTAACTATTTTTTCTGTTTTTTCAGCAGTGCTTTTACTTAATGTCTTTACATTAGAGCTTAGTTGTGAATATATTATAAAGACCAACCCCAATATTAATACCAATACAATCAACATTTCAGCAGATATTTGTCCTCTTAGCATCTTTTCACCACTTATTCTTTCTTTTACATTATTTATATTTTTTTCTTTTAATTATTTTTATTTTTTCTTCTTTTTTGCTCTAGTTAATTTAATTCAAAATTTCTTAATTTTCCTTCTGATTTTTTTGTCTAATCTTTTAATTTTTTCAACTTGACAATTTTTAATTTTCTAAAGCTAAAACTTTAAAAATCTCATTTTTTTAGTATATTTATGAATATTAAAAGAGGCTTTATTTTTTCTCTAGATGCTTTCATTGCCTCAATCATTATTTTTTTTACATTACAATATCTTGTTTTTCTTAGTTATTCTCCATATAGCTATTTTCATTCTTTTAGACAAGCAAAATTTTTATCTCAAGATACTCTAAATTCATTATCTCTTTTGGATTATGAAAATAAATCTTCAAACTTGGTTGCACAAGCAATTGCTTCGGTATATGGTTATGGTACTTTTCCTCTTTCGATTATAGAACTTAGCAATAGTTTGATCCCCCCTCAATACTCTTATGCATATGAGTTTTATGATTTTGAGGATAATCAGTGGCATTTGATATTTAATGCAACCACTCTCCCATCTAGAAATATCTCTTTTAACAAGGTTTCAGCCTCTTCCTCTATTTTAGCAGTTAGCTATATCCAGCCAAAAATCGTAGGAGATTCTCCTTATTGTAATGTAGAATGTAGAGGCTTTGATGTTGCTACTCAAAATTATACTTCTTTTCCAAACTGCACTCAAGTGCCATGTGATTTAAAAAGAAGCTCTACCTTTGATCCAGGGATAGTAAAAATAGGTTTGTTGAGGTTAACAGTATGGGGATAAAAAAAGGATTTTTATTAATAAGTCTTACTTTAGTAATTTTAGCCTTATTTGCTCTCTCTCTATCAATAGCTTCAGAACAAAGGAGTATTTATTATGATATAGATAGTGAGCAGTTTAAGTTAGAGCAGATGCAGCTTCCCCTGCAGTTTATTGATCCAACTAATATAGAGCAATTAACTAAGATTTATGCAACTTTTGCACTGTACAAATTGGCAGATTCGCTAATAACTCATCCAGAAAAAATCGATGGTATTAAATTTAATTCTGCTGATCCAGCTGATCCGGAAGGAACAAAATATGTAAATATGTCTATTTTCGAATTAATGGTATATGGAAATACCTCCGGATATTTAGTGGAATATAATTCTAAAACTCCAAGAGGTTATTTTTATTTGTATCCTTATAAATCAAATTTTTCTTACGCTAAAGAAGAAAATATATATACTTTCAATTATTATTTTCAAAAAACTTCCTATTTGGCTAAACAATATGGAGTTAATTTAAGCTGGGGGGAAATTCAAAACTTTTCAATTTCACATCTGAACTACAAAACTCTTTCTATTTCCTACATTTTACCCTTTAGTCTAAAATCAAAATTTTTTTCTATTTCAAAAAATCTAAAAATTAATACTACTATTTCAATAGAAGGTTTTCCAGATCCATATTTAGCAGTAAGATATAGAAAAAGATTGAATTATACTTATTCTGATCCTTCGTCAGTTTCACCTCCTCCAACAGGTTTTATTCCAATTGATTATGGGCCTAAAGAAGTACCTTATAAAAACATATATTTCTCCTCAGCATATAATAAAAGTGAAGATGCAGCCGCCAAATTAGTTATAAGCGGCTCTCAAGGCCTTGGATGGTTCTATGGACCTGTAGTAGTAGATCCAATTGATTATAGTAGATTTAGTGATAAGGATAAAATCTATAATAAGTCAAAAGCAAACCAATTTATTTTTGCAACTTCTAACATCACGAAAGCAAAAGAACAGTCAAGATATTTTGGGGCAATTATTTTGTATGGGGTTTTCCCTTACTATCAAACCGTTAGTCTTTCTCCTCTGATTAGAGAAGAAAAAAATTGTTTATGGTGCATTAAACAAACACAAACAATATCAGGTACTACTTATTCATTTTATTCTTATCCTGATAGAAGAGATATTCCATTTATTATTGTGCCATATGACATTCGCCCATATTTAAATTCTATTAAAAAAGGCGTAAGGTCAAATCTTCCAGAAGTTTTAATAACTTCAGAATATAGTATTGGAGATATTTGCTCAGATTATAACTTTACTTCTCCATCTTGTACTGGCATAAAACTTACTTACAAAGATCAAAAATATTCTAAATCTTCTATATATAACTTAAATGGACCAAGAGATATGGCTATTTGCGGTTTTTATGTGCCATCCAAATATGGCCCATCCTATCTTCAGAGATTTACTTCATTTGATTATACTTCTTCTATCGATAAAGATACAAAACCAGTCTCACAATTTGGAATAGAGAGTTTTGATGTTGGAGCTTGGGCAGGAGGTTATCTCTCGTCTATTTATAATCTAAATCAGAAAGCAGAATACTCTTCTAGGTTGGACTATCATTTTTTACTTTCTGATAATTTACCACTTCCTAGCTTTTATTGCAGTGGAGTTTTCATAAAGGGCATGCCTGGTCTAAAAAGTCCATCTTTATATAATTCTTTAGATTCCTTTTATAATTCTACTGGAAGATTTTGTTTAACTAATAATTCTGATAACCCAACTTCAAGATATATGTTAGTTGATCTTACCTTACCTCTATTGCCTGGTCAATTATCTAAAGATTGTAGGTGAATGTTGTGTTGAAAGCTCAAGCAGCTTCTGAGTCTCTAATAATTTTGGGTTTTATTACTGTTATGTTAGTTCCACTAATATTTTATTTTTTTATATTTTCTTCTGAAAATTTGTTTTCAATTTCTGAATATCAAACATTAAATTTAATTAACCAGATTTGTGATAATGCCGCAGAGGTTTGGTATTCAGGACCTAACACTTCTAAAAGAGCTATATTATATTTTCCAACAGGACTAAAGGCACTGTATGTTGGCTCTGGTGGTTCTCCATCAATTAAATTATTTATAGATCCAAGTGACAAAGAGTCTAGAAAAATAGTTGCAGAATTAGAGTTTTATGGTCTAAAAAAAACTTTTGTTGATTATTGTCCTTGTCCTATATCAAATAATCTTCTCTCTTCATCTCTCGAGCCATCTTCAAGTATTAACTACAAGAACTCTCCAAATGAAATATATCTACCTTCAGGGCTTGTTAGTGTGTCTTTTACTTATACTTCTGAGAAAATTCTAAATTCAAACACACAAATTAATTATATCCTAATAAAAAGGGAGTGAAAAATGAAAAGAGGACAAATCACAGCTGAAATAGTTGCATATGTGGGTCTCTTTTTAGTCTTTTTAATAACTTTATCTTTCTATTTGTTCAACGCTTTTAATACTGATTTAAAAAACCAACAATATCTGAGGGCAAGAGGAGCAGCTGAGCAAATAGGTAACTATTTTCTTTTATTAGTTAATTCTGGGGAGGGAAGTAGTATTAACATAACTCTTCCCCCCTCCATTTTTTCTTCAGCTGGTGCTAAAAAAGATTATTATATTCTAATTTCAAACAATGGTTGGCTTTATATTGTTTACAAAAACCCCTCTGGGCAAACATTTTCTCAAGAGGATGAACCAATGTTTTCCTATCCAATCGGATTTAAAAATTTTGTTTGTAAGTCTTCATCAACCCTAAATCCATCGTGCATAAAATCTTCTAATATTTTGATTATAGATCCTTCTAATGGTTGGGTTTTTTTAAATTATAGCTCAAATAAAATTGAGGTAGAGTGAATGGCTAAAAATAAAAAGAAAGGACAATATTTTTCAGCAGATGTGTTAGTTGCTGTTGTCATCTTTTTGTTTAGTTTTTCTGTTTTATTAAATTATTGGCATGCCATAAAATCCCAAAGTAGTGCCCAAAAAGATTTTCTTTATTCTGAGGCGATACGGCTTTCAGAGCTTTTAATAAGCGAAGGGGATTATAATGTCTCTGGAAAGTCTACAAAAACTAATTATGTAAATTGGTATGATGAGCCAGAAAGTGCAGCTAAGGCAGGTTTGGGAGCAAAAGGTTTTAAGAACAAATTAGTTTATGAAGGTAGTTTTACAACTGCTAACAGACCTACGTTTAACACTCCTAAACTTTATCTAGTTAATCAAAAAGATGACCCTTATTATAAAAGTCTAAAAGCTTTATTTGGCACTTATTTAGATTTTTATGTTGATATTTGTCTTTATAATTTAGCTGCTTTTTCCTCTGGTCAAAAGTCATGCAATCTAAAAAAGGAATTTGGTTTAAAACCAACTAATGCAGAAGATGTTTTTAAAGTAAGAAGAGTTGTTTATAGTTCTTTTTCACCTTTTGGAAGTGGTACTAGCACACAGCAATATGTAGGTTATATGGACATCTACATTTGGCAGAGCAAATAATTTTTCATTTTAAATATTCTATATAATTGCTAGGGATCTGGCTGCCAATCATGTTAGAGAGTTTTATATTTAAAACTTTTTTTAATTCGATATCTCCTGCTAATTTTTTTAAACCTATATATTGTGCAAACTTCTCCAAATTATTAAATATTAATTTTCCAGCAGTTGTATTTAGTATCACTTTATTTTCTAAAATCTGGTAGCTTTGCAATTCTATTTTTGGCTTGTGTAAATATATATAAAGCAACCTAGAATTTTTATTTAGATTTATCTCTCCATTTTTTACAATTCCTCCCTCGATTCTTATCTTGCTTTTTTCAAATAATTTTTTCTCGATCTCTTCATCAGCTTCCCAAATATTTACATTTACTTGTTTTTTTCCAATTTTTAGAGTTATCTTAATTAATTTTTTTTCTTCTCCGTTTTGTGTTTTATATTTTTTTTGAATTATTTTAATTATTTCACCTTCAAAATTTCCTCTCACTCCTTCTTTAAGCGGGCTTAGAGGGGCCTTTTTTATAACCTTTATTGTAGTACTTCCAGAAGCTCTAAATTCTTCGTTAATATATCTTAGGGGCTTTATTCTAATAGTATCTCCAGTCATTATTTTATTTGCTACCTCTATTGCCAATAGATCAAAAAAAAGCACAATTGCCTCATCGCTTTGGTCTTGTAGTAAAATTCTCTGACTAACAAATAATTTATTATTTTTTTCAATTTTTTTTGTCAAATATACTTTTTTTACTACTCCTTCTAGTTCGACCGGATAAATGCTATTTTTAGCGCTTTTTATATCTTTTTTTTCTACGATTTTTTTTTCATTCGTTATCAAATATCTTGCATGTTCTTCTGTGATTAAATAGTGGTATTCTTTTATTTTTTGTTTTATTTGCTCTTCTATTTTTTCATCTTTCTGTTCTCCGGATAAAAGTTCCTCGCTCTGTTGGATATGTTCCATATATTTTTATTATACAAATAAAATAAAAACTATTAACTAAAACCAAGATCTAACATTAACATTTTAAAATATTTAAGCAAATATATTAGTGTAGAGGAAGGATTTTGTATCCTACTTTAATTAAAAAAATAAGAGGTTAAGGGGTGTTTTTATGTATCCTGCTGCAACTCAGGCCTATGATAGGGCCATTACCATTTTTTCTCCAGATGGACGATTGTTTCAAGTAGAATATGCAAAGGAAGCAGTTAGACGAGGTTCAACTGCAATAGGTATAGTAGCACAAGATGGAGTTTGTTTAGTAGCTTATAAAAGTACAGTTTCAAAACTTTTAGTTCCAGACTCCATGAAAAAAATATTTGAAATAGATGAGCATATTAGTGCTACGGCAGCAGGTCTAATTGCAGATGCAAGACGACTTATAGATAATGCTAGAGTGGAAGCCCAACGCCATCATTTAGCTTATGGAGAAAAAATAACTGTAGAAGCAGTAGCAAAAGAACTTTGTGACTTGATGCAACTTTATACTCAATATGGAGGGGTAAGGCCATTTGGTGTTTCTCTTTTAATAGCAGGCATAGATGACAAACCAAAACTATTTGAAGCAGAGCCATCTGGTGCTCTAACCGGGTATTTAGCATGTGCTATTGGTGCTGATAAGAAAGAAGTAGAGGAATTTTTAGAAAAGGAATATGACGAGAAAATTAAGTTAGAAAGCGCAGTTTCATTAGCTTTGGAGGCACTAAAAAAGAATTCAGAATTAAAACCAACTACTAAAAATATTGAGATTGCAACTTGTAGTGTTTCTACCAAAAAGTTTGTTTTTTTACAAGAAAAGGAAATTGAAAAGTATTTAAAGCAATAAGGTTAAAAAATGACAAGCTTGGATAAAGCCATTGTTGCTAAAATAAAAAAAGGAGGAGAAAGTTTTGAAATTTTAGTGGATCCTGATTTGGCTTTATTGTACAGATTAGGTCAAAAAAAGGATCTCAATAATATTTTAGTAGTAGAAGAGGTATACAAAGACGCAAAAAAAGGAGAGAGACATAAGAGTGCAGATATAAAAAAATTTTTTGGAACAGAGGATATTTTTGAAATAACTAAATTAATTTTAACAGAGGGAGAAATTTCACTAACTACTGAGCAAAAAAGAAAGCTCATAGAACAAAAAAGAGATCAAATAATTTCTCTTATAGCCCAACAAGCAATAGATCCCAGAACAGGTGCTCCTCACACGATTTTGAGAATTACCCAAGCAGTTGAGCAGGCAAAAGTTAACATCGATCCTCTAAAAGATGCAGCAGAGCAAGTACCAGTTGTTTTAGACGCTATTAAGCTGATTCTCCCAATAAAGCTTATGAAAAGAAAAATAGCAATTAAAATAAGTCCAGAATATGCAAAAAAGATTTATGGATTTTTAAAAAATTATGGAATAGAAAAAGAAGAATGGACAAGCAGTGGTGATTTTATTTGTGTTATTAGTGTTCCAGCAGGTCTTGCTGGTGAATTTTATGAAAAGCTAAATAAATTGACTGCTGGTTCTGCGCAAACAAAAGTTTTGGAATAAAAGGTGAAAAAATGTCTAAAATATTGTTGCCTGGCCAGGAAGTTGGCCAAGAGCAAAAAAATGCCCTTACCTATTCTAATGAAAAGGGTGTTTATGCAACAGTAATAAGCCTTCAAACAGAGGATGGAAAATTAATACCTCTCGAGGGCCCATATCAGCCAGATGTAGATGATTATGTAATAGGCAAAATAAGTGATGTAAAGTTTGGTGGCTACGAAGTAGATTTAAATGGGCCCTACAAAGCCTTTTTACCAATAGATAGACTAAATCCACAAGAAAATCAAAAGTTTTCTTTAGGAGAAGTTATAATTGCCAAAATAGTTAGCGTAAATGAAGTAAGAGATATTGAATTGGGAGATGCCAGACCACTAGAAGGAGGAATTTTAGTTAAAGTTTCTCCAGTAAAAATACCTCGAATTATAGGTAAAAAAAATTCTATGGTTAATATGGTCTCTTTTGCTACTAATTGCAAAATTTATGTAGGAAAGAACGGTTTAGTATTTGTTTCACATTCAGGAGACTATCTTACAGCAATTAAAGCTATAAAAATGATAGAACTTCAAGCTCATATTTCTGGACTTACACAAAAGGTTGCACAATTTTTAGAAAAACAAACAAATAAGAAAATTTCACTTGAGCAGATTCAACATTCTTCTACTCCAAATTTACCAGCTAAAAAAGAGAGTAGTTATTCGACAAAATTTGTGCAGGGACAAAAAAGTTTTCATAAATTTTCAAATATCGGATTTAAAAAAAGACAATTTAGAAGAAGGTGAAAATAATGGAAGGGAAAAATATTCCAAAATTGTTAGATGAACAAGGTAGGCGAATCGACGGAAGAGCAATAGATGAATTAAGACCAATTTCAATAAAGGCAGGGGTTTTAAATAATGCTGATGGTTCTGCATTTATTAGATGGGGAAAAAATAAGATCTTAGTTGCAGTCTATGGGCCAAGGGAGTGCATTCCAAAGCATGAATCCTCCCCATATAAAGCTCAGTTGAGATGTAGATATAACATGGCCCCCTTTTGTTCTTTAGGAGAACATGGAAAGAGCGGCCCATCTCGAAGGAGCTTAGAGCTTTCAAAAATTATAGGAGAAACTTTTGAAAAAGTAGTGATAACTGAAAATTTTCCAAAAACAGCAATTGATATATTTATAGATGTATTACAATCTGATGGTGGGACTAGATGTGCAGCAGTAACAGCTACTTCTGTTGCTTTGGCAGATGCAGGTATCCCTCTTAAAGATATGGTAGCTGCAGTAGCTGTAGGTAAAATTGAAAATACTGTTGTTTTAGATTTATCGAAAGATGAAGACAATTTTGGTCAGTCAGATAACCCAATAGCAATTAGTATGAGGGATGAACAAATACTTCTCTATCAAATGGATGGCTTATTAACCAAAGAGGAAATTAAAAGAGGGTTGGACTTGGCTTTTAGTGCAGTTAAAAAGGTTCATTCCTTGCAACTTAAAGCACTAGAAGAGATTTTCAATAAAGAAGAAAGCGAAAAATTTATAAATCTAAACATGCCTCTGCAGAAGGTTTAGTCTATTTGTTGGGTGAATTTATGGAGATTATTAAGGAAATAAATGGAGAACTTATCAAAAATCTTTTAAAACAAGGAAAAAGAGCAGATGGAAGGGGAAAACTTCAATACAGAAAAATAGAAGTAGAAAAAAATATTATTGAAAACGCAGAAGGTTCTGCTTTTTGTAGGTTGGGAAATACCCAAGTATTGGCAGCAATAAAGATTGGCCTCTCTCAGCCTTTTCCAGATAGGCCGGATGAGGGAATACTCTCTACAAATGCAGAATTTACTCCTATTGCAGCCTCTCATTTTGAGCCAGGTCCTCCTTCTATAGATTCTATAGAACTTGCAAGGGTAGTTGATAGGGGAATTAGATCCTCTGGTATTGTTGATCTAAAAAAGCTTACTACACCTAATCCAGAATTGGTAAAAACTATCTATTTAGATTTGTGGATAATTGACTATGATGGAAATTTGTTTGATGCTTCAACTATAGCCTCAGTCGTAGCATTAAAAAATACTTTTATGCCAAAACTGGAAGGAGATAAATTGATTTATGAGGAGCGAGTGGAAAAACTTCCTACCTATAGCTGTCCTATCAGTTGTACTTTTGGAAAGATAGAAGAACATATTATCTTGGATCCAACATTTGATGAGGAAATTTCTCTAAGCCCACTTATTACTATCACAACAACTTCTAACCATGTATGTGCCGTGCAAAAATCAAAGGGAGGCGGATTTTCAAAAAATCAATTATTGGATCTAATTGACTTATCTTTTCAAAAGGCCCAAGAAATTCGCCAGTTACTTGGTCTAAATGATGTTGATTAATTTTTAGTTAAGCTTATAGCAATAAAATAAAAATTGTTAAAAGAAAAGATTTAAATATAGTTTTTTCATTTATATAATAAGTAGTTTTATTTTATTTAGTTTATTTGATTTTAGTGGTGTTAAAAATGGCAAATTCATTAGTAAAATTTGGAGCAAGTTTAAGAAAGCTTTATAATAAAATTAAAAAAGATAAGACTTCAACTTACACCTGCCCAAAGAGTGGAAAAAAACTAAAACGCCTCTCATTTGCCTTATGGAAATCCTATGCTGGTTTTATATATGCTGGTGGGGCTTACTCCCCAACTACTTCGGCAGGGGAAATTTTTGATAGAATGCTAAAGGAATATAAAGAGAAATTTAACAAGTGATTTTTATGTATGTTTGTGGAAAATGTAAGGCAGTTATAAAAAAGCTTGATGAGAGATATATTCGCTGTCCAGAGTGTGGTTATAGGATTTTATTCAAACAAAGGCCGCCTATAGCAAAAGAAGTTTCTACAGATTAAAATGCTTTTAACTACTTCTAAGAATTTAAAAAGTGAATATAAAAAAATAGCCAAAAAGTTTTCAAAAGCAGTATGGGGTTTAAGTTTTTCCTCAAGAAAAAATAGGTCTTTAGAGGATTTATCTACTTTGGCATTAAAAAAGTACGAGTCCAGCGTTGGGGTATTTGGAGTTTTAGATAAAAAATTTGTTATTAAAAAATATTTTTATAATCCAAAACTTGATATTTTTGAGTGGGACAAAAAATTTCTTTTGTTGTGGAATTTGAAATTTAGTAGTGAAAAAGTTTCCTTTCTCCCCCCAATAAAAATAGAATCAATAGGAAAAAAAGAGCTTCTGCGGTTTTTAGAATTAAATTCTGAACCACTTGCAGAGATTTTAATTCCAAATAATTTTTTAATAAAAGTTTCAAAAAATTTGGCCACATTTTTTTATAATAAAAAGGAAACTCTTTCATTTAATTTTAGTATTCAAGAGGGAGTAAAATGATAGATAAAAAAACATTTAAAATAATTCATAGAATAATAAAAAAACATCTTTCTTATTTAGAAAAAAGAAACATTTTAATTGAACCACGCTTAAAAAATAATAATATAGAGTTTAAAATAAAACAAACAAAAAGGGGAGGTACTAAAATAAGAAAAAATAAAGCTCTTTTGGCAGCCAACAGGCTAATGCTTTTATTAATAAACCTTAACGATAATATTTAATTGTGTATGGTAGGTGAATTTGTTATGGCAGAAGCTATTAGAGATCCTATGAAGTTGCAAGTGCAAATCAATGAATTTCAAAAAGTTGGCCAACAACTCCAAATATTAGACGCACAAGAGCAACAACTAAATTTTTTATTAGATGAGCTAAAAGAGGCACAAGAAGAGCTAAAAAAAACTTCAGGCTCTATCTATAAAGCAGTTGGCCATTTAATGATTGAAGTAGATAAAAAAAGTGCTACTGAGGAAGTGGAAGAAAAACTTGAGGTTTATCAAACTCGGCTAAAATCTATACAAAAACAAAAAGAATCTCTAAGACAAAGATTTGAAGAATTAAGACAAATTCTTGAGAGCTCTGTTGCTACTCAAAAGTCTGTCTAAACATGAAAAAGGTTTTATACTCGAGGCTGCCTTCAAAAAGCTTTAGAAAAAACCTCTTTTCTTTAATTGGAAAAAGGTCTATTATTACTTTTCATTCTTTTGGTGATTTGGATAGTTGCGCAAGCTCTATTGCACTTTCAGAATTATTAGGAAAAAGTTCTATAATAGCAATGCAGGATACTGTACAATCTGATGTAAAAAATTTAATAAAGGATTATTATTCAAAATTTATGAAATTTTCAAAGGCAATAGAGTTGTATCCCAACGCTCCAATAATAGTTGTAGATTGTAATGAAAAAAATCTTCTTTTAAATAATGTGGAGGAAGCAGATTTTTTAATAGACCATCACGCCTTAAGCCAAAATTCTATAAAAGCAAAAAATTATTTTGTTTGGCCAGAGGCAAGCTCAACTTCAGAATTAGTTGCAAAACTTTTTATGCCCTCTGAAAAAGTAGCTTCTCTTTTAATTTTAGCAATAGTAGCAGATTCTGCTAAGTTAATTAATTCTTCATCAGACACTTTTTATGTACTTCACAAATTACTAAAAAAATATGATTTAGATTTTCAAGAGGTTTGCCAGCCTCTCTATGTACCCTATCCATTTAAAAAGAGATTGGAGATTTTAAAATCACTTTCATCAATAAACTTCTATCATGAAAATGGGTATATTGTTGCAAGTGGTTCATCTAAAATTTATTCGGGGCTAATTGCAGAAAGCTTAATTAAAATAGGTGCAGATGTAGCATTCATAGCTTCTACAAATAAATTTTGTATTATAAGTGCAAGAATGCATAAAAGAAATCTCTTTAGTGTGGATTTAGTCAAAATAGTAAAAGAAGTTGGAGTGCTTTTAGGTGGAGATGGAGGTGGGCATTCATTAGCTGCCTGTGCATCTGGCCCTAAAATAGAGAATTGCACTGCCGCATTGGAACTAGCAAAAAATCTATTTTTTGAACAAATCAAAAGTTAGGTTATTTTATTTAAAAACCAAATTAGAAAAATAATCGCTCCTATTACCATTGCAGGTAATAAAATCTTTAATATAGCTAAAACTGAGTTTATTGTGGTCACTATTTCTATTGTTTGGTATGGTCCAATTACTTTTAGGTCTATCTCTTCCTTTTTTATTCCAAATTCTGTATATTCTAAATTTTCTTGTGCTTCTCGTGAAAGTTTTAGACAAATCTCTATAATCTTATTTTGTTCTTTTTCATCATTAGCTGGTGTATTGAAAACTCCAGACACTGTATTAAGTTGATGTGTGTCTGTAGTAAAAACTTCTACGGCTAAAATATTTTTAATTTCTTTTTTAATTTTATCTATTATTTTTTCCCTCAGTTGTGGAAGAATAGAATTAGAATCAATCACAATTAAAAAGATTTTTTGCCGATTTTCTCCTTCAAGACAAATTGCCTTTATTCCCCCACTAGCAATTCCTTGAATTTCTGGATAGACTGTGGAAATTCCTATTCTTAACTTTGCAAAAAGAGATCTCTGTTTCAAACATTTTTCTAATGCTCTCTCCATCTCAAAAGCAATGGGAGAGCCAGGCTCAACGTATTCTATCTCTTGAGTTTCACTATTATGGCAGTCAATAACCACAGCTTCTTTTGCTTTTCTTTTCATTTTTTCCATCAATGCCCAGCCTATTGCTAAATTTATGTCTTCTGTGGAATGTGGGGCTCTACTAAAAGCAGCTATTTTAGAATCATTTATTTCAAATAGATAACAAGTTGTTGTTTGGTATTTTTGTTTTTTAAAACTAAAGTAAGCAGGCTTATATTTTATATTACCAATCATTTGCTTTATTTTTTGTGCAATCTCCCAGAGAGATTTGGAACTCACAGGATCCAAAGAATGTGTAGCAGTTCCATGAAAAACTACGATATAGTCCTTATATGTTTTTAGAATTTCTTCGATTTTATAAGAAAATTCACTACCTCCCAAACTTCCAAATGGGCCAAAATGAAAATATGGGACAATAAAATGTATATATTTGGTTGGAGTTTTAAACGAGGCAACTGCTATCCAGGTTTTTACCTCTTGGCCCAATTCGTCCAGTGCCTCTTCCATATCATTTTCTTTATAAAGCCATTGAGAAAAAAACATTCCAATCATTTCACTAGAGCTTACTTTCAAATTTTTCTTAAGAGGCCTAGATATCAAATACAAAAGTAAGTACCCAACTAAAAAAATGGATAGAAGAGAAATAATTATTTTTATTATTGTTTGTTGTTCGTTCATTTGTAGAAAAGAAAAACCAAAACTAAAAGAAAAAAAGAAAACTAGTAGTTGAACTAATGAGAAAATAAAGCAGGATCTCTTAAGCCCAAAAATTAAATTTAGTACTAAAAACCAAATTAGAAAAGAAAAACCAAAACCAATGAAAATAAAATTATAAGAGATTTCTCCAGCAATTTCATAAAATAGATAAGTTAATATAATAAAAAAAATATACACTACTAAAGATAAAAAAGAGAGAAATAGTGCTTGGTTTGTTTTTATTTTTTTTCTAAATATCTTCAATATAGCCGCAGAAAAAATGGTTGGAAAAATAAAACTAATAAAAGATAATCCAATTGTATAAAAAAGTGAATTGAGTTCAAAATTTTTGTTTGTTATGTAATTTATTAATAATCCTGCAAAAAGGGAGAGAATAATAATATAGAGAATTATATTAGAGGCAGGGGGAAGAGATAAAAAATATTTTGTAATTCCAATTGTTTGTTTTGCAGCTTCCATAACAATCTATTATCATCTAAAATTTAGCTTTTTTCCTTTTTGGACCATGTTTTTCTTCTTTTCTGCTTTTCTAACACTTTCCATAATAATTTCTTCTAATTTAAAAACGTTTTTAATATACTCTCTAGCAACTTTTTCAAAAGAAACTTTATCTTTTCTAGCTATTTTTGTTAACTCTAGAGCCAAAAATCTAAGTTCTGTTTTTGCTTCATCAGTCATATCTAAATTTTGCAGCTTAATTATTTTAAATGCTTTTGTCTTTTATTTTATAGTGCAAAAAATCCAAAAATGCTGCCCAAAGTGTGGTAAGGATAGCTCTGCTTATAATTTTGAAAATGATTTTTGTTTAGAACATTTTTTAGAAAACTTTTTTAATTCAATTCATTTAAAAAAAATTAGAATAAAAAGATGTACTCAATGTAACAAATTCAAGATTTTTTACAACAACAATAAAGATTTTTTATGGGTAGAAAAAAATAATAAAAAATTTTTATTTTTTTTGTTAGAAAAACTAAATTTACCCCCCTCTATTTTTAAAAAAATTTCAATAGAAAAATTAGAAAAAAATATTTTAAAACTAAAAATAGAAGATAAAGTTTATGAGTTAATTTTAAATTTAGGGTTTGAGGATTTACTTTGCAAAAACTGTAAAGAGAAATCTAAATCTTATAGTTCTATAATTCAATTAAGAGGCGACTCTCTTAAAATTCAAGAGTTTTATTTATTTTTAAAAAAACTTTTAGATCAGGAAAATATCAAAATTTTCAAAGTCCAGGAATTAAAAGAAGGGAAAAATCTATATGTAGATAAAAAAGAAGAGCTCGTTTTGCTTTTTTCCAGAAACAAAATAAAGTTTGTTAGGACTTCCAAGTTAGTTGGGCAAAAAAGAGACGGAAAAAGAATTTTTTTAGATACTTTTTTAATAAAAGTTTAGAATTTTAGCTAAACTTTCTTCAAAATATTGAATTGTTTTTTTTAGATTTGGAAGTTTTGGCTCTATTCCTATTCTGATTGCATAGTTCTCCGTTAGTGGTCCTATAGTGATGGGGGGATTGAGGCTTTGTAATTTCTCTTTTAAAAAAATTGCTTGCTGAGGGGTTTCAAGATGAAATGATATTATGTCATCTACACAATTAACTCTATTAACATTTAGATATACTCCTGGTTTATTTCCAAGGAATTTTAATAACCTCTCTTTATATGTGCAAATCTCTTTTTGATATTCCCAAAATTTTTGTTTGTTATCCTCTAATGCAGCCACAAGAGTTAGAAGTTCTGGGGCAGAGACAAACCAATATGGTCTATTTTCTTCAAAGGCTCTATTTAGAATTATGAGGTTTTGTTGTGGCTCTTCAAACTGAAATAATTTCAAATTATAAAAAGGAGCTTGTTTTATTTTGTTTGTTATTATTTTACTTACATTTTCTTTTATTATGCTTGCTGAACTAATTGCTCCCCCAAGTGCTTTATGCCCAACAATCAAATAACAATCAGCTAACTCAATAATTTTTTTTATTTTTTCATAACTTATTCTTCCTATCGCCTGTGCTCCATCTACAAAAACAACTAAATCTGGTCTATATCTTTTAGTGATGGCTATTAAATCCTCTATGGGTAATATTCTTCCAGTTCTAGATACGTGAAGTAATAAAACGAAATCTATTTTTTTGTCCCTAATTTTTCTTTCATATTCTAAGATAATTTGCGCATCTGATTTATATGTATTGTCGAGGTTGAATATATTTATTACATTTACATTTTTTGAGAGCGGTGATTTGCAGTTTATTTTTTTCTTTGGAGGGGGAGCTTCAAACAATCCTATGGGCTGCTCAAAATTTGAAACGAATTTTGAAATTGTTTTTGTTTCTAACCCTATGGCTGAATATACCAACCTTCCTTGGTCAGAAAAGGTTAGAGAGATTTTCTGAGGGTTTTTAAAAATTTTTGCAATTGTAGAACATAAAACTGAGCCATTGGAATCAAAAATTATTTTATAACTCTTATCTATTTCTAAAATTTCTTTTATTTTATATCTTACCTCCTCAATAGCTCTATTTTGAAGTTCAACAATTTTTTGTATATTGTGTTTTGAATCCTGTTCTACTAGCTCTTTAATTTCCCTATAAAATTTTCCCCCTTCTCTCCAAAAAGAAGGATATGGTCTATTAATTCCAGGATTTGCAAGCCAATGCTCCCCAATTTCTCTCCAGGGCCTATATCTTAGTCCTAATCTTTTTGCCTTCTGAACATTTGGCTCATATCTACCACTTGGCTTTAGAGAATTTAATTTAACCTCTGGCAATTTTTTTATCTGTTTATACCACATATTACTATTTATAAAAACATAAATTAATAAAATTTTTTACTTACTTTATCTCTAGCCAAAATGGAACATTTTTTAGCCTCTAGATAATTTAGTTAAAAATTTTTTCCCATTATTTGTCGAGTTATAAAAAAGACTCTAAAATTGTTTGGCGTATCTAAAAAAATAATTACAACACTTTAGTGTTTGATTGGGAAGCAAAAACTATTAATAAAAAAGCTAGGTCAAAGAACAACTTTTAGAAAATTCTACTTTTTTTATTTCAAATGCCTCTCCTTTTTCTTATTCTAAAAAATTATTTTTAATTTTTACTTCCAATTTAGCTAAAAATGAAAATTAGGGCCAAGACTGGGATTTGAACCCAGACTAAGGGAGTTTTGCAGCATTTTGCTAATATTTTAGCATAGGGCTTCCACAATCCCTTGTGCTGCCGTTACACCATCTTGGCCACTAATTAAAATTCAGAGCTAAAAAATTTTAATTTATTTTCCTTTTAAACTTTTGCAAAGTTTTTATTCTAAAAAAAATTTAAAAATATTGTCCTTATAAGATAGTTATGCAAAAAGTTGGGGTGATATTTTTATTATTTTTTATTTATTTTAGTTTTTCTCAAGTATGCCAACCCCCCCTCGATTCTTCTTTTATTAGATCTTATTATGAATTGGATGGAGATAAGGTAAAGGTATACTTAAACCTTTTTGCAGAAAATAAAGGAGATTCTTTGGTAGGTCCAACTATTCCAATAAAACATGGTTTTATTCTTCTAACTCTAAAAAGTGAATCTGACGATTCAAGATTCTCTTGCTATGTTGTAACTAATGAGGAAGGAAGAGCAGCAGTTGAACTTGATGTTTCAGCTCAGACTTGTTATGTTCTCTCGGCTGAATTTGTACCACTCGCTAGCTCTCCTTCATTACAAAAAAATTACTGCCGCTCTTCTCTCCCCTCTAATTTACCTCAAGATTATTCTCAAAACTATACAAAGTCATTTACTCAGTTAAAATTCTGTACACCAAGAAAGCAAAACGCAACTTTTAATTTGTGTTGGTTTTCCACTATAATTGCAGGTATTATATTTTTAGCTAATTTTATTATGGGTAGAAATCCTTTGATGTTCTTTGATTTTGGAGTTGCTAGAAATCTACCCTCGAGGCATTTTTCTTCTACGCTATATTATTCTCCCATGTCAAAACAAAAAGATAATGAAAGTAAAATTAATAATGTTTTAAAAACTGCAACGGCTGTCGTAGATTCAGCCGACAAAGCTACAGAGGACATAAAGAATTCTAAAGATATTATGAGAGGTAAAAAAAATGATTCTAAAGAAGCTGCCACACAATCAAATCAACAAACCACATCAGATTCTAATACTTCTAATTCTAATCCTCTTGAGGATACTAAAAAATCTACTGCTAATTCATCATTACCACCTACTGTCAATAAATATATTGGTTTAGCACAGGGCTTGCTGAAGGATCCCATTTCTAGTGGTTTTAAATTATTAAAAAGTGATGGCGAAGAAGAGAATAGTATAACACAAAAAGCAAAAGATATTGGAACAATTGCAGGCATAAAAGGACTGGTTAATATGGTTGCTTTTGTGGTTACTCCAAGAAAGTCAAAGTTTACTCCAAGGGCTCCTTTTACAAAGGGCCCATTTTTTAAAAACCTTTTTACAAAAGAGTTTGTTAAAGATCTAAAAAATACTGCTGCTGTAGGGGGAGGCGCTATTCTTAACTCAGTAGTAGATCAATCAGTTAGAGAAATAGGAGCTTTAGTAAACAAACAACTTGAAAACCTAAATCAAAATAAAGGAGCTGAAGGGAAAAAAGAACTAGGAATTTGGGCATTAACTACTATTGTTCAATTAGGAAAAGGTCTTACACAAGATCTTTTGACCATAATTACAAAAAGAGAGACGGCCTTGAAAACAGGTAATAGAGGTGTGGATGATTTTATAAATCATTTAGTAAATCAAAGCAGCGGAGCAGTCGAGGATCCATTATTTAATTACTCTCTATATAAGGCAACTTTGGATGCCTTAAATAAATACAAGACATTTTGATTCTTTAAATAGGTAATTGTGGGTCGAGGAAGTATGTTTGATTTGGATTTTAGTTCGTTGGAAAATTCGATTATAAAAAAGTCAAAAAAAGATTTATTAGATGCAATTAGAAATTTAGAGTTAGAAAATCAAAAAAGACAAAAGCTTTTATTTTTATCTTCAGGTAACTTTTTAGTTTCTATTATGGGGAAACCTTTTTTAAAAAAGTATGCCACAATATCTTTTAAAAAAATCTTTGTTAACTTATATTCTTATCTTGATCAATCTTTTCCAGATTATCTAAAAAACATAAAAAAATACGCACTAAATTCTGATTTTCAAAATATAGAAAAATTGTTTCTTGAAATAAAAAATTCAGAAGAAGAATTTTCAAGGTTATTGCTACAGTTTTTAATTTATTATGATATTTGCGTATTGTTTAGTCTAGCCAGCACATTTTATAATAGTAATGGTAGTGTTTTGTTGCATTTTATTAAAAAAATAGAAGACCAATATGAAATTGATCGCCTCTATATTTTACCACAAAAAAAACTTCTAAACATCCATGAAGCACTTGAAAATTTAGTAGATGTATATTTTAAAAAAATAAACAAAACAACACAAACATGATATTATGTTTTTTGATATATATTCTGCAATTATTTACGGTACTCTTATTTCAACTTTTATCTTAGCTATAGCTTTTTTATTTGCTAATTTTTTTTCCTCTTCTTTTTTGAAAGTTTGGGTAAAAAAAGAATTAGCAGATCTATTTTTTTTCTTTGGGGTCTGCATTGTAATAATTTTTATCTTCAACTTTTTTAAAGTAAATGAAAGTCGTTTTGGTGACTTTTCATTTTATTCCTATAATTTTGGATCTCCTCCCTACCCAAAAATAGCAAATAAAACTATTTTATCCTACTTATTAGAGCAATCCTCAATTTTAATAAAAAATAGTTTTCTTTTTTCAAAATTTAGTACTTTTAATTATAATTTTCAAGCAGGGTTATCTACCAATAAGCTTATTGGGTTATCTTTTTTTGCTTATTCTTATACTGAAGGAAAATCTTATTCTTATGGTACAAATCTAATATTAAGCCAATTAATGTATGCAATAGATTTTTGTTTTTCTCTAATTCTTTTGATAAGAGGTACTTTTAACATTGTTTTATTTTTAGCTTTCTTGAGTTTTAATTTTCTTTTGCCTTTAGGTGTTTTATTAAGATTTATACCTTTCACAAAAAAAATAGGAGGATTTATTTTAGGTTATACTCTTTCTTTTATTTTCATTTTTCCTCTTTCTGTAGATCTAAGTTCAGCATTATTTGACTATTCTATAAAGCTTGCAGAAGATAAAAAATTTGTAGATTATTCAAACAAGTTAGATTTTCCAGATATCGAGCTTCCAGATTATTCTTCATTGGAAGCCTGGGCTTATCTTCTTTCCCCTTTCTATGTTATGGATACTGCTATTCCTGCCCAGGATATTGCACAGCTTATCAATTTACTCTTTCCCGCAATACCTCCTGGTGAGGCAGAGCCGAAGACTCAGGATATTCTTTCCCCAATCATAAGAGGAAAACCAATTGCAAGTTTTATACAAGCTGTTATTAATTTAATAAGGGCCATTATTCCAACTATTATTGGAGATGGAATTAGGTCATATGGGGTATTTCCCCCACAACAAATTGTGGAAGATTTTTATGTTCCATTAGTAAAATTTGTATTGCCAAATTTGGTTTTAGTTGCTCTTTTAAGCTTTAGTTGTATTATAATGCAGTTTACATTTACTATAGTTTTAGGTAAACAATTTTCTGCAATTTTGGGTCAAGAAGGAAATTTATTTGCCTTGCAGAGGTTGTTATAAATATGAAAAAGTACTTTATATTTTTAATTTTGTTTGGGCTATCAGTTTGTCAATCTATTCAATCTAGTGATAATCTATTAGTTGGTCCAATAACATGTTTCAAATACTCCACAGATCAACTATTTAATATAAACTCTCAAATTTTAGCAGCAATAGCTTTAGTAATCTCATTAGTGGTTATTTCTTATCTATTAGGTAATATGTTACACAATCCTTATTTGTTAATGTGGTCTAAAACAGAAGGATTAACTCTATTTTGGACAGTTATTTTAATACTAACAATTATAGGAGCAATTAATTTTTCTTGTCTTGCTGCTTCATTCTTTTTACCAATTAAACAAGATCCAATATTTTATATTCTAAATTATTTTGATAAGATTATTTCTCTTACTACTTCAAAATCAATATATCTGTTAAAAGAATCTTTTAATAACCAATTTAGCTCTATGGAATTGTATGCAAATGCAGATTCTATTGCGCAATTTTCAGGAAATTTTGGAGTATATTTTTTGGCAGGAAAAAGAGAGTGGGCAAGCTATATGGAAATCCTAAATTCTTATTTAGTCCCTCTTTTGGCTTCAATTTATGCACAAAAATTTGTTGTAGAAAATCTTTTTGTTATGCTAAGTGCTTTTATTTTACCTGCAGGAATTTTTTTGAGGATTTTCCCTCTATTGAGAGATGCAGGTGATTTTATAATAGCTTTTTCTATTTCATCCTATATTTTTATTCCACTAACTTATGTTTTTTGCTTTGTCTCTATTGAAAAAACTTTCCAAACTTCAGATCCTTCTGCACTCAACAATATAATAAATCTTGGAGATAGCACAATAAATGATTCGTTGAATTTTGTAGCATTTCTCACAATTTTAGCTGTCTTCATACCAAATTTAGTTTTAGTTCTTGTGATTACTGCAACAATAGGGGTATTTAAAGGTTTAAAAGGATTTTTTAGTGGGTAGAAATATGAAAAAACTAATAGTTTTATTTTTATTTTTGATTGGATATTGTTTTTCTCAGAATGATTTAGAAAAAAGTTATTTAGATTTTGTAAGTTATCTTGGAAAAAGTTATAACCCAATTTCTTTAATTTTATCAAACTTTTTTGTATTTTTAATTTTATTTTTATCTATATCTATAGCTCTTTTAGTAATAGGTTATTTTGGAGCCTCTTTTTTTGATATCCCAGAGATAAAAGTTTTAATAAAAACTGAAATAGGGCAACTTTTTGTAACTTCAATTTTAATCACAACTATTTTAGGCGTAATCTTATTTTTAGATCAGCTTATAATCAACTCTTCTAATTTTCTTGTTTCCCCCTGTCCCTCTAATTATATTTATAATAAAGATATACCTCGGTATATGGAATATTCTAATTGTTATCTGGACACTCTAATTAAATTAACAGATAACTCCCTAAAAGTTAATTTGAAAGAATCTATAGAAGCAGGACGAGAAACATTTTTTTCCAGAGGTTCTTCTATGAATATATGGGATCTTGGATATCAAGAAAGTAGCAGACCTGCAGCATTTAAAAGGTTAGATGTTGAAATAAAAACAACAGAAGGGCAATTTTTATCTTCCTTTTTAATCTCACTCTTAGCACAAAAAGCATTTTTGAATTTTATAGCACCTGTTTTTGGTCCATTCTTAATTTTTATAGGGGTATTATTTAGAACTTTATTTGTCACTAGAAGATTAGGTGGTTTGTTAATAGCTATTGGAATTGGTTTATTTCTAATTTGGCCTCTAACTTATTTAATCTCTTGGTTTACTTTTAGAGGTGCAATTTTTGGCTCCCAAGGAGTAGATCAAAATGAATCAATTTGTCCAAAAGAGTGCGATTTAAATCCGCCTATAGCTTATAATACCTCTATTAACCCTGCTGGAATTTATATGCCTTCATCCTTTATTTCTTACTATGATTTAATACAATTAATAGAAAAAAAGTCAGAGGATGAGAAAAATAAAGATAAAGATCTATACGAGTATTTACTTAGTCAAGGAATTCAGCCCTGTTTTGTAGAGGACGAAGACGAACAAAAAGTTATAGGAAAAATAAAAGTTGCTGATTCTAAAAACTGCCCAGAGGGCTGCAGGTTTTTGCCAACTGATTTGAAGGTTTGCAATGAAACTGCATGTAACAATCTACCTCATGCCTGCAAATTTATTAGAGCGATGGGTTTAGAAAACTATACTTCTTATTATGAGTCAAATGATATGTACTGTAGCAATCCTTCTAATTGTAGAGATTGTCCTATCTCCTGTAAATATCGCTATCCAGAAATCGATTATTCTAAATCGTTTTCTCCTGCCGATAAAAACTCTATCGGAATTACAACAAAAGTTCCCAAGAATTCTAATTCTTTAACTACTAATCGATTTGAATGTGCAGAAAAATGTAAAGATTGTCCATCAGTTTGCAGGGTATATACAAAATTAAACGATGGAAAAATAGAATTGGTATTTAAAAATAAAGTAGAATGTAAGAATTGCCAAGATTGCCTAAACTATAGAGATTCCTCAGATTTGCCAATTTGTATGTTTTATTCTCCACTAGAAGCTTCTGATAGTTGTACTGAATTGTGTGGTCTTCCTCTAAGTATTAGAAATTTAAGAGATAGTGGAAATTCAAATGTCTGCCCATTGGATTGCAGGCTTTATTTTGATGAAAATTCTAAAGAATATAAAGACCCGATATTTGAGAAATATTGTGAAGAGGGAATGTTTTCAAAGGCTTGCAATCGATGCCCCAACAGCTGTAAGATAAATGTTAGCAAATTTCTAAACTCAGTTTATATGGACTATTCTATTTGTTCTCCTCCCCCTAAATTTTCTAATGGAAAAATAACTGATGAAAATTTATTAAATTGTATTCGCTGTCCACCTTCTTGTAGATTTTTAAATCCCTCCTCAATAGCCAAAATTGCTATTGATACAAACAATCCTCTATTTGCAGCTTTTTATTCTAAATCTTTTCTTATACATGATTGTCATTTTGATCCTTCTAGGTATATAGAATGTACTTCGTACAATAGCCAAGGTTATTATGAAAATTGCCAAGGTTATAATTTATACGCTGGCACAAAAGTCCCATCTATTTCCCCTGTTAGAATAGCATATCAATCTCTAAAAGATGAAGTTTTTTGTCCAGACTTTCTGGCAAGAGATAGTAGATTTGTTTTTTTAAATACTTGGAATGATGACCAAAATTCTGTTAGAGTAAAATCAAATCCATTTGTATCCATTGACTGTACTCTTGATAAAGATGTGCAAAAATTTTGCTCTTCTCCATTTTGTAGAGCCCAATGTTTTATTTTAACTTGGCCCAAATTTGCTACTCTATTAGATATCTCTAACAGATATTCAAGAATAGATTTTAGTATTTCAAACTGTAACTTTGACCAAAGAACTAAACAATTTTATGATAATAACTACACCCTATTGGTGGTTTTAAATTATTCCTCCTCTTACTATTTACCAAAGGGAGTGGATAGCTCTTATTTCCCTTCTCTTTCTGCCTTAAATTCTAATCCTGCAAATTTAGAAAACTTTGCTTGCTATCCTATTTTAAGTATTCCTTCTTCCTCTCAGAGAGGATTTGAGATGTGTGGCGAATATATCGAGAGTAATTCTAAAGATAGAGCGATGATTAATGGAAGTGCTTGTCCTTACTCTTGTAGGTATGATGAGCTAAAAAACCTCAATCTCGTGGAATGTGGTAATTTCACATTAAAATTTGAAAGCTCCAATCCCTCTCATAACTGTGACCCATTTTGTAATGGTTTAATAAGGTCTAATGATTTATCTTATTGCCAAAACGAGGCTTATAGTTGTAATCAACTGAGAGGAGGGAATTATTGGGTGAGAATTGACTCCATTCCTCTGAACAAGAGTCATTCTAACCCACTTTGTAATAAATCTATCGTAGTGTATAATTCTACAACATATAGAAGAGGGGATACTAAACCGGATGGAACTGTAGCACAAAATCATTGGTGGGAAGATTATTGTAGTTATACTCAACAAGGACAAAGACTTTATATAAACTTTAGCTTAGAGCTTGGCTATCAGCCCTACAACTGTAGCCCAGGTTCAAAATATGCAGGGTTGGATTATTTAATCGCAGCTTCTGGATATTCTGATTATAGAGAATGTGGAACTATCGATACTAATGCAAATCCAAATTATGTCTTTTGTGGAAATTATTCAATTAATTATGGTGGAAGGTCAGTTGTGATTAGTGCTATTAATCCAATCTGTTTTGCCTCCTATAATGCAAGGGCAATGCCAGGCTTAGCTTTTCATAATGTAGTTGACACATCTGTAGATTTTTCAACAAAGGTTGGTGGGGTAACAAAACAAACTATAAAGTCAGATGATAATTGCCAGTTATGTCCAGTTGTTTATAGAATATTTGGTTTAGATCCTTCTAAGGGTTCTCTCTATTTTATTTTAAGTGGTTTGAATTGTGATAAATGTTTTATAAAAGTAAATCCATCTTCCTCTAGTCAGAGCTGTGCAATTCCATCTAAAAAAGCAATTGGTTGCCCAATTCGCTGTAGAATCGACCCCTCACTTTTAGACAACCAGCTTTCTTATGGTTGTGATCCGGAAGGAAAAGAAAAGAGCCTCAATGAACTTATTGAGAATGTAGATTATTCATGTGATGATTTTCATGCTAAGCAATGTAGAATTTTCTCTTTTGAGAAAGATCCTTGCGAAGGCTGCATAGAAAATTGTAAAAGAGAGTGCCAGTATTTACCTTATGTTAGACAAGATTGTGATATCTGTAGTTCTAGTGGGGGGGTAAGTCTGTCAAACCTTTTAAATTTTGCAACTTCTGCAGAAGGGCTTTATACTCAAACTGGATGGATAAGAATTGGACTTTTGTTAATTCCTTCAATCATCCTACCATCATTTTCTATTGTGATTTTACTCTCATTTATAAGAAGCACTTCGATATTTTTAGGTGGAGATATAGAAATCCCAGGCTTGTTTAAGTTGATTTAAATGAGATCGAGCAGATTTTTATTTTTGTTTTTATTTTTATCAAATTTGCTTTTTGCTCAGTATTATGCACCTAAAAATAGCTGTTTATTTAACTCTCTCTTTGTTTCAATCTCAATAGCAATTTCTATAATAGCAATTCTTTTGATTATAGGGTCTTTGTTTAATTTTCAAGATTTAAAGTTCTTAGCAATAAAAGAAATCGAGAGTTTGGCAATTTTGGTTTTAATATTAGTCTTTGTTCTATTGTCTTTCAATCCTATTTCTAAAAATTTGGCTAAGTCATTCAATTTAGATCCAAGTGGATGGAGCAACAGATTTAGTAGTAATTATAATTATATTGATATCAAATCTCTAAAGGTCAGTCAGGAGAATATAACTGTACAGCAAAAGGCATTTATATTAGTAGAGGAAAATAATAAACTCCTAAAAGTTTTAAATGACAGGTTAGATAAATTTGCAGAGTCAATAGCAATTGAATCTTCTAAGAGTTATTACTTTAATTTCTATGGAAATGGTTTTGGTATTGGAGTATGTTCTACTTTTTCTTCTCTTCGAGGACCACTAAATATGCTCTATACTGCAATCTCTACGGCTTCTTTTGGCATTTACTTTACTAAATTTTTCTTGAATATTTTTGCAAATCAAATAATCTGTATCTTATTTCCAATAGGGTTATTTTTAGCATTTTTTAATCTCACCAGAAAGGTTGGTATATTTTTAGTCTCTCTTTGTATTTCATTTTATTTTGTTTTCCCCACCTCTCTTTTAATTTTGCTGGATTATTATAATGTCTATTATGGCTCTTATTTTCATAAAATAATAAAGGGAAATTCTATAACTCTTCAGAATGCTGACTTAGAAAATTCTATTCCAGATTCAGTCTCATGTGATCCAAAAAGTTATAATTCCTTGGATATACCAAACACTGCTAATTTTGTTTTAAATTATCTTAATAGCAATTCAGATAAAATTCTAAGCTTTGTACTTCTAAAATCCATCTTCATTCCACTTTTAGCTCTTTCTCTCACTCTTTCCTTCTCTTCAGCAATTGCCCATGGCTTAGGTTTGGAAATAGATTTATCAATTTTATCAAGGTTGTCTTAATATGAAAAAATTATTTTTTTTAATATTATTTTTGGGAGTGTTTGTTGCGCAAGTACCTCCCCCTCTCACTCCACCTCTAGTTTACTTTTATAATTCTTCTAATCCTCCAGATCCAGATAATTTAGCTGAAGGAAGTGTGGAGAGCTTCAATAAAATTTCCCCCTCTTATTATGGATTTTTAGTTTTGGATTGCCCATCAAATCCAGAGGATCCTTGCATTTTTAATTTTTCAGAAATTTCTCTATCTGAATCTCCAAATTTAGATTCTCGTTCTAAATTAGTATTTTGTAATCAGAGGTTTAGGCAAAATTTGTGCTATGTAATTGTGGAAGCCGACAGTCGTAAAATAATTCCTTTTGCCTATTTATCTGACCCTTATGATAATTTCACCAAAATAATTTCTCCAATTTCTGATGAAATCTATTTGATCTATAGATTAAATATAACTAAAGGCACAGCAAGCCAATACTTCCCTCTAGTAGTAAAAAAATACAAATTTGAGCATTATCCACCAAACATCTCTCTTATAGAAAATAACATTAATTTTTGTAGAACTAAAATAAATTTGAGAGATGATGACGAATTAAGTACTCAAATTATAAATTTACCATTTGAAATACAAATAAACAATGGCTCTTATTGTAGGGGAGTAGTTGTTATAAATGGTAATACAACATATCGATCTGATAACTCTAGCTGTGATCCAGAGTTGTTTTCGCTACTCTTTAGGGGAAATGGAAGCTCAGATAGAAACACTGATAAGAAAGTTGGATTAGACTTAAATTTAACTGTTACGCTAAATGCATCCTATTCACCTTTTAGAATAAATTGGTCGAATGGGGATTTGTCATACAATTTCTCTTGTCAGAGAGGATATCAATTATTAAGAATTTACGATCTTTCTTATGATATTAGGATTAGTAGGGAGAGGGGAATATTTTTCGAGGCAAACGCATCAAATCCACGTTCAATGAGGCCTACAAATTTTTCAACAGGCTTTTATTTGATGGGAGAATTAGAAGTAATTGATTCTAATGATAGAAAAACTACTTTTTTATATAAGTGGAACTGTACAAGTGAGAATTGTACCAGTGGGCTATTTACTCCTAATCCTCAATATCCTCTAATTTCTAATAGCGACTATTTCTCTCCAAATTTTGTTAATGTGTCTTTACTTTTAAATACTTCTTCAATTTGTCCAAATGGGGACAAAGATAAATTAATTTTTACTCTAAAAGCAGGCAGTGAGCCATTGGATTCTTCTGTTATTTTTGAGAATAAAACTATTAAAATTTATAATGGTCCATGTATTGGTCCCATTAAGTTTAGTGCTGATATTTATAAGAGTTCCAAAAAGGAAGGCCGTGCTCTTTCATTTATGGTTCCAAATTCCAAAATAAAAGAGAATGAATATATAATTATCAAAATAAAAAATTTAGAAAATTCACCAAAAGCTGTTATTGAAGTAAGAGCAACTTTATTTAACGGAGAAACAGTTGATTTTACTAATTTTATTGTGCCTGATCGATTTCCTTATTATATTTTTTTAGATACCTATTATGATATAAAACAATTAAGTGTTTTAGTTTATCCATTTACAGACAGCAAAAAAGGTGTTTATAAGTCCTTTGAATTTGCATTGGAGCGTCCTATTTTGGCAATAGATAAAGTTTTGGTAGGTGGGCAGCAATTAGATAGTGAAAAACAAAAAGATTTAGAGAAAAATAGTCGTTTATTTTTAGATGACAATAAAAATATCGATATAAATTTTGTTTTTCTAACTCCACAGGATATAAGGGATTACGATTTTGATTCTTATATAGTTCCAATCACTTCGGGAGGAGGATGTGAAGGGAAGCTAGTAGAAAAAACCAAAGACTATCTAAAGTTAGTTGTTAAATTTAAAGAAAAGGGTTGCCTATTAAAAGTTAGAGGGAAGGTTTTAGATTCTGTAACTCACAAAACATTCACTTTTTCAGACTTTTTAATCATTAAACTTTATTCAAAAGACGTTTTTGTTCCTCAAACCCCTCAATCTTTTTGTTCTGAAAAAGAAGTTATAACTTCACAGTATTATAAATTCTTTTTAGTTGGTATTGCATCTATAGTTTTTGTTATTGCAATAGCATTTATGATCGGAAACCTTTTTTCTAATCCAAGATTGTTGGAATGGTCAAAAAGAGAAATTACAGAAGTAATTTTGTTAGGGGTATTTTTAGTTTTAGTTGGGCAACTATTAGTTTTAAATTGTGAAAAATATGTCAATATTTCTTCAATTTCAAATCTTTTTGGATTAGAACCTCTAAAAACAGTGCACATGGACACTTCAATAGCTGAGTTTGCTCAAAATACTCTCTATTACCTATCAGAAAGAATCCACTCAACTATCATAATTCTCAGAAGAGATATTGCCTATTTCCATATTTCTGGCTCTGCCTATACATATTCAGGAGAAAGCATAATAGTAGAGATTATTAGAAAATCTGCTCAAATGACTTTTGGTCAAAATGAAAATCCTCATTCTTTTTCCTATAATTATATGGCTGTTTTTAACTTTCTACTTAATTTGAATAACTTTTATTTGTTCAATGTTCTTACGCACTACTTTTTATTATTTTTCCTCTCTTCTTCTTCTGGATTAATTATATTTTTATTACCAGTAGGTTTATTTTTTAGGTGCATGCCTTTTTTGAAAAATGTAGGCGCAGCTATGATTGCAATTGGAATTGGCTTTTATATTCTCTTCCCATTTGGCTATGCATTATATGGTTTGTTATTAGAAAATATACACACAAAGTTAGCAATTCATTGTCTAGTTTTTAATTCTGATGATGTTTGTAAAGATTCCTCTACCATCAACAGAATTAAAATCGATTCCTTCATCATTAATAAATTTTCCTATTTAGCTGACCTTGTAGAAGTCGGCTCATTTACAAAAGATACTTTTCCAAATAGTGATGCTATATTTAAGTATGGTGAAGATAAAAAAACCCTGCAGCCAATATTTCCAAAGTCAAAAGAAAGTTTTAGCCCTAATTTAAATATTTATATTGGTCTTTCTGCAATCAACTTTATTTTAGCATTTTTTATACCTTCGATAATTTTGCTAGCAGTGCTTTCATTTGTAAGAGATCTTGCTTCAATTTTAGGTGGTGATATTGATGTTTCAAAACTTGCATATCTTGCTTAAATTCTCTTTATTCTTCCTTCTGTTCGGAGGAATTTTATATTCTCAGGATTGGGGGGAGTGGCTCCAGAAGTCTAATACTACTTCAGCTAAAGACTTTAAACTCTTTAATGTAAATTGGTACAAACAATCTAATTATTCTGATGAATTTTATTGGATAAAATTTTCAGCTATTGTAGTTGCCATTTGCTTTTTTGCAAACGTCATAATTTATATGTTAGCAAAGGCTTTTGATGCAGAAAATGTAAAAAGATTTGCAATTTCTGAATTCTATCAAACAACGGCAACCGCTTTTGGAATAGTAGCTTTTGTTTATTTATTAAACACAGGTTTTATTTTTATTCAGGATCTTTTTTTGCCTTCCTCAGCTGTTTTTTCTTGTCAAGATCAAAAAATTAAATTATGGGATCAACAGGCAGGACCATTTACTTTAATAAAATGTAAAATTTCAGAATACTTAGAAGCATCTAATGTACTTTATCTCTCAGCATATCTCGCAAATATGGTAAAAGAAACAGAAGGTTCGAAATGTAAATCTTATGTAGGTTGGCAATCTTGTAAAATATGGGAGGAAGGTGTTTATAGAGAAATTGAGAGTTATCATTATATTGCAAATAGGTTGGCTTCTCTTTCTATCTCTTTAGTAGCGCAATACTTTTTTGTAACATATCTAGAGCAAAATCTCCTGTCGTTTTTTTTGCCAGTAGGTTTATTGCTAAGACTATTTCCCCCCCTTAGAGGAATTGGTAGTCTATTTATAGCTGTAGCTATAGGTTTTTACTTTATTTTTCCAATAGCATATATTTTCATTCAACCTTCATTAATTAAAGTTGTACAAACCCCCCAACCTCCAACTAAAAATGATGTAATAAATAATATTTGCTTTGCAAAGTTTGGGCCATTTGCACAATTTTCTTCCTTTGAATCAAATGAAAATGATTCTAGTATTATTTTTTCTTCAGATATAGAAGAATTTATAGTCCAAGTTTCTATGGGAACTTTTTTTTACCCCTTTTTATCTCTAGCAATAACTGTAATATTTATAAATTTCTTAGCAAATTTTCTATCAGCCGATAGTACTTATCTATTGCATTTTATTTCTAAAAATTTATGAGGTGAATAAAAAAGATGATAAGAATCTTTTCTACTCTTTTTTTAATTTTTGTTCTAATGTTTCTCTTAGGTTGTACTATCAACCCAAATAAAAATTTGATCGAAGCTCAATGTTGTTATCAGTCTAATGAAACATATTCTTGTTCTCTTTCTCCCAATCCGATTGAAGGCACTTCTGACTTATTTGAAATGATTGAGTGTGGGGACTTTGATGGTATAGAATGTAAGTATTTCAACAAATCCTCCGGAGAAGTTTTAGATAAAAACAAAAATAAAATTTTATACGCCGGCTCTTCAAATCCAATAAGACCAAATGATTGCTCAAAAAATTGTAATTTTGATAAGGCAAATTGCACTAATGAAGATGAAAAAAATACTTGTTATTCTCTTTCAAATCCAAGAATAACCTATCCTATCTGTGTAAATGTTTCAAGTTTTAATTGTATACAAAATGATTGTAAAATTTTTATGTGTGGAGAAAAGAAGCAAAAAATAAAAAAGGAGTTTTCATTTTCTCCTGATGAAACTAACAAATTAGAAAATTCATACAAGTCTTCTTCTGGAGGTACTAAGAGTTCTATTTTTGAAGTAGACAAAGGCTTAGTTGGAAAAGTTTGTGAATTTAGATATATTAATGAGTCTACTATGGGTTTGTTAACAGAAAAGAATTGGTTAGTAAATAATTTAAGAATTGGATTTTTAGGTTCTTTTTCAGATTTTGAAGTAGCAAGATATTATTTTCCACCTTCAGATGTTTTTTGTACTAGGTCTTTTGGAGGAGAGGCAGTTGTGGATAGATTTTTTAATTACCTTGAATTTTATGGAGGGGGCTTAAAAAAACTAAAAGTTTTTCAAAATAATTTTAAAGCACCATTAAATTTTTGTTCAGAAAATCAATCTCATTACTTTTGCATGTCCAACCCATCTATTTCTTTTCCAAAAAGTTCTGATTATTCAAAAATTCTATGTTTTAATTTCTGTTCTAAAATCTTTAACAAGGAATTATTTAAAGAACTTGAATTTAAAAAAATAAATGTTCTACCCCCTACAAATATAAGAGGAGAATCTCTAGAGCATTATTATTTAGATCCTTCTGTTTATGTCTCAGCTTTAATGAGAGAATACCCTGAAGAAGCAAAGGATTACTATAGAAAAACTGGAGAAAAAGGAATTGGTCCTGAAGGTGCAAAGGTATTTGAATGTCTTTCAGACAACGATTGTCTTTCTTCAAGATGTATAAAGAGCCAATATCTTAGGGGAAGCTGCTTTTTGAATGATAATAGTTCTATTTCCTGTAATTGTTCTTTTTTTAATTCTTGTAAGGACGCATTTTTAGAGTGCCCATCTGATAGATCGATAGAGGACGAAGAATGCAAAACAGGTCTAAATCTCTGTAACTTATTTTCAAACTTTGAAAAAAAACCAGTAGTATTGTGTAAATATAATCCTACAACATATGATCTTTATGCTTATTATGATTATGGCAAAAATTATTTATTTTTACTTGATAAGAGATATACAAGTGCAACAGTCAGGGGAGAGAGTAGCTGGGATGGGGATTGGGGAGTATATGATTTTGATGAGTTTAATAAATATAAAAAGACTATAGATGGAAAAAAACAACAGGTAGAATTTGCAAATATTGTAAAAAAAGTTTCTGAATATGGGTGTATTGATAATAATTTTAACAAAATAGTTGTACCAAGTTGTCCAAACAATTACTTTTTTGATTCTAAAGATAAAATCTGTAGAGATAAAAACAATAATACGGCACAACCAAGCTGTAAAAATGGCATGTTAGGTCCACAAGATTGGGTTGTGTGGAAAGACAATATTGAAATTTTGTCTTCTAAGTTAAGCAGGCTTTCTAATCAAAATGATAGAAATGACGAGATGAGGTGGGAGTGGAGAAGAGCCTTTGTTTTAGTGCCACCTTTTCAATTAGTTTCCACCGAGGGCGCTGAAAAAACAATAATAATTTCTTCTAGAAATGTTAGTTTTAGTGATCTAAAACAAAAATTTGACTTTATTGAAAAATGTGACCTTAAAGCTACAGATAATATTAACAATTTTAATGATCCTACCTTTGATATTTTAGAGATCTCTATTAAAAAAATACCACTACAAAACCACAGTTTAATAGAGCAATATGTTACTCCTTTCTCTTTCCATCCCTATTATATGGAAGAAGAAAAAGGAGAATTTTTATTTGACAAGATGTGGGTTATTAGAAACTTGGGGAAGTGTAAAAAAGAAGAAAATTTGGATATTCTCAAAACTCGCTCTTATGGAGTTTGTGATAGTTGTGGTACTTTTGTAACTCTAGCATATCAAAAAGTAAATAGCACTCCAATTTCGTACTGTCCTTCTAACTGTTTTGTTAATTTTGGTAATTGTAAATGTAATAGTAATCTTTATTCATTTCTTCCATCAAATCCTTTTGTTGTAAATCTTCCTGATTCTTCTCCTTCAACCATTCCAGATTTTAACTATTTGATTTCTAAAATTCATAATTATTTAGAAAACAATGTAATAGTTGTTTTAGATCTAAAAGAATATTCTAAAGCTGGTATTTCAATGGGAGGCAATACTGTCGTATTTGAAAGAGAATTAGATCAGCTGCCAGAAGATAATCCTTATTGTGTAGGTGATTTAAACTATTATTGTAAAGAAACAAATAGTGAAGGCTTATGTGTTAAGTGGATCGCAAGGTGTAGTGTAAAAACACTTCCAGATTTCTTATTTTTGTTTTTAAATTCAAAACACAGTGCAGTGATCTCAATTCTAGATACTCTTACTTCTTCTAATGCATATTTTAGGATTAGCAATGCTAGGAATTTATGCCCAAGTTGTATTTTAGCACTAGAACACGAGCAAATTATTAAAATAAAAAATGACACCAATATTTCAGAAATTTATTTTACATCTCCAAATAATCTAAATTCTTCCCTCTATAGTTACTTTGGTATAAAATTCCCTACAGAGGAAAACATAGGTTTTCCACCTATCTTAGATCAAGCTTCGGAGGCTAAGTTAAAGAGTGTAGATGTGATTGTTTTAAATTTAGATCTTTCTTATTCTCCTCGCCTCTCTAGTGAAAAAGAAAAATCAGCTTATTATCTCTCTACTGTCAAAAAAGCAGCTGAGTTGTCAAGACAAATTCTAATACATCTAGGAAAGCCAACTTTGTGGAAATTAAGAATCGACAAAAACACATACTTTAGGCAGAGTTCATATATGGATCCTTTATTTTTTGATATGCTCTTTTTAATAGAGGATAAACTAACACTAAGCGGAGTGATCGGTATTCTATTACCTTCTCTATTTGAACAGCCAGAAAATATTGTATATAGCACTTCAGAACTAAAGGATCAACCATTTATAAATTTAGTTAATGGCTCTCTTTCATACTTACAATTTTCTGCAGATGTTTCAACTCTTTTAGTAAATGCTCAAAACAAATCTGCATCTGAACTTTGTGTAAATTGTCCTTCATCTGACCCTTCATTATGTAAATCTGATTGCGAAGATGGTTCTAGTTGCCCAGGAAAGGAATGTCCAAGGAATTATATCTCTATTACTTATTGTAAAAATAATTTATGCGAAGAGAAATTTAGCTCTAAAAAGATAGTTTGTTATTATATCCCTTCTTCATCAAAATATTTCACAGAGGTTAAAAAATTAGAAATAGAAAGCATGGAGGAATTATTTACAAACCCAGACTTTGGTACTATACTAGGGATGCTAAATGAAAAATGTTGCTTAAATCAAACTACAAAAGACTCAGAAAATTACTATACTTTCTTTTCTCACCCAATTCTTTCATATGATGCAGAGGAGGTGGTCTACCCACACTTTGGTGCAAACACCACTAACTGTGGTAAAGTTAAAGTAGAAAATTATAGTAGTGATATGTCATGTAGTCCTTCTAATCCACCCTCTCTTTCTTATAGTCCATTTTTGTATTATTGCTATTGGGAAAATAAATAAAGCACAAGGCAGTTATTTAAAAATTTATTTATCTAAATTATTTTATCTATTTATTGGTATTTTAGGGTGAGTTTATGGCAGAAAAAGAGGAATTAAATAGCATAATTTCTTTATTAGATTTTTTGATAGAAGATACCTCATTGCCAAGAAATATAAGAAAGAAAATACAAGAGGCAAAGGACGTTTTGAATTCTAATCAGGATTTTCAAACTAAGGTCTCTTCTGCCATTCAAACCCTGGTACAGGCTTCAGAGGATGTAAATATGCCAATGCATGGAAGAACTTATATTTGGGATATTTTAACTAAATTAGAAGCCTTATGAATTATTATACTACTTTTTATATTTTCTTTCTGTATTTCTAATTGGATAAGAAATGGAAGAGGATATAGCTTTTTTGTATTCTAAAAATATAAGGCTAACAAAAAGAGCCTTTGAATACTTAGCAAAAAATAAAATAGAACGCTCTATTTTAGAATCCCTGGTCCAAAAGTCAAAATTATTGTTAGATTTAGAGGATATAAAAGAAGTCGTAGAAGAAAAATCAGTAGAAAAAAAGATAAAATTTCCACCTCTAAAAAATATTCAGCCCATCAGTTTATCTAAAGGCGAAGAAGTTTATTCGCATGAGAAAAAAAATGAAGAAGCTCAGCTCAAAAGTCCAACCTATTTTGAATCTAGTGTGAAAGAAGAGGAAGTATCTCCAGCTATTGGTTTAGATGTAAAAGAGGTAGAAATAGTTAGGGCAGATAAATTTAAACCTATTGCAAAAGAATATAGTCCAAGGATTAAAATAGTAGAACAAGAATGTCAAACTATAAATTCTTTGGGAACAGTAGAAACCTTTGTGTCTTATTTTCGAGATAGATTAGAGCAGCAACGCTCAATTTTATCTAATAGGCAATCAAATCTCCCAATAGTAAGGTTGGACCAACTAAGCAAATATAGTGGACAGGATGTAAGAATAATAGGAATGGTCTATGACAAGAGGTTAACTTCAAAAGGAAATTTGTTGGTAGAGCTAGAAGACGAATATGGCCAGGCTAGGGTAGTGGTTCCATCTTCTGAAAATTGTTTTAGAGAGGCCCAAGGAATTATTAGAGATGATATAATCGCAATAGATGGGAGAGTATTAGAAAATATGTTTATTGCAAAAAATATCTTATGGCCAGATATTTCTGTATTAAAGTCTTTTCCTCAATGCCAAGAAGATCTAGCAATAGTTTATCTATCTGATTTGCACTTTGGAAGTAGATATTTTTTAGAAAAACCATTTAAAAGATTTCTAAGATGGTTAGAAGGAAAGGAAGGAAACGAGCAATTAGCTTCAAAAGTAAAATATATTATCATAGCTGGCGACTTAGTTGATGGTATTGGGGTTTACCCATCCCAAGAAGATGACCTTTTGATAAAAGATATTTTTGAGCAATATAGGGAATTTGAAAAAGCAATAGAGCAAATTCCTGATTATATAAGTGTAATAATTGGGCCTGGGAATCATGATGCAGTTAGAAGAGCAGAACCACAGCCAAAAATAGATAAATCATTGTTAGATAATAAAAACGATTCTTTTATTTTAATTAATTCTCCAGCTATTGTAAAAATAGAAGAACTAACCCATCTTATTTATCATGGAACTTCGCTTGACTCATTGATTTCAAATATACCAGGCATGTCTTATGCAAAGCCAGAATTGGCTATGAAAGAAATTTTAAAAAGAAGACATCTTTCCCCTATTTATGGAGATAATTTAATTGTACCTTCTTCAAAAGATTTTATGTTAATAAAATTAGAGCCAGATGTTTTACATATGGGTCATATCCACAAAAATGCAGCTGAAAAATACAGGGGAGTGCTTATGATAAACTCAGGCACTTATCAAGATAGAACTGATTATCAAATAAAAATGGGGCATGTCCCAACACCAGCCATCACTCCAGTATTAGAGATAAAGTCAGCCCAGCTTTCTCATTTAAAATTTTTAGAGCAAGATTTTTTATAGAAATTGAGTGATTGAGATGGAAAGAATAGAGCAATATTTTTCAAATTTAGAAAAAAAATTACAAGAGGCATATGATGTAGCAAGGCATGCAAGAAAGTTGGGTTTAGATCCAGAAGAAGATGTCGAAATAAAAATAGCTTCAGATTTAGCAGAAAGAGTAGAAGGATTGGTTGGTCCAAGGGGAATTGCCAAAGAAATAAAAAAATTAGAAGAACAAAAAAAATCAAGAGATATCATAGCAAAAGAAATCATACAAAAAATCTGTAAAGGCGAGATTTTTAAAGCAACCCCTGAGGTTTTAATAGAACAAGCTGTAAGGACAGGAGTTTGTATTCTAACAGAAGGTGTATTAGTAGCTCCTACAGAAGGTATAGCCGACGTAAAAATACACAGTCCAACAATTTCGCCTGATGATGGAAATCCCGATGGTTCTTCTTATTTGGCAGTGTATTTTGCAGGTCCAATTAGATCTGCAGGTGGAACTGCTTCAGCTCAAGCCGTTTTATTGGCAGATTACGCAAGAAGATTTTTTAATATTGGTCGATATCGCCCTACAGAAACAGAAATAGAGCGATATGTGGAAGAATGTAATATTTATAATGAGAGATGCGCAAGGCTTCAGTACAAGCCAACAGACGAGGAGTTAAGATTTATTGTAAGAAATTGTCCTATCTGTGTAAATGGAGAGCCAACAGAACAAATAGAAGTTTCTCTCTATCGTGATCTAAAGCGAGTAAAAACAAATAGAATAAGGGGAGGGGCAATTTTAGTTTTATGTGAAGGTATTGCACAAAAGGCAGCTAAATTAGTTAAATACTCTTCAAAAATAGGGTTAGAGGAGGACTGGAATTTTCTAACCACAATTGCAAAAGGAATAAAAAAAGAAGAAAAAAAATTTGAGCTGAAGGAGGATAACAAATTTTTTGAAGAGATTGTAGCAGGGAGGCCTATATTTTCTTTCTCTATGGCAAAGGGCGGCTTTAGGTTAAGATATGGTAGAACCAGAGTTACTGGAATAGCTGCTAAAGCAATCCATCCAGCAACTATGTATATTTTAAATTCTTTTTTGGCTATAGGCACTCAAATAAAAATAGATAGGCCAGGTAAGGGTGCTGTTGTAAGTTGTTGTGATAGCATAATGGGGCCAATTGTAAAGCTGAAGGATGGCTCAGTGGTTTATGTAGAAAACGTAGAAGAAGCAAAAAAATTGGTGGATCAAGTAGATGAGATTTTATTTTTAGGAGATTTGTTGATAAGCTATGGTGATTTTCTAAAGTCTAATCACGCGTTGCTTCCTTCTCCTTTTGTAGAGGAGTGGTGGGAAAAAATAGCTCAAGCAAAGCAAGTAAAATATCCAAAAAATCTAAGTTGTGCCCAAGCTTTTGAAATCGCAGAAAAATATTCTATTCCCCTACATCCAAAGTTTACTTTCTTTTGGAATGAACTAAATTCTATTCAACTAAAAGAATTAGCGTTGTGGATATTTGAAAATGCAAAATTAGATTTCGATTTATTTGAGTTAAAATCATTTACCATAGAATCTTCAAATCAAAAGAGATATTTGGAGCTGTTAGGTATTCCCCATTTAGTTAAAGAAAATAAAATAATTATAGATAAAGAAAATGCTCTAGCTTTAATTCTCTCGTTAGGACTATTTAAAGTAGGAAAAAGAAAATTATCTTTAGAGAGATTTGAAAAATTTTTTGATCCAAATAAGACAGTATTTGAAAATATTCAAAGCCTCTCGGGAATAACTATCTTAAACAAAGCACCAGTCTATATTGGAGTGAGAATGGGAAGGCCAGAAAAAGCAAAAAGAAGAGAGATGTCGCCCCCAGTTCATGTGCTCTTTCCAGTAGGTCTTAGTCACAAGTCACGAGAAATTTTAAAATTATATTCTAAATTAAAATCTGATCAAAAAAAACAGGAAAAAGGTATTTATGTTGAACTTGCAGACTATATTTGCACTGATTGCAAAAGGAAAAACTATAGATTAAGATGTATTTATTGTGGGGGAAAATGCGTACCAGAACGTCTTTCAAACCAAAAAGTTTCCAGGAGTATAAAAAATCCTAAAGAATTAGCAAGCCAAAAATTCTTAGACCTAATTAGAGAAGTAGAAATTACAAAATCTAGGCTAAATGGCATGAACTTAAAAGAAATAAAAGGAGTACATGGTTTAATTTCTCAATACAAAATACCTGAAATTTTAGACAAAGGATTTTTACGTGCAAAATATGATCTTAGCATTTTTAGAGATGGTACTTGTAGGTTTGACATGACTGATATGCCTCTTACTCAATTCAAACCAGCTGAAGTTGGGGTGGAGATAAAAAAACTTATTGAATTGGGCTATAGCACCGATATTTATGGTAAGCCTCTTGTTTCTAAAGACCAGTTGCTTGCCCTAAAAGTTCAGGATATAATTATACCTAAAGTAGCAGGCGAATATTTATTTAAGGTTTCAAAATTTATAGATGAATTATTAGTAGAGGTCTATCAGTTAAAGCCATTTTATAATTTACAGTCATACCAAGAGCTTGTAGGTCACTTATGTATTGGTCTTTCTCCTCATACTTCTGCGGGAGTACTTTGTAGAATTATTGGCTTTACAGATGCAAACGTTTGCTTTGCTCACCCATATTTTCATTGTGCAAAAAGAAGAAATTGTGATGGGGATGAAGATAGCATTATACTGCTTTTAGATGCACTTTTGAATTTCTCTATAAAATTTCTTCCCTCTTCTCGAGGAGGAACTATGGATGCACCACTTGTTTTGAGCACAATTATAAAGCCTGCTGAAATAGATGATGAGGTTCATTGTATGGAATGTGTATCTTCATATCCTCTAGATTTTTATGAAAAAACACTCTCTTTTGCCCTTCCTTCAGAAGTTGAAATTAAAACAGTAAAAGATCTTTTGGATAAGCCCCAGCAATATGAAAATCTAGAATTTAGTTTTGGAGTTGAGAATATACAAAATGGGCCTCTAAAAACTTCATATACTTCTTTGGAAAAGAAAATGGAGAAAAAAATAGAAGTACAATTTGCATTAGAAGATAAAATAAGAGCTGTAAACCCAGCAATCGTAGCAAAGCGTGTTGTGCTCTCCCATTTCTTGCCAGATATCTATGGAAATTTAAGGTCATTTTCAAGGCAAGAATTTAGATGCTCTGATTGTAATAAAAAATATCGAAGAGTGCCACTTAGAGGAACATGTATATTTTGTAATGGTAAAATTTTACCTACTATTTACAAGGCAGGTATTGAAAAATATTTAGAACCAACTCAAAAATTGATAGAGCGCTATATGCTGCCAGATTACCTCAAGCAAAGAGTAGAATTAATAAAAAAAGATATAAATTCAGTTTTTATAGAAGAAAGAGATAAAAGAAAAGTACAGCTCTCAGATTTTATGTAATTTTTATTGATTTTTTATAAATTTTAAGTAGGGATTTTTATGGATATTAAAAATATCATTTTTGATTTGGATGGAGTAATTTATTTGGGGGATAGACTAATTGAAGGAGCTGACAGAGTGATAGAAAACTTAGAAAAAAAATACAAAATATTTTTTCTAACTAATAATGCAACTAAATCAAGAGAGCAAATAGCCAGAAAACTCTTCTCTCTTGGTATAAAGGCAAGAGAAGAGCAGATCATCTCTTCTGCTTTTGCTGCAGCAATGGCTGCTAAAAAATTTGGCTATACGTATGCTTATGTAATAGGCGAGGAAGGTTTAAAGCAGGAAATACAATCTATGGGAATAAATATTTTATCTCACGAGCAGGCACTAAAGCAAGAATTTTTAGAAAATGCAGTTTTAATTAGTGGGCTGGATAGAGATTTTAATTACTCAAAACTAAAAATTTGTTTAAGATTTTTAAAAAAAACAAACAAATGGATAGCCTGTAATTTAGATCCTAATTATCCTGTAGAAGATGGGCTAGATCCAGGAGCAGGTGCTCTTGCAGCAGCTATCGCTTTTAGCTTGGGAGATCTAAAAGGCAGAAAGATGAATTTGCGCTATCCAGATTTAGTAGTAGGAAAACCTTCCAGATTTATTTTGGATTTATTTATAAATAAAAATGATCGAAAAAAATCCATTTTTGTTGGTGATAGACTAGATGTAGATGTTGTATTTGCAAAAAAATACGGGCTGATGTCAGTCTTAGTTCTGAGCGGAGTTTCAAAAAAAGAGGACATAAATAATTTCTATTATAAACCAGATTTTGTTATTCAATCTGTTGCAAATTTAGAGGAGGTATTAGATCAATTTAGCCAAAAATCTCGTTTATAACATTTGTATTGTCTTCTTCTCTTTCAAATAAATTTTTTGATCTCTCTTCTAAGTTTTTTGGAGGAATATCTAACATTTCTCTCTTTGGACTTAAAATTGAGTTGAGACTAATATGTATCACTTTATTTGTTAGAGGCTCTGTAGCCGTTATGTCTATCTCATTTAGTTCCAGGCTAGAATTTACTTCTATAAAATGTTCTTTACCGTCGATAATTAAAACTTTTTTTATACTGCTCATAGTTTACACCCCTATTTTTGATTTAAAAGATAAGCTTTATTTTAATTTTGGAATTTATTTTTATTCTACAGTAACTGATTTTGCAAGATTTCTTGGTTTATCTGGATCTTTTTTTAGCTCTAAAGCTAAATAATATGCTAAGAGTTGAAGTGGCACGATGTAATATATTAAAAACATCTCACTGTTTTCATCTTCCATCTCTATTTTAATATCGGCTTCTCCCAAGACTTCTTTATTGTCTGATATGGCTATTATTTTAGCTCCCCTAGCTTTACATTCTTTGATATTACTTATAATTTTGGTAGTGTTGAGATAAGTTGGCGCTATAAATATAACTGGCATCTCTTTTTCTATCATTGAAATTGGTCCATGTTTTAATTCACCTGAAGGATATGCCTCTGCATGTAAATAAGTTATCTCTTTTAGTTTTAGTGCTCCTTCTAGGGCAGCAACATATCCCAAGCCTTTAGAAAGAAATAAGAAATCTCGGCTTTTTTTAAGTGTTTTTGCAAGGTTTTTTATTTCTTGATGTTTTTGCAATATCCTTTGAATTTTCTCAGAGAGCTCTAGTAGTCTTTTTTCTTTTTCTCTATCTTCTTTTAATCCATACACCAGTCTATAGAGTACAACTATTTGTGCAACAAAACTTTTAGTAGCAACTACGCTTATTTCAGGTCCAGCCCCAATATTTATTGTAGAGTGTGCTAAAATTGATAAACTAGAGCCAATCACATTAGTTATGGCAATTATTTTTACTCCTCTCTTTTTTGCTTCTCTCACTACTTTTAGTGTATCTGCAGTTTCTCCAGACTGAGAAATTGCTATTATTAAATCCTCATTTTTTGCTGTCCAATCCTCGTATTCTGAAGCAATGTATGCATTAGCATTAATTCCACATTTATTTAAAAGGTAAGAGAAAGCCAATGCAGCATAGTAGGAAGTACCGCATCCAATAATTGAGATGTTTTTTGCTTTTTTTAGAATTTGTAGAGATTCACTTATATCTACTCCACAAGCATTTTTTATTACTAGGGGCTGTTCAAATATCTCTTTTAACATAAAATGCTCAAATCCATCCTTTTTTGCCATGCTCTCTGTCCATTGTATATTTATTATCTGGGGGTTTAGTTGTTTGAGATTTTTATCATATATCTCTATTTTTTTATTTGTAATTTTTGCAAGTTCATCGTCATTTAATATTATAACTTTTTTTGTATATGGCAATAATGCAGGAATGTCAGAAGCAAAAAACATCTCATCTTCTCCTATCCCAATTATTAGGGGTGCATACTTTTTTGCAACATAAAGACAATTTTCATCTAATAGCATAATTCCTATGGCATATGTGCCATTTAATTTTTTTATGGATTTATCAATTGCTTTTAAATTATCTGGTTCTTTTTTTAGTTCTTCTTCTATTAGGTGGGCTATTATTTCACTATCTGTCTCACTAACAAATTTATGTTGTTTTAAACTATTTTTTAATTCTAAGTAATTCTCTATTATGCCATTGTGTACTATGGCAATTTTCTTTTTACAATCTAGATGTGGATGAGAATTTTCTTTGCATGGTGGTCCATGTGTTGCCCAACGAGTATGTCCAATTGCTCTGTGTGCCTGTGTTTTAAAATTCTCAACCTCATAGTTGTTTTCAAAGACTTTTGAGATAGTCCCAACATCCTTTACTATTTTTATTTCCCCATCTACTTCATAGGCTATTCCTGCAGAGTCATAACCTCTGTACTCTACTTTTTTTAAACCTTCTAAAACTATTTCTATTGCATTTTTATTTCCAATATATCCTACAATTCCGCACATCTTTTTACCTCAAATCTTTTCTGCTTGAGCATAAGTTTTTGCTATTTTTACTATTTTTATTTTCACTTCTTCTTTTTTATTTACATTATTTATATATATAGGAAATCCATCGATTTTTGTTAGTCCTCTATTTCCTGGAAGAAGATGCTCTATTTTTACTTTGTATATTTTACCTTCTTCTAATTCTACATTCATAATTTTTTATTATTCCCTTATTTATTTAATTATTTTGTTTTATTTGTTTGAAATTTGCTGCTTTAAATAGATTTAAAAATTTTTCTGTTTATTATTTAACCAAAAAAGAGGTGTTTGCAATGATAGTGGACGAAGACGAAGAGGAATTTGATGAAGAAGAGGAAGACTACGATGATTCCTTTGACGAGGACGAAGACGAAGAGGAATTTGATGAAGATTGGGATGAAGAGTAACTTCCCATTTTTCATCTACTACTTTTAGACTCCTTTTATTGAATTTTTTATTTCTTCTATTTTTTTTATAATTGAATCTATTTGGAAATTTTCTTCATAGTTTATTTCAATTCCCTTAATTCCACTAGAAATTAGAATACGAATATCTTTTTTGCCATATATTCCATTTTTTACAATTATTGGCCTGGGGGTATTTATTTTATTTAAAATTTCTAAAGTTTTGTCTATACTATATTTATTTTCTATCATGAAAATGTCAGTTTCTGTTTTTTTAGCCTCTTCAAATTCTTTGATATTTCGAACTTTAACTATTGTTTCAAAATCTGCCTCATGTGCAAAATCAATCAACCTATTTATATCCACCTTTGCTACTTCTACTAACTCATAATCCAATATCAGAGCATCTCCCCCAACCATTTGAATTGGGTCAATTATGTAATCACTACAAACAACTATGGTGGAAAAATTTTGAGAAAGCCATCTAATATCTCCAGCATGTATTTTTGGCTCTACCCAGATGTTAAGTGCAGCTATCCATTTTTGTTTTTCAATTTCATGGAGATAAGACAATAATTTATTTTTTGTAGAAAAATAAAGTTTAGTTTTATCTGCCGTTGCAATTTCTAAAATAATTGGGACCATGCCATTTGAAAATCTTTTTTCTATTTCATCCACTAAAGACCTCTTTTCTTTTTTTAGTGGTGCAAAATTCTCGTAGTATCCGCTCTCAATCGTTTTTCTTACTTCCTCAATGATTAAATTATAGTCCATTCTCTCACTTCAAATAAAGTTTTTATTAATTTTTTCAAGTGTTATTTTTTTCTAATTTCAGCTCCAGAAGATGTTTATTTTTATTTGCTTTTAAAATTTTTAAATATGACCTAATGGTCTCAGCTACGCTCCATGCCTGAAGTTGGCAGCCATCTGCTGCAAGATCTTGCTGGCGATATATTTCAGGTAGGGCCAAAAGAGCTTTTGCATTTATGTTTTTTATAATTTCCTCAACGTCTTGTTGTATGGTCTTTAAATCAAGCCCTAAGTTTAGCCAGGCATCAGTATATGCCCCTATAAAATATGGCCATATCGCTCCATTGTGATATGCTTTATCTCTTTTTTTTATATCTCCAAAATAGAGCGGAACAAAATTTTTATCCATAGGGTCTAAAGAATAAAATCCATATCCACTAACAAATAATTTTTTTCTAATATTTTTCATCATTTCTCTATAATTATAGAAGATTTTTGGTAATAGTGCAAATGCCCAGAGTTGATTTGGTCTATTGGAGGGGTCATTAGGCTCTATATTATCTGCTAAATTCTCTTCTAAAATAAATTTTTTTATAGAATTTGAGGCTAATTTGTAAATCTTTTTATATTCTGCCGAGTTTTTCTTATCTATTTTTATTAGATACTCCAAAGAATAGAGCCACAAGGAGTTTATTTCTATTGGTTTTCCAATTCTTGGATTGAGTGCAACTCCATCTATAGAGGTATCCATCCAAGTAAGACGAGGTTTTTTTAAGTATATCAATCCATCTTGGTCTAACTTAAAGTATTCGTTTGGTTCAAGCCAATATCTAAATTCTTTTATAATTTTATTTTTAATTTTTTGCGGCAACTTTTTTTCTTTTTCAAATTCTCTAGCTGCCCATATTAGCCATAAAAAACCATCTACAGATTCATATATTGGCTCTTTTTCTATTCTGTTTGGAAGAACTCCATCTAAACTATAGTCCAGCCAGTTTTCCATAGTCTCTAAAAATATCTTATATTTTTTGAGAGGAAGGCAGAGGCCAGGTAAGGAAATAAAAGTATCTCTTGCCCATTGCCAAAAGTATGGATAGCCAGCACAAACTCCATATTTTTTATTGTGCCTTATTAAAAATTGTTCTGAGGTATATAAAAGAGAATAAAAATTTGGCAATATTTCTTTGGGATATATTTTTTTTACTCGTTGGATAGTAGCATATTCTTTTAATTGTGTATCAATATAAGCAGAGGGCTCTTTGTAAAAACAAATCTCTAAGCTTTGTCCTTCAGTCAAGTATGTGTTTATTTGAACTAAAGTATATAAATCTTCAATAGCTTCTTCCTCCCTCTCAAATTCTTTTTGATAAAAAAAATTATAATAGTCATATTGGTATTTTGTAATCATTCCTCTGTTTATGCCTATAGTCCACTCAAAAGGAAAATAAAATTTCACTATCCTGGGGTTGTAAAAAAAATTTTTTTCCGAGATTTTTTTTGAGCCTATAGAGTGGATTTCTCTAAAAGCAAAAATTGGGATTATACTAAGCCCAACTCCCTTTCCATCTAATAGAGTATATCTAAGATATGTTTGATTTGATTCAATTCCTGTCCAAATCTCTTTTGAAATTTTATTATTTTCAATTTCATATGTCCAGCGAGCAACTATGGAATTAAAAGAAAAATCTTTTAAGTACTTATATCCCTGCGGATAAATAGCGTCTTTGTAAAAGTGAGTGCTTAGAGGATATTTTTTAATAGGCAGAATAACAAACTCCTCCAGAGTGGATACTAAGACATATCTTTTTCCTTCATCATCTGAAGATACAAAAATTCCATGATATTTTGTTGTATTTGCGTTTGCAATTGTTGAACTTGCCCAACCTCCGGCCCCATTTGCTAACCACCATTCTTTTGAGCTTATATATTTTAGGTCACTATCCATTTTTTCCCCTCAGAGAAGTTTTAGGTTTTTTGTTATAGAATCTATGTGCTCTTGTGGTGCTGGGCCTAACACAAGTGCAGTTATGGTGTTTGGTTCTATTTGAGTTTTACCAGCATCCGTTATTTTAGCAGAAATTATTTTTTTTTCTTTTGCTTTCTTTTCAATTTCTAATAACTCTTCTAAACTATTTACCTTCAGCACTATTTTTGGCATTCCCTGAGCTAACCAATCTTTTAAAATAGTTTTATCTTTTTTTAGCATTAAAATAAATCCCAAAACAGAGGCATGGGCTGCTTGCGAAGCAATTTTTCCTTTTCCCATTTTAAGGTCAGTTCTTATTATAATGCTTTGTTTAATCTCTCTTTTCATATCAACATTAACTTAACTAATTTATTAAAACATTATGATTTAATTTTTATTTATGCATGATAAGAAATTCTCAGAGTTTTTAGATAAGCTTAAAATACAACAAGATAAATTCACTACATTAGTTGAAGATATTAAAAAAACTGATTTCTCTAATATTTTCTTAGAGCCCTATAGAGAGAAGGTTTTCATGGATGTAGAAGTTTCTCCAGGAGATTTTAGCGTGGCTTCGGTAGACTGTGGGTTTGAATATTTTGAAAAGTTTAATCAAACTTTAGTTTTATATAAAGTGTGTGGTGCAGTTTTTAAATACAAAAATTCCAAATTTTCTTCTTTTAGTTATTTTCCAAAAAATTCTTCCATTGAACTGGAAGTCGCACAAGATTTAGAGAATTTTGATCCTCTGAGATTTACTTCTTTGGTAAGGCTAAAAGCAGAGATAAGTACGGCTATAGGGATAATAAAAAATCATATGCCCAATATCCTTCTTTTAGATGGTTCTCTTTTACCACTTTCAGTAGACAAACCAACTAAAGAAAGTCCTATTTTTAAAGATTATTTAGAGCTACTAAACCTATATTCAGAATTATTTAATATTTGTAAGAAAAATAATGTTTTAGTGGCAGGTGTAGTTAAAGATTCAAAGAGTAAAAGATTTTTGAATATGCTTGCAGAGTTAGGTATGATTCCCTCTACCTCTTTTAGCGATATGTTGGTATTAAATTTTATTTTAAAACCTAAGCAGAGAACAGGTTTTTTTAGTTTTCATGAACAAAACATAGCGGAGAGCTATTTGCAATTTCCAAAAATAGCTGTTTGTTATATAAAAACTTCTAACGCCCTATTTCCAATAAGATTGGAGGTAGTAGAAAATGAGGCTTTGTTTAAATTCCCCTCTTACTTTTTATTTTTATCCTCAGTTGGAAATAATTTTGCTTATCCTCCAATATTAACCGAAGTTGATTTACGCTCACGTCTAAATGAAGAGCAAATAAAAAATTTTGTCGCTCTTTTATATTCAAAGGCTTTTAAGAGTTCCTATCTTGAATTTTTAAATAATGGTCTAAAGCCATTTAGATAATAAGATTCAAATTTAGTTTTCTACTTTTTTGAATCCAAGTTTTTCCAATATTTTTTGTAATATTTTTTTGTTTTTTCCTCCTTTTTGTTTTTTTATTTGGTAATATTGTAATATAAAAAGTTTTAGAAGAGTTTGATATCTTAGTTTTTTATTTAAATTTTTGTTTAGTTGCTGTTCTTGCTTCAAAATATTATTTATAACTTTTTTTATTTTTTCTAACTCTTTTTTAGTTAATTTTATCTCAAATTTTTGTTCCACCCTATTTTTACTCTCTACTTTTTCTTTTTTCTTTTGAGTTTGGAGATTTTCTAATTTTCTCTTCAATTCTTCTTTTAATTTTTCTATTGTATTTTTGATAATTTTTTGTAGTTTTTTATTTTCAATATTTTGTGAAAGTTTCTCTATCTTTGATAAAATACTCTCTATTTTATTTTTTAGTTTGTAATTTATCTCCCTTGTCTTTAGAATTTCTCTAATCTCTTTTATAGCTTTAATTATAGTATAATAAGTTTGTACAAATTTCGCTTGTTGTGAGGAAGTAGTTTTATAATTTTTATTTTCAGTAGTTGAATTTGCAAAGTGAGTTTTAAGAGTTATTAGGTCTAGTTTCTTATTTTTCTCTAGGTTTTTTAAATCTATTTTGTTTTTAGCTTTTTCTTTTTCTATCTTAATTTGAGGTATATGGGGCTCAAAATCTTTTTTTATAACTTCATTATTAAATAAATTATACCTAAGCTCTTTATTATCTAATTGAGAGTTAACTATTTTCCTATTAATAGCCTTGGGATTTTGGATTTCTTCTTTTGTAGCTAATTCTACTGGCCTATTTGTCAGAATTTCTTGCTCTTGGCTTTTTTCTCTATAGTTTGATGAGCTATCAGCTAACTTTGTATTTTGCAATCCCAAAAAATTATTTATAATCTCTGTCTCAATTTTTTGTGATTGTTGTTCTACTTGTTTATAAATGCGTTCTCTCTCCCTTTTTAATAACTCCTGTCTTATTTCTAAATCTTTTGGGTTTTGAGAAAAAAATACTGCTGGATTTTGATTTGTTGCATTAATATAGGCTAATATCTCTTGTTTGTTAAATGAGCCGCAGCATCCCTTAGTGCCAGCACAGCCTTCACATTGGCAGTGATGGTTGTGAAGTGGAGTTTGATTAATAGCTGTAATATTTTGTTGTAAAGTATTTGTAACTCTATTTATTTGTTGTGCTATCTCTTGTGCATCTCTTTGTTTTATATATCCCTGTCTAAGGGCTTGATTAATACCTAATTGCTGAAAACCTCCTAGGGGTGGTGTAGCTCTCTTTGTCGCTTTTATACCTTCACTCATTTACTTCCCTCTATTGGTTTAAAAATCTATAAGATTCTTCAGTAGTATGTCTTTGCAAAATTAACTCTACAATATAATAAAAATTTAGTGCAAGTGGATGATTTGGTCCATATGTATTTGTTATGCTGCCAAGCATCTGTGCATAGGTTTCTAGTGCATCTTGCTTTTTTTTCATTGCTGAAGAATAATTGTTTATTTTTATATCTTCAGTTATTTTAACTATTAGCTCTCTTAGTTTTTCCATTTGAAGTTGTATATGGAGTGGAAGTTGTTCATACCTCAACTTAAAATTATTTTTTTGTCCTGTTTTTTCTAATACCTCATCTATGCAATTTGTTTTACAGGTTTTACAACTTGTTCTATCGTTAATATCCTGATTATTTTGGGGTTGTTGTTTTTTAAGAAAACCAAAAACCATTTTTCCACCTTCAGTTTTTTATTGTTTATTTATATAGTTAATTAACCTATTTTAGGTTAATTTATAGATTACCCTAAAAAGTTTAGGCAAGCCTAAATTTATAAATCTTTTTCTACTAATTATATTGTGTCAAATGCCTCTGATCGCTACCTTTTGGCAATAGATGAATTACTACAGGAAAGATTAGTTGCAAAAACTTCTACTTTGGCTAAAAAATTAAATGTAAAGCCTTCGTCGGTTTTAGAGATGATTTTAAAGCTTCAAAAAGAGGAACTGGTTATCTATCAGCCTTATGTGGGGGTAAATTTTACAAAGAAAGGAAAAGAAAAAGTAAGGCAAATAAAACAGCGCACAAATATTTTTTTTGAATTTTTAAAAAAAATAGGGGTGCCAGAAAAATTTGCTTATAATGATTCTAAAGCAATTGAGTCCATGCTCTCTCCAATAACTTTAAAACAAATGCAACAATTTTTATATTTTGTTGGTATATTTAATAAAAATCACAATCAAAAACCATGTTTTTTTGATTATTTTGAGAAATATCTCAAGTCAGGAAAAATTAAAAAAAATTTAAGTTGTTGTGCTTTGGCTAATTATTCCTCTTTTAATTCAAAGCAATCTAAAAAATCTAATAAAAAGCCTTAAAAATTTTTATCTATATATTAAATTTGTGGTTTTTATGTCATTTTTATGTTATAAAAAAATTTTATTTTTGGTAGGATTGGTTGGTTTTATTATTTTTCTTTCAGGTTGTCTCTCAGCCCCATGCGAAAAAGATGCCCAATGTCAAAATTGGGAATATTGTGATCAATCAAAAAAAACGTGTGTTGTTAAAGAAGGAATGTGCAACTATGATGAGGATTGCAAAGATCCTTCTAGATATTGTGAGCAAAAAACTCATATATGCATGCCAAAAAAAGGTTTTTGTAATAGCGATAGTGATTGTGAAAACTGGCAAGTTTGCAATATAGCAAATGGAAGATGTTTACCAAAGGCTGGCTATTGTGATTCTAATTTGTTGTGTAGTCAATATCAATATTGTGATAATAACACTCACAAATGCAAAGCTTTAGAGGGCTATTGTTTTGATCACTTTGATTGTAAACCTCATCAACTTTGTGATTTAAATCAAAATAAATGTGTGCCTTTGCCAGGTAGATGCGATAGAGATTCAGATTGTCCCTCTTACTCTCTTTGTAATTTGTCTAAAAATATTTGTTATCCAAAACCAGGTTTTTGCGATAACGATTTAGATTGCAAAAATTATCAATATTGTGATTCGAAATTAAAGCGATGTTTGCCAAGCCCAGGTTTTTGTGACACAGATAGTGATTGTCCAAGCACTCAAGTGTGTAATAAAAAAACAAATAAATGTACTCTCGTGCAAAACAAATGTGGTTCAAACAAAGAATGTTCTTGGTGGCAATATTGTGAATTGAGCATTGGAAAATGTATCTCAAGAGAAGGCTATTGCAGCTCTGATTTTGAATGCGCCCCCTGGCAATATTGTGATACTAACAAGCATGTGTGTACTCTAAAGCCAGGATCTTGTGAATCTAGTGCAGATTGCAAAATAAACTACAGATGTGATTTAAACATCGGCTCTCCAACTCTACACAAGTGTGTTCCAAAGCCATGTAAAACAGATGCAGATTGTTATAATTCAGTATGTGATAAACAAAAAGAAGTTTGTCGTTAGGTAATTTCTCAAAAAGGTTTTTAATATCTTTATAAAATTTTTCAAAACTTTATAAAATTTTTCAAAAAGATACATTTTTAAACACTTTTTTTCATTATTTTAATATATGTATAAAGGTGGTTTTATATGTCATTAATAAAAAAACCTCAAAGTTCTATAAATAAAACCTCTATAAATAAAACAAAAAATAATAAATTTTCCTATCGCATAAAATCATTTTTTACAAAATTTTTAATTTTATCTTCTCTTCTCTATTCAGCCCCACTTTCTTCCCAACTAAAAAACCCCACCCAATCTTTTCCTACTTCTGCTGCAAAAAAAGCACAAGTGCTACCACAAGATAAGAGTGGCCCTGCTTTCACTAATAATTCAGCAGTAGATTCCACTACTGTGGACATCTCCATAAAAAAGAATATTTATCCAGATACTCTTCAAATTCAACTAGATAGTAATAATTATCTCTTGATATATATTGCAGCTAAACCACTACCAGAGGTTTTTTCTCAATCTCTGGCATATATTTCCTCTCCACACCCCCCAGCAATCATAAATTATAATAATCTAAATTCTTTAGCACAACAAGGTTTTAGTTTTTCTCTAAATTCTCAAAATATTAGTGTCGTTGTTCCAGATTCACTACAAGAACCTCTTCCCTATACTCTCATTGGCTATAGTGCCCCAAATGCTATTTCTGGTGGGGTTCAAATTCCACTAAGTTCTAATTCTTCTAATTCATCCAAGTGGGTATTTGATTTTAAGGGTGGATTTTATACTCTCTCTACTTATTCTCTCTCTCATGACCATAAACAAAACATTCTTTCCCTCTCAAATGATTCGCAACAAAAACTTTTAGTTGGAGGAGGTATTAGCTACAGCAATTCTATTTTCTGTGGTAATTTTGGCATTACCCATTTTCAAGACTTTGGCTACAGTTTAAATATAGCTGGCACATTAGCTGTTCCTCTCACTAATACTTCTAATTTTCTTTTAGCTTCATATTATAGCTCTACTTTTAATAGAAATTTAAACTATGTAAGCAGTTATCTCAACTTTAGTGGAGGTTTTACACTATCGGGATTATATCTTATTGGAGGCTATAATAATTATCAAAACTATTTTTATCCAACTAATTATTCTAATTTAAATTTTTCAGTTGGTGGAATATTGATCAATCAACTAAGTAGAGTCTTGACTGCTGGTTTTTCTGCCCATGTTGACAAAAGCTCAGTGAATTATTACCAGTTCTCAATTAAGTTTGAAAATAATTTTCTTAAACTTAGTGGGCAAATAAATATTCCTAACTCTAATCAAAACTCAAATCCTAATTCCTTAAAATTGGATGTACTACCTAATATTTTAATTGTGGGGAGTTTTAAGCTTTAAAAACTTAAATTTCTAAAATATTTTAAAATGGAGATCGTAATTAGTTCATTTTCAACGCAAAAAGAAGCAAAAAAATTTGCTAGAGTAGCAGTAGAAAAAAGATTGGCTTCTTGTGCAGCTTACTATAAAATAAATTCTATTTATTTTTGGAATAAAGAAAAGGTTGAGGGAGAGGAGTGGATAGTAGAATTTAAAACAGCAAATAGCAAAAAACTTTTTGAGTTTTTAGAAAAAAATCATCCTTATAGCTGTCCAATGATTTATATAATTAAACCTTCTAAAGTAAATAGGAAATATTTAAAATGGCTTGAAAATTATGAAAAAAAGTAATTCTTCAATTTTTTATAAATTACACTATTCCCAGGATAGTTTAATTTTAGCTCTTTGTGATAGTGAGCTTATTGGAAAAAAGTTTTCAGATTCAAAAATAATTTTGGATCTAGACACATTTAAAAATTTTTATGTAGGCGAGGAATTAGTTTTATCAAAAGCAAAAGAATTATTTGAACAGTGTGATAGTATTAATTTAGTAGGAAAAAATTCAGTAGAGATCGCAAAAGCACTTGGTTATATTAATGAGAATGATATACGCTATATTCAAAACGTCCCTCATGTGCAAATTTATAAGATTTTTAACAAAGGATAAGGTATTTAAAATAATCTGCAGTATTTTTTAACAATTATCTGGGTGATGTCTGATGGCAAAAATAGTAATAGCAAAGCAACTTGGAGGAAAGAGAGTTATTACCAACGAAGGTGAAGATGTAGGTAAAGTGGTAGATCTAATAGTGCATGAGCAAACAGGAAAAATTCAATCCATTTTAGTAGAGGCAAATCCAGACAATGAGAAATTTAGGTCTCTTCCGCAAGAAGATGGACTTCTCTCAATTCCTTTTGAGGCAGTATTGGCTGCTGCCGACTATATTATAATAGACAAGAAAAATATTAGATAATTTTCAGTACTCAAGTTTTTCTTCATTGCAAAAGCTTAGAAATACCTCGCTTCATCATTTTATATTTATTTAAGTAATTAGTCTTTTATTTTTTTGTATTTTGAATTATTTATGAAATTAGCTATTTTTGGAGCTTCAGGAAGATTAGGGAGAAATTTTTGCAATTTTTGTTTAAAAAAAGATTTGGACTTTATAGCAGTCGTTAGAAGTCAAAGCTCTAAAGAAGTTTTAGATAATAAAATAAACACAGCTATAGCTAGTAAGTTAGAGGATTATACAAAAGTATTAGATGGAATAGATTGTGTGGTCAATCTTAGCGGGAGTACAAATTTTAATTTAACTTATGAAGAACTGTATAGGGCAAATGTACTTGCAACCGAGGAAATTTTAAATGCAGCTAGTAAAAAAGACATAAAAAAATTTATCCATATTAGCTCTATTGCAGTATATCCAATTTTAAGTGGAAGAGTAATAAATGAAGAAGTTGAACCCTCTCCCTCTTCAAGTTATGGTAAAACAAAATTAGAAGGGGAAAAAAGGGTTTTGAGTTTTGCAAAAGATTTTGAGATTATCGTTTTACAACCTGGTATGATCTATGGGCCTGATTTTAAAGAAGGTTTTTATCCAGTGTTAAAAAAAATTAAAGAAGGAAAAATGCCTCTGATTGGAGAAGGAAATAATCACATTCCACTAATTTTTTATAAAGACGTGATTGATGCAATTTTTTTATCTATTTACAAAAAAGCTCAAACTCCTAAAAAATATTTGATAGTTCAAGAGCCACAATTAACCCAAAAAGAATTGTTTTTTTTAGCAGCCAAAATTTTAAATGCAAATACTAATTTCTTTTCTGTCCCAACGTTAGTTGCAAAGCTTGTAATAAAACTCAATTTATTAGAGGGAATTAACGAAGAAATGTTAAATCAGTTAGTACAGGATAGATTATTTGATTGCAAAAAAGCAAGAGAAGATTTAGGCTGGAGTGCAAAAACTCCATTTGAGGAGGGAATAGAAATAGTTACAAAAAGTTTTTTTCCTTCTTCTAGTCTTTAAGTTAAGTTTTTATATTAGCTCTACTTTTTAAATTTATGGCAAATGTAAAAAAATACTTATTTGAAAAATTAGAAACAAAAGGAGCACTTTTAGCTGCTTTAGTAGATCCTCTTGATCATCCTTCTTTAGAAGAAGGAATAAAAGCAGCAAAGCAGGCTGAAGAGGGGGGTGCAGATTACATTTTAGTAGGCGGTTCGATAGGTGTTGGGGGAGAGCTTTTAGATCAAATATGCAAAGAAATAAAAAGCGAAATTTCCATTCCACTCGTTCTTTTTCCAGGAAATATCTCCACTATTTCAAAATTTTCTGATGCTATTTATTTTATGTCGCTGTTAAATTCTTCAAATCCATATTGGATAACCCAAGCACAATTTTTAGCAATCCCCTTAATTGAGAGATTTAATTTAGAAACAATTTCTGTTGGTTATATAGTGGTAGAGCCAGGTGGCACTGTAGGCTGGGTAGGGGATGTCAAATTAGTCCCTCGCTCAAAACCTATAATTGCAGCTTATTTGGCAAAAGTTTCGCAATATATGGGTATGGATTTTGCATTGGTGGATAGCGGCTCAAATCCAGCTGAAGGTCCACTAAGTGCTGAATTTATAAAAACAATTAGGTCTAATTGTAATATTCCTCTTATAGTTGCAGGTGGTATTAGAACTCCAGCTCAAGCAAAAGATTTAGTAAAAGCAGGCGCAAGTATTCTACAACTTGGCACTATTTTAGAAAAAAACAAAGATGTAAAACGATCAATCGCGGCAATTTCTAAAGCAATTGAAGAAGGAGTAAAGCAAAGAAACCTCTAATATTCAAAAATTCTTTTTTGTTTTAATTTTTTTAATGTAATCCACTTTTTTCTTACGTATTTTTTTACTTCTTGTCTACTAAGATTTTCTGTTAGAAATTTTATTGTAAGAGGGTCTGAGGTGTATCCTGAATTGAAATCCCCAATTTTCTTTTTTATTTTTTCTATCTCTCTATCTCTAGTAACCTTCGCAATAATCGAGGCTGCTCCTACAATCAAATAAGTATCATCTGCTTTGTTTTGTGCAATAATTTCAATTTCTTTATTTTTTAGATATTTTCTTATTCTTTTTTCAAAATTTTTTGGCTGAGGGTCTGGAGAATCAATATATACTTTTTTATAGGGAAAACTCTCGATTAATTTTGCACAATAAAAAGCTTCTATTTCATTTAAATTTTTTTCCTCCATTAATTTATTTATTTGCTCTGCACTAATAACAAATTTTTTTATTTTACAAATTTTTTGGAGTTTGTAAAAAAGCCTTTTTCTCTTGTTTTTGCTCAATAATTTTGAGTCCTTTACTCCTAATTCTTTTAATTTGTACTCTTCCATTGGATTTATCATACAAAGAGCAATAACCATGGGTCCTATAATACATCCTCTTCCAGCTTCATCTATTCCCCCAATCATCAATATCTTTTAGGTTTTTTTATTTTTAATTTTAACTTCATCTATGCAATCAAAAGATTTATTAATTCTTTCTTTTATAATTTTTTTATAAGGGTGATATAGTGATTAAAAAGATGTTTTTTATTTTATTACAACTCGTTCTCAGTGGAGTGGTTTTCTCTCAAACTACTGCGGGTATAACTACTCTACAACAGAGAACCAATGAGTTTGCAAATTGCCTTTACTCCTTGCTTCCTCCAATTTCCATGCTTCTAGTTATTGCTGCAGCTGTAACTTATGCAGCAGGACAGCTTGCAAGTGCAGAGACTAGGGCAAGAGCAACTGGTTGGGCAACAGCAATGATTGTAGGTGCATTATTTGGATTTGTATTAGTTGCTCTATTCCCTTCAATAATCAATGCACTATATGGACAATCAATTACCCTATCACCAAGCTGTACTTTATTCTAAAAAAACTTCTATTCTAGAGGTTTAAAAAAATGGCCAAATTTTTTTCATTATTTATTTTTTTTCTTTTTTTATGTTTATCTATTTCTTTTGCAGCTCTACCTGATTTATCTACTCAAATAAAAAGTTTTTGCGCAGATATCTATTCTCTTTTACCCCCAATTTCCATGCTTTTAGTTATTGCTGCAGCTGTAACTTATGCAGCAGGACAGCTTGCAAGTGCAGAAATGAGGGCAAGAGCAACTGGTTGGGCAACAGCAATGATTGTAGGTGCATTATTTGGATTTGTATTAGTTTCTCTCATACCTCCAATAATTTCTACTCTGTATAACGCTAATGATTGGACCGCATATTGTAGTAAATAAAATTTAAAGTTATTCAATTTTCTTGCTGTGATTTTATGACAAATAAAAAAATCTTTTTTAATTTTTTGTTTTTTTTATTTATTTTTATAAATTTTTTTGTAGCTGCTTCTGACAAAACTTTTGACAATCTTTTAAGTTCTATTCAAACACTATGTACCTCTATATATTGTCTTATTCCTCCAATTTCCATGCTTTTAGTTATTGCTGCAGCTGTAACTTATGCAGCAGGACAGCTTGCAAGTGCAGAAATGAGGGCAAGAGCAACTGGTTGGGCAACAGCAATGATTGTAGGTGCATTATTTGGAT
>JAWAEU010000005.1:0-93521 GCA_038891055.1 Candidatus Anstonellaceae archaeon | reverse complement strand
CTTTTTTTGAATAAAAGCTTTACAACTCCAGATTTATCTGCCAAATGTAGAGGAATATAACCATATTTATTCTTTACATATATATCTGAGCCGCTTTTGATTAAAAGCTTTGCAACTTTGGTATTTCCAGATTTGGCTGCAAAATGTAGAGGAGTATCACCATCTTCATTCTTTGCATTTACATCTGAGCCGCTTTTGATTAAAAGCTTTGCAACTTTGGTATTTCCAGATTTGGCTGCAAAATGTAGAGGAGTATCACCATATTTACTCTTTGCATTTACATCTGAGCCGCTTTTGATTAAAAGCTCTGCAAGTTCAATAGTTCCAGATTCGGCTGCAAAATGTAGAGGAGTATTACCCCAGATATTCTTTGCATTTACATCTGAGCCGCTTTTGATTAAAAGCTCTGCAACTTTGGTATTTCCCTCTGCAACTTTGGTATTTCCATATAGGGCTGCAATATGTAGAGGAGTATAACCAAGGTTATTCTTTACATTTACATCTGAGCCGCTTTTGATTAAAAGCTCTACAAGTTCAATAGTTCCAGATTCGGCTGCCCAATGTAGAGGAGTATAACCATTTTCATTCTTTGCATTTACATCTGAGCCACTTTTGATTAAAAGCTTTGCAACTTTGGTCTTTCCATATAGGGCTGCAAAATGTAGAGGAGTACTACCATATTTATTCTTTACATTTACATCTGAGCCGCTTTTGATTAAAAGCTTTGCAACGTTGGTCTTTCCAGATTTGGGTGCAATATGTAGAGGAGTATAACCATCTTCATTCTTTGCATTTATATCTGAGCCGCTTTTGATTAAAAGCTCTGCAACGTTGGTCTTTCCAGATTTGGCTGCAATATGTAGAGGAGTATCACCATATTTACTCTTTGCATTTATATCTGAGCCGCTTTTGATTAAAAGCTCTGCAAGTTCAATATTTCCAGATTTGGCTGCAATATGTAGAGGAGTATAACCATACTTGTCAGTAGAGTTTGTATTTGCACCTTTTTCAATAAGTTGTTTGACCTGTTTTATATCTCCACTCTTTGATGCTAAAATTAATAACTCTGACAAATTTGCTGTAAGTTCTGTATTTTCATTGTTTGAATAATTGCCTTTTTGTTTATAGGGATCAGGTTCTGGTTTATTTATAAACCATTTAGGTTTATTCTCTAACTCATTTTTATTATTTCCTTCTTTTTGATTTTGTTTATACATTCCACTCATTTTTTCACCTATTTAAATTTATTTACACTTTTTGTGTATATATATTATTGTGTTAGGAAATGTTTAAAAATTTTTGTGTTTTTATATTAAATTAAATGGATAAATATCAATAGATAAATATTTAAAGCGTTTTTTCAAATTGATAGATGGGGCGTGTGGTCTAAATGGTAAGACGCTATCTTCGCATGATAGAGAATGAGGGTTCAAATCCCTCCACGTCCAAATGTTTTTAATTAATTTATTTTCCAAATAATATTTAAGAGGTGTTATTTGTGTTAAAAAAATTTACTCAAAAACTACAAACTAATCAAAATTCTAAAACAAAAATAAAGGTTGCTGTTTTGTTTTCTGGTGGAAAAGACTCGGTTTATACAACTTACTTAATGCTAAAGAGGAATTTTGAGGTTATTTTAATTACCATGGTTCCAAAAAAATATTCTTTGATGTTTCACTATCCAAATATTAAGTGGTGTAAATTACAAGCAAAAGCTGCTGGAATAAAACACTACTTATTTAAAATAAATAAAAAAGAAGAAATTGATGGATTAAAAAATGCTCTAAAAAAACTAAAAGTAGATGCAATAGCTGCAGGAGCTACTTATTCTAACTATCAAAAGAATAGAATTGAGAAAATCGCAAAAGAGTTAAATTTAAAAACATTTTTTCCTCTTTGGCATAAAAAACCATCTTTTTTAAAAAAAATGCTAAAGGAAATGGAAGTATATATCACTGCAGTTGCAGCAGAGGGCCTAGATAAAACATACTTGGGAAAAAGATTTTTTGCAGAAGATGTAGATAAACTTTTAAAATTAAATCCCCCAATAAATGTTTTTTTAGAAGGTGGAGAAGGAGAAACCTTTGTTGCAGATGCACCTTTTTTTCAATATAAAATAAAGATTTTAAAATGGAGAAAATATTTCTCTAAAACTTCTGGATTTGCCTACATAAAAAAAGCTATTTTAGAAATTAAAACAAAAGATAAAAAAATTAAGAATTAGAGGTTGGTTTTATTTCTTTTTGATCAACTGGTATATTGGACAGTAGGATAGAGCTGAAGTTATTCCCATTATGATTGCCAAAACCACAGATAAATAATTTAGAGGCTGACTTAGATAGAAAAATCCAACCAAAAATAAAACTGCCAAAACCCCCCTAATTATTCTCTCTGTCTGAGAAATGTTATTTTCTATTTTCAACATCGCATCACCCCTAAAATAACTATGAAGAGTAAAAATTTTATATTTATCTATTTATTTAAACATATTTCTAAAAAACTAAATTTTTTGTAAAGAAAATAGAGCACTAATTCCTTTTGCTATCATTTCTATTGCAACAGCAGTTAAAAATAATCCCAATACTTTTGATAGTATGGAAATTATTTTTATATTTACTTTATTAACATAAGTAGCAAAAGCAAAAAATATCAAACCTACTAAGAAGAATGATATAAAACTATTTAGAAGAACTACGAGGGGACTTAACTCATAAATTTTTATAGTGAGAAATGAAATTACTGCCGGGCCTGTTAGAAGAGGAGTAGCTATAATAGAGGTAAAACTATCTACCTGATTTGCGTTTTTTTCTTCTTTTTCTTCTGCTTCTCTCACAGTTTCTATTCCCAATAGAAGCAAAATTATACCACCTGCAATTCTAAAAGAATCAATAGAAATACCATACAAAGAAAATAGTATTGGACCTAAAAAAATTATGGCAACAGCTAATAAAAATGCAATTACTGTAGCTTCAATAGCTACTAGTTTTATATTATAGCTCTGCTTATAGGCTGAGAGCAAAACAGAAAAAGAAGATAGTGGATTTAATAATACAAATAACTGAAGTATAAATCCAATATTTATTATATCCATTCAACTCACTTATAACTTAAATTTATTAAAAAAAATTACAGCAAAAAATATTTAAATACTAATGCAGATTATTTGAGCACTGAGGGACGAGAAGATGGAAAGCATCGTGAGATCAGTCCTGGGTGAGCAAGAGCCGGCTCCAGCAGATGATATAATCGGCTCAGACAAAATTAGGATTGTTGTAGTAGGAGTAGGTGGTGGAGGAAATAATACCATAAACCGCCTAATTCGATCTGGAGTAAAAGGCTGTGACTTGATAGCAGTAAACACTGACAGACAACACCTCAACATAATTCACGAAAAAGCAAAGAAAGTATTAATTGGAAAGTCCATCACAAAAGGACTTGGGGCAGGAGGATATCCTGAAACTGGTGCAAAAGCAGCAGAAGTAGACAGACCATTATTAGAAAAAGAATTAGAAGGATCTCATTTAGTATTTATATGTGCAGGAATGGGTGGTGGTACCGGATCTGGGGCCTCTCCTGTGATTGCAGAAATTGCAAAGGAACAGGGAGCAATAACAGTTGCTATGGTTACTTATCCATTCCACCTAGAAAGAGCAAGAAAAATAAAAGCTGACGAGGCTATTCAAAAACTAAGAAAGATTGCAGACTCTGTAATAGTACTGGATAACAACAGATTAGTAAAACTAGTTCCAAACCTTCCAATGAATGAAGCATTTGCAGTAGCAGATGAGATTTTAGCAAAGGCTGTAGGTGGGCTGGTCTGGACTATTACCCAACCATCACTAATTAATATTGATTTTGCAGATGTTAGGGCAACTATGTCCAATGGTGGCGTAGGATTTATTGCAGTAGGTGAAGGAAAAGGAAATGATAAAGTAAGAACAGCTGCCGAGGGAGTGCTAAAAAACAGATTATTGGATGTGGACTTTGAAGGAGCAAAAGGTGCCCTTGTTCATATCTCAGGTGGATCAGACTTAACTTTAGGAGATGCAGTAAAGGCAGGAGAGATTATAACTGAAAAAATGGATAACACTGCAAGTGTTAAGTGGGGAGCAAGACTAATTCCTGGCTACGATGGAAAACTAGAGATTGTTGCAATAGTTACAGGGGTAAGGGGCACTAACATCTTTGGCTCTTCTCAAGAAGAACCAGAAAACAAAAAAAGCAGCCTTGACTACTCAGATATAGAAATAATAGGCTGATTAACAGAGCCAAAATTGGAACATAGCCTGCCAAAAAAATTTCTTCTTTTTTTCTTTTTTTTTTTATTTTTTTATCTCTTTTTAGGTTTTATTGATTTTTTTAGGTTATTTTAATTCTTTAATCTCCTAAAAAATCCAAAACCTAAAAACCCCCTCTAAAACTAGCAAATAACAAAAATTCGAGGAGAAAAAACCCAATTTTTGGACAAACAAATTAGGCTTCCTCTTTGTTTACTTTTTCTCTATTTTTATTTTCGGAGGACCGAAGAAAAAACAACTCAAAAAAAACCAACAAGATATTTTAGCCTTACATTCCACCAGTTTTTTATTATTTAGTGGTTTTTTTAAATTGGTATAAAAGAAGCATAATAGGTGAAATATAAATATTTTTAAATATTGATGTTAAGAATATTAAGAATAAAAAGGCAATAAAAGAATTAGTTAGAAAAAATTTAAATATATGAAAGTTTAAAATATTTGTTGATAGAGATGAAAAAAAATATTTCGAGAAATCAATTAGAATTACCTCTATTTGAGCAGAAGGTAGAAAAAAAATTTGAAGGTAAAGTTTTAGAAGAAAAAATAGAGTACATAAAGCCAAAGAATTTTAAACAACAAGCAACTTACGAGATTAGGCACTATCAAGAGGAGTGTATAGCAAAAATAATTAAAGAAAATATTCCCTCCAGTTTAGTTGTTTATCCTGCTGGTAGTGGAAAAACTTTTATTGCCAGCAGAATAATTGACCAAGTAGTAGATAGTGGAAAAATATTAGTACTCTCCCCGAGAGTTTCTTTATCCTATCAATTAGCAAATTATTTTAAAAAATTTTTTACTTTTGAAGAAGAAATAGTTGTTCTTGCTGGAAAAACACCTAAACAAAGACAAAAATTTTATCAGAATGCAAAGATCTTAGTTAGTACACCGCAAGGAATAGCCAATGACTTAAAAAAAATTAAATGGGATTTTAAATTAGTTGTTTTTGACGAAGTAGATTGCGGAGTTGGAAACTATCAATATGTTGAAATTGCAAAGATTGCTCAGCAAAATAAAACTCCTGCGATTGGTCTTTCTGCAACTATCGGCCAGATAGAAAAAATTAAAAATTTGGTAACCACTTTTGGTTTCAAAAAATTATTTATAAAGCTAGAAAATGAAAGTGATATAAAGCCATTAAGAAGAGAAATAAATCTTATTAAAAGGAATACCCCCTTTAGTGAAAATTACAAAAAAATGTACGATATAATTGAGAGTATATTTAATGAATATTTGGAAAAAATAAAAGAAAAAATTGATATCGATTTTATTTTTCAAAAAAAATATATTAATATTGAAGATTTGCAAGAAATTAAAAAAGAAATAGAAGAAACCAGAGATGGATATTTCTATTTAGTAAGTCTCTATGCTACGATTTTGAATTTATATGAACTAAAAAGAATAATATTAGAAGAATCAAAAGAACAGATAAAAAAAAGGATTAAAAAATTGTTAGAAGAAGCACAAAAAAATAAAAGATATGCAAAAAACATTTTAGATAGCATTAAAAAAACAGCTTTTTTAGACTATCTCAAGCAAGTGAAGAGTGCTCAAAAAATAGATTTTTTTATAGAAGATATTAGAGAAGAAAAACAGATTTGTGAAAAAGAAAATAAAAAACTAAAAGCAATCGTTGTCTGTAATTCTAAAGAATTTGTTAATTTCTTGACAAAAAAATTAGAAGAAATAAATATAAATGCTAGATTATATGTTGGCAGAGGAGAGGGATTTAGCAAAAAACAACAGCTTGAAGTATTAGAGTCATTTTTAAATGGTGAACTTGAAGTTATTGTTTCCACAAAGGCAGCTATAGAAAGAGGTATAGATTTACCAAATGCAGACAAACTCTTTATATTAAATCCAAGTGGCTCTGAAAAGAGTTATATTCAACTCTTAAATAGAATAAACAGAGAAAAAAGCAGGGGAAAAGGAGAAATTTATTTCTATTGCCAGGGAGATTATGAACTCTTAAAATCCATAATCTCAAAAACAAAAAAAGAAAAATATGAAAGAACTTTATTTTATCTAAAAAAACTAATAGAAGAAGAGGAACAAAAGCTCCCTGAGTTTAGAAGAACTCTATTGGAGATAATAAGTGAAGTAGAAGAAAAATTTAAAGAAAAATAAAATTAGATAAATTTAAAAATATTATCTGTACTATTTTTATAAAAGGCGGCCGGGCCTAAAAACAGGGGGTAAGAAAATGTTGGGTGAGGAAATAAAAATCGAAGAAAAACTTTTTTCCAACGAAGATGTCAGAATAGCTATTGTTGGAGTTGGAGGGGGAGGTTGTAACACAATAAACAGAATAGAAAATATGAATTTAAAACATGTTAAAACAATTGCTATTAATACTGACAATTTACACTTATTGTCTATAAAGGCTCAAAAAAAAGTTTTAATTGGAAGAGAAATTACAAGAGGATTGGGTGCAGGTGGATTTCCAGAAGTAGCTGAAAAATGTGCAGAAATTTCGAGAAATGAAATTGCAGCTAATATAGGTGAAAACGAGCTAGTTTTCTTAGCCACTGGGCTTGGTGGAGGAACTGGTACTGGTGCATCTCCACTTGTAGCAAAAATTGCAAAAGAACAAGGAGCAATTGTTGTTTCAATTGTTACTACTCCTTTCTCTTTAGAAAGATCAAGAATTAAAAAAGCAGAATGGGGATTGGAGCGTTTAGTAAAAGAATCAGATGCAGTAGTAGTAATAGATAACAACCGCTTAACTAAGTATGCCCAAAATATACCAATTCATGAAGCTTTTAAATTAGCAGATGAAATTACTGCAAAAGCAATCATGGGAATTACTGAGACAATAGTGGAACCATCTTTGATGAATATAGATTTTGCAGATGTAAGGTCAGTGATGGAAAATGGAGGGGTGTCACTAATCTCATTAGGAGAAGGAGCTGGGCCAGATAGAATAGAGATGGCTGCAAGAAAGGCATTAGAACATCCTCTTTTAGATGTATCTTTTGATGGTGCAAAGGCTGCTTTAATACATATTGAGGCAAATTCATCTCTTACTTTAGGAGATGCTTACAGCCTCGTAGAAAAAATAACTCAAAATTTTGCACCAGATGCAAATGTAAAATTTGGAGCAAGACTAACACCAATACAGTCAGATACTATTCTTACTACCACTATTGTAACTGGATTAAAATCAGAAGCAGTGCAAAAAGTGATGGGGGAAAAGATTGCACAACAACAAAAAGTAAAGGAATTGGCTTATTTAGAGGCTATTGAAAGAATTTAAAGAGATAGGGAGAAATTCTTTAATTTTATTTTTTTATTCTTTTAATCTTTAAATCAAACACTGCATTTACTAAACTAGGTCCAATATCTCTGACTATCTTTGAGTTCAAAACTCTCATAGAATAATTTTTTGGAAGTTGCTTTTGAATATTTTGTAAAATATTTTCTTTCCAATTTTTTATTTTTGCAAAATCATAATAGTGAATTATTCCATTTTGTTTTAGAGAGCTTAGAGCAATTTTTAGATAATTATTATCTCCATATGGATGGGGCATTAAAATTCTATGTGCCCAATTAGAAAATTTTTTAGAGGCAAGAACTTTTTTTACATCTCCAAATATTGGCTGGATATTTTTGCATTTGTTTAACTTTATATTCTCTACAAAAAATTCATAAGCAGCTTTGTTTAATTCAATTCCAATAATTTTTTTTGCAACAGAATATTTTGAAATTGTGATCGGAAAAGGACCTACTCCCGCAAAGAGTACTAAAACATTTTCTGGCTTTTTTATTTCTGAAGCAATTCTCATTCTCTCGAAAGATAAGCGTGGAGAGAAAAAAACCTTGTTTATATCTAATTTAAATAAAAGCTTGTTTTCTTTGTGAATTACTACTGGATTGTCTTCCCCCCAAATAAGCTTGTGAGTTTTTAGCCTAAACCTCCCAGAAGTTTTAGAAGAGGAAAAATAAATAGAACGAATATTTTTATAGTGATTTAAAACAAATTCAACAGCCTTATTTTTATCCATCTCTTTATTTGAAAAAATAGCAACATTGCCTATAATATCCATATTAGTCCTCCAAGAAATAATAGGCACCTTTTTCTTTTTGCTCTCGATCCAATCTTGAATCTGGCTTATTTATTTTTGGCCTAAAACTATCTTTATCTCTTCTTAGAGTTATCTGTAGATTTTGTAAAAATTTGTTAAAACCACTAATTTTTGATTGTGGTGAATTTGCAATACCAAATTTAGAGCTCTCTCCTTCAAAAACAATAATTCTATTCGAAATAGCCTCAATTAAAACTAAATCATGGTCAATTACAAAACAGGCCTTGGTAGAATTTGAAATTAACCTCTGAATCAATGAAGCTAAATTTAGCCTCTGCTCAATATCTAAAAATGCTGCAGGTTCATCTAATAAATATAAATCTGCATTTTTAGATAATGTTTTTGCTATCTCTACCCTTTGTAATTCTCCACCTGACAATTCATCTAGGTTTTTTTCTGCAATAGAATTAATGTTTAATTTTGTACAAACTTCTTCAAAAAATCCCCCATCTACTTTCTCTGCTACAAGATAATCGAAAACTTTTATGTGCTCCTGGGGCAAAATGTATTGAGGTTTATAAGAAATTTTTAATTTTTTTTGTTCTTCCAAATTGTTATCATCTACTAAAACCTTTCCTGCCAAAATATTGGCAAAAAGTGTTTTACCTAAAGCGTTTTTTCCAATTATTCCTATAACTTCACCTTGATATATTTTTCCCTCTTGGGCCTTTAGAGTGAAAGAATTTAATGATTTTGAAAAACTTGGATAGGAAAGAAGAACTTGTGTTCTTGGTTGCTCCACAGCAGTCTTTTTAAATTTAATTTCATACTCTCGAAATTTTATATTTTCTTCCTTTAAAAAACCTTCTAAGTATTGGTTAATACCTACTCTGGCATTTTTAATTTTAGAAACTATACCATAGGCATTCTCCTGACCAAAGAAGATATAAACAAAATCCACTAAATAATCAAATAGTGCCAAGTCATGCTCGACAACTATCACTTTTTTTGTTTTACTCAAATCCTTTATAATTTTTGCGATTTTTAGTCTTTGCTCGATATCCAAATAAGAAGCAGGCTCATCGAAATAATAAAGATCTGCTTCCTTTATAACACAAGCAGCTATTGCCAAAAGTTGTAATTCCCCCCCTGAAAGAGTTTTTATATTTTTTTGCAAAATATCTTGTAAGCCAAATAAAGAAACAATAGAATTTATTTTTTCTTTTTCTCCCAATTGCTCCAATAGGGCTAAAGAAGTACCACTAAAAACCTCTTTTATTTTATTGATATTTTGGGGCTTGAGAGAAATTTTTATTTTCTTTTCTTTTAGTGCTTTAAAATAGTTCTGCTCTATTGGATTTAAATTTTTTATAACTTCATCCACCGTCCAAGATTTTTGATAATTTGAAAAGTTTGGTAAAATAAAACCTGCTAAGATATGTAGAGCTGTTGACTTTCCGATACCATTTTTGCCCAAAAAGCCAACTACACCTTCATCCTTTGGTAAAGCTAGCCCATAGAGCCTAAACATATTAACTCCATATTGATAAATTGGAGTTCCAACCTCTTGTGCTAAATTTATAATTGTTATGCAATTTGCTGGACATTTCTTTGGACAAATCCCACAGCCAGTACATAAAATTTCTGAAATTATCGGATAGCCATCCTTGTCAATAGTAACTGTTTCTTCTCCCATCAAAACTCCTGGGCAGACCTTCTGGCAAATATAGCCGCACTTTTCTTTTAGACATTTTTCTCTATCAATTATTGCTATTTTTGGCATAAAATCACTAATTATAATAAAAATAATTTAGAAGACTATTTATAAAGTTTTGAGTTTAAAAAGAGAATTAAAACATCCTAATAAATGGATAAAAAGATGCTGTTTTTTTAATTGCACAACTAAGAGTAGAAGTTTGTTTGATTATTTAAAAGCAGCACTAGAAGATAAAAAAGAAATAGTTAGACTTGAGGAAATTTGGACACTAAGAAAATTAAAAGAAACCCCAGCACTAAAAACATCTACTAAAAGCTCTAAAAGAAAAAAAAAATTAGGCTATTGAAAAGAGGCAACTAGAGCGATTGAAAAAATAAAACATCTATTGCATTTGAATATAAAAAATAGAATAATCTATCTAGATTTAAAATTATAGAGTACTGTAGAAAAATTTAGAATTTTTTTATTTTTTATTTTTAGACCTTCTTGTTTGAGGAGTTTTATTTTTAACTTTTGGCCAAATTTATATCCGCCCACACAGCCACTTGATTGCACTACTCTATGACAAGGAACAGATGGCATTGCAGGAGATTTTTTTAACAAATTAGCAACTGCCCTATAAGCTTTTTTATATCCTGCGGCAGCTGCAAGATATTTGTAAGTTGAAACTTTTCCTTTTGGTATTTTTTTGCAAAAAGAAAAAATTTTCTTAATATTTATTTTTCTCATAGAAAATCTTTGACTGATTTTTTATAAAATAATTACTTAAAGCTCCTCTTAAAAACTTCGCAGTTAATTTAAATGCTTTAAAAAATAAAAGAAGAAAAATAAAAAATTTTAGATTATTTGTTGGTTCTTAGAAGAACTAAACGCTGGGGTTCTTTTCTACTATTTTTGTCTTCAAAAACTACATAATAATAACCATCAGCTAAACTTGAAATTTCTGATTGGTTTGAAGAGGTTATTTTTGCTAGAAATTGTCCTTTAATGTTATAAAAATAGAGCGCCTTACCACCTTTCTCAAAAAACTTGGATAAAGTAAACTCATTTAATGCAATATTTTTAAATGATTCATTATTTTTTTCTTCGTTTACAGTTGTTGGAGACTGTCCTTTTTTATGATCCACCTCAAGATTACCCACTACTTTTGCAAAAGAAGTATCATTTTCTGCTCTTCCAATGTAAGAAAACATTAATGTCACTTTAATAGTATCATACCCCTCATAAATAGTAGTATCGCACTTCAGTGAATTTGGACCGTTCACCTCAAAAATAGAGGCAGAAGAAAAAGTAATTTTATCTCTAAAAGGTGCATTTTCCTTAGGTATTACTGTTGGACGGTAAATATTTATAGATGGTAAAAAGAGAAATCTGATTCTTGCAGAAACTGCATAATCTGGAAAATCTAACGTGTAATTATTATCAGAGGGGTATTTGATATATAGAGTATCTGACATTACATACTTTTCAGCAAATCCAGCAACTGAAGAGGAAAGGAAAGTCGTAACTAAGATACTTCTTCTAAAAAATTGTTTAAACTTTATTCTATTTTTATTATATTTTTCAACTATATTAACTTTTAAATTTTTGAGTTTCATAATATTATTTATAAGAAAAAAAAATAAAAATGTTTTGGTGGTTTTAAGTTGTTTTTTTTTGTTAGATTTTAAGCTTTTATTTTAAAAAATTTTAAAAAAAGTTTTACAAATAAGGGGAAAAATGAAATCAATAAATATTTATATACCTATATAAATATATACTCATATAAATAGTTGTGTATATAAAAAATTAAGGTGAGTAAATGACAAAGAAGATAAAGGTGGCAGTAGTAGGAGTTGGTAATTGTTTTGCTGGATTATACCAAGGATTACAATATTACAAAGAAAATGGAGTGGATGAAACTGCTGGGCTGATGCATCCTATTTTAGGAGGATATAAAATAGAAGATATTGAATTTGTGGCGGCATTTGATGTGGATTCTAAAAAAGTAAATAAAAATTTAGTAGATGCTACTTACAGTCCACCAAATGAAGTGAAATGGATAGAAAAGTCAAAAATGCCTAAAAGCACAGTAGTGGTAAAAGAAGCTCCTGTTTTGGATGGAGTTGGTATTTATGTTTTAGAGAGAGTACAGCCAATTAAAAATAAACCACTCGAAATTTTAGAAAAAGAAATAAAGGAAGAGATAGAAAGTAGTGGAGCAAAGATAATTTTATCGTATTTGCCAGTAGGTTCTGCTAAAGCTTCTAGATTTTGGGCTAAGATGGCTTTAGAGACAAACTGCGCTTTTATTAATGCCATACCTGAATTTATTGCCTCAGACCCAAAGTGGGAAGAGAAATTTAAAAAAGCAAATCTTCCAATAATTGGCGATGATATAAAGGCTCAAATAGGCTCTACTATAGTACATCGCACTTTAGCAAAATTAGTAGATGATAGGGGAGCTATAATAGAAAAAACATACCAAATAAATGTTGGAGGAAATACAGACTTTTTGAATATGAAAGAACAACAAAGACTTAAAAGTAAAAAAATCTCAAAAACTGAAGCCGTCCAAAGTCAACTGAAAAAAAGATTGCCTGAGGACAAAATTTATATTGGTCCGTCTGACTTTATTCCATTTTTATCAAATACAAAATTAGGTTTTATTCGAATAGAAGGGCGAATGTGGGCAAACATTCCATTTAATATTGAACTTCGTTTAGAAGTAGATGATAAAGCAAACTCTGCAGGTATAAGTGTAGATGCTATTAGATGTGCACAGATTGCATTAGATAGAAATATAGGAGGGGTTTTGGAGGGCCCAAGTGCCTATTTTATGAAGCATCCTCCAAGACAATATCCAGATTCTGTTGCTAAAGAAATGGTTGAAAAATTTATAACTGGAGAGAAATTATAAATTTATAAGCCTAAAAGTAAAAACTATTTTATGCAAATTCTAAAACAAAACAAAGCAGAAAACTTAATAGAGCTTCTGCCACAAAATACTGAAGATCTATGGCACCTTAGTAATATAATTGAAGTTGGGGATAAAATAGAGGCTGTCAGTTTTAGAACTTATCAGGCAAATGAACAAACAGAAAAAGAAAAGAAAAAAGTTGTAGTGATAGTGGAGGTGGAAAAGACAGAGTTTTCAAAATTTACAAATCATCTTAGAGTGAGTGGAAAAATAGTTGGAGGAAAACCATTAGAGTACTTACAATTAGGTTCTTATCATACAATAGATCTACAACCAGGATATAGTGTAAAAATAATAAAAGAGTGGCAAAATTATCATTTGGAGAGAATTAAAAAAGCAATTGAAGATACTAAAAAGCCTAAACTTTATATCTTGTTGATGGATGAAAAAAAAGCTTTATTTGCAAAGATTTTAGGATTTGGAATAGAATATAGCTGGGAGATGGAATTTAAAACCACTAAAAAATTGGAACAAAAAAATTTTGAAAAAGAAAAAAAACAGAACTACGAAGAAATAGAGAAGAAAATAGAACAACTTGGAGAACAAAATTTTACATTACTTCTTGCAGGACCTGGATTTGAGGCAAAAAATTTTTTTGAATATTTAAAACAAAAAAAGAACAAGATAGTTTCCAAAATAATATTAGAACATTGCTCTTATGCTGAAAAAAGTGGGGTGATAGAATTACTAAAAAAAGGTGTTGTAAACAAAGTTATCCAAGAACAACAAATAGCAGTTGAGCTTAAAATGATGGAGGAATTTAAAACTCTTCTTGCGAAAGGTTCAAATAAAATAACTTATGGATATGATAATATAAAAAAAGCCTTAGAAAATGAAGCTATAGAAAAGATAGTTGTTTTAGATAGCCTGCTGAGTACAAAGGAACAAATAAAACAACTTGTAATAGAAACAGAAAAAAGAAACAAACCAGTCTATATTTTTTCTTCACATTCAGAAGCTGGGGAGGAACTAAAGGCATTCGGTGGACTGATTGCTTTTTTGAGATTTTAGAGTAGCTGACTAATTATATTTTAAATCCACATTTTGGACATCTTTTTAGATTTGAAGAAAATGAAGTATGACAAATTGGGCAAACTAATTTATTTGAAAGAGAAGTGTTTATTGATTCTATTTTTGTTTCTAAATTTTCTTTTTGAGTTTTTTCCTCTTTTTTTTCTAGTTTTGCAGAAACTTTTTCTATTTTTTTGTGAGGGGATACAAAAATATAGCCACACTTTGTGCAATATTTGGCATTTGCTAAATGCCTCGTACCACACTTTGGGCAAATAATAACGCTATCCACTTTTTGTTTTTGCATAAAAAAATAAAACAGAAATGTTTTATAATTATTTGTTGTAAAACTATTTAAAAGGGGAGATTTATGTTTGGTCCTAATTTAGATTCAAAGCAGCTGTCCAAAATGTTAAAACAATTTGGAGTTGAAAGTAGTGAGATAGAAGCAATAGAAGTTGTAATTAAAACTCCAAATTATAATATAGTTATTCAACAACCTCAAGTGATTGAAATAAAGGTAAGAGAGGAGGTTAGCTATCAAATAAGTGGAAAAATAAAAAAAGAACAAAACATCTCTACAGAAGAGATAAAATTAATAATGTCAAAGACTTCTTGTAGTGAACAAGAGGCAATTGAAGCACTAAAAGCTGCAAATTATGATATTGCAAAAGCGATAATAGATATAGAAGAAAAGAAAAAAACAAACTCGTTTTAAAATTTAATTACCCCCCTTCCCCCACTCTTTCTTTTCTACTCTAAAAGCTCAAAAAATTAAACCATCTAATTACAAAAATAAACACAAAGGTTTATAAATCTTTAGCTACAATATATAGTTATAAATAATGAAAAATAGGTGAAAATATGAAAAATAGGAGAAATGTGGTTGGAATTTCTGCAATGGCTATGGGAGTAATTTCTGTTAACACCCTCAAAGCTAGTGACATTCAGAAAGATACTGTGTTATTTGAGAGGGGGTATTATATAAAACCAGATACTACTTTTAGTCCTCTGCAAGAGAATATAATAATAAAAAAAGATACAAAAGACACACTTAGAATAATTGGAATTGCAAATGAATTGGGCGAGAAATTATATGTAGATAGCGTTAATATCAATGGAATGGGGAAGAAAATTTCTAAATATTTAGTTAAAGGAGATAGCATCCAAATAGAGAAGGTCCAAATTCAACCAAATAAAGATACAATAGTTAATAATATTGTAATAAAAAATTTAGGAGAAACAATTGGTGGTTTAAAAATTGTGGATTTTGAATTACTACACGATACAAAAGTAGAAGTTCAAGATTCAACTGGAAAGAGAGATACAATAGAAGTAGTTGCAAAAATATCTCAAACAGATGGAGTAATTTTTGTACCTGGAGTGGATAAAAACGTTTACGATTCAAAGAATAGAGATATAGTAATAATAAAAGACAGCACTGGAAATATGCGAGCTTACGTATTAGAAAATAAAAAACTAATAGCAGCAAAAATGCCACTCTATTCTATGGACACTGCATATGTTGGTGGAATCATAAAAATTGGATGGGAAGGAAGATATATCACCTTCGAAGCAAAAGCTAAAAATAATGTACCTGAGATTTATGTTTATGACCTGCAGTCAAGGGAATTTGTTGGAATGTGTATTGGAAAGTTCGATAAGGAAAAAATTTTTCCACTTTTTGAGGGACAAACCTCTAAAGTGGAGGGAGTTAAACTAAGGTCTAATAGGATTAGAACTGAAACTAAAGCAGAATTAAGCTACACTCAAGTTATCAAAAAATACCAGGAACAACAACCTTCAGCTGTAACAAATTATATTGAAAAAGACCAACTAATTAGAGTGAATGTATATAATTTACTTGGAGAGCAAGTCATGGAAGTTAAGTTTAACCAACCAATGCAAAAAGATCTAGCACTAAAATATGTAATTGGACAATTAAACAAAGAAGGCAAAAAAGGTAACCTCTTGATACTAACAACTACCAACAATGGAGAGCAACAAGTAGAAAAACGTCTAATTCAATAAACCTCTTTCTTTTTTATTTATTTATTTTTAATTTTTATTTTTTTAAGCAAAACTTTTTTGTTTTTATAAAAGCTAATTTTGAATTTTAATTGATAAACTTTTTAATAGTAGTAAGTTTGTTTGATAAAATAAAAATAAAAATTTAGCGCCAGTTATAAGAGAAAACAAAAAAACCCTTTTAAATTTTTTTGTTCTATAATTAAATCCCAACAAAAATGGTTGGGGAAATATGTGGGAGGTGGGGTTGGAGCCGCTTTGACGGTGTACCAAGCCCACCCTTAGAGTAGACAAAAGCTTTTTTTAGATAAAAGTAAAAAATTAAATAATGGAAAAAAAAATAAAAGCAATATTTTTTGACTTAGACAATACACTTTATCCCACTAGGTACTATGCTAAGTTGGCAAGAGAGAACGCTATAAAAAATATGATAAGATATGGGCTTAAAACAACACAACAAGAGGGTTTAGAGGAACTGGATAGAATAATTAAAAAGTATGGTTCAAATTACCAATTTCATTTTGACAAATTATTAAATAAGATTTCAAAAAACCAAAAACATAAAGAAAAAATAATTGCGGCTGGAATAATTGCTTATCACAAGACAAAAAGAAAAATAAAATTATATAAAAATGTAAAAAAAGTCTTAAAAATATTAAAAAATAAATACAAACTGTACTTAGTGAGTGAAGGGATTAAAAAAAAGCAATGGGAAAAAATAATTAGACTTGGAATAGAAAAATACTTCGATGATTTTTTTATAACTGCAAAAAAAACAAAAAAATTTTATAAACAATTACTAAAAAAGCTCAAACTAAAAAAAGAAAATGTATTGATGGTAGGAGACCACCCTATAAAAGATTGGAAAATTCCAAAACAATTAGGTATAAAAATAATAAAGATTAAAAACAAAAAATATTTAGCTGATGCGGCAGAAAAGGATTATGACTTTTTGGAAATTCTAAAAAAAATAAGGGAGGATGAAAAAGATGATAGAAGAAGAAAATGAAAAAAATTTTACGCATGAAGAAATAGAGGAGAGAGAAGAAAATTATTGGAAGGATTTAGAAAAATATAAAAAGGCAGGTAAAATTACAGAAAAGATAAGAAAGCATCTCAAGAATTTAGTAAATCCTGGAGAAACCCTTTTAGATATTGCTGAAACAATAGAAAAAATGATAAGAGATGAAGGTGGGGAGCCAGCCTTTCCAGTTAATCTCTCAATAAACCAGATAGCTGCCCACTATACTCCTCAAATTGAAGATCAGACAACTATAAAAGACGAAGATATTGTAAAGGTTGATTTTGGAGTTCAGATTGATGGTTGCATTGTAGATAATGCCATTACTATAGATTTATCAGAAAAGAATGAAAAATTACTTAAAGCCTCAAAAGAAGCACTAAAAGTTGCCATTCAAACAATAAAGGAAGGAGTAGGGGATGGAGAGGTAGGGAAAAAAATAGAAGAAAAAATAAAGGAGTATGGATTTAGACCAATAACAAATTTAACTGGCCACTTAATAGAAAAATATAACTTGCATGCTGGAATAGATATACCAAACATAGCTAAAGAAGATAGTTATTATTTTAGAGAGGGAGATATTGTTGCAATAGAGCCTTTTGCAACTAATGGAGAGGGAAGAGTAGTAGAAACTCCAAATGTAGAAATATATTCTATTATTAGTGGGGGAAAGCTTAGGATGCGCTCTAGTAGGGAATTATTTACTAAATTATTGTTAAAATATAAAGGCTTACCTTTTGCAAGGAGATGGATAAGTGGGATGATAAAAACAACCCTTTTACTAAATGCTTCACTAAAAGAACTACTTGAAGAGGGATGTTTGCATCCCTATTATGTACTAAGAGAGGCAAGAGATGGCCTTGTCTCACAATTTGAGCATACGCTATTGGTGCAAAAGGATGGAGTGGAAATATTAGATGGAGAGTTTGAAGATTAGAAAAAAACTCGCCCTAAGAGTTATAAAGGCTTTAAGTAGGATCTACAAAAATCCAAAAACAAAATTAAAATATAAAAATGTTTTTCAGCTACTTATAGCTGTAATACTTTCAGCCCAAACTACAGATGAGAGAGTAAACAAAGTAACCGACCTTCTCTTCAAAAAATATCCTAATCCGCAAAAATTAGCAAAAGCTTGTAGAGAAGATGTTGAAAAAATAATAAGGCCTGTTGGTTATTACAAACAAAAAGCAAAGTATATAATAAACACTTCCAAGAAAATTTTAAAAGTAAAAAAAGTCCCATCCACTATGCAAGAGCTAATAAAATTAGATGGAGTAGGAAGAAAAACTGCAAATATAGTACTTTATTTTGGATATAACAAGACTGAAGGAGTGGCTGTTGATACCCATTGTTCTAGAGTTTCATATAGAATTGGTATAACTACAAATAGATACAGCCCACTAAAAATTGAAAAAGAACTAATGGAAATAATCCCAAAAAAATATTGGGGCATTTATACTAATTTGATGATTGCTCATGGAAGAAAATATTGTAAAGCAAGAAATCCGACCTGCTCTATTTGCCCTATAAATAAAATTTGTAAAATGAGATTATAGGCGGTTTTTGTATTTTTTTCTTAAAAAATAAATCGTGGAGAGTGGGAGTGCAGTTGATTGTGAAATTTGTTTGGCTGGTAGATTTTGTTTTATTAACTCTAAAGCTTGATTTTTTTTAGATGAAGGAAAAACCTCCGGCCTTCCAACTTTAGCTGAAAATACAACTACCTCTACTGAAGCCCTATTTAGAGCTGCCACTATCTTTTTTGAAATAGTTTTGTATATGCCCTCAGAAACATAAATTCTCTGAATATTTGGGAGATATTTTAGAATATAAAAAAATAATTTTTTAGATGGCTTTACTAAAATTTTTACTTCTGCTATATCTTTAGGAGAGGATTTTATCAATTCAAATATTTCCTTTCTCTTCCCCTTTAGAATTATCATTCTCATCCTCAGATTTAAGACTTTCTAAAAAGATTGAAAGCTTTTGATCTTTATTTTCAATAATATCCTTTATTAAAAATATTGCCTCTTGAAGTTCTTGATAATCTAAATCATATCTTTTTGCCATCTCTTGAGGATCTTTATTTGCCTTTATACAAAAAAAGGAAACTCCAACTAATTTTGGGTTGAGCGGGACTTTTTGTTTTTCTAATAAAAATTTTTCTTCTAAAAAAAATGAAGGAGAAAAATCTTTTTGTGGGCAGAGCTCGTCTAAAACCTCTAAATGCTCCTTTGGTGGATTTGGACTAACAGAATATAAAACCACAGTAGATTCTCTTGCGGCTAAATTTGTGATAAGATAATAATCAAACAACAAATTAAATAGAATTTCTGCAGAATATAAGATTGTTTTATTTTTTTTCTCATTTCTTCTTTTATTTAATTTTGCCTCTAAATCTGGATCTAAATAAAAACTATCTTTTGATTTTAACAAAAATTTTTTTTCTTTTAGTTGTTCAAATAAATTTGGATAATTCTCTATAGATGTGATTACAGCATCCTCAACAAAACCATAGCTTTTTAGAATTTTATTATATTCACTAACTTCGGGGGGAATAGATAGGTTCAGTTCCTCTTTTACTTTTTTTGCAGCAAAATTTGCAATTGCACAAAAAAGTGCTACCTTAGAAGCATACGATTTAAAAATCAATGATTTTCTTGTAAAAATTTTGTAGTGTTTATCAAAATTAATTAACTTATTTGGTTGATGCTCTAGCTTTAGTGGCTTAAACAACTCCTGCAAGTATAAATAAGATTCTAAAGCATAAATATCTAATAGCTTTTGGCGATATTCTCCGCCATAGGGGAGAAATTCAACCAAATAGCCATAACCTAACTTTTCTAAAGAATTTTTTAATTTGTGGGCTGCATAAGCTACAGCTACTCTATTGAGTGTAAATTTTTTTAAAGAGGCTAAATAAACAAAATAGCTTTTTTGCTTTTTTTGATCTAACAAATCAGATTTAGAATTTTCAACAAATTCCCTATAAGTTTTAAAAACCATAGCTCTAAAAGGAGAATTGAATCCCATCATTAACATTTTATCTTTTAGATCCGATAATTTCTCAATTATTTGATCATTTGAAGATTTAGATAAAACCAGTTCGTCTAAAAAATCATTTGCCTCTTTAGTTAATACGACTGAGGGTAGAGTGCTCTCCACACCAATAGAATCAGACATAAAAATAATAAGCTCAAATAAAAATAAAAAGATTAGCTCTATTTATAGCAAATAAAAAATATTTAGGGCAAAAACTTCTTTTGCTCGATTTTTTCTTTTAGATATTTTCCAACAAAAGATAAACTTGGGCCTTGAAGTGCATCTTGTTCTAATTTCTTTTTTGTCTTTAGTACTATTTTTAATTCCTCTACCCACTGGGGATAGCGCTTTATCCAATCATAACTTAGCATTTCTTCTGCCCTTTTTAAATCGACTTCTTTTGCATTTATTGTTAAATTCTTTAAAAAGTCGTAGTCTTTTATATCTCTCATGGTAACTCCAACAAATTTTGCATTTGGAGTGGCGATACTATCTGCAATATATGCCAAATTCATTGAACCTGTTTTTATTGTCCAATAGATATACCAACCCCATGCATCACAATCAGTAAATATATAGATTGGTAAATTTAGATCTGAGAGTTTTTTTATTAATCTTCTACACCCCCTAGAAGCTTGGCCCTTGGGGGTGATCAAAATACAATTTTCTTTTTTCCAAAATTTATCTTCATTTAATCTTTGCCACATAGCGTCCTTTTCTACTACTAAAACATAATCTGCCTCCAAACTCATTATTTCCATTCCATTATCCACATCTGAAGGAATCATCCATCCAGACCTCCCTTGCTTGGAGCAATCAATAATCGTCTCTTCTCCTCCAAAACTGTCTTTTAATACCATATTACCTGCAACTACTCCCTTTCTATCAGTATTTAAATTTAAGTCCTCTCTCTTTACATTTAAAGATACTTCTAAATCCTCTATTAGTGGATTTGATTCTGATTGTTCAGAGAATAACTCCTCATCTAAATCATCACCTAAAGAAAATTTTAGTTGATAAAACAAACCCCTTATAGAAGTGTGTGAGTTTTCTTTCAAAAATTTTTTACATTTATTTGCTATTGCTATTGTTTGCATAAATTTTTTTGCTTGTGCTGCACTTAGGAATGTCCTTTTTTCCTTTTTTTCCCCTAACCTTAAATAGTTTAATTGTTCATCAAAAAAAACATTTGATTTTGAGCGTAGTGGTATTTCAAAAGTAGGAGATTGACCACTTTTTATATCTTGCACTAATTTTGAGCCAAAATCCTCGAGCTTTTTTATAACAATAGAGCTATCCTGTTTTATCAAATCTTTTTTAATTTTTTGTCTCATAGACTCACCCCAAAAATTTATTCTTCTTTTTCTTCTTCATCTGGGCTAATTTCCTTCTCTTGTGATTTTTGCTCCTCTTCATCTGCAGAGTCGTCTAAAAGTTTTGTTAGGTATTTTGTTTCAACCATTTCCTTTAATCTTTTTTCTAATTCTTCTTTAGAAGCAATTTCTGATAATTCTGCTAAATCTTTAGAAACTTCTGAGACATAGCGCAAAATTACATTTTTTCTGCTTTGAATTTCTCTCTCTCTATTCACCCCCGAAATGTAGGATTGCAATCTTCTTGCACAATCCATTAGTGCATATTTTATTTCTTGCAGTATTTCTTCTTCTGGAGAAATAGCTTGTTTGCCTGTAGAGATATATGGTACATGCACAGATACAAAATTAACAAAAATAGTGAGGGGGGAATGCTCGATATCTTTTATTTGATATCTCTTCCAATCAATATCTTTAACTGCCTGACTAATAGCACAAGCATAAGAATCAAACAACAGCGGGGCTGAGTTTGCATACCTTACAATATCATAAGTTACTTCTGAATTTTGTAGAATTCTTCCTGCATTTCCTCCCCAAGCCAAAGCTGCTTCTACTAAAAATGGAATTCCTCCCCTATAAATTTTACTAGGCCTCTGACTAACTACTATAAAATCTGGAGACAAAATACTTGCTAAAGACGATTGAATTCGCTCTGCTCCAATTGGCCTCAAACAATCAGAGGAAGGAGCTACCCATTTTATTTTAGAAAAGGCTTTCACTAAAGCTTCTGCTTCTTCCCAAGTCAACTCAGATGGATTTTTTAGCAGATCTACAAAAATTATACCTGGTACAGTACCATTTACAAGTTTTTGAATTTCTTCTATTTTTTGAGATGATATTCTCTGAAATGAGTGTTGTAAAAATCCTTTGAGAGTTCTGTGATCTTTTTGGTTGTGAGCTAATTCAAATAAATCAGCAATTCCAACACCAAGAGGATGAGGTAAAACCTCTAGTGGTCTTGAAGGAATTTTGTCAGTTGATCTAGAAAAAGTGGTTCTATTACCATTTGGTTCTAATATAGAAATCGTAAGATGAGGATTTGCAAGTGCAGTTCTTTTTATATATTCGTATGGACCTTGCTGTGATTTGTCATATTTTACTTCTCCAAAAATACCTTCTATATACAAGCCATGAGTACCATCTTTGTTTTCTTCTACAATCTCGTTTGAAATTATTGGGCTGTTTGTTCTCACATCTATAGAAATATTGCATTTTATTACCTGATTATTATAATGAGATACTACATAAATTGGCTTTCCTGAAGTAAGTTGGGCATATAGTGTACAGCCAGCAGCTCCTATTCCCTGCTGCCCTCTCTGTTGAATATAGCGATGAAATTTTGTGCCTGCTAGCATTTGACCTAATGCTTTTCCTAAATGCTCTCTTGGTATACCTGGGCCATTATCTTTTACAATCACCCTATAAAATTCTCCTTCCTCTAAAATTTGCACATCTATATCAGGCAAGATTTGAGCTTCTTCACAAGCATCAAGTGAATTAGTTACATATTCGTGCACTATGGTAGTGAGAGATCTTATTTTTCCAGAAAACCCAAGCATTTGCTTATTTTTTCTAAAAAATTCTGCAACAGAATGTTCCTTAAAATTCTTAAAAATGCTATCTGAATCCATTTAAATCCCTTCCTGGTCGCTTAAAAAATAAAATGATAAAAGAATTTAAAAACCCTTGCTGTATTTTAAAAATTATACCATTTTTATATTATCTAGTTTTTCTTTTTCTCTTCTCCATTTTTTGTTTTTTTCTAAATAAAGATAAACTCCAGAGTGCGGTACTCCTTCGATTAATTTGAAAATAGCATTTGTTGCTACATCTAAAGTTTCTAAATTTGCTATTATTCCAATAGTGTGGCCAAAAACAGCGATATCACACTCTGCTTGTTGCTCTAAAATTCTTTTTGCTTTGCCTTTTTTTCCAATTATTCTCCCTTTTAGTCTTACGAGCTGAGCTTTTGTTTTTGCATAGTCTTTTAGATCGATTAAATTAAAACCATAATTTTCATTTTTTAGTTTTAAAGCAACATGCGGCTCAAATCCCCTAGAAATTGCTCTAAGTACAGGGATGGAAAAAAAGACATCTACTGCTGCTCCCCTTATTTCAACTTGCCCGTCTCCCAAAACATAGATTTTTACATTTAAGTTTTTTTCCAATAGTTTTAAGGTAGAATTTTGACTACCTTCTAATACTGCAAGTCTTTTTGGTGAAAATTTTAAATAATGCACATCCTCCTCTTGCATAAAGATCAGCTAAATAAAATCTTTCAGAGTCAAGTCATTTTCTTCATTTGGGAAGATCCATCTGAAGTCGTCTTTTCATCAATAAATTATAAATAAAAAGAAAAAAATAAAAAATAGATGCTTATTTTAGACTTATTTTTACATGCAAACTATCAGGAACTTTTACTCTCATTATCTGTCTTAATGTTCTCTCATCTCCTTCTATATCAATAATTCTTTTATGTAATCTCATCTCCCAGTGCTCGTAAGTGTCTGAGCCGTCCCCACATGGAGTTTTTCTAGTTGTAATTACTAGCCTGCGAAGTGGAAGATAAACTGGGCCTGAAATTTCTACACCGGTTGCCTTTGCTATTTGAATTATTTGTTGACAAACTCCATCTACTTCTTCTGCAGACCTTCCAATTAACTTAATGCGTGCTTTTCCCAATTATAATCACCAAACTAATTTACATTTTCTTTGGAACCACGTCTAAAACCACTCCTGCTGCAACTGTTTGGCCCATATCTCTAATTGCAAATCTTCCCAAAGCTGGAAACTCTGAGAATTTTTCTACTACCACTGGTCTAGATGGCTTTATTCTTACTACTGCAATATCACCGGTTTTTATAAAGTCTGGATTTTGCTGGATTGTCTGCCCAGTTTTTGGATCTTTCTTTTCTAATAATTCTACAAATGTACAGGCAACTTGTGCTGTGTGCATGTGAAATACTGGAGTATAACCCTTTGCAATTGCTGTTGGGTGATCCAATACCACAATTTGAGCTTTAAATTCTTCTGCTACTGTGGGTGGATTATCCACTGGACCTACTACTTCTCCTCTTTTTAGTTGGTTTTTATCTACACCTTTGACATTAAAACCAATGTTATCGCCTGGAATTGCTTCTGGAATTTCTTTGTGGTGCATCTCTATTTTTTTTACTTCAGATTTTATGCCAGAAGGCATGAAAATAATTTGCATTCCTGGTTTCATTACTCCAGATTCTACTCTTCCAACAGGCACAGTACCATGCCCAGTAATAGAATAAACATCCTGGATTGGCATCCTGAGTGGCTTGTTGATTGGTTTTTCAGGAACTGTTAATTTATCAAATGCTTCTAGAAGAGTTGGACCAGTATACCAAGGAGTTTTATCCGACCTAGTTTTTATATTTCCTCCCTGATATGCTGAATATGGAATAAAGGGTATAGCATCTACGTTATAACCGATATTTTTTAGTAGTTTTTTTAGTTCAAATACTACCTCGTTGTACCTAGATTGGTTCCAATCAATAGCATCCATTTTGTTAATTCCAACAATAAATTGTTTTATACCTAAAACTTTTGCTAAGAAAGCATGTTCCTTTGTTTGAGCTTGTACTCCTTCTTTTGCAGAACAAACGATTACAGCAGCATCTGCTTGAGATGCTCCAGTTATCATATTTTTTACAAAGTCTCTGTGGCCTGGGGCATCAATAATAGTAAAGAAGAATTTTTCTGTTTCAAACTCTTTGTGAGAAATATCAATAGTAACTCCTCTCTCTCTTTCTTCTTTTAGAGTATCCATGGTGAAAGCAAATTCAAATGTTGCCTTACCTAATTTTTCTGCTTCTTCTTTTAGCTTTCTGAGTTGTTGCTCACTAAGAGCACCTGTCTCATATAAAATCCTACCGACTGTAGTGGACTTACCATGGTCCACATGTCCTATAAAGATCAAATTTAGGTGTTCTTTTTTTGCCATACTAAAACCTCCTAATTATTTTTTAGCACGAATAATTAAAAACAATGCCGCAGTTCATATGTGATTGACTAACCAAATATAAAATGATTTAGAACGCTTTAGTTTATAAAGCTTATGCTTGGTTTATAGTAGAGGCAAGCTTTTTGTCTAATTCCTCGACTGAACTAACCAAATAATCTGAATAATTTGAAAGGATATTTTTATTTTTAGACCAGAAAAATAATTTTACTACTATTTCTAAATTATCAAATGAAAAAATTTTCGGTTGTTTTTTTCCTTGGTTTTGTGTTTCAAAAATACGACAGTAGCCTTCTATCTTTTTGAATGCTTTAGTAAATTCTGTACTTTTTGGGTCAACAAAAAAGATAACATACTTTTTTCCTTTTTTTGCCCAGAAAATAAAATCTGGCTTAAAATTTGCAATTTTTCCACCTTCACCATCATAGTAAGGAATATAGACATCATCAAGATGCTCATCTATTTTTGAGAAAAACCACCACTCAGCGGAAGAAAAAAAACTTTCTTTTGAGCTTGTTTTTTGAATATACTCCTCAAGTTCTTTAATAAAATCAATTTCACTCTTCACATTAATAACATGAGACAAATATTCTGTTTTTTCGCTCTCTGGTAAAAGGATTGGCAAATAGTAATGGTTTAATAGATATTTTATTTTTATTTTCTTTCCTTCAAATTCGAAGTTTTGGGCATTTATAAGTAATTCTCGTTTTTTATCATATTCTTCACGCTTTTTATTTTTAAATAACTGATCTAATTCTTTTTCGATAGATGGTTTATTTTTTATTGTTTGAATTTTTTGTTCAAGTTCAGAAAAAATAGACTTGTAATTATTAAGTCCACTTATTCTAAAAGAAATGTTTTTAAAATGAACTATAAATTTATCTTTTTCTAATTTTTCAAATTTTTCTAAATCTTTATGTTTTGTTTTTAGAAAATCTACGATTTTTCTAATTATTAAATGAGGAGCTAATTTAGAAATAGTCTGGGAATCAGAAAATCTATAATTTCTTTTTTCAAAAATTTCATTTAATTTTAATAAAATCACTGGCTCTATATCGTACTTAACTAAAATTATTTTATTATCATTGTTTTGTGTTAAGAAATTATAAAAATCTAAAGCTAACTCAAATTCTCTGGAACTTATTGGAAGAGTGAGAGTATCTGAGTTGCCTTCAAAAGATTCAAAAAGATATTTTGATTCTCCATACACTGGGACTAAAAGGGGCTTGTTTTCTATTTTTGGATTTATAATAAATGATTTGCCTAAATTCAATTCAGTTACTTGATCATTTAGAGTATTTATTATTTGTTCTAAATTTTTTGCTTTAGTTCCAAAAACAAAGAGTGTTTCTAAAAATAAAACCTTGTCTTTAATTTTTTCAAAAAGCTCTTTTTCTATTAAATTTTCATTAAACAAGTTTTGAAGTCTCTTTCTAAGATCTTTTTTAGGCTCTATTCTAACTCCCCTGCCTATTGATTGCAAAACAAATATTTTTGCATCTTTTAAACCTATATTTAAAAATAATAAAATATTGGGCCTATTTGAATCCCATCCTTCATAAAAAGCACGAGAGCCTGCCAAAAGATTTAAAAGTGAGTCATCATTGTTTATTCTTTTAAAATAACTCTCATTGTCAAATGTTTCAATTATTTCGTAATCTTTTAATTTTTCTTTTAACCAATTGGAAATATCGCCTATCTTTATTAAAGCAAATGGAGAGTCGGTAGATTTAAGTTTAAAGATAAGCTCTTGTTTATTCTTTGGAATTTTCAACACTTCAATGGTAGAAGAAGATTTAGCATTAAAAAAATATTTTAAAATATCCCTGTAGTCAATACTTGAAATTTTAGCTTCATCTATATTAATAGTTAAATCCTCAAATTTAAATTCATAATCAAGGATATCATTTATGAGTTCTTTTTTTACACTTTCCAAAAATTCTTCTTTAATTTCATTTTTTGCTATTTTTACTACTTCTCTAAAAAATAGTTCTAGATCAGAATCTTCTGTATCTACAGAGTTAACCAAAGTTACTAATAGAGGACGATGATAGAGTTTTTGGTTGTAGCTATTAATTTCCTCCCAATACTTTTTGATATAAATAAAAAGTAAAATTGTTTTTAGCACTATTTTTTGTTTTTCGATAGTAGAAAAATCGCTTTTGTCTTTAAATGCATCTACATCAAGGCTTGAAAGACAAATATGCTTGCCATAACCTTGTTTTACAAATTCAGAAAGATTAAAATTAAAAACACAAGTTACATAATCTCTTGGATCTGTAAAAGTAGCAGAAAAGTTAAATAAAAAGCCATTTCTTGAAAGGATTGAATAGAGCATTTGTCTTTTACTATCTTCCCTATCACCTTTATGAGCCTCATCTAATATAATATACCACTTACCATTATTATCATAATTTCTAAAATCTATTATTTTGTCTTTTTGTTCATCTGAGATTAGATCTGAGCGATAATAAAATATGTTGATCTCATCTTTTTTTAAAATCAAATCTCCAGAGTATCTCATTATTCCATCATAGCTTTTTAGATCAATTAGATTTATTTTTGTATCAAAATTATAAGAATTAAATTCAGCTACATGGGCTTTAAATTGTTCTATGAGATCCTCTCTGTATGACAAAAAAAGAATATTGCCTTGTGGTAATTCTTTGCTACTAATTAATTTTCCTAAGATTTCTATTAACTTAACAATAACTAACGTTTTACCAGAGCCTGTTGCCATCCAAAAGCTCATTCTGTTAATAAAGTGTTCAAAAGAAATTTTTGAATCCTCTGAAGGGTAATAATTGGATAAAATCGCTAACTTGTTGTTTGATAAGTTAAAATCAAGATCTTGAGTTAATCCGATTAGTTTATAGTGATTAAATAATTCTGATTTGTTGGAATTTTTTTGTTTAAAATAAAAGTATAGGGCTTTGAGGCAATTTTTTAGAGCTTGCTGCTGAAATTCAAATAACTTTTTTTTATGAGAAAATTTTACAAGATCAAATTGGTTCCACTGTGGCGGAAGCTCCTCAAAATTTATATTTTCTACAATTTCTCTAAGATATTGCCTATTATCCATCTACTCCCACCATATTAGAGGTTTGATTAATTTGTAATCTAAATCTTTAATATTTATTTTTGTTCCATCTTCAAATTCAACTTCATCTTTGCTAATTTTTTTGATCCACTTTCCAGTTAGATTAGATAGAGTTTCAGCAATATCAATGTTTGGATAAAGTTTTGATAAATCTACTTTGACTTTATTATTCTTATAATCAATTTCAAGTGCTCTGAGCATCTTTTCATCTTTCATAAAAACATATTCTTCATAAGGATTTTCCCCTATTTTAATAAATGGATCTCCATCTTCATATTTGCAATTTGCTAATGCTTCCTCATATTGCTCAAGTTCGTAGTATTTGAAAAATCCTCCACCTTGCCAATTAACATCTGGAGAAATGCCATACCGATCTCCCCAGATTACTTTTTTCATACGTGGTAAAGTAATGGATTCAAAATATTCTGCCATCTCAACACCAATCCATTTTCTACCTAATTTATGTGCAGCAGCAAGTGTTGTGCCAGTTCCTGCAAAATAATCAAAAACAATACCTCCCTTATTTGAGAGCACTTTAATAATTCTTGCTAATAAACTTTCTGTTTTTTGTGTACTAAAATCTTGAATATTTTCGTTTCTATTGAAGTGAGTATACTTTGTAGTAATAATGTCATCTCCCTTTCCTCCAAGTATGCTTCCCATTTTTTTAACATCCCATTCGTTATTATTTAATCGTATCGGGTTAAATATTAACGGGTCATCTTCATTAGATGCATATAAAATTACATCGTGGCTTCTTATCCATTTCTTCTTTTTTTCGCTGTATGCCACAGCAGTAACATTCCAAATTAGTTCTCTTTGAAATACTAGTCCATTACTATCTAGTAACAACCTGCCATAATAATCAGCATTCTCATCAAGATGAAGGCAGAAATTACCTCCTCTTTTTAAGAATATTAAAGAATCTTTGATTCTGTCATTCATTAAAGAAAGCCAACTACTGTCTAAAAATTTATCTTCATACAAAAAACCACTTTCTTGAGTATTAAATGGGGGGTCAATATAAATTAGATCTATTTGATTCTTGTATTTTTCTTTTAAGGAGTTTAATACTTGCCAGCTTTCACTTTTAATCAATAAACCATCTAATAATTGGTCTAAAGAATTATTACGAGAAATACTGCCCAATAATTGCAACTTAAATTTTTCATCAAAATACTTCGTATCAATATAAATCGATTCATAGCTAATTAGCTTTGGCCTATTAGTATCATCTCCCACCAAATTTACATACCCATTACCTTGTTTTTTTCTTTTTTGGTAAGAAATAGAAATACTGTTTTGATTAAATTGTACATTTTTTACAAAAATTCCTGCTACATTATCTCTATAAACCTCGGAAATCGTATTTTTGATATCTTGTTGATACTCAACTGATTCCAACAACTTCTTTTTAACCAAATCAAGATAAAATTCATAATCTTTATTTGGAAGGATAGACTTTAATGTTTTCAAACTTATTACATAATTTGAATTTTTAACAAACTTTGGCTTGTTCCATATTTTTACTAATTCATCTTCAAATTGTGAAATAAAATCAATAATTTTGAAAGCAATATCTTTTAAAATTTGTAATTGATTAATTCTATCTGCTGTCCATTCTTTTGCCCCATCCCAAAAATATTGATAACTCCAGAGTTTAAATTGCTCTTGCAAAAATGCTTTGGCATTTTTGTTTATAAAAAAATCTACCTCACTTTGCTTTTCAAATGTTCTAAATGCTCTTTCTAATTGCTCTTCAGTAATGTTTAGCTGTTTTTTCTTTAATTCTTTTAGTATATCTTCAGTCTTTGTTATTCTTCCTTTTTCAGAGTAGATAACTCTAAAGACTATAGTTTTATCTTCTTTTATCTCTTTAAGTTCATATATTAAACTTCTTTTTTCATTTGCTTTTTTGTTTTCTATCTCTGTTGCATCAAAATAAAATTTAAGATTATCAAATTCAACTGGTAAACTTCTAAAAATTCTATCTGTTTTAACATAATAGAGCATATGAGTTTTCCAAAATAATATGACATCTTTGTCATCAGTATAAACTTTTTCATAAATGTTATTGTGAAATGGAGTTGAATTAAAATAGATTGAACCACTTTCTGTAAAATATTTATTAAAAAAATCATAAAGTTTATCAAAAAGTTCATCTCTAAATGATGGATATTTCTCTAAAGCTTTTTCTATATCATCTTTAAGTAGTTTTTCTATTTTTTTGTAATAATTTGATTTTATTTTCATCAAATTAATAAAGCCGCCCTTACCTTCAATCTTTGCTCCTATAAAAACATCTTGTAGTGCTTGATAAAATTTTTTCTCATAACTTTCAGAATTTTGTTCCATAACCTATTAAAAATCTTTAGAAATTATAAATTTTCCCCTTTGAATTTTTGCTTATTTTTTCTTTCCAAAATTTCCTTTTGGTTTTGGAATTTTTAATTCTGGATAGAGCTTTTGAATAACTTCTAAATTTGGATAAGGATTAAACCCCAGTTCATCTAAAACAGCTAAAACAAAAAATTGCTCTGCTAGTGGATAGTGATCAGGCTTTTTACAACAGCCCTCAAGCTCTTTTTTTAATTCTCCTACTTTTAGTGAAGAAAAAATTTCTCCCACAGCCCCGATGCTCTTTCTTTTAGTTGCAACAAATTTTTTTGCTAATTGTCGAATTTTATTTACCTCAATATCAAAATAAAAATAAGATTTTTCAAAAATAGATTTTTGAATAGATGATAATAACAAGCCAATTTCCTGACTAGAAACCTTTTCATCAATTAAAAGTTTTTTTATTACAATCCAATCTTTGTGTTTGACAACAAAGACAGCCTGATCCTTTGACTCATCGAACATTTTTTCACCTCAAAAAATTTATAACAAAAAAATTTAAATAATCAACTTTTGTTTTTAGATAAATTTATTAAAAAGTACTTTCTCATATTTCAATAAAATATTTGAATAAAATTTAGATGTTTTTTTAAGAGAAAATTTATTAGAGTACTCGAAAATTTTGTTTTTTAGTCTCGCAAAATTTTTTTTAGTGATTGAGCATAATTTTGTTTTAAAAAAGTCAACCTCACCATAACTGACGAAAAAAAATACCTCACACTTTTTATTTTTTATAGAATTTTTGAAAATTAAGGTCTCGGATAATCTGGAGGGTTTTAACCTTCTATAAAATGTCACATACTCTTTGTCCTTATAAGATTCAAAGCTTATCCAACCATCTTTTGCTGAAAGTGTAAAACAATTAATCATATTCGATCTCTATTCTCTAATGAATTTATCAAATTCAAAATTCTTTGGCAGTAGATGATCCAAGTTTTCAAATCCATCTATTGGCCCAACTAAAGGCCCTGCATAATTTAAAAATTCGCTTCCAATATCCTTTCCATAAGAACCTATCCAATCTCTTGGAACTTGCTTTATATTACCAATTATATCATCTAGAGGAACGTATTCTAATTTTACACTATAATTATGACTATGGCCAACCCTTATTATTGCTACACTACCTTCCTCATACCCACTTAATGCTAATCTTACAGCTTTTTTACCTACAGCCTCTGCTTCCACTGCGTCAATCTCAGATACCTCAGGAAAGGACCTTGCCAAATATCCCAAATTATTTATCCTAACTCTAATTTTTCCAAATTTTTCTTTAATAACTTGGGTAATATATGATACCAAAACATCACTTCCTGCACTCAGAGAAGGAGAGCCAAAATTTTCTTCCATCTCTACCTCTCTTTTTAAAGCAGCGCTGGCAACATCAACAACTAAAGTTGTTTTTATTTTATTGTTTTCATAAACTAATTTGCCATTTTCATAATGATAATACCTAATCCCCTCAGATAGTACAAAAAATGCTCTTCCTTTTCTAGAATATACATCTTCAATGTCTTTTAAAAAAAAGTCTAAATTAAAGTTTATTTCTGGACCATAAACTAAATCTGGCCCAGAAGAAGATTCTCTAAGTAGAGTAGAACTATAGGCTAAAAATCCAGAATCTCGCCCCATTACAACCATTCCATATATTCCGCCACTAGAGCGATTTTCTTGATCTATTCCATAGGATGCTTTTGCAACTAATCTTGCTGCACTTCCAAAACCAGGAGTGTGATCAGTTATTATTACATCATTATCAATAGTTTTTGGAATATGAAAAACCACTAAATCATAGTTTATTTGTTTTGCAGCAAGCCTTATTTTTTTAGCAATCGAAGCAGTACTATCACCACCAATCATAAAGAAGTAAGATATGTTTAACTCCTTTAATTTCTCTGCTATTAAAAAAGAGCTCTCCTCATTAACATTAAATTTAGAAGTACCTAAATAAGAACCTGGGCTTTTTCTAATTCCATCCAATTTTGAATCTGAAAAAAGATCTAACCTAAAAAAATCATTTTTTAATACTCCATTAATACCAAATCTTGGACCTAAAATTATGCAATTGTGTTTTTTTAATTCATTTACTGCACCAACTAAACTTCTATTAATTACTGCAGTAGGGCCACCAAACTGTGCAACAGCTGCTATTTTCTTAGAATTAAACATAAATAATATTTAATGAAAAAAGTTTTTAAGATTAGAGCCCCCGGTGGGGATTGAACCCACGACCTCTCGCTTACAAGGCGAGCGCTCTGCCGCTGAGCTACGAGGGCTTACTTTTTAAAATATTGAGTTATAATTATTAATATCAACAAATTTAAAATACTTCATTAGGTGTTTAGATGGGAAAATTTCCAGAGGCTGATGCACTATTAGCAAATATTGTTATTTGCAAAAAATGTAAAGCTAGAAATAAAAAAGGAGTTAAAAAATGTCGCAAATGCGGCTCTCCTTATCTCAGACCAAAAAGAAGAGAATTGAGAACTAAGAAATAAACAAATTTTATTTCTAATTTTTTATTTTTTATCCTACTAGTTTTTTAATTTCTTTTAAAATAGTATATAATGTTTAATTGGAGGGGTAGCAAAGCCTGGTCAAATGCGCAGGACTTAGGATCCTGTCCCTTAGAGGGTTCGTGGGTTCAAATCCCACCCCCTCCATAAAAAAGTTATTATAAAAATTTGCAAAAACAATTTCCAAAAAGATTTATAAATAATAAGTATATTTTGAATAATGGGAAAAACGATGAGAAATACTAAAGTTTTTTTTGTTTTGGCTTTATTTTTTATTTTTTTAACTCTATTTTTTAGTGGATGCACTACAAACAAAACTATAAAAAAAGTAGAAATCGATATAGAAAAAGTAGAGCAACAAAAAGAGGACAAACAAATCCAACAATCTCAAGAATTAAAAGAACAAGAAAAAAATTTACCGATTGCCTACGATAGATGTAAAGAATTAAAGAATGTATTGGAAAGAGATGAATGCTATTTAAACATGGCTATTGAAAAAAACGAGGTAGAGATTTGCAGAAAGATCTACTCCATTGAAAATTTAGATAAATGCCTATTTTCATTTTCTAATCAAATGCCAAATCTATGCTATGAAATAAATTCTCCTCTGCTTAGAGAAGAATGTTATGAGAAGGCAGCTTACAATACAAATAACGTAAGTTATTGTTTTAAACTCCAAGAAAAGAAAAAAAACAAATGCTTAGAGGATTTATCACCTCCCTGTACATTTGAAAAAGATGAATTTAGTACCAATCTCTGTTATGCTAAATTGTATAATGACACAAAATATTGCAAAAACAACAGCGATTGCATATTCGAGTATGCTATACAAAAAAACAACAGTGAAGAATGTGAAAAAATAGATAAGAGCCAACTTGCAAAATTTTTAGCCTGTGAGGCACTTGCAACTTCTAATTATAATAAGTGTAACGACACTAATCTAACTTCTGTTTCAGATAGATGTTATGAGATTGTAGCTTATTATACCGAAAATAAAGAATTTTGTTTGTATATAACACCAGGCACCACCTACTCCGATAGTTGTATAAAAAAATTTGCTATAAAGACAAAAGACTATAATTTTTGTTCAAAAACAGACCCTGAATTAAACAGAGATAGATGTTATAGAGACTATTCTATAAAAACAGGAAATTGGAGTGTTTGTGAAAAAATATATAGCAGTTTAATAAAGTTAGAGTGTTACTATAACACTGCTTTAGAAAATTTAGATTTAGATGCCTGTAACTATTTGAATTATCAGGCAAGAACAAATTGTCTAAATAATGTCTTAAATTCAAACAGGACTTTGACTAATCTAGAAATTTGCTCTAAAATAAAGGGAGAAGACAAACAAAATTGGATGGATAAGTGTTACTTAAAATATGCTATGGACAATAAAGATATTGGTGGTTGTAGTTATATAGAAGATAAAAACAAACAAAAGCAATGTTTGGATATATTTTCCTAAAAAAAATAAAAATGAATGTTTTTAAATTTAATCATTTTAATTAAATTAAAATTAAAAAAAATAAATTTGGCGACCAGAGAAAGTTGGAGGATGATAAAAAATGAAGATTGAAAATAAAATAGAGTTAGAAAACAAAAGCCAAGAAGAAAAAATAAAAAAACTATCCCTTGAGCCAATGATAGAAACAAAAATTGAAAAAACTTATTTAATAAATCCAAAATTTTATTCTGATTTTGTTTATGAATTTAGAAAGACAAGAAAAGAAATTGAAAGAGCAGCAGAAAGAATTGTAAGACTTGCAAAGATTGGAATGCTAATAAATAAAATGAAACATACCCAAAACAAAAAAAATAAAATTTAATTTAAAATAATTAAACACATAAACTGATTTGGGGAGAGTAGAGTTTAAAAAAACAACCTACTATTAAATTATATAAAGCAAAAAAGAAGTTGAGTTTGAGCCTCAGTAGCTCAGTAGGTAGAGCGGCCGGCTGTTAACCGGCAGGTCAGCGGTTCGAGCCCGCTCTGAGGCGTATAAAAATATAAATAAGAATGAGAAGTTGAGCCAAAAATTGGACGGAGGATAACAGCAATAAATATATATCTAAATTTTTAAAGATTTAATATGACAGTAAAAGAAGCTATATTGATGGCTGGTGGAATTGGTACCAGATTGCGCCCCCTAACTAATACTCGACCAAAAGCAATGATAAAAATAGTCGGAAAGCCACTATTAGAATATAATATAGAGAATTTAGAAAAAGTTGGGGTTAAAAAAATATACATTGTAGTAAAATACAAAAAAGAAAAAATAATACAATATTTTGAAAAAATAAAAGAAAATAGAGAAGTAGAAATAGAATTTGTTGAGCAAGGAGAAAAGTATGGCACTGCAGCTGCAGTTTTGCAGCTGAAAGATAGAATAGATAAAACTTTTTTTGCAGTGGCTGCAGATATAATCACTACACCTCTAACTCTAAAAAAATTAGAAGAAGAGCATGAAGGAAAGATGAGTTTGATTTTAAAAAAAGTTGAAAATCCTGAAAATTATGGATTTGCAACGATAAAAAACAATTATGTAGAAAGTTTTGAAGAAAAACCAACTAAGCCTGTGGAAAATGCTTATGTAAATTGTTCTATATATTGCTTTGAGCCAGAGATATTTGAACTTATAGAAAAAATAAAAAAATCCCCCAGGGGAGAATACGAAATAACAGATTTATTTAAATTTACAGAGGCAAAGGCAGTGATAAGCGAAGAGTATTGGATGGATATTGGTTTGCCTTGGCAATTATTTGATGCGACTAAATTTATATTAGAGAATTTAGCACAAAGCATAGAAGGAGAAGTAGAGAATACCACTATAAAAGGAAAAGCAATAATACAAAAAGGAGCTAAAGTAATTGATTCTTATATTGAAGGAAATGTATTTATTGCAAAAGGAAGTGTAATAGGCCCACATGCCTACATCAGAGGAGAAACCACTATTGGTGAAGATTGTTCTATAGGGGATTCTACAACTATAAAAAACTCTATAATATTTGATAGGGTGAATGCCAAGCATCTAACATATATTGGAGATTCGATAATTGGAGAGGATTGCAATTTTGGAGCAGGAACACAAATTGCAAATTTTAGATTTGATGAAAATCCAATAAAGGCTAAGGTAAATGAAATAACTATTGATACAAAAAGAACAAAACTTGGAGCTATAATAGGAGATAGAGTAAAAACAGGGGTGCTAAGTTCTATTATGCCTGGAAAAATGATAGGAAACAATTGCTGGATAGGTGCTGGCGTGGTTATAAAAGAAAATATTAAACCAAATACTTACGTAGAATTAGAACAAAAACTCGTTTATAAAAAAATGGGTGAAGCAGATTGAAGTATTATATTGTAGGTGTGGATCCTGGCAATAATATTGGAATTGCTTTTTTAAACTTAAATGGAAAAATAGAAGAAACAATTACAATAGTAGGCTCGATTGAAGACAGTATAAAAAAAATACAACAAGTTGGAAAGCCTGCGATTATAGCTTCAGATGTAAATCCTGCACCCCAATTTGTAATAAGACTGGCATCTTATTTTAATTCAAAATTGTATGTGCCAAAAAATATTTTTAGAGAAGAGCAGAAATGGAAAATAACAAGAGAATATGAAAAAAAAGAAAATAAAAAAATTTGTAAAACTGTGCATGAGAGAGATGCAATTTTTGCAGCAATAGTAGCATATAGAGAATACCAAAATGTAATTAGAAATATTTTAAGTTTAGATATAGAAGAAAAAGAAGAAGTTGCCTATTTAGTACTTCAAGGGTATAGAACAGAATCTGCCATTGAAATGATAAAAAATAAAAATCAACAGCCCCAGCAAATCCAGCAACAAAAAACCCAGCCACAAAAAATTGAACTTAAATATAAAACAATAGATAAAAAAATAGAAAAGGAAAATGTAGAGCTAAAAAAAAGAATAGTTGTTTTAGAGCAGCAACTTCTACAAGCAAATAATGAAATAAAAAAATTAAAAAATGAAAACTATCAAAAAATTCTAAAAGATAGAGAAATAGTAAGACTTAAAACAAAGATAAATACACTAAAAAGAATAATACAAATACTAAAACTTAAAAAAACAAATCCAAAACAAAAGCAAAAAAAAGAAGTAATACAAAAAAAAGAGGAGAACACTCATAGTAATGATTTAAAAGAATTAGACATAAATATATTAATGAAAATAGTAGAGGAATATAGAAAAGAGCATTAATACAATAATTCTACTAATAGATTCAGAGAGGTGAAAAAAATGGGAGAAACTACAGAACAAAAAAAAGTGCAAGAACAAAAAGCCGATGAAAATACTGTCTTCATCGGAAAGAAAAGTACCATGGGATATGTTCTGGCAGTAGTGACCCAATTTAATAGTGGGGTAAAGACAGTAAAAATAAAAGCCAGAGGAAAACTGATCTCAAAGGCAGTAGATGTTGTTGAGATCACAAGAGGAAGATTTTTGCAAAATATAAAGGTAAAAAATATTGAGATTATGACTGAAGAGGTCCAAAACGAAGATGGCTCAAAATCAAAAGTTTCTTCGATTGAGATAGTTTTAGAAAAATAAACACAGATGGGACCTCTCAGAAATAGGTGAAAAATATGAGGACCCCCATCTGTAAGGGTTGTGCATTTTCAGAAAAACTTTGTAAAACTTGTGCAAAAAAACTTACAGATGGGGAGATTTCTCCTCTAGAAGTAGAAATTGCAAAAATTTTGTATAAAATAAATGAAAATTACAATATTTCTGCTTCTGAATTTTCAAAAGCATATGAAATAGAAGGAGTTGTAATTGTTGAGAGTTCTACCCCTGGTTTACTTATTGGAAAAAAGGGCAAGGTAATCTCTTTGATCTCTTCTGCACTTCAAAAGAAAGTGAGGATTATTAGAAATACCCCAAATATAAAAGAAAAAATCTCAGATATAGTTTTTCCAATAAAATTTATTGGAATAAACACTTATTTTAAAAATGGAGAAGAAAAAGCAAAGCTAATTCTAGAAAAAAAAGCTGGTCAAACACTATATTTGGAAGAAGAAACTCTAAAGAAAATCCTTACAAAATGGTTAAAAAGAGAAGTGGAAATAATTTATCAATAAAACGAGGGAAAATATGAGGCTAAAGAGAACAGAATATATTAAAGATATTTTTAAAAAAGAAAATCAAGAGGTAGTAATTGTTGGATGGTTACATGAAATAAGAGATATTGGAAAGATAAGATTTTTGCAAATACGAGATAAAACAGGAATTGCACAGGTAATTGCAAAAAGACAAACAACACCCCCAGATGTTTTTGAAAAAATCGACAAACCAAAAGAGACCGTACTTGCAATAAAAGGAATTGTAAAAAAATCATCAATAGCTAAGCTTGGATATGAGATAGAATTAATAGACGTTGAGATATTGAATGAATTGAGTGCTAAGGTACCATTTGAACTAACAGGAAAGGTACCTGCTGAATTAGATAGCAGGCTTGATTTTAGATATGCTGATTTAAGAAGGCCAACTACATATAGCATATTTAAAATAAAATCTATTGCCATAAATGCTTTTAGGAATTTTTTGCTACAAAAGGGATTTGACGAGATCCATCCGCCTTCAATAGTATCAGCAGCCACTGAGGGAGGTACAGAGCTATTTGAAGTACAATATTTTGAAAAAAAGGCCTATTTGGCACAATCCCCACAACTCTACAAACAATTGGCAGTGATTGGAGGAATGGATAAAGTCTTTATGACTACTCCAGTATTTAGGGCAGAAAAACACAACACCTTAGAGCATTTAAATGAAATAATACAAATGGATTGCGAGATTGGATTTTGCGAAGAAGAAGAAGCAATAGAGCTTTTAAAAGAAACATTTATGCAAATAATTGTTGAGGTAAAAGAGAAATGTCAAAAAGAACTTGAAATTTTACAAGCCGACTTAAAAATAATAGACAGCATCCCCACATATAGCTACACTCAAATAATTGAAAAATTAAAATCTCATGATGTGAAAATAGAGTGGGGAGAAGATTTTAGTAGAGAGCACGAGAAAAAAATGCAACAGATAATAAAAAAAGAAGCTTATGTTATAAACAAGTGGCCAACTTCTATAAGAGCTTTTTATTCTATGCCTGAAGAAAACAATGAAGAAATTTGTAAAGCTTATGATTTGATATATAGAGGGCTGGAAATTTCTTCAGGTGCACAGAGAATACATCTTCCTGAATTATTAATAAAGCAGCTTAAAAAGAAAGGTCAAAATCCTGAAAATTTCAAATTTTATATTGATGCATTTAGAATAGGAGCACCACCACACTCCGGGTGGTCAATAGGGCTTGAAAGGCTTACAATGAAGATATGTAATTTAAAAAATATAAGAGAAGCCAGCCTATTTCCTAGGGATAGAACAAGAACTACTCCATAAAATTTACTAATTTAAAAGTTAGCTGGTTGGAAAATGGATTTGAAGCTCAAAAATATCTAAATGCAAAATACCATCTACAAATCTTGGAGATATTCTAAAAGCTTGCCAGCCAAATTTTTCTTCTCTAATTAAGACTTTGTTATTAGTATAACCGCCTTCTCTAAAGCTATAAATATTTTTTTCTCCTTCTGCAGATAAGAGGGAAATCTTTTTATGTTTACCACTTGAAAAAAAGGAGATTTCAAAATTAAAAGAAAGTTTGTGTTTTTCCCCTTCTCTAAAAACAAAACTATAGCTATTGGAAATAACTTCTGCTCTTTTTGGCACTAAAAAGATTGAATTATCTAAAGACTCAAGGCTTTTTCTACCCATAGGTAATTTAATTTCTCTCAATCTTTTTATAGTTGGTTTGGAAAGAACAAAATGCCTCAGAGATAAAAGAAAATTGCGGCCCTCTTGGCTTGATAAAAACTCTGCTAAAAGTTTTGAAAAACCACAATGCTTATATTCAAAAGTTGATTTTTTTAGGGGCTCAAGAGAAGTATTGAAATAATTTGAGCTATCCATTTTTTCGTAAAGATAAGAAAGCAAAAATTTTTTGTCCACCCCCTCCGTTAAATTGAAATCTTTATTTATATAACCCTCTATCAAAACTTTTTCTATATCAAACTTTAAATTATATAAATTTAATAACAAAAATTTTGAGATAGAACTTTTTTTTGCAACAAGAGGAGGAGTTTTTTTAAATGGATTTTCCTCTGCTTCGATTTTTTTAGTTAGTTGAAAAGAATTTTGATTTTCTGCTTTTTGAATTTCACCTACAATTTTTATTTTAATTGCCATAAATTAATTATGAGGATTAAAAATTAAAAATACGCTCCCAACGGGATTTGAACCCGTGTTTTAGCCTTGAGAGGGCTACGTCCTTGACCGGGCTAGACGATGGGAGCAATATAATAAAGAATGAATTTAAATATTTAAAAATCTAAATATTTGATAAATATTTTAAGTTTTATTTAATCAACTTATAAATTTAAATTGATTTTAAAGTGGGCCTGTGGTGGAAGGGCTAACACGTTCGCTTCACAGGCGAAAGATTCCCGGTTCAAATCCGGGCAGGCCCACTGGGAGTAAAATTTAAATTATAAATATTAAAAATCAAAATTATATGTGATTAAAATGGCAGACAAAAAAGAACTTTTTGAACTGTTTCAAAAAGAATATCAAAAACATTACGAATTAGAAGTATTAAAAAAATATGGCTTTAGAAGACAAAAATGTAAAAAATGTCAGAAATATTTTTGGGCAAAAGCTGAGATGGACTATTGTCAAGACTCTTCGTGTGTAGGATATAGATTTATTGGAAATCCGCCAACAAAAGAGAGTTTGAGTTATATACAAACTTGGAAAAAAATAGAAAAATATTTTACAGAAAATGGGCATAAAAAAGTAAAACCATATCCGACCGTAGCAAGATGGAGAGATGATATTTATTTTAATATTGCTTCTATTGGCGGATTTCAGCCCTATGTTGTTAGTGGGGAGATTGAACCACCTGCAAATCCCCTTATTATCCCTCAGCCATGTATAAGATTTGGGGATTTAAGTAATGTTGGAGTCACTGGAAGGCATTATACTAATTTTGTAATGGTTGGGCAGCATGCGTTTAACACTCAAAAAACAGGATTGTTTTATTGGAAAGAAGAGGCAATAGAGCACGATATTAAATATCTAAAGGAGCTTGGAATAGACCAAGAAAAAATAACTTTCAAAGAAGATGTTTGGATGGGTGGAGGTAATTTTGGTCCTTCTATGGAATATTTTTGCGATGGACTAGAATTAGGTAATTGTGTTTTCATGCAATATGAAATAATGCCTGATGGAACATATCGAGAATTAAAAACAAAAGTAATTGACATGGGTGCTGGATTGTCAAGGCTCTGCTGGATTACAAACAATAGCCCAACTTCTTATGAGCTAGTGTTTGGAGAAGTGATAAAAAAGATGAAAGAACAGGCTGCTATAAAAATAGACCAAAAAATATTTTTAGAATATGCCAAACTCTCTGGAAGTATAGATATAGAAGAGGGCAGAACATTAGACGAACAAAAAAAATATATCGCAAAAACTTTAGGAATGGAGGAAGTGGAATTATTTTCTCAACTAAAGGAGCTTTTTTCATTATATGCAACTGCAGATCATATAAATACGTTATTACATACAATAACTGACGGGCAACTTCCATCTAATGCAGGTGGAGGATATAATTTAAGATTGATTTTAAGAAGAGCTTTTGGTTTTAACGAAGAATATGAATGGAATTTGGACTTTGGTGCAATTGTAGAGGGGCATGCTAAAAATTTAGAAGAGCTCTTCCCCCATTTAGAGGAAGGAGTAAATACAACTATAGAAGTGATAGGAGAGGAATTACAAAAATATAGAAAAAGCAAAAAGCAAGCTTTACAAAAGGTTAATAGAATTATCAATACTGCAAACAAAACAAATAGACAGATTACCTTAGAAGACTTAATTACCTTATATATTTCTGATGGAATACCTCCTGAGACAGTTGAAGCAGTTGCAAAAGAGCAAGGAATAGAAATAAAGGTACCACCAGACTTCTATGCAAAGATAAGAAAAACTGACGAAGAAGAAACAAAAATTCAAACAATAGATGTGATGGGAATAGAAAAAACACTCATGCTTTGCTATAATAATCAAATAGAATTCGAGGCAAAAGTTTTAGCAGTAAAAGATAATTGGGTAATATTAGACCAGACTGCTTTTTATCCAGAATCTGGAGGACAAGTTTCAGATGATGGGACAATAGAAGGAAAAAGAGTTTTAGAAGTAAGAAAAGAAGCTGGAGTTATACTCCATAAACTAGAAAACTTAGAAGGAATAGAAGTTGGAAAAATTGTAAGGGGAAAAATAGATGCGCAGCGAAGAAGACAGATCATGGCTCATCATACTGGAGCACATATACTAAATGTTGCTGCTAGGGAAATTTTGGGACCTCATGTATGGCAATGTGGAGCATACAAGGATGAATTTAAAGCTCATTTAGACCTTACACATTATAAAAAGATAACTCCGGAAGAATTAGAAAAAATAGAATTGAGGACAAACGAGATAATTGCCACAAATTTACCTATAGAAAAGAAAATTTATCCGCGAGATGAAGCAGAAGCCAAATTTGGATTTAGAATTTATCAAGGAGGAGCTGTACCTGGTAAGGAGCTTAGGATAGTATCTATTTTAGATCCACAAAAAAAACTAAGAAGAATTGCCCCAAATGTTTTTGAGGATGGAGTGGATCACCAGGCTTGTGGTGGCACTCATTTGGATTATACTGGAGAAGCTGGCTTGTTTAAAATTGTAAAAAAAGAATCTATTCAGGAAGGGGTGGAGCGAGTAATTTTTAAATGCTATTTAGCAGCAGTAGAACATATTCAAAAACAGCAACGAGTGCTAAAAGAAGTGCAAGAAAAACTCTATTCTCAAGAAGAGAGTATAACCAAAAACTTAGATAAAATAATTTCTGAGTGGAAAAAGAGAGGAAAAGAGCTTGAGTATTGGCAAGAAAAATATTTGGATTTAATAATAGAGAAGGAGATTCAAAGCGCAATAGCAAAAAATTCTAAAAAAATTGAACTAAAACTAGATATAGAACAAAAGGTTGCAGACAATGTTGCAAAAAAAATTGCCCAAAAAGGATTTGATGCAATAGTGGAAAATAAAGAAGGATTTGTAGTAATAGCTCTCTCTCAAGATAGCAACCTAAATGCAGTGGAGCTTCTCAATCAACTTGGAGTGAAAGGTGGAGGAGACAGCAAAATAGCTAGGGGAAAAAGAAGTTAAATAAAAAACAAAAAAATAAAAAGTAAAAAGTAAAACTAGATTTTATTTTTATTTCTGAGGCTTAAAAATATTATTGCCATAAATCCAGCCGTAGGTAGGCAACAGCAAGAGAGATTTGAAAAGGAAAAACCTTTTTGGTTTGAAGAATTTGATGAGCCGCTAGAGAGAGGTAGAACTAAATTAGCTTTTTTACATACTCCGCTTTCTTTATCGCATATCTCTCCCTCTGCACAAGGTGGATTGGAGTATTGGCAGCCTTTTTTAGTTACGCATACCCCTTTTGGATCCACTGACGTGTCACAATATTCTAATGAAGTACAGCTAACTCTTTTTTCTGGAGGAATTATTGGAGCACAACCACTTAGAGCAGTGCATTTTCCATCATCGTTTGGGTCAGATTCTACATATTCGCATTTATAACCAGTTTGACAAATAACAGTACCCCATCTACATCCAACTTTATTTTGACAAGATTTTTTATCTGGGGAAATTTCTTTTCCAATAGGGCAACCACAATTGAGAGGATCATCCACTATTGAACCATCCACACACCTTTTTGGTTTTTCGTCCAAACATTTTCCATTTGGAAATTCCACTCCTTTATACTGACAAGAGCTTTTTACACACTCGCCGTTCTTTTCTACATAACCTGGAAAGTTTTCACAGGCACATAGATGAGCACCTGTTTTGATATCTTTTACCAATTTTGTTTGCAGGTCATTTTGAAGTTTAAGTTGTGAACTACCAGACGAATAATCTGGCAGACAAGCATAACCTGGTTTGGTTTTTGAACATTGCCAGTATTTAGTACCATCTTCACAAACATCAGTATAACTAGCTGAAAAATATATCCCTATGGATAAATATAAAATTAAAAATAAGTAAAATATCTTTTTCATCTGGTCACCTTTTTTATATTTTAATTTAATAATAGAAGAATAAAATATAAATTTTTTGGTTAGGGGAAAAAGGCCCGTTGGGAAAAGCTTGATAAGCAGATAAATTAATTATTTGGAATATTTAAGAGAAAATGAATTTAAAACTACACTAACTGAGCTCAAGCTCATTGCCAGGCCTGCTATCATTGGGCTTAATAAAATTCCAAAGAAAGAATAAAAAAAACCTGCTGCGAACAAAATTCCTAAAATGTTGTAAATAAATGCCCAGAAAAAGTTTTGTTTTATTTTTTCAAAAATTTTATTACTAATATCTAAAGCTACTAATACATCTTTTGGATCATTTCTTAACAAAATGATATGCCCAATTTCTATTGAGATATCTGAACCACAACCCATAACAATCGAGAGATTTGCTTTAGATAGGGCAGGTGAATCATTTATTCCATCCCCAACCATAGCTACTTTCCTTCCATTGCTTATGAGTTTTTCTATTTGATAAGCTTTTTGTGTTGGAAGTACCTCTGCAATAACATTTTTTTGATCAATATTGAGCTCTTTTGCTATGGCCGTTGCAGTCCTATGATTATCCCCAGTTAAAAGAATTACTTCCATATTATTTTGCTGGAGTTTTTTTATAGCTTCGGCGGCTGTTGGTCTTAGTCTGTCGATTGCACTAATTATACCGACTACCTTTTTGTTTAAGGCTAATAACATTACTGTCTTTCCTTCAGATTCTAACCTTTTAATAACTTTTAAAATTTCTCTGCTTAATTTCAACTTAAAAAGAGACATGAGTTTTTTATTTCCAAACAAAATATTGTTGTTTTTGAATTTACAAAAAATACCCCTGGATGGAAAAATTTTAAACTTGGTTGGATATGGGATTGGAGTATTTAAATCTTTAGCTTTAGACAAAATTGCATCAGCAAGAGGATGCTCAGAACTCCTCTCTGCTATAGCTGCATAAAATAATACATTTTTCTCCTCTATTTTAAATGGAATTATATCTGCAACTTTCGGTTTTCCTTCTGTTAGAGTACCTGTCTTGTCAAAGACTACGGTATTTATCTCTCGTGCTCTCTCTAAAGCTGCTGGCTCTTTTATTAATATTCCACTTTTTGAGGCTTTTGAACTACCCACTATTAGGGCAAGTGGAGTTGCAAGACCCAAAGTACAAGGACATGCTATAATTAAAACAGATACAAATACTTCCAAAACAAACTCAAAACTTTTTCCAACTGAAAACCAGTAAGCTGAACTAAAAATTGCTACTAACAAAACAAAAGGCACAAATACCGAGCTGATTTTATCAGCAAATTGTTGAACAGGAGGTTTCTTTTGTTGGGCTGTAAACACCAAATTTATTATCTGATTTAATAAGACTTCTTTTCCTACTCGACTAACTTTTATGTGCAAATAACCTCTCTGATTTAGAGTCCCTGCAAAAACTTTTTTTCCTACAGTCTTTTCAACAGGTAAACTTTCCCCACTAATCATTGATTCATCAACAGAAGAATATCCTTTTACTACTACTCCATCTACAGAAATTCTCTCGCCTGGTTTTACAACTACAATATCATCAACTTTGACTTGTTCTATTGGGATTTCTAATTCTTCTCCTTTTTTAAGTATTCTAACTATTTTTGGCTGCAATGAGACTAATTTTTCAAGAGCCTCATAGGCTTTTGACCTTGAAAGACTAACTAGATAATTTCCAATCAAAATAAAGGTGATTAATACTGCTGAAGTTTCAAAATAAAGCATTTCTGTTTTTCCTATTAATAAAAGATAGAGACTATAAAAGTAAGCTGCAGAAGTTCCAATAACAACAAGGGTATCCATATTTATTGTTTTGTTTTTAAAAGCCACAAAAGCACTTTTATAAAATCGAGCCCCAACTATAAATTGTACAATTGATGCACTAATAACCAAGAGTTCTAATTCAAATGGAATTTTGATTTCAAACCATTTGAATGGCATAGAGATTAGAAATATTAAAAAAGTAAAAATAGAGGATAAAACTAAAAGTTTTTTTAAATTATAAATTTCAAGATTTCGATTTATTTTTTGAAGTTCAAAATAATTTTGCTCGTCTGCAATTAATGCCTCGTATCCCAAGCCCTCTATTTTATTTATGATCTGGTCTTCTGTTATTAAAGTATCGTCAAAAGATACAATTGCATTAGAATTGGCAAAACTTACAGAACAATCAAAGACTCCTTTTAAGTTTTTTAAAGCTTTTTCGATAGTTTGTGCGCAAGAAGCGCAATGCATTTTATTTATGATAAATTTTCTTTCGATCAAATCTTTCACCTTAAGAAAATCTCCACCTACCTTCTTCTAAAATGGATTTTTCTATAAGTAAATAATCTCCTAAAATTCTAAACTTTAAATAACCTGGCCGGCAGCCTCCACTAAGATTATTTTCTTTTCCTAGCTGCTCAATAGGAAACTTATTGCCACAATTATTACAGACCATAAAATTTCCTTCTTGTCTATAACCTTTATTTGATAAATAACATACATCACAAGCATCAAAAGCTGCTTTTATAGAACCACTAGAAGTCTTTAAAACAAAAAACCGTATGTTTTTTCCACTAAAACTATAGTTATACCATTTAGCTTTAGTAGAAATCTCTTGAAGAGGAATTACTATATATTTATCTAAATCGAAATTATTTGGGAGAGTAGAATTTTTAAAAATAGAATTTTGAAAATTTATGGATGGTTTTTTCAAATTAAATTTATTAGAACTACCAAAAGAGCCAAAAATGCCAAAACCATTTCCCAAAACAATTAGAACTATAAAAAAAATTGTTAGAAGAATTATAAAAAATATAGTTTTGTTCATAAATTTCCCCCACTTTTGCTAAAAAAATCAAAAACTAATTTTTATTATTCTGGGAACAGCCACAGCCACAACTGCTAAGACTAATAGCGCAAGAGAGAGATAAGTTATCTTTAGTAGTAGAACTAAGAGAGGCTGACTCTAAGCTATCTTTCTTTTGGTTGGTAAAATTTGAATTCTCTTGAATTAAAATTGCTGGATAAGTTCTAAAAATTTCTAGAGAGAGAATTTGATCCTTAGTTGTCTGTGAAGAATCAAAAGATATTGTAAAATAATTTGGAAAATCAAATCTTACAGATTTAACTCCAAAGAGCTTTTTTAACTCCTCTGAAATTAACGTAGCATGTCCTGAGCAAGGTATATCAACTTGAATCTTTATTACTTCTAGAAGATCTGATTGGGGATTGGATGAAAGAGCAGACATAGTTTTGTTAGAGTTTGAAAGGGATAAAGGAGATGATGACTCTAAAGAGATATTAGTTGCTAGAGGGAATATAAATAAAAATAAAATTAAATTTACAAAAATGGTCGAACCATATAAAGTAAGCAAATATTTCCATTTCTTTTTTACTCCTTGTATTGACAAAAGGGAGTTTGAACGTAGATAAAATATTGCAGAAAGTGTTGAGGCGACTATTGAGAAAATTATTAAGTAATAAAAGAAGTTCCTATCTAATAAAAATGGCTTTAGTATTTCTATTGCAAAACTAACTCCTAAAATAGAAGCTAAAATAAAGGCTATGCAAAAAGAGTGAGGAATTAGAGCAGCCATAACTGAGGCAAAAATGGAATTGGTTGCGTTTTCTTCTTTCTTATTAGAATTTAACTTCCCACAACAAAGTTTATCATCTATTTGGGAATTTTTAATATTTTCTTTTTCCATTAAAACACCACTAAAATAGGGTTTGAAACTGCTTAAAAACCATTGTAAAAAATTAGTTTGAAACTAGTTTCAATTAATTAGTTTTTTAATATTACTATATTGGACATTCCTCTTCTCTTTCTCTCCACAAGCCCCTTTCCTTCTAATTTGTCTAAAATTCTGGTTATCTTTACTTTTGAAAAATTATTGTCTACTAAATCTGATTGTAATATAGCCCCATTTGAATCTAATATCTTTTGAAAGATCAATTTCTCTTCCTTGCTTAGAGTAGAAAAAATTTTAGAATAATTTTTTTGATTAGGGAGTTTAGATTTTTTTTCATATTTCACAACAACTTTCTTTTCTTCTTTTGCAAAGAATAAGAAATAAATGCTAAGAATAAAAATTATGCTCAAAAGTAATAAACTAATGTTGGTATGAAAATCTATACTGCCCCACATTGGACAAGTTGGGCCATGAGAGCAAGAGGTGTTTACTATTTCTACTAATGCTCTATTAAATAAAAATATTATTAAGCCAACCAGTATAGAAATTATAAGTAACAATATTCCAACCGTTTTATTATTCATATCTCTCTAATTATTAAAGAATTAGAGTTTTATAAATTTAACTTTTTTTAATTTATCTTTCTTAAAAAGTAATCACAAGCAATATAGAAAAAAGTTTTATCTCTTAGAAGTTCCTTTGGACTAAATACTTTTGCTTTAGATAAAACATTATAAAGGCCCTTTGGTATTCCAAATTTAGATTTATTTTTTATAATTATTTTTATAAGTTCAATCGGGGTGCAAATTTTTCTTTTTTCTATCGCTACCAATTGATGATGTTCTGGGTGTATATTAAGAGCTTTTTTGTGCTTCTTTATAAACCCCTCAACATTTTCTTGGTCAAAAATTTCTGGACCCACAATATGTTTTATTTTTGGTAATTGAAAGTCAAGAAGTTCTAGGAGGATATAGCAGTTTTGAACATCTGCATAAAAATAATAATCAATAACTCTAAATTCTTCTTTTTCTAAATTCCAAACTATTGAAAGACAAAGTTTTTTTAATTGGGGCCATAAAATATCTTCTACTAAATCAGGGCTTTTGAATTTTAAAACCAAAATATTTGATTTTCTCTTATCAATTATTTTTTTTAGAGTTGAAATTTTTATCTTTCGTGTGTTAGGAAAGAAATATTTGATAGATGGCCTTGATAAAAATTTTCTAGCTGCCAATACAAATCTTGAAAAAGATGTCCTTGAAACAACTGCTGCTACGTTTCTATTTTTATCAACTGGATCCACCACTATAAAATTCGCAGGTTGAAAAATTTTTATTGCTTCTTCTTCAGAATAATAATTTTTTATATCGATAACTGTAAATTTTTTCCACTTACTTGCTGCTTTTAGGACTTCTAAAAAAGAACCATAATATAAAATTAAAAGTTCGCACAAATAACCTGAAAATCCTTCCACTCTTAAAGAGGCACCATAAATACCTAAATTTTCTAAAAACTTTTTTAGCAACCTAACATCATCTTTTTGTTCTTCTTTTAAATTCTGGTTTATAAAAATAGTATGAAGCTGCGATCTATCCACTGCCGTTTTTATTTTGGTTATATTCAAAGATTTTGAGGATGGCACTATATCTATTTTAAACTCTTTATAAAAGACTTTTAAATAAGGATGTTGAGCATATCTCACTTCTGTTTTAAATCCGCCAAAAGCCTTTTTTGCATAATAAATTCCAAGTCTTTTTATTTCCTCAGAAGAATAATTTGGGCCAAAGAGCAAAAAGAAGTCAATATCGATGTTTTTATTTAAATAAGTGCCTTTTGCAACTGACCCACAGAGTAATATCTCTACATCAGCTGGAAGAACTTTTTGAAGCCTCTGATGAATTAGATTCACTAAATTAGATAATTCTCCTTGCAATTTTTTTGATGGCTTTAATTTTTGTTTCACTTTCGATAATAAATTTTCCATAAAACAACAATCCCAAATAAAACTTAAAAATTATACCATAACAAATTTTTTTATTATTTTGTAAATATATCCTTCTTTATTTGGAATACTTTGAAAAAGACAAATATTGTCAATTATACAATTTTGTTTGCTCCACACAATATCTTTATATTTTTTTATTAGAGTAGTTGCATCTAATTTTTTATTCGACCTTGCTATTGTTACATGTGGACTAAATTCTTTGTCATCTTTAAAAGATAGTAGACTAAGTTCTCTTCTTATTCTACTGGCCAATAAATATAAATTGTCAGAGTTTAGACTACACCAAAGAACTGAAGCAAAATGTGGTTTTGGAAATGCTCCAAAACCTTTTGCAAAAGCCTCGAAGGCTTTAAACTCCAAAGAAATTTTTTGAAGTTTTTCTTCTATAGATTTTATATCGTTTTCAGAAACATTATTTCCCAAAAATAAAAAAGTTAGATGTAGTTTTTGCGATGGTGTAAATCTCCACCTACTATCTTGTTTTTTTAATTCTCGTTGAAATTCCTCTATTGCTTTTATAGAGTTTGGATCAAGACAACAAGCAATAAAACATCGCATATACAGCTATATTGATAAAAAGATTTATAATTATAAAACAACAAATTTCTAATATGACAAAAGTTATTTTGAAAGTTTTATTTTTTTTATTTATATTTTCTCAAATTTTATATTCTGCTAACAATATTGAGTTAATATTTCCAAAAAAGGTTGTAGGATTGTATCAAAGCATAGAATATGGGGAAGTTGGGCCTGGACAAACCTTTGCAATAAAAATAAATCCTATTGTGAGAGGACCTAATAATGAGTTTTTGGGCCAGTGGGATCTGGCTTATGTGACTAAAATGCCTCCTGGCTGGAAAGCAACTCCTTCTAAAATTTATGCAAATCCTATGGTTTTGGAGATAACCTCGCCAAAAGATGCTGAAGATGGAGAATATGAAATAGAAATAGAAGTGATAGACGAAAAAAATCAAGAAAATATTGGAGGTAAGTTTATATTTGGACTAAAAGTTAAAATCAATAAAAGTATAATAAAAGGGAATATCTTACAAAAACCAAAAATAGTTGGTGCAGCTCAACCTGCAAGATTTGTAGTAGAAGTGCAAAATATTGGAAATGCTAAAGATGTTTTTATAGTTTCTCTAAAAGGAGTAAAACAATGGGAATTTGAAAAATATGTATATATCCCTCAAAAAGAAAGTAGAAATATTGTTTTTGAGTTTATTGAACCTACAGCCGGAAGTTATACTGTATTATTAGAAGTAAAGTCCATCTCCTCCCCTAAAATTTCTTGGGAGCAAAAAATAGACTTTGTAATAAAAAGTGACCTTATAACAGAATATAGAGCTTTGAATCATGGAGTAATTTTATTCCCCCCAATGCAATTTTTATTTTATTCAATTCCTGGAATTATTGGAGCTTTTTTTGAATAGAATAAAAAGTGAAAGTTATGACAAAAGGTTTAGAGAGTTTCTTAGATGAATTTTTAGAAATAATTACAAATAATGAAGATATAGAGATTAATGAGCTAAAAAAACGCCTAGCTCAAAAACACAAAGTTAGGCTAATGCAAAATTCCCATATTTTGTGGTTGCTACAAAAAAGGCATAAAAAAATAGATGAAAGAGTCGTAAAAAAATTGAGAACAAGACTAACTAGAACTGGTTCTGGTGTAACTCCAGTAGCTATAATGCCAAAGCCATTTAAATGTCCTGGGCAGTGTACCTATTGCCCCCAGGGAGAAAACGCTCCTAAATCCTACACTGGCTTTGAGCCTGCCACAATGAGAGCTATAAAAAGCAATTATAGTGCGACTAAACAAATACATACAAGATTAGAACAATATGCAGCTTTAGGACAACCAAATCAAAAATGCGAATTGATAATAATGGGGGGTACATTTTTAGCAATTCCTCTAAATTATCAATACGAATTTATAAAAGAGTGCTATGATGCTTTTAATTTTAGAAAATCCGCTAACTTAGAAGAAGCAAAAAAGATAAATGAAACTGCTATTCATCGAGTAGTTGGACTAACTATTGAAACTAGGCCTGATTGGTGTAAAAAACAACATATAAACAGAATGCTAGAATTTGGTTGTACCAGAGTGGAATTAGGAGTGCAGAGCTTAGATGATAGAATACTAAAAAAGGTGAAGAGGGGGCATGGACAAAAAGAAATTATTGAGGCTACTGCACTTTTAAAAGACTCGGCTTTTAAGGTTTGCTATCACTTTATGCCTGGATTATATTCTGATAGAAAAAAAGATATTCGGATGCTTAAGAAAATGTTTTTAGACCAAAATTACAAACCAGATATGCTAAAAATTTATCCTTGCTTGGTGATTGAAAATACTAAATTGTACGAAGAATATAAAAGGGGAAAATTCCAGCCAATAGATACCCAAGAGGCTGTAGAGAGAATTGGACTTGCGACAAAATACTTTCCTCCTTGGCTAAGAGTAATGAGGATGCAGAGAGATATTCCTGCAAATAAAATAGTTGCTGGAGTAAAATCTGGTAATTTGCATCAAATGGTACAAAATTGGTTAGAAGAACGAGGATTGAAATGTAGATGCATACGCTGTAGAGAAGTCTTTTCACTCTATAGACAAAATAAAGAAAATAAAATTGAAAAATTAGAATTAGAGTTAGTGGTAAGAAAATACAAAGCCTCTGGTGGAACAGAATATTTTATTAGTTATGAAGATAAAGAACTAGACCTTATTGCAGGCTTTATAAGATTGAGAATTCCAAACAATCCTTATAGAAAAGAAATAGACCACCAAACTGCACTTATAAGAGAATTACATGTTTATGGGTCAGAAGTAGAAATAGGGACAGAAAGAGAAAATGCTATTCAACACAGGGGATTGGGAAAAAATCTTTTACAAAAGGCAGAGGAAGTAGCTCTAAAAGAGAAAAAAACAAAAATGATAATTTTATCTGGAGTTGGAGTAAGAGAATATTATAAAAAATTTGGCTATAGTTTAGTTGGACCATACATGTTTAAAAATCTTGAAAACTAAAATAAATTATAGTATATTATTTTATTTACTTAGCTTTATTGTGGGGAAGAAAATGTTTAAGAAAAATTTAAATACATCTAGTGCCACTGAGGCGAGAAAAGAAAATAGCACAAAAAGCAGCAATGATTTAGAGAAAAAAACAGCTTATATAATACATGACATAAAGAATAATATAACCATACTTAGATACTTAGAATTTTTTAATAAAAATATTACTAATAAAACAATTGCAAAAGATTCTGAGGAATTTATAAAAATTTTGGCAATAACAAAACAACATAGATCCTCTGAGCAATATTTAAAACAATTAAAAGAGAATTTCCAGCAGATAAGAAAAAAATTCTTTGAGATAAAGGAAATTTTAATAAATGAGGCAGATAGTAGAGAAGAAAAAGAGTTGATTATACAAATTCAAAAAAGAATTGAGGAAACAGATGAATTAATAGATAGATATATAAAATTAAAATTACAGCCCTAACCACCACTTTAGGTAAATATTTAAAAAATCTCGATATAATATAAAAATATTTATATGATTTTAAACCCGCGGTAGCTCAATGGTAGAGCGTCCGGCTGTAGATTAACAGTCTATTACAAATGTGTAATAGGTAAATAGTTACCGGAAGGTTGTGTGTTCAACTCACACCCGCGGGATTTTTAAATTCTTTAATTTTTAACTAAGGATTTTAAAGAGTCCAATACTTCTTTGGGGTTATTCTTTGGATCTGCATTATAAAATACTTTTTGAATTATCAAATTTTTTATTACAAAAGTGGATCTATTTAACTTTCCATTTTTATATGCCCCATATAGTTTTGCTACTTTCCAATCTTTGTCAATAAGAAGAGGAAATAAAATATTATATTTTTCTATAAATTTTTTGTGAGAGAGAGAATCATCGGAAGAAATTCCATATATTTCTACTCCCAACTTTTTAAATTCTTCCAAAAGAGATGAAAATCCACATGCCTGAGCAGTACAACCAGGAGTGTCATCTTTTGGATAGAAATAGACTACTAAAAGTTTATCTTTATAATCACTCAAATCAAACAGATTATTTGAAGAGTCATATAACTTGAACAGAGGTGCTGCCATACCTTCTGACAAAACAACTTGTGATTTTCTCATAGTATCACCATATTAGATAAGAAAGTTAAATATATAAAACTTTATGTTAAACACATAAAACTTTGATAAAATAAAATTTAGAGAATAAGGATAAACGCCCAGACGGGGATTCGAACCCCGGTCGCCGGCGTGACAGGCCGGAATGCTAGACCACTACACCACCTGGGCAGAATAAAACATTAATAATATAGGGCAAAAAACTTAAAAAACTTCAAATAATTCTGATTTTTTTATTTCAAATCTTTTTAGAGGTGCGATTTTTTTTGCTGCATTAAATACCTTTACTGCCAATTTACCAAATAACATCTCCTGACAAAAGATATCAAAAGTTGAGGAGGAAGCAGCCTCTTCTAATTTGTTTGCTATTAGTTTTCTAATGTCTTTCTTTTTTCTCTCAGAAACTTTAAATTGAGTAATACAAATCGTCTTTAGCCTGATTTTTTTATTATCAGAAGTTGTGACATCCACGACATTTTGGATTAGAGACCTTCTTCTTTTGATTAAAGACTTTATATAGGAAGATAAAAATTCATGACCTATAAATTTTGTATTTGCTGCATTGCCCAAAACATCTGTAACTCTTAGTTTTATATTTACAAATAATGCTGTTGGCACAGAAGCAGAAGAGAGGGAAGAAAGACTGACTTTTACCACTCTGTTTTTTAGATTTTCTGGATCTGAAGAAACCAACTGACCGATTTCCCTAGATTCAAAAATTTCTGGTGCTTTTAGAGTGTACCAAACTTTTTCCTTCCAATTGCTTTTAGTACTCTTAGATTTAGCAGCCTTTGCCATATTCATCACTTCACAATTAACACAGCTCTTTCTCTAGAATACTTCCAATTATGAGGAAGTTTGCCGATTTTAATATAATATTTTACAAGTCTTTTTATTTTTGATTCCACGTGTGAGAGTTTAATAATATTAGATTTATCTGATTTATTTTTTTCAATATGCTTTAACATTCTTACTGCTTTTTTAATTAAAGCAAGCAGATCATCTGGATAATCAACTTTAATATTGTTTTCTGCTAAAATCTGAGAAATCTTTTTTTTGCATATTAATCTTACCTGGCCAATTCCATACTGATCTCTTAAAATTCTTCCAATATCAGTAGCACTATAGCCCTGCCTTCCCAATTTTACTATAATATCAGTTACTTCTTCTGGGCTATAGTCCAACCAAGATGGAACTACATGCAAAATTGGCTTTTTTGAGCCTGCCTTTCCTTTCTTTTTTGAATGCAATTTAGCCATTTAAACAACACCTCTTTTTAATAAATATGCGGCAAATTTTTCAAATGCTTTAGCACGATGCGAAATTTCATATTTTTTATCTATGATTTTAGAAAATGGCTGGCTATAGCCCAATGGAACAAAAATAGGGTCATAGCCAAAGCCTCCTCCTTTTGCTATAGAGTAGGAGATAGTGCCTCTTACTTCACCCCTAAAGGTTTTTATAATATTTTTAGCTGCAAATGCAACTACACAAACAAACTTGGCACTTCTCCGACGCTGTTGGCCCAGTAGGTTTAAGATTCCTTTGCAACCTACTGTTTTTAGCACATATGAGGAATATACCCCAGGAAAGCCTTTTAAACTATCCACAAAAAGCCCGGAATCTTCTACAAATACGGGCTTGGAAAATTTTTTAAAACCTTCCAGGGCACATCTTTTTGCAACTTCCTCCAAAGAATCTGATTGAATCTCCAGTCCTTTGGAGTTCTTGCTTATAAAATTTATACCAAACTTATTTAAAATCTTTTTGGCTTCTCTAACCTTATTTTTATTTGAAGTTAAAAATAATAACTCCATTCCCACCACAATTTTGTTCACATTTTTTGTTCTTGTTATTCTAATTGGAGAGACAATTCGTTAGAGTTATTGTATACTATAGATAATATATTAAAGGTCTTTAAAATATCTTCTTGGAAATTTTGCAAAATTTTTATTTTTTGCTCTGGGCAAAATATTTTTAAGCACTCAACTTTATCTTTGAGTTTTAGATTCTTTTTGGTTTTTTCTTTTTTTATTAAATCTACTATTTGCTCAAAAATTTTATAATCTTCTAACTCTTCCTCCAAAAAAATTTTAAATGATTTTATATCTTGTGGAGAGGGATATTTCTCATAAAAAATAGAGGAATTTTGATCTTTTTTAATTAAACTCCAAATTTCTTCTGTGCAAAAAGGAATAAATGGGGCCAACAATAACAAAGTATTTTTATAAATGTTAAATAAAACCATAGCTGCTTCTTTAGCACTATTGTCTTGCTCAGAATATAATCTATATTTTACAAATTCGATATAATAGTCACAAAACTCATGCCAAAAAAAGTTTGAAATTTCCTTCATTATGTGATGGAATTCGTAATTTTCCCAATGTTTGTTTACTCTTTCCACCAAATAATAAAATTTTGATAGATAATATTTATCGATTTCACTAAAAGAAGAGAGATTAGAATAGTAACTTAGATCAAAATTTACATCTCTAAATTTAAAGTAAAAGTTAAGTATAAGTCTTCCTGCATTTAACACTTTGTTTACAAAATTTTTTCCAAAGGTGATGTCTTGATAAGAAAATGGCCTATCTTTTGCCATAGCGCCTGAAAGTGCTGCCCAAATTCTTATTGCGTCAGCTCCATATTGCTTTAACAAATCATCTGGTTCTATAATATTTCCAAGTGATTTTGACATTTTCTTTCCATCTGGAGCAAGCACATTTCCGTTTAGTAAAATCTCTCTAAAAGGAGCTCTGGAGGTAAGCTCAAAGCATCTATAAATAGTATAAAAAGCCCAAGTCCTGATTATTTCTACTCCCTGTGGTCTTAAAGATGCAGGATAAGTCTTAGAAAAAAACTTACTATCTTCCTCCCATTTTGAAATTATTAGAGGAGTAATAGAAGAGTCCACCCAACAATCAAAAACCGAGGATTCTCCCTCTGCCTCACCACCACACTTAGGGCATTTTCTAGTAGTTCCAAGTGGATAAACTGGAAGTTCTTCTTCTGCTGGCTCAACAATAAAAGAACAATTTTTACAAATCCAAAATGGAATTGGGGTGCCAAATATTCTTTGCCTTGAAATCACCCAATCCCATTCCACATAATTTGCCCAATTTATTAAATGAGCTATTGCAAATTCTGGGTACCACTTTATTTGTCTTGCAGTAGAAATTATTTTATCTGCCTTGTCAGTTATTTTAGCAAACCACTGAAAAGAATTCAAAAATTCTACAGCTGTGGAGCAACGATCATGAATTTTTATTGTCTGCTGAATTGTTTGTTTGCTCACTATTTTTTTATTCTTTTCTAAAAATTCTACAATTTTTTCTTTTGCTTCTCTAATATTCAAGCCGCTAAAATCCCCAGCATTAATTAATTTTCCATCTTTGCTAATTGCCTCTACTTGGGGCAAATTATGACGATAGGTCCAAATAACGTCCTGTTTGTCTCCAAAAGTACAAACCATAACCAAACCAGTTCCAAATTCTCTATCAACATCATTATCTGCCAAAAGAGGTACAGATTTTCCAAATGGGCTTTTTACAAAAAGTTTTTTTCCGAGAAATTTTTTATACCGCTCATCAGCAGGGTTATAAAGCACTGCCACTATCGCATGTAACAATTCTGGCCTAGTTGTAGCTATATGTAACTCTTGATTATTTTCCCCCTCCAGCTCAAAAATAAGAGTATAGAGAGTTGCTGACCGCACAATATCTTCAGTATCTGTTTTTGAGAGAGCAGACTGACAACTTACACACCAATAAACAGGATGAGAGGCTCTATAGATTTGTCCTTTTTGATACATCCTCAGCACTGAAAGTTGGACCTTTCTGTGATAACTTGGATCCATTGTTTTATATTCATAATTCCAATCTGGACAAAAGCCGAGGCTAATCATTTGCCTTTTCATATTAGCAATGCACTGCTCAGTCCAATCAACACAATGTTTTCTAAATTGTTCTGGTGAACTTTTACCATATTTTTTTTCCACTTTCACCTCAGTTGGAAATCCCTGACAATCCCAACCTTGTGGAAAAAAAACATTAAAACCTTTCATTTTTTTATATTTTGCTACAAAATCAAAATAAGAATAAGATAAAACATGTCCCATATGTAAATTACCAGAAGTAAAAGGAGGGGGAGAATCAATTACAAATACTTCTTTTTGCTCTGAAGCTTCATCTAAAACAAATCTAAAAACTTGATTTTTTTTCCAAAATTCCTGCCACTTTTTTTCTATTGTACTATCTATAGATTTAGGAAGTTCTTTCATAAGTTACCCTGTTAGACTTAATTTAAATTAAAAAATTTTGTAGAATTATAAATAAATATAAAAAGCAACAACTATAAAAGTTTTTGCTGAGCCTCCTTTCTTTTTACCTTAGAATACTTTGCGAATTTTTCATCTTTTAGATCATAAAAATAACCATCAACTGCAGCTAATGTTTTTACACTGCTTTCTTTTTCTATCTGGGCTGCTAATTTATTAGCACCATTTAATATTATTTTCATACCAAGATGAGTAATAATACAAACTTTTGGCTTTGCTAGATTTAATAGTTCGACTAAAGAGGAAGCATCTAGATGGCCTGGAATTTTATCATCTTTTGGTTTTAGACAGTTTGCAATTAGCAAATCTACATTTTTAAAAAATCTTGTTTGCTCCAAGAAAAATTCGCTATCTGAAGTATATCCTATTTTTTTATTATTTACACTCATTACAAAGCCAATACCGCTTTTGTCTTCATGTTTGGTTGGTACTCCCTCTATTTCAAAATGAAAATTTTTTTCTTTTAACTCAATTGATTTTTTTTCATAAGGAAGAAGAACTATTTTTTCTTTGATTTTTGATAAATGATAAGAAGAGATTACTGGCTCATAATTACTATTCTCTTCTTCTTTTCCTTCTACTACAGACTTAGAACCTATCAAAAAACCTTTTTGCCTTCGAGCATAATCAGTCATTGCCTCTATAAAAAGAGGGGCTTCCAAATAATGGTCAATGTGATTGTGGGTGATGATAATTCCATCTAAAGCTGTTGGATCTATTTTTAATTTGTTCATTTGTGTTAAAGCACCTGGCCCAGGATCTACACTTATTAAAAAATTTTTTGTGCTTATTAGAAATCCCCCACTAGAGCGCAATTGTTTTATTAAATTAAATCTACCCCCACCACTTCCCAAAAAAATTACCAAGCACATACTCTCACAAAATTAAAAATGATTATAATCATCTTTATTAGAATTTTCTTTTTTAATTTTATAATATTTGTAAATTTTTATAAATAAAATAATGGCTAAACTAAAAACTACTAATGCGGATAATAAATCAAAAAATGATTTTGATAGTATATTTCTTTCCTCTCCTCTTACCTCCACTAAATCCTCGACTACATTTAAAGAAGAAATGTCCTTAGTTATGACATAAGAATTGTTAAAAAGGTCAAACCAAACCAATTTTACTACTCTTGGTTTTTTGGATAGAATTATTTCTAAATTAGTTTTGTTTTTGTCTAAGATATATTTTTCTTCATCCAAATATAATTGAGAATAAGAAAATTCGCCACTATATTCAAATTTAAAATTGGTATAAAAAAAGTTATTTTTATTTTTAATAGAAATTTCTTTTATAAATATAAATGGTTTTTGAATAACTTTTAGAGGTATACTGTCTGAGTATAAAATTCTTCCTTGCTCATCCTTTAGATAAATTATTATAAAAAACTCTCCGATCTTATCTGTTTGCAACTCCACAGAAACAGAGGTATTATTCACTCTAGAGGACTGGTAATTATTAGCAAGTCCGACCACAAGAGTTAGATTTGAATTTGAAATGTTTTTGTCAAAGGTTATATTAATAACAAATGGAGTAGAGCCCATTACTACCCTTGGTACACTAATATTACTAATGAGATTTTCAATTTTTTGAACATAAAAAACTAATTCCACTGGCTCTGAAGATTTAGAAAACACAACTACCTTGTTTTTTCCAAATTTAGAAGGATAAAAAACAAAGCTGGGAGATAAAGAGTCATTAAAAAGAAAAATGTTTTCCCCAACTACAAAAAATTTCTCTGAAGAATTTGAATCTACAAATAAATTTTGCTTCTGAGTGATATCAATTGTCAGCCTCAAAAGTTGAGCCTCAACTTTTTTTAAGGGCCGTGCAGTTGGATTTAGCTCTATTTCTTTTATTATCGACTTTTCAAACATTTTATCTTCTATAATGATTGGACATTTTAAGACATAATAAGAGGCTTTTTCTTTATTGTAAAATTGAAAATCTTGATTGAATTTACCTATAGAAAAAAAATAAAATTCTTTAGAAGGTTGTAAAATAAAATATTGCTCATCATCTAAAAACTCAAAAAAGCTATTGTTAAACTGATCAGTACAACTATGCAATTTCACAGATGTAACTGTGTATTCAGGACTATTTGACAAATTTGCTATTAAAACTAATTGAGAGAGTGGATTTATAACCTCGTTGGAAACTATAACATTTTTTATGTAGTTTTTTTCACTTAAATTAAGAGAGAGTGGAAGTATATTTTTTGCATTTTCAAAAAAGTCTTTGGTTTCATAAAGAGAGATGATTTGTAAATTAGCTTCTTTTTCTATATAGGCAGTTGCAGAAGATAACTTAAAATCCAGAGAATAAGATCTAAAAAATGGAATGTGGGTAGCATCTATAAAACCTACTTCAAGCCAAGTTGGATCAACCCCCACCCATTTCCCCAAATAAACCTCTACCCATACATGACCTATCCAACCACCAGCTTTAGAAGAATAAGCAAAGCCATGTACATACCTGGTTTTATAGCCCAAAGATTGCGCAAGTGAAGAAAAAAGTAGAGCATAGTGTGTGCACACACCTTTTTTTATTTTTAAAATTTCTTGAGGAGAATAACTTTTGTCAAAAAAATTAATATCATAATCTATTAAATTATGAACATAAATAGCTAAAGCTGCAATTTTTTCAAAGTCAGAATAATAAATCGAGGTTATATTTAAAGAAAGATTTTGTAAGTAGTTATCCAAATTAGAAGGTGCATAATAAAAATCAGAATAATTTAAAGAATATAGGTGAGAGGCATTGATAGTAGTTAGTAGATCTACTGAAAAATTAACTTCATTGGCAGAGGGGTCGTGGGAGAGTAATAAAAAATTATTTTCAAAATCGTCTTTTAAAATACTATAATTATGTGAAGAAAACAATACCTTTGAATTAGGAGGAATGGAGATGTTTATAGTTGCTTTTGATAAGTTGCCATAAGAAGACTTTAGAGTATAATTGTATTTTATTATGTAAGAGGCGCTCTCTACATGTACTGGGTTTATTTTTAAATCTTCTTCTGTCTGATAGCCAATCTGAACTAAAAGAAAAAAAAATATTAATATAAAATAATTAAGATTATTGTTCACAAATAAAAAAGTTAGTATATCCTTTTAAATTTAATTGGTGAGAGCATGCCAGAAATTTATTTAGATGGAAAAAAAATAACCCTCCAAAAAAAATATAAAAAAATAGAGGAATTATTAACAGATTTAAATATCAGCAAGCAAATAGCTTTGGTAAAAGTTGATGGAAAATTAACTCCTCCAGAAAATCCGATTCCACAGAAGGGAAAAATAGAGATAATAAGGGTTGTTTTTGGTGGATAGAAAAAATATAATAGGATGCATAAAATGTTCTAATAATGCAATCATAATAGCAGATAATAGAACTAAACCTTATTGTGAAGAGCATTTTGTAGAATATTTCGAAAAAAAAGTATTTCAAACAATTAGAGAATACAAGATGATAAAAAAGGGAGAACATGTAGCAGTTGGTCTTTCTGGAGGAAAAGATAGCACAGTAACTTTGTATTTATTAAAAAAATTGCAACAGAGGCTTCCTTTCAAATTAAGTGCAATACTAATGGATGAAGGTATTAGGGGCTATAGGGATAAGGCATATAAACAAGCAAAAAAACAATGCAAAGAGATTGGCGTAAAATTACATTATTTTTCTTTTGTAAAAGAGTATGGCGTAAATATTGACAAAATTTCAAAATTAACAAAGAAGTTTGGCACATGCAGTTATTGTGGAGTTTTGAGAAGAGATCTGCTAGAAAAAGCTGCTAAAAAAATAAAAGCAAATAAAATAGCAACTGGGCATAATCTAGATGATATAGCCCAAACAATAATCTTAAATATTATTAGAAATGAACCAAAAAGGCTTCTTAGAATTTCCCCCAATTCTCAATTAACTAAACAAGAGAGTAGTAGTGAATTTTTACCTAGAATTTTTCCGCTTGCAAAAATGGCTGAAATCGAAGTTGCTGCATATGCTATGCTAAAAAATCTCAATATGCATTTTCAAGATTGCCCATATGCGAATCAGGCGATGAGGCAAAAGGTAAGGGAAATAATAAATATTTTGGAAGATAGCTACCCGGGTACAAAAATTAGAATATATAGGTTTTTAGAAAATTTAAAAAGCCTAAGAAAAGAACAACAACAAGGACTAAAGAAATGTAAAAAGTGCAACAAGCCCTCCTCTACAAATTTATGTGCAAAATGTAAACTCCTCCATGATTTAAAGTTCCAAAAATAATTTATTTTTTAAACTTTTTTTCTCCACTAGAAGGAAATGAAATTAAGTTTGAATTAATATTTTGATCACTCTCATGATCAAAAATTTTTTTTCCTCTCTTTTCCTCTAAAATCTTTTTTTCTTCCAGTACTCTAAAAATTCTTTTTCTAAATGAATTTATTGCCAAAATGATAACTAAATCAAAAAACAAGAACAAAACTAAAAAGGTTATTATTAGGATGGAGGCTTGCCTTAAATTTAGTTCTCTGCTTTTTATATAAATGAATTTTTCTTCTGAAAAGGCTACGTCGAAGGGATCTACTACGACTCTATTATCTATTAATTTACCATGGTTATATTCGATAATTTGGCCTGGCACATCTATAGTATATTTATATTTTAAACCACTTGCCTGTAGTTGCATTAAATATTTATTTTCTGTGGAAAAGGAATAATTGAAAACTAAAATTTTTAAATGAGTAGAATTTAGAGAAGAATTTAAAACATAAAAAGGAAGGTCAGGCAATTTAAAAATTTTTATTTCATATATCTCAAAAGGAAATGCGTTATAGTAATTCATTATATAGTTTTTAGTAGCTATTTCCTTATTTTCTACAATCAACCAATTTTCTTTTTTGTTGCAAATGTAACTAAAGTTAGTTAAATTTCCTAAATTTTTACAGCTGTAGTATAAAAATTCTTCCCAATTCTCAAAATTCTGCGGTTTTATAGAAGTTTTTTTGAGAACTTCAACAAGATTATCATATTTTATTTGAGAAATAACTAAAGAAGTGCTATTTGGGTAGAATTTATGATAAACTTCAATATAAACACATCCTGAAAAAAATAGAAACAGGGGCAATAATAAAAAAATTACAGTTTTTTTCACAAATAAAACAATAAATCAAAATATAAAAATCTATTTCCTAATAAAAATCCACCAAAAAAAGAGAAAAAATAAAAAAGGAAAGCTTTATAAATAATTTCGAACAAAAAGATAATTAAACGGATTTTCCCGCTGTTTACTGCTCTACAAGAGCAGGAGGGAGCATATGGATAGACAAGAAGTTATTAAAAGTATCCAAAAATTGCTAGATGAATATAGGGGAAAAAGGAAATTTTTACAAAGTGTAGAGGCAATAATAAATTTTAGAGGAGTAAATTTTTCAAAACCAGAAAACAGAATAAACCTCGATATAGTTCTTCCGAAAGGAAGAGGTAAAGAAAACCCGATAGTAATTTTTGCTGATGGACAGACAGCACTAGAAGCAAAAAAGCTTGGGATAGAACATATCTTTTCAAAAGAAGACATAGAGAAATTAAAAAACGATAAAAAAACTCTTAAACAACTAGCCAAGAAACACGAATTTTTAGCTCTACCTACTATGATGGTTGAGATTGGTAAAAACCTCGGGCAAGTGCTAAGTACAAGAGGAAAACTCCCACGACCAATAGTTGGACCTGTAGATTTAGCTATAAAGCAAGCTAAAAATAAGATAAGGATTACAAACAAAGGTGCATATTTACCAACAGTCCAATTTTTGATAGGAACTGAAAATATGAGCGCTGAGGACTTGGCAGAAAATTTAGAAGCAGCATACGAGAAAATAAAAGAAAAAATAGGAGGGGCACATTTAATTAGTTCTATATATGTAAAACTGACTATGAGCCCAGCTATAAAAATAGCTCTTGAAAAGAAAGGTGAGAAGAAATGAGCAAAAATAATACTAAAAAAATTTCAAAGTCAAGACTAAAAAAACAAAAACTGGTTGAACAAATTTCAAAAGAGATCCAAGATGCTAAAACAGTGTGTTTAGTTAGTCTAAAAAATTTACCAGATAGAATATTACAAAAAGCAAGAAAAGAGTTAAGGGGCCAAATAAAAATAATAGTTGCAAAAAAGGCAGTTATTCAGAGAGCTTTAGAAAAGAATAATAAAAAGTTCAAAATAAAATTAGATTTTCCTGCTGCATTAGTCCTTTCTAATGTTTTTAGTCCATACAAACTTTATCAAACTTTTAAAAATAGTGCTCAAAAAGTTTTTGCAAAACCAGGCCAAATAGCTGAACAAGATATAGAAGTTAAGGCCGGTGAAACTGACCTTCCACCTGGACCTGCCTTAACAGAATTAAAAAATGCCTCCATCCCTGCTATAATAAAAGGTGGAAAAATAGCTATACAAAAGGATGTAGTAGTAGTAAAAAAAGGAGAAATTATAAAGGAACAAATTGCAAAAGCTCTCCAAAAACTAAACATCGCTCCCTTTGAAGTATTTATAAAAATAAAAGAAGGGATATTTGAGGGAGTAAATTATGGTCCTGAAGTTTTAGAAATAGAACCTCAAAAAATAAAAGAAGAAATAGCATATAGCTATAATATAGCTTCAAACTTGGCAGTCAATATATTTTATCCAACAACATCAAATATAGATCAATTATTGACAATTGGATATAGACAAGCAATAGAACTTGCAAAATCCTCTAATGTATACTCTTCAACTACCATAAAACAAAGCTTGGAAACCACGCTTAGACAAGCATATGAAATAGATAAGATATTAAATACTAAGCAATAAATAATTGTATATTAATATTTTGAATTTATGGAGGGATTAAAATGACAAAAATAGACCCATACTTGCATGCAGCTCTATTGCTTAGAGGAGCTGAAAAAGAGATAAACGAAGCAAATCTGACAGCTGTAATAAAGGCAGCTGGAGTAGAGCCAGATAGTGCTAAAATAAAAGTTTTGAGCGAAGCACTAAAAGATGTAAATTTTGAAGAAGTAATAAAAAATGCCTCCACTCCAGTTGCAGTTGTAGCTAGTCAGGCAGCAGGAGCTGAACAAAAACAAGAAAAGAAAGAGGAGAAAAAGTCAGAAGAGGATGAGAGTAAAAAAGAAGCTGCTGCAGCAGAAGGGCTATCCTCTTTATTTGGCTAAAAACCTTTTTTTATTTTTTTATTTTTTACAAAAAAAAATTATTTGGAAGACTTCATTATACAAGCATCAGCTACAAAATCTATTGAGTTTTTTTTACAGAACTCTATGACTGAGGTAGAAGCAGAACCTGGTTGAAACCAAACTTTTTTTATTTGTAATTTTAAGCACTGCTCTAAAATACTTAGAGTTATTTGCGGCTGAACTACAAAAACCACTACATCAATTTTTTTTGGACACTCCTCGAGAGAAGGAAAACAATCAATTTCATCTATTTTAGAATATTTTGGATTTATTCCAACTACACTAAATCCCCTGTCCTTTAAATTTCTTAATACTGCATAGCCATATTTTTGTTTATTAGTGCTTGCGCCTACCACAGCATATAAAAAATTTTTAGATAGCTTAAACATTATGTTTCACTCTTAAAATAAAAATTTTAATATTAGACTAATTGCAAGCCCAAACATTGAACTGAAACAAATAAATGGAAGTGCGGGAAGAGCTATTTTATTTTTTATAGTGAAAACCAAAAGAATGTAGGTACCTATTGAAGAAAATAGTATAAGAGAAATAGTTGGAATAAGTCCAAATTCTATAAATGTAGAGGGGATAAACAAAGAAACCAACAAAATATCTCCGCTTCCAAGCATTATCGAGGGTTTTTTTATTTCACTATCTTTTTTAGATGTTTTTATCTTTGTTCCAATATCAGATGCAATTGCAAATGCCAATTTCTGGTTAGCTATTGCTTTTGCCAAAGTTAACATGTGTCTTGTTTTAAAAACAGCAAAGAAATCATATAAAGAAAGCAAAATTGCAAAAATTAAAACTGAAGTAAAACTAAAAGAAAGTCCTACAAGTACGCCTATAGTTGCTGAAGATATTACTACCAATGGGTTATTAAGCTCTAAAAAATAATTTTTTAGAAAAGTGAGCAATAGACCCACAAGCAGAGAGATAATAAAAGTAGTTAGTGGATCTTTTATAAATACAAACAAAAAAGGTAAAAAAAATAAAGATAACGAGAAAAATAAAGCGAAGAATTCAAAAATTTTTAAAAGGATAAAAGAGCGAAAAAATTTTAAAAAGAAGATATTTATTAGTGCAACAAAAACAATATACAAAAACAATAAAACAACCGAAAATAAATCTTCACTTAAAGGTGGAAGGGAAAAATTTTCAAAAAAATCCCTATTTGCAATTGAAAGAAAAGAAAGAGAGAGAAAGTATAAAAATGCAATCATTTGAGAAGAAAAAAATAAGAAAGACAACTTTGTTTCCATTTTTTCCAAAATATCCATATAAGATTAATTAAAGTTAAAAATATAAATCTTCCAATTTTTGTTTTATATATGTCTAAAACATATACAAAAAATGGAGATGATGGATATAGTAATATTGGTGGAAAGAGGATATTAAAAAATGAAGATATTTTTTGGGCCGTAGGTACTATAGATGAACTCTCTTCTTTTATAGCTATTGCTAAAGTCTATTGCAAAGAAAAAGAGGAATTGAAAGAAATCCAAAAAAAACTCTTTGAAATTGGTGCTATTATAAGCTGTGGGGATGTGGAAGAGAAAAGTGCAGAGATAAAAAAATTTGAAAATTATACTCTTGAGCTAGAACATAAAATTGATCAAATAGATGAAAAACTTCCAGTTCTAAATAGGTTTATTTATCCTGGTGGAAGCATTGAATCAGCCTATTTACATGTTTGTAGAACTGTTTGCAGAAGAGCAGAGAGAGAAATCGTGAAGTTAAAAAATCCTAAACTTGGACCAATCATAAAATACCTCAATAGATTATCTAGTTATTTCTTTGCTTTAGCAAGATTGGAGAATTTTAGGCAAAATATCAAAGAAGAGGAATGGGAATAGCAAGAGTATTAAAAAATTAAAATTAGAGGTTGCTGATTTAATCTAAAAGAAAATGCCCAAGCACTTTAGAGAGATTAAGTGCATAAAAATTCTCTCTATCTTTGAAAAAAAACCACTGGCCTTTTGAGCCTAATGCCTCACCTTCTATAGAGTTTGAGATTTTGGGGTTGAAAACTTTTGGATAAGAGAAAGTTAGATCATAAATTTCCTCGTCAACTAAAAAATTTTTTATAGAAAAATCATTGAACAATAATTCTTTTGATTTTTTTATTTTTTCATAAGCTTTTTCTTTATCAAAGTTTAATCTAGTTAGCTTTTGCGAAGATCTAACTGAATTGCTAAAATTATATCTTTGCTGTAAATAACTTTCAAACTCATAAACCATGTCTGGGCCTTCGAATTCTGCTATAATAGTTGCAAAATCGGCCCCTTGCTCTCTCCACCTCTTGAGATATCTAGAACGTCTGCTTAAGCCTACCTTGGTAATATCTTCTCCAAATTGAGCTAAATATAATACATATTTTTCTTTTGAGAGTGTCTCTTTTAGATGTGGATAATAAGTGAAATCTCCGATAGTATAAACATTTGCTATATCAAGTCTTTTACAAGTAGGACATTTGCTTACATGCAACTGGCCAAGTGGACAGGGTCTAAAAATTTCTTTATCATCTTTATAGCCAGTACAAAGAACCTCTGGGGAAAAATTTAAAACCAGTTTTCCCCTTAAAGGGAATGAAAAAATTTCGTTGCCTTCTTTTACTACTAAATAGGGTACATCTTCTGAAGTGCAATAATTTAAAATATGTTTCATTTTAATCATCTTAGTAGTTTTAGACAAAAATAAAAATGAATGAATAAAAATAAAAAATTTAATGTCAAAAGGAAAAATGGTGAGATAGATGAAAAAACCGCTGGATAGTGTTTTAAAACCAATCATTGAAGAATTAAAAGCAAACGGGCTTGAGTGGAAAGTAAATAAATTAGAGGGCCCTTCTCTTCCATATTCTGTAGTAAATGGAAAAAAAGTTTTGATGCTAAGTACAAACAATTATTTAGGCTTATCTAACCATCCTAAATTAAAAAAAGCTGCGATTGAGGCGATAAAAAAATATGGTGCTGGATCTGGATCAGTAAGAGCTATTTCTGGGACGATGGAACTTCATATAAAATTGGAAGAAACTATTGCTAAGTTCAAAAGAACAGAGGATGCAATTTATTTTCAAACAGGTTTTGCTGCAAATGCAGGTGGAATACCTCAACTATTAGATCAAAATAGTGCAGTAATCTCAGATGAATTAAATCACGGATCAATTATAGATGGAATTAGATTAGCAAAAGTAGAAAAATTTATTTATAAACATTGCGACATGCAAGATTTGGAAAATAAATTAAAAGAAGCCAAAAGTAGATTTGAAAAAATTTGGATAATTACCGATGGTGTCTTTTCTATGGATGGGGACATAGCCCCATTAGATAAAATTTATGAGCTTGCAAACCAATACGAAGCATATATTTGGGTTGATGATGCTCATGGAGATGGAGTTTTAGGAGACCATGGGAGAGGTATAACGAGCCATTTTCATTTAGATGGGAAAATAGAGGTGGAAATGGGCACATTTTCAAAAGCTTTTGGAGTTGTTGGAGGATATGTTGCCGGTTCTAAAGTTCTAAAAGAATATTTGCACAATAAAGCAAGGACTTATTTGCTGTCTGGCTCTGCCCCACCTGCAACAGTAGCAAGTTGTATTGCTGCATTAGAACTATTGGACCAAGATGACAGGTTGGTTAGAAAATTGTGGAAAAATACCAATTACTTTAAGAAAAAAATAAAAAAATTGGGTTTGGATATTGGCAATTCTCAAACTCCGATAGTTCCTATAATGATTGGAGACTCTAAAAAGGCAAAAGAATTTTCACAAAAATTATTCGAGGAAGGAGTTTTTGCTCTTCCAATAGTATATCCCATGGTTGCACAAGGAAAAGCGAGAATAAGAACCCAAATTAGAGCAGATTTTAAAAAGTCAGATATAGACTTTGCTTTAGAAAAAATTGAAAAAATTGCCAAACAACTTCAAATAATATAAAAATAAAAATAGGTTAAAATTAAAAAGTAGTTTATAAATAAAAAACATCTATATGAAAACTAAATATTTGAATACAAAAAGATATAAGGTTCAATTTGAAATAGAAGATATAATTAAACAAAAATTTTTTAGATTTTTAAAATCTGGGGAGATAGAAAAAAAATTTAATAAAATAGAAAAAATAGATTTGAATAAAAGCCATCTAGCGGTTATTTGTCCTAATTTAAAAAATGGTACCTTTAAAAACATAAAAGAGATAATGCAAATTTATTTTGAGAGTTGTGAGCAAAAAATACAAAAACAGGCTAATATAAAAGAGAATATTTTTTTATTTTCAGAAAATGCTTTGAGATATAATTATAGTATTACAGAAAAAAAAGTTTTAGAAGTTTGTAAAAAATTAAATGCTACTATAAAGAAAAATAAAGGAACTACAACACATTTACTTTTTTGTATTGAACAAAAAAATGAAGAGAGATATAACAACATGGCATATTTATTAGACGGAGAAAATATTTATTTTAATTCAAAGAAGTTTTTTACTAAGTATGATTATAAAAGACTTCAAAAGTATGCCAAAAGAACAAAACAAAACATTTTAATTTCCCAATGGGGAGAAAACTATTTTGAAAAAACAAAAAATAAAAAAACAAATTTTTTAGAATTTTATGTTCCAGAAAATAAAACAAAAATAGAGTATAGAATATGTGCAGACGCGGCTATTTTGAACAAAAAAGAAGTGGGAGATAAAAAAATACTTCTGTTGAGTGCAAATAATTTGTCTTTAAACATTCAACTAAAATTATTTTCTAATTTAGATTTTTATGATCAGATAATAATAAATGATGGTAAAGAAGGTAGTTATAAACTAAAAATGGAAATGGGCTGCTATCCAACTATAAATGGCCCAAATCAGAAGATACTTTTAGGAATACAAAACAATAACATAATATTAGATATCTTTTTTATTTAGAGTGAGATCATCATAACGAGATAAAATAAACAAAAAAGATTGAACCAATAAGAATAGAATAATAAGCAAAATATACCAAATTTCCTTCTTTTAAAATTTTAAAAAAGAAATGGATGCTTAGATAACCAGCTAAAAAAGCTCCGCTAATACCAGCTAACAAAATTGATAAGTCCATAGAAAACCAAATTGCGCTATTTAATTCTACTAAACTTGCTATTAACATAGATGGAATACCTAATAAAAAAGAGAATTCTGCCGCCTTTAGTCTATTTAGCCCGCTTAATAGTGCAACAGAAATTGTAGAACCTGATCGAGAGATGCCTGGAAACAAAGAAAAGGCTTGCGCTATGCCTACCAAAATTGCTATTTTTTTATTTATTCTATTAGTACTTTCCTTTGTTTTTGAAGCAAGAAAAATCAAAATACCATTTAAAATCAAGAGCAAACAAACGATTTGGGGCAAATAAAAAAAAGATTTGAAAAAATTTTTAAGAGGAAAACCTATGAAAGCTGTAAAAAGTCCGGCTATAACTAAAAAAAATAAGTATTCTATTGCTTCTTTTTTGAATGCTAAAAGATCTAAAAATAAGGATAATAGCTTTTTTCTAAAATATAAAATTAGAGCAAAAGTAGTACCTAACATTATAATAATATCAAACTCTGCTGAAGCTTTAAGATCAAAAAAATTTTGAAATAAAACTAAGTGAGCAGAAGAAGAAATAGGCAACCATTCACTAAATCCTTGTATTGTGCCCAAAATAAAAGCTTGCAACAAATCCAATTTTATACACCTAAATTTAGCAAAACTAATAAAATATTTTATCTAAAGCATCTAAGGCTATTGCGTCCTTTATTTCTCTTGCTATTCTTCTGCCACTACTCATGTGATATTTACTATAACAGCTATAAAATGAACCTTCTGGAAATAGGTTTGTACCTGCAACTATTCTTGCAGAAACCTCGAATACATAAAATTCTAAATTTTCGTCACAAATTAATTCTAAACAAAATGGTCCTGGTAGAGGCCCAAAAATTTGATAAGCACTTTCCACAACTCTTTTGCCCATTTTTAGTATATCTGGAAGTAAAGACTCTCTTAAAATTACAGGTTCATTTCCTATAACAGTAAAAGAAGCTTTTATTGGCACTCCTGCCAACATTGTTCTATAACTCTCATCTACATTTGATTCAAGCCTCCTGTCAACAGACATTAGCTCTAGATGTCCTTCTGCTACTTGATAGCCATCGGTAGATAGTGGAGAATAAAAATAATGAGGATAGAGTCTCACACCTACAATGAATTCCTGCACTATTAAGCCCTCCTTATCCCCATATTTTTGATAATATTCTTCTGGAGAATGAACTATAGAATATCCTCTCCCACCCTTTGCCCCGCTATGTTTCACCACGCAAGGCCGATCTATTTTAGAAGGCTCTAAAATTAATGGAACGTTTAAACCTGCTTTTTTTAGCCATTCGTACATCTTGAGACGATTTTTTTCATATATTAAAGACATTCTATTTCCTAAAATAGGCAGAGAAAGATCCATTATTTTATCTCCAAAATATTCTACTAATGAACCAGAAGGAACTAAAACCACATTTTCTTCCACTAACTCATTTATTGTAGATTTACTAAATTTAAAATCTTCTAAAAATTCATCAGGAGATCCGTGGGGAAAAGCACGATAGACCTCCCTAAAATCTTTATTTGTTAAAAGCCCAATAGTTTTAAACCCTTCTTCTCTAGCTCCTTTAAAAATCTGAAGCGAAGAATGGGAGCAAACTGTAGCAATCTTTATTTTTTCTTTATCATAGGATGACAAAATTTCTTTAATCTGGTTTTTTGAAATTACCACAATAAACACCTCAGGTTACTATTTTTTCTAATTCATCATTTTTAGCTGCCTTTTTTATTTCCAATGCTATTCTTTGTCCTACTGAAAGATTTTGACCAAAAAGATATTTTGTGTATGGGGTGTAAGCAGTACCAGGGGAACCGGGTATTCTAAAGGAAACATCAAAAATATAAATTTTCTCTGACCCATCCTGTTCTACTACTGCTCCTTGCAAAGCAAATGGTCCAATAATACCATCTGGATAATATTCTTTTGTGGTTTTAATAAATTTTTCTCCTAAATCAAAAACTTGCTCTAATAGAGATTCCCTTATTGTACAACTAATATGACCTACCTCTATGGTTGTAACTCTAAGATTTAGATCCTTCTGCTGCAAATAAGGTAATCTCAACAAACCATCTAAATTTGTTTGCCTTCTTGTGTCTATCCCTAACAATTCTAACCTATTTTCTAGAGGAGAATAAAAAAAATTAAAGTTAAATTGAGCACCTATAACAAATTCTTCTATTAATGCATTTTCAAGATTTTTCTTCGAGATTATTTTTTGCTCGATTAATTTATTAGATTTTTCATGATATTCTTTAGCACTAGAAGCAAAGAAAAAAGCTCTTTCATAGGGCCTTTTTTCTTCTAAAACTTTAACTATTACTAAGCTATCTATTTCCTCTGGGGTTGAATAAACTTTAGGAATTGGTATATTTGCTTTTTTTAATAAAAATTGCTGATTATAAGGCACATTTCTTTCTTCTGCTCTTAGCAAGTACCTATTTCCGAATATTGGAATTGGGAAATTTTTTTCTATGTTGTCATAACCTACATAGACTGAGAAAGAACGATTTGGTACAAAAATAGATTGTTGATCAACTAACTCATCGATTACCTTCTTTTCTATTATTTGTTTAAAAGAATCCAGGATTATTGTTTTATCTACACAACCTAAATCTCCAAAAATGGATTTTTTGGATTTGTAATGAGTGGTATAAACTTTTTCTCTTCCCTTTTGACATATAACTATGTTTTTTAATCCATATTGTTTTGCACCTTGGCAAACATCTAATGCAGAATGAGAACCTAAAACAGATATTGTGGGAAAACTAAAATTACTTACTAAGTTTTTTATATTCTTGCTAACTTGTTCCATATAGATATATAAAAAAATAAAAATTTAAAATTATAGATTAGTCAAAATTTATAAACTAAGAGAAGGCAACAAAAACCAAATTATTTCTGAGATAGCTGCTATTAAGATAAAATAGAATACAAATTTTTGTTTAGAGTTTTGAAAATTACAAACAGCAAAAGCTACCAAAGCAGAGTTTATAAATAGATAAACTGGGATTGCTATAGAGGAATTTTCTATTAGTTTTAGTTGAGTTTGTGTTGAAAAAATCGCCATGTCTGATGGGAGAGTTAGCTCCACTAGCTGATTTGCAAAAGATATAGAAATAGATAAGATAATCGGGACCAAAAAAGTAGAACTTGCTAGTAGAGTATAGGTCTGCAATGAGATTAAAGCCCCGCGCTCTCTTGCTAAATTAAAAGCTGTTAAAATATCCTCTGCTGCAGATTTTAGTGCTTTTTGCATATTCCCCCCACTTACATAGCCTACTAAAATTAATTTTAGAGATCTAACTAACAATAAGGAGGGAGTGGATTCTTGCCATCTTTTTAGAACTTGGACTGGATTTGCTCCTGCGTTTATTTGAAGTAATACTTCGTTTGCTTCTTTTGCTAACAATTTAGAAGGAGAGCTGGTTGCATCCTTTAGCATATGTTCTACTGAAAATTTTTTTTCAGATGCACCTGCCAAAAGCATGTTTGCTATTTGCTCTTCCATTTCATTTATCTGAGATAAAATATTTGATTCTAAATAAGCTTGAATCAAAAATGGAATAGAAAAGAAAAATATACCGATGAATAAAGCTTGTGCCTTTAGACCTAAAACTAAGCTAGCACCAACTGCAAAAATTGCAAGGACTATTCCGACCAAATATTTGTTTTGAAGAAGTGGGAATTTCTCTACGAGCTGTTTATTTGCTTGTTGATATACTTTATCATAATTTATTGGAGAGATTGCTGGGGGGGTTAGCAAGAACATAAAAGCCAATAACAAAATTATTGCAAGAGGTAAAAATACTAAATAAAAAAGAAATACTGATTCTTCTCCTACTCCTTCTAAACCAAATAGAGGGCCAGCTGCCACAAAAATTATTAAATAAAAAGCAGGCAATATGGAAGAGAGAACTACGAAAAGTAAAGAAAATAAAGCTAATCTAGAGGACTGTTGCTTTATTTCTGTTTGAGCAAGTGAAGAAAAATCATCTGCTAAATTCTCTAAATTAGTTGGAGAAATTCCTTTTTCATAACAAAGTAGTAGGGCATGAGCAACCCTAGAAAAATGCATAGAATAGACATATTTTTCAATCTTAGAAAGAGCCTGAGGCACACTGCTACCTAAATTTACTTGTTCATATAATTTTTGAAATATTGGAGAACAAGAATAGTTAGAATTTGCAATAGTAAAAAAAACTTTTTCCATCGTCATCCCTATTTGAAGATATAGAGAGATAGCTCTAAGTACTGCAGGTAGATCTTGTTCAAATTGTTTTGCTCTCCACTTTGCTAGTATTTTTGGAAGCCTATAGCCCAACAACAAAAAAATTGAGACAAAAATTGAAAAAATACCAAAAGAAAATGCAAAATCTCCACTAAAAAATAAAATGATCAAAAAACTTATTCCACTTAATAAAAAAGTTGAAATAAAGTAAAGGTTAAAAAAAGACTTAAAGGAAAGAACAAAATGGCATTTTTTATAAAATTCTTCTAATTCTGGTTTTTTTGCATAAATGGAATAAAAGGAAAAATTTGAGAAAATATTTTCAAGTTCTTTCACTTTTTTCACCATATGCAAACTCTTGAATCTTCTTGAGGCAATCTTCGCCTTTTAAATTCTCTAAAAATTTAATTCTCTCTTTATATATTAGCTTTATTGAACTTGTGTCTAAACCAAGTTTTTTACCAAGTACATCTAAAGCCTTAGATAAATTATTAGTTTGAATAAATTTATCTGATTTAGGATCATAACTGAAAATTTCAACTAAAGATGGTTTTTCTTTTTCTTTATCTATCATATAAACCCCGAGCATTCTTCTTATTTCCTGTTGCTTTTTTGTTTTTTTATCGTATTTTGAAATTCTTCTCTGCACTACTATAAAGTCAATTGCTTTTAAATCATCTGAATTTGCACCTAAGTTTTCTAATCTTTTTAATGCTTCCTGGGCAGATTGGGCATGAAAAGTAGCATATGAACCTCTAGCCTGGCCTGAGAGTAATGTTTCTATTAGAGCTTCTACTTCTGCTTTTGTTCTTATTTCACCTGCAATAACTCTATCTGGCCTCATTCTAAGTGAGTCTCTCACAAGATCAGCAATCGAGATATTCAAATCCTCATTTGCTACTAGATTTATTTTATGCTTATGTTCTATTTTTATCTCTGGAGTATCTTCTATAATTATCACTCTTTCAGATAAAGGTACAAAAGAAAATAAAGAATTTAGCAATGTAGTTTTCCCAGAAGCAGTATTACCAACAACTAAGACTGAAGAATCTGATTGAAAAACTATCCATAAAAATGCCAAAATAGATGAATTAGTTGATTTAGATTGTAATAATTCAACTATGGACCAAGGCTTTGAGCTATGTAATCTAATTGTCATTTCCCCTTCACACACAGGAGGTATAGAAGCATGAAGTCGATGGCCAGATGGTAAAATTGCATTTAAGCGTGGAGATTGTGCAGTAATTCTCCTTCCAAGTTGCCTACCTATTTTATTAATTAGATGGATTAGATAATCTAGAGAATTAATTGTACAATTAGATTCTGTCCACCCTATTTTTCTTATATATACCATTATTGGTTTATTAAGACCATATACTGCTATTTCTTCAATATTTGAATCTTGAAGCATTTTATCTAAAGGTGCAAAACCAGAGATATGACAAACTGCTGCCTTTGTTAAATAAGAAAATTGATCCTCATCTACTTCTATTCCCTCTTCTTCTAAAAAATCTTTTAGGAGTTCCTCAATTGCTTTTTTTGCAAGTTCAAAATCAGATAAATCTTTTGATTTTGAATATTCTGTAAATTTGTCTATGAACCTAACTAAAAAATCTTCTTCCTCTTCTGACAATTCTGGTAATTCGCAATTATAAGTAGAAACCTTCTTAAAAACTTTCCACCCCAATTTACTGTTCATTTTTTCACCACAACTTTTAATTTATCTCCAAGAGCAATTTTAAGCTTTTTTGTGATATTTGGAACTAATTCTAATAAATAAGAATTTTTATTTTTGGGAAAAATAGTTTTATCTTTTGCGATATTTCTAAAAATTTCTACAACTCTAAGATTTTTATCTAAATAAATTGCATCAAATTTAAAATTTACAAAAAAGGAATGAATTGGGTGATAGTCAAATTCCTCAAATACAAAAAATAAGTTAGTTGGATTTTTTCTAAACATCAGCCCAACTGCTCTAGAAAATATATTATTACAAATTTCTCCACCCACATCTATTTTAATTTTTTTAGAAAGATTTGAGATTATTAGCGTCCCCACCTTCTTACCCTTTTATAAAAATCAGTTATTGCCATATAGAAATCTTCATAATTAAAGTCTGGCCAATACTTTTTACAAAAATAAAGTTCAGAATAAGAAGATTTTAGAGGTAAAAAACCAGAGAGACGCTGTTCCCCTGAAGTCCTAATAATCAAATCTGGTTCTGGCAATGCACCAGACCACAAATATCGATTTAAAACCTCCTCATTTATTTTATCCACGTCTTCTTTAGTATAATCTTTTAAAATTCCTTTAACTGCTTCTATTATTTCAGCCTTACCCCCATAACCTATAAAAAAATTTAATTGATAGTCAGAATATTTCCTTGTTTTTTTCTCAATTATTTCCATACCTCTTTGAATATCTTTAGGAAACAAATTTTTTTGCCCTATGAATTTAACAGCAGTTTTTGATTTTTCAAACTTAGCTTCTTCTAAAACTTTTTTTAATCTGTTTTTAAATGCTTTAAAAAGAAGCTCCACTTCTTGCTTATCTCTATTAAAATTCTCAGTTGAAAATGCCCAAAACGAAATTGTTTTGATTCCCTCTTTTTGACACCACTGTAAAACCTCACCCATTTTGTCAATTCCCTTTTCATGGCCTTTAATTACACTAAACCCATGAAGCCTTGCCCACCTTCTATTTCCATCAGGAATAAAGGCAATATGAGAGATTTTCATTAATAAAAAATCTCCAAAGAAATTTAAAAAGTTAATTTGGTTTTAGTTTTTTAAAACTATAAATAAAAATTTTAGAATCAAAAGTTTTAAAAATTTGAGAAATTTAAATATTCTTATGCTAATTAGAAAGTATTTTTTGATATTTTTGAGTTTAATTGGACTTATTTTGCTTTCAGGTTGTATATTTGAAGAACAAAAAAAATTCTCTGATCAAAAATCTACAATAAAGGAAAATTTTGAAGAAGTAATCCCTCTAGAATTAGAAAAAGAAATTTCTAATATTTCTAATAAAGTAAGTGAAAAAAATGAATCTTTTGTGCAGCCCCCTCCTGCGGAAAAAAAAATAGAGCAAAAGCCCCAAATAGAAGAAGATAAAGTTATTGTGGAACAAATCCCAATTCCGCAATTAGAACAAAAAAATGCTCTAAAGATATATATGCTAAAAATTGGAGAGAGAATGAATATTGAGAATTTTGCATTAGAGCTAAAAGACATTTATATGGATAACAAAGAGTTTTATGCTACCTATAAAATTTATTATGAGAATAAAAACATAAAGGAGTTTGAAGTTGAGAAAACAAAATGTGTTAAATTAAAATTTCAAGACGGCAATGAATATATTGTTAGGACAATATTTCCTCTAGAAGGAAAACCAAATGCTCTACAAACTCAAGTATATTCTACAAAATCAATTCTTAGATCAACTAAAAACATAGAGATTAGTGAAAACAAAGAATCTTATATTCTAAAAGGTTATTTTCCAGAGCCAAAAACTGAAAAGAATGCAAAAATAACTATAGGACAAAGCTTAGACACAAGTGATTTTAAAGTATATTTGTATGGGATAGATTCACAAACACAATATCCAAAAGCAGAAATAAATATATTAGATAATGAGGGAAAAGAAATAAAGGAAATAAAACTTGGATTAATGCAAATGATAGAAGTAAAACTTCCAGATAAAAGAAAATATGCAGTAATAATTAATAGCATAGACGTTGAAAACGCTCAGGTTGAAATAGAAATAAAAAAGATTCTCTCTTTTTCTCAGCCTTAAAAATTTAGCTGGTTCTAAATAAAGAATGAGCGAAAAAATTTAAATATTAAAAAAGAAAATGGAATGATGAAAAAAGATGAGAATATAACAACAGCCGAAATTCAAACTCCTTGGGCATTAGATACAACAGAAATTTTTTCAATCTTAAATACCAGAAAAGAAGGATTGAGTGAGCAGGAGGCAAGAAAAAGACAAAAGATTTATGGTTTAAATGAGATTATAAAGGAAAAAAAGAAAAGTTTGATATTTAAATATCTTTCTTATTTTTTAAACCCTCTAATTATACTTTTAGTAGTTGTGGCTATTTTATCCTACTTTTTAGATAATCAGACCAGTGCGATAATAATTTTTTCTTTAGTTATCATAAGTGTAACTTTTACTTTCTATCAAGAAAAAAATGCTTCAGATGCGGCTGAAAAATTAAAAAAAATGATAAGAAACACTGCGGCTGTATGGAGAGACGGTATAAAGAAAGAGATCCCTATAAAATACCTAGTGCCAGGAGATATTATAAGTTTGTCTGCTGGAGATATGATACCTGCCGATTGTAGAATAATAAATTCAAAAGACTTTTTCGTAAATCAATCTTGTATAACTGGAGAATCCATACCAGCTGAAAAAACAAATTGTATATGCGACAAAAAAACTCCAATCGATGAGCAAAAAAATATGATTTACTTTGGAAGCAGTGTTGAGATAGGGAGTGCAGAGGCAGTAGTAATAAACACTGGTCAAAACACAATGATTGGAAAAATTTCAAAAGGAATCACAGCAAAAAAACCTGAAACAGATTTTGATAGAGGAATACGAGAATATACTAACCTAATGATAAAATTTGTAATTGTGCTGGTTGCCATCATTTTTTTAATAAATTCTTTTTTAAAACAAGATTTGCTTAGTGCTTTATTGTTCGCATTAGCAGTAGCAGTTGGACTTACACCTGAGATGTTGCCTGCAATTGTTACAACTAATCTTGCAAAAGGAGCCCTAGAGATGTCAAAGAAAGGAGTGATAGTAAAGTATATTCCATCCATTCAAAATTTTGGTGCAATGGATGTACTTTGTACTGACAAGACAGGTACATTAACTGAAGACAAAATTACTTTGGTAAAATATGTTGACTATAATGGAGAGGAAAGTGAAAAAGTTTTATCATTAGCATATGTGGTTAGCTATTATCAAACTGGATTAATTTCTTCTTTTGATAAAGCGATTTTGGTAAAGGGAGCAATACCTGGGTCTCAAATGGTTTCAAAATATAATAAAGAAGACGAGATACCTTTTGACTTTATAAGAAAAAGAATGAGCGTGGTGGTAGGAAATAATGGCGAGCACATTATAATAACAAAGGGGGCTGTAGAAAGTGTTCTAGAAATTTGTACAAAATACTTAGATAGTGAAACACAAAAAGAATTAGAAAATAAAGCTCTTAAAAATATAGAAGATGTTTATAAAAAATTAAGCGAAGATGGCTATAGAGTAATTGCACTCGCAATGAAAAATATAAATGAAAAAAAATCTTTTTATCAGACAAAAGATGAAGAAAAGTTATGCTTTGTTGGTTTGTTGGCTTTTTATGATCCACCTAAAAAAACTGCAAAAAAATCTCTAATTGAATTACAAAAAAGAAATATAGAAATTAAGATAATATCTGGAGATAATGAATATGTTAATTTAAAAATTGCAAAAGAAGTTGGTTTAAAAATAAAGGGGATTGTAAATGGTAAAGAACTAGAGAATATGACAGATGAGTCGCTCTCAATAGTAGTAGAACAAAATAATATATTTGTAAGAATTTCTCCAATTCAAAAGCAGAGAATAATTCAAGCCTTAAAAAGAAATGGACATGTAGTTGGATACTTAGGAGATGGAATAAATGACGCACTAGCACTAAAAACTGCAGATGTTGGGATCTCTGTAAACTCTGCTGTAGATATAGCAAAAGAATCTGCAGATATTATAATGGTTAGAAAAAGTCTTCACGTACTTTACGATGGAGTAGATCAGGGAAGAAAAACTTTTTCAAATATTGTGAAATATTTAAAAATGGGATCTAGCTCAAACTTTGGAAATATGTTTTCAGTAGTAGGAGCTTCTATATTTTTACCTTACTTACCAATGAAACCAATACAACTTCTGTTAAATAACTTTTTATATGACCTCTCTCAACTTGGAATTCCTACAGACAATGTAGACAGAGAAGAAATTGAAAAACCTGCAAAATGGGAGATTGAAAAAATAAAAAAATTCATGGTATTTATAGGACCTATTAGTAGCCTATTTGACTATTTGACATTTGCAATATTGTACATTGGATTTAAAGCTAGCGAAGCAGTCTTTCAAACAGGATGGTTTATCGAATCCATTTTAACTCAGATTATGATAATTTATGTTATTAGGACAAAAAATCCATTTGAGTCTAGGCCCAGTAATTTCTTGATTTTTACGACTATTTTAATAGCTATAGTTGCACTTGGGATTGTCTTTGGACCATATAAAGAAATTTTTGAATTTACAGAGCTACCAGTATTATATGTAATCTTAGTACCTCTAATTGTTTTAACCTACTTGGTTTTAACTTACATTATAAAAGACTACTTAATAAAGAAAGGAATTTTGTAAATTCAAAATACTCTAAAGAATAACAACAAACAAAATATAGCTACTAAAAATTGAGCTAAGTATAAAATTAATACTAAATCAAGTTCTTTTATTCCGTTAAAGACTTTCATGATTAAATGAACTAAACTTTTTATTTTATTTTCTGGGGGATAGAGTTTACCATCTTCTTTCAATTCACCAAAACTTTTTGGAAAACCATTTAAGAATTTAATAAAAAAATCGACTATGTGCAAAGAGAGTAAGAGTGCACCAAATGATTCAAAATTTCCAAAAATTGAGGCACAAGCAACAGCACAGCCTATAGAGAGAGTACCAATATCTCCTGGAAAAACTTTGGAGGGGTATTTGTTAAAATAAAAGAACACTATTAGTGCACCTAACATAGAAACAGAAATTAGACTTGCCTCTATAGAACCTACAGAGAATGAAATAATTGATAGAGTACTAAAAATAATTATTCCAAGCCCTACTTCCAATCCATTAAAACCTGCAAGCATATTTGTAAGATTTGATGCCACAGTTATACCTAGTGGGATTAAAAAAATAGTATAAAATATTCCAAAATCTATATGGCCTAAAAAAGGTATAAACATAACAGTAGAAGAAGAAAAATTTATTGCAACTAATGGAAGAGCAGCAACCATAGGTAAAAAAGCCTTTAGAGATTGTCTTAAATCAAATAAGTCATCAAAAATTCCAATTATTGCAATAATAGAAAAAGTTAACATAAATGTTAGAATTTGAATCAAATTGAATTCAAAACCAAAAAAAGTATTTAGAGCAACTGCAAAAATTAGAGAACCTATTACTGAAAATATTATTGAAAAACCGCCCATTTCTGGGATTTGTGGTTTGTTTGGTTTGTGTACATCTATGCCTAAAATGTTTGCTGCCTTTAACTTTTTTATCAGAATTGGAAGAGAAAACAAACTTATTGCCAATGAAATTATAAAGGTGGCAATTAGATATAAGAACAATAAAAACACCTTTTTTATTTTGTTTAATAATAGAAAATCATTAGAAGATTAATTTTATAAATTTTCAAGTTATTTTGCAATTTTTTTGGAGAGAGAAATTCTGCACAAAGATTTATTTTTTCTTCTATATTTTATTGAGATATGGGGGCTTTATTAATTGAAAAAACGAGGATATAAAATGATGACTTTATTTTTTGATGATAAAAATTTAAATATCAAAAAATAAATAAAAAAAGATGGCTAAAAGTGATGAGTTAAACCAAGAAAAATTAGAAGTATTAAAGCACAAAGACAATACTTTAGTTATAGCAAATCCTGGAACTGGAAAAACCCTTCTTTTGGCATATAAGTATGCTTCCTTAGTGGAACAAGGAATAAAACCAAGAGATATTTTGTGTCTAACTTTTACAACAAAGGCTAGAAAAGAGATGGAAGATAGAATTATTCAAATACTGCAAAAAAAACAACTAGAAGTTGACTACAATAATTTGAATGTGTATACATTTCATTCTTATTCACTAGAAAATATCGCAGAACAAAACATTGTAGATAATGACTTTTTGCGATATTGTATATATAGATATATAAAAGAAAAAAATATTTTTAATTATGGAGAGGACTACATAATACAAACAATCGTACCAAAATTAGAAAATTTGATAAGATATCTAAAAACTTTTGGAATTAGGGCAGATGAGATAGAGATAGAAGAAGTTAAAAAAAACCTAATTTTGGATGAAAGAATAACAAAAGAAGAAATAGAATATTTTGCACAACACTTTGTTCAGCTTTATGGGTTTTATGAAACAGCAAAAAAACAAAAAGGACTAGATTATGCAGATATGCTAATAGAATTTTTAAATTTGAAAAAAAAGCCAAGATATTTGTATGTGTTGATCGACGAGCTACAAGACCTAAACTTATTAGAAGCAGAAATTGCTCTCAGCTCTGCAGAAAAATATTTTGCAGTAGGCGATAAAAAGCAAGCTATATTTGGATTTCAGGGCGGCTCAATAACAAATTTTAAAAAATTTAATTGGCCTAACACTAGAGAATTCATAATAAAAGAAAATTTTAGAAGTACTGATCAAATATTAAAATATTCTAAAAGCTATTTTATGAAAAATACTAAAGAACACTCTCACAAACAAGAATTGGAAAATTTACAAAATAAAGAAAAAATGAATGGAGAACTACCAATAGTATACAAAGTAGATAGAGAAAATATTGAGAGAGCAACTTGCAATCTTGTAAAAGAATTGAAAGACAAATATCCTGAGTATAAAATTGCTATACTCACAAGAACAAACCTACAGATATTAAGAATTTCTAGAGAATTAGAAAAAAACAACATAGACTATTGTTCTACTTATTATTCAACATCTTATACAGCACAAATGGACGTGATAAGATTTCTCAAAGCCTTGCTAAGTAGAAATGTGGAGTATATAAAAAATGAGTTGATTAATCCATTTTTTCCAATAGATATTAAGGATGCTCTTGAACTTACAAAAAAAGAAAAGATAACTCTAAATGATATATATGACAAAAGTCCAGCATTTAAAAAACTACAGGAAGGTATAAAAAATATTTTAGATGTGGAGAGAGTATTTAAACAACTAATAATACCTAATTCTATAGCTTATGGAAAAGATTACTTGCTAGCAGCTAAAAAAATAAAACAGGCATTTGCACAAGCTGCAAGAGAATTAGAAGATAAAAGTTTTGAAGAGATAATAAATTATCTGAGGATTTGTGAGCTAGAAAGTCAAGAGCCAGAACTTACAAAACAAATCATTTTAACTACAGTCCATAAAGCAAAGGGGGCTCAGTTTGATATTGTAATATACGTGCCCCAAAAGCCTCAACTAAGTACTAGTTTTGAGGATAAAGTAGTAAAAACAATTTTAAAAACAAAAAATATTGAAGTTGATGAAGAATTAGAGGAAGAAAGCTTGAGGATAGACTTTGTAGCATTTACTAGAGCAAAAGAAAAATTATTTATCATAACAGAAAATTTAGGACAGTATTATATTGATGGATTGTGTGTAAAGAAAGACTGTGAAATAAATTATGAAGATAATTTTGGAGAATCTGAAAGGCTAAAAAAAGCATACACTCTATTTATAAATGGAGAGATAAAAAAATCCCAGGAGGTTTTAAAAACAAAACAAAAATGGGTTTTTGATTTTATAAAGGACCACTTTGATAACTTGGATAAACTCTCTTACTCTTATCTTGTTGATGATCCTTGTGAATATTTAAAATACAATATTTTAGAATTATTTGAAATTACAGAGGAAATTGATTTTGGAGCAAAAATACATAGAATAGCAAAAGCAATTTTAGAAAAAGAAAAAATTGAGATAGAAGAAAAATATGAGCCATATGTTAAAAATATAAATAAAATTATTGACCAAATAACTAGAACATATCCTCAGATATTTCTAACTGAGAAAAAATTAAAAATTTCTCTTAAAGAAATTTTTGATTTAAAAGAGGACACAATACTATTTGAAGGTAGAATTGATGCGATATTTACAAATGGAGAAGAATATTTAATTTTAGATTGGAAAACAGATAAAAGAACCGATAGAGGTTCAGAGCATCGCCAACAACTTGAAATTTATAAAAAAATTTTCTCTAAAATTAATAAGATAGACCCACAAAAAATAAAAGTAGCTATTGGATATATTGGTTTAAAACCTATAATAAATAGTGGAAAAATAGAATTTTTATTAGACGACAGACAGCCACACAAAAATGCACTACAGACAGTTTATAAAAAAATAGAAAAAATTTTAAGCTGGAAAAAAGATCCTAATAAATTTTTTGAAGATTTGGAAAAAGAAAAACCGCAAGATTTTATCTCACTATATTTGCTGGAGGAATATAAAAAAGAGAATAAATGATCTTAATTTGGGGGTAATTTTTAGCAAAATATTGCCAATGCTCTTAAAACATCAGCCCGCACGTCAATCGTCATTCAAACCAAAATATGGTTTGTCTGCGATCACCTTTCTCATCACAAATAATATTTTATTTTCTATAAATTAAAAAGATAAGGTTTTAAAATAATAAAAGAGTTTAAAAATAAGGGGGCTAAGAGATGAATGCAAGCGATCCAATTAAAGGGGTAGAGAAGGCGAAAAGAAAAACCAGAGGTTTAGCGGTTTTAGATCAAATTCAAAAGATAAAGGAGATAAAAAAACAAATATATAACTTTGAAGGAGTTCCTCTAAATAGTATACCATCTATAACATTAGAAGAAAGAATACCAAAAGAAGACAAAACTAATTGGTTAAGTCAAATTCCTCTATTACCCCCTCCACAAAAAGGGTTAGAAAATTTAGCAAAAAAACAAAAGGTTGAACAACAAAAAGAAGAAAAAAAAGTTCTCTCTGATAATGAAATCTTTTTTGTTAATTTTGAAAAAATAGAATCTGAGACAATGAAAGAAGAACCGCAAGAAGTAAAAAGACTACTTGAATATAAAGTTGAATTGTCTATAGAGCAAAATATTTTTAATTTTCAACCGATAGAGAAAATTGACTATTTGATTCTACCTCAGCCTTCCCAAAATCAAATTCCACTTGAGACAAAAATAGAATTGAGAGAAAAAGAAATTTCAAAACCTCAAGAGCTAGAGCTGGCACTAAAATTTGAACCTCTTGAAAAAATACAACCCCAAATTAACTTTGCTACTCCCACTCAAAATATTATTCCACTAAGAGAGATGGAAGATTCCCTTCCCCAACTAAAATTTGAACAAATTAATCCCCCTTGGTTAGAATTTAAAAAAAACCAATTAATTCCAAAAACAGTCCAACTTTTATTACAAGAAAAAAAGGAAAGTACAACTCTATTTTATTTTGAAAATTTTCAAAAAATAACACGCCCAAAAATTACTATAAGATTGTTTGAAAAAAATCCTTCTTTTAATTATGTTGAACTTAAGACTATAGCCGAAATTAAAGAAAAAGAAAAACAAAAAATAAAAGAAATTGAAACTCAAAGTACACCTTTTGGAATTGAGGAAATAGAAAAATACCTAGAGGTTGGAAAAGCGAAATCTCCAAATTTAAAGAAAGACCTAACAGAGCAGGTGGAAGTAGAAAAACCTCAGAAGTTAGAAGTAGAGATTGGAAAAAAAGAAATAGAAGAATATTTTCAGTTCTTTTTGCTCCAAAACAATATGATAAACTTTTTGCAAAATGAACCTCAATATTACTATGAAAAGTTACCAACTTTGGCAAAAGAAATTTTTAAAGTAGTTAAAATAGAACAAGAGTATTGGCAATTAGTTAATAAAAAATCAGACCAAAACTATGAAAAACAAAAAGAAGAGTTTATCAAAAAATTAGATGTATTGAACATAGAACAAAGAATTTTACTTGAGAAATTAGTAAAAAGTTCTAAAGCTCTGGCAGCTTTAATATTAATATTAGAACAAAAAGAAAATGAACAGCTAATAAGTCAGATAGAAAAAATTTATAAAAAAATATTTCAGGATTACCCAGATATCAAATTAATTACAGAGTATAGATTTGCAAAATATCTTTTTATAAAAACTTTTGAAAAGCAAGAAATAGGCCCAACTCCACAAATAAAGTTAATTTTAGAAAATTTTGAAAAAAGTGTGAATAACTTGTTTTATTGCTTTTGGATAATTCTGCTAGATGAGATAATAAAATCTTCTCATAATGAAAATTTAGTTAGATTAGCAGCAGAGAAGTATTCCGAGATTATGGTAAAAAATCCAAACATAACAAGAGAGCTTGAAATGGTAAAAAAGATAGAGGGGGCTGTTAGAGAATTCTTTTTTGAAGAAAGAATGACGCAAATAAATGAACCCCATGAAAAGGAGATAATTTTTTATCAGATTTCATATTTACTAGAACAAATGTTTATAAAAAGGAGGGAAAAAAATGGTTGAAGAAGCAAAGAACGTATCGAATTTTGAGCAGAGGGCAGAGGGCATAAATCTTGGAATGCAAGGAAAAGAGATAGAATCTTACCTTTTTGATAATGATGGAATTCAAATACTTGCTAAAATAATGTACTACCCCAATGACTTTGTATTACACTATAACATAGTGGTTAGAGGAATTTCTGAAGGTACGAGAATAGTTTTAAACAATTTACGAGGAGAATTAATTACAACAGTAAAACTTGATGTGACCGATATAATGGATCCTAGAAAAAGAGAAGAAGTAAAAAGAAAATTTGAAGAGAGAGCAGAATTTTTATTATCTAAACATTTTCCAAATATCTCTGAAAACGATAAAAAAATATTAATAGTTTATCTTATTCAAAATTCATTGGGATTAGGAGACTTAGAAGCACCACTTCACGATGAAAAATTAGAAGAAATAGTTATAAATTCATCAAAGGAACCTGTTTGGGTCTATCATAAAAAATATGGCTGGTGTAAAACAAATATATATGTAAAATCAGAAGAAGCGATTTATGATTATGCCTCTTTAATAGGAAGAAGAATAGGAAAACAAATAAATATATTAAATCCTCTTATGGATGCCCACCTTTCTAGTGGTGAGAGAGTAAATGCTACTTTATATCCTATCTCAGCATTTGGAAATACACTGACTATAAGAAAGTTTTCTAAAAATCCTTGGACTATTCCTTATTTGATTGAGTTAAATTGTATCTCCTCAAAAGTTGCTGCACTTATCTGGCTGTGCATTCAAAATGAATTATCTTTATTAGTCACAGGAGGAACTGGCTCTGGTAAAACCTCTTTTTTAAATGCTATTGCCTGTTTAATTCCTGCAAATCAAAGAATAATTTCAATTGAAGATACAAGAGAGCTTACCTTGCCTGACTTTCTGCAATGGGTTCCACTAACTACAAGAGAGCCAAACTCAGAAGGCAGAGGAGAAGTTACCATGTTAGATCTATTAGTAAATTCTCTTAGAATGAGGCCTGATAGAATAATTGTTGGAGAAATAAGAAAACAAAGGGAAGCAGAAATACTATTTGAGGCAATGCATACAGGACATTCAGTATATGCTACACTTCATGCAGACAATGCACATGAAACTATCACTAGATTAACCACACCTCCAATAAATATACCAATTCAAATGTTAGATTCTCTTGCAGGCATAGTTGTACAATTTAGACATAGAAGACTAAATATTAGAAGGACTTTAGAAGTAGCAGAAATACAGAAGGGGGGACAGCCTAATATATTATATAGATGGGACTTAAGGAAAGATAAACTAATGGAAATAGGAAAAATGACTACGCTTTCAAAGACACTTAATTTGTATTGTGGGATGACTGAGCAAGAAATAGAGAAAGACATAGAAGAAAAGGCTTTAATTTTTGATTGGATGGTTAAAAAAAGATATAACTCTGTTAATGACGTAGGGAGAATTATTTCTAGCTATTATATTGAACCAGAAGAAGTAATAAATGCAGCTAAGAAAAATGCTAATTGGGTGTTTGAATAAATGGCTAAGGACTTAAAGCAAAGTTTTAGGGATGTAAGTTTGGATATAGAATTTGAAAAGATACTATTACATGCAAAGCAAATAGAAAGAGACGCTTATGCACCAAATTTGAAAATAGAGGATGAAAAGAATGTAGTAATTCTAGAAGAATTAAAAATTCCATCCTATCAAGAACTAATAGAAAAATTAAATAAGATAAAAGAAAAAGAAGTAAAAGAAAAGAATATAGCCCAAAGAGAAATGCTAAAAAAGACTTCTCTCTTACCTAATGAGTTAAAAAACCAGACAGAAGATAAAAAAGAGAAGATAGGCGAAATTCAAAATATGGATCAATCAATTACAGATGAGGGAATTGAAGAGAGAGTAGAAGATAATAAAGATCTAAATTCAAATAGAATGTTAAAGGAGGAGATTCACCAAAGACAAAAGAAAAGGTTAGAAGAAATATTAAAGAGATTGAGGAGTGTAGAAAAAGAAAAAGTAGAAGATAATCAAGTAAAACCACATACGCTTGCACCAAATTTAGACCAAGAGTTGAGAGTGGATAACAAAGTTAACCAAAAAGATCATGAAAAACAAAAAAACGAGGTTAACGAAAATAAAGAAGAGGAGTTAATTGATAAAACAGCTGTAGATAATCCACCTCTAGATATATTTAAAAAATTAGAACAAAACCTCAACCTTATCTCTCAAAAAATTCCACCTCCAACTAAAGAGAGCGGGGAGAAAGTACAGATATCTAAAAAAGAGAAAGAGCAAAAACAGACAAAAAGAAAAACAACAAAAAGAAATAAGAAAGAAACTTCAGCCCAAAAAATAAAAATAGAAAAAGAGAAAGAAGATGAAAATATAGAGAGCCAAGATCAAATACCTATAATAAAACCAAAAAAAATTACTCAAGAAACCAAAAATATTTTGCTAGGTGCTAAAAAGGAAGAAGGAAGTATTTCAGCCCTGCAAAATTTAGAGAAAGCCAAAAATAAGAAAGTTGAAGAAGAAAAAAAAGAAATTGAGCCGTCCCTGATTTTTAAGAGAGAGGAGAAAAACAAAAAATTTAAGGCTAAAAATACTGATAGCTCTAATAGAGAAAATAAAGATAAAACAGAGGATAAAGAAGAAGAACCGATTCTGATAAATAAAAATCTTGCAAAAAAACTTGGAATTGAAAAAAAACTAAATATAACAGAAAAATTAAAAACAAAAAATTTAAGGGCAGCTGAAAACATTTATATTCAAACTGATGAAGAAGGAGAAGGAGAAGAGGTTGAAGAAAATTTAAAGAATTATTCAGATAAAGATAAATTGGATTTATCAGAGCAAGCAGAAAAACTTTTAGAAGGTGAGGAAAAAGAGGATGAGGAAAAAAGAGACCCCTCCCCTCAGGTATATATAGCCTATGCGAGAGAAAATATTCCCTGGCTATATGACATATATAAAATAGGTGGAATAAGTTTTGACGAATTTAAAAGAAAAGTAAAAGAAAAAATGAATAAAGGTCAGACTTTACAAGAAGAAAAAAATTTAGATGAGTATAAAAAGGAATCTGAAATAAAGATAAAAAAATTTAAAAAATAACTAAATGTTAAATGATAGAGGGAGAAAGATGGAAAAGAAAAATAAAACAAAAATCGAAGAAAAAGCACCAACGCCCCTCACAATACCCTATAGAGAAGAAAAGAAATCAGCTAAGACTTCTTTATTTTTTTCTTTTCTTGCAAATAGATATTATCCCAATCTAAAAAAAGAGCTAAAAATAGCTGGAATAAACAAAGAGCAAGAGGAATATGTTAAAGAAGGAACTATTTTTGCTATTGCTGTTGGCATAATCATTAGTATTTCTATCTTATACATAACAATTCAGCTGAAAACGAATGAGATTTTTATAATTTTTTCCTTTTTGACAACTTTGATGTTAACTACAATAGCTGCTTTTTATACGTACCTCTATAAACCAAGAATAATAATAAAACAGAAAGAAAGAAGGATAGACCAAGAGCTTGTATTTTGTGGAAGACATCTCTTGATAGAATTGAGATCTGGAGTGACTTTGTTTGATGCACTGATTGGAGTATCCCAAGGATATGGGGAGATATCAGAGGAATTCAAAAAAATTACAGAAAAAATAACCTTGGGAGTACCTGCAACTGTAGCTATTTTTGAAGTAGCACAAAATACTCCCTCCCATTACTTAAAAAGATTATTATTACAAATTGCAAATACTCTAACTTCTGGTTCAGATATAGCAGACTCACTAGAAGTTGTATTGGATCAAATAGCACAGGAACAAGTGATAAAACTAAAAGAGTATGGACAAAAATTGAATCCTCTAGCAATGTTTTATATGGTTTTTGGAATAATACTTCCATCAATAGGAATTACTTTTGCAATCATCGTTTTTTCTTTACTTGGTTCTGAGATTGGAATAAGTGGAGCAAACTTGATGTTTGCCGTTACAGTAATTGTTATTACTTTACAACTAACATTTATTACCATGGCTGATAGCAATAGGCCAGCCTTTTATGTTTGAGGGAGAATAATATGAACGAAGAAATTTATGAAAATTTAGGTAAAATTTTTGGAAAAAATTTTATTGATGCTTTGGAAAAAGCTTTGCTTGAAGCTGGATTATTTATCTCCCCACTAAAAATAGCAGGCGGAGTATTAGTAATATCTATTTTATTGACAACAGCTTTTTTTTCTTTATTTACTAGTAACCATCTTGCAAAAAATATTTTATACAAATTTTTGTTGATAATAGCTGCCCCAATTATAATTTTAGATCCAATCTATTATTACATTAGCACAATCTTTTTGTCCATTTTCTTTGGGTTTGGTATAACATTTGCTATAGGATATGTTGTTCTGAAATTATCTTCTGAAGATAGAAAAAATAGGGTGGAAGAAGTTTTACCTGACTTTTTAATCTTAGCTGCTGCAAATTGCAGAGCTGGAATGACGATAGACCAGGCATTATGGAATGCAGCAAAACCAGAATTTGGACTTTTGTCAAAAGAAATCCAGCTGGTTGCAAAGAGAAGTTTTGCTGGAGAACCTTTTGAGAGTGCTATAGACCATCTTTCTAAAAATATAAATTCAAAAATGGTAAGAAGGACTGTTTCATTAATAAAACAGGGAATTGCTTCTGGTAGTGAAATAGCAACAATTTTAGAAAAAACAGCGCAGGATTGCCGAGAAATGCAAATAATAAAAAAGGATATAAGTTCTTCGTTGGTTATTTATATGATATTCATTGCATTTGCAACAGCTATTGGCACTCCATTTTTATATGCAGTTGCAACTAAGCTAGTATATCTGATGGATGAGGTTTTTAGTACTCTACCTACAGCTTCTTTTTCTAAATTTGCAACCTTTTCTTCTTCATTTATAAAACCAAAACCGCCCATAATAACTTCAAACGAGTTTTCTTTTTTTGTATTTGTAATGATAGTGGTAACTGCTCTTAGTGGCTCTTTTCTTATAGGTATAATAACAAAAGGAAATAAAATCGAAGGCTTAAAATATTTTCCATTTCTTTTACTTCTATCCTTTTCTTTATACTTTTTAATCAATTTTTTCTTAGATTTGTTTATAGGCTCTCTGAGCGGGATGAGATAAGTTTAAAAAATTAATGATAATAAGAAATATGAAAAAAGGGTGATAAATTGATAAAAAAAGGACAAAGTGCTATGGAGTATTTGATGACATATGGATGGGCAATATTAATTATTGCTATAATTTTTGCAATACTTTTTATATATATTAGACCAATTTCTACTCCAGAGATGTGCAATTCTAAATCTCAAATATTTGCATGTGAAGGTCTAAGAATAACTGGCACTGGAAACATATATGCAAGAATAACAAATGGTTATTATAAAACACTAAAAATTACAGCTTTAGCATGCACCCAAACAGGTGCAACTCCGACATACACTAACACTAACATAGAAGTAGGAAGTGGAGGGTATATTAAAAATATTTGGGACAGCTCAGAAATAAAATGTCAGGGAGCTACACCAGGAACTCCATACAGTGGAGTTTTATATATAAAATATAGAGAAATAGATGCCCCATCTTCAGTACCAGACAAAGTAGCAGAGGTAATTGTCTCGACTACCCCACAATAAATTTTTTTTAATTTTTTAATTTTATTTTTTTTTGAGTTTTTTAATTTTTCTTAGATTATCTTTTTTAAAATCGAATATTTGCTATCTAGGGTAGCAAGAAATAAAAATATTAAAGTTGCA
>JAWAEU010000004.1:0-95740 GCA_038891055.1 Candidatus Anstonellaceae archaeon | reverse complement strand
CAGAGCTTTTAATCAAAAGCGGCTCAGATGTAAATGCAAAGAATGAAGATGGTTATACCCCTCTACATTTTGCAGCCCAATCTGGAAATTTTGAACTTGCAGAGCTTTTAATCAAAAGCGGCTCAGATGTAAATGCAAAGAATGAAGATGGTTATACCCCTCTACATTTTGCAGCCCAATCTGGAAATTTTGAACTTGCAGAGCTTTTAATCAAAAGCGGTGCAAAATAACTCAAAAATTACAGAGTTGCCTTAAAGTAAAAACTTTCAAATATTTTTAAAACTTTTATTTTGATAATTCTTCTAATTTTTGAATTATTTCGTTTAGTTCTTGACCATAAATAGCACTTACTCTAAAAGTTAATGAAAATTTTGAGTCTATAGGCAGTTGCTGGTCTATTTTTATCTTACTTTCATTTATTGAGTAGATATATTTAATAGGTATATATCCTTCTATCGGTATATCTTCAATTATTTGTAATCTTATTATCTCGCCTTTTGATGTTACTGCTTCTAAAGTTTTATTAACAGGCAATGTTGTATTTACGACCAGCAGTAAGTTTTCAGGTATTACTTCATTTGCAGCTATCTCCTTTTGAACATAGACTGTTGCTTTAATAGGAGCTACTAAAAATAAATCTTTTTGCTGCAATTTTCTTAGTTGATTTGCAATTTCTTTTAAATATGCCTTTTGTTGAGTAGTTAGTCCTTTCTCCTTCTCCAAACTACTATAGAGTGCAAGAAGAGAAAAAAATAAACAAAGAATTACTCCTATTGTTAGAAGCGAAATTTTGTCGAGTTTAAAATCAATTTTTTGTTGCATATTTTTTACAATAACCTTAAACCTTAAAAACACATTGCCTCTTAAATATTTTAGGTGAATTAAATGCCAAAAGTAACCTTCAAAAAAGAAAATATAGTGGTAGAAGTTCCAATAGGGACAAAATTAGTAGATATAGCAGAAAAATCAGGGGCAAATATAAACTTTTCTTGTAAAGAGGGAGTTTGTCTAACTTGTCTAATAAATATTGTAGAAGGAATGGAAAATCTAAATCCAAAAACAGAAAACGAAAAAGCCACTCTAGAAGCATTTGGAGCAGCTCCAAATCAAAGGCTTGCCTGTCAAGTAATAATAAATGGAGATGTAGTTATAGAAACCTTAGATTAAACTTTTTATTTTATTTTTGCCGGCGTCGCATAACCTGGTAGTGCGCTGGTCTTGAGAACCAGTCCCTTTAATGGGATTGCAGGTTCAAATCCTGCCGCCGGCGTAAATTTTTTAGAAATTAAAAAATTTTTACATATCTATTTTAAAACCTTTTTTAACACTAACATCAATAAACCTTTTTTAACACATATAAATATATCAAAAAAGAAGATTTAGTTGAATTATGGTTTAATGAAAGCTGAAGTCAAACAATTGCTTGATGATAATTATTTCAAAACTTCTTATAGTAAATCCAAAAAATTTAAAAAAAAGTTTGAGTTAATGTTTTCAATCTATAAACTAAAAATAAAATAAAAAATTAAACTCCCCAAAAACCTTTATTCGTAGGTATTAGACATAAAGGAATAAAAAAAATAGTTGCCAAATTAGTAGGAATAAAAGAAGAAGTTAAAGAGTCTTATATTAAAAATCCAATATTGAGAAGTTTTTCTTTACTACAGAGCTATTTAAATATCTTCAAAAGACCATTTTTCTAATTATTATAAAAAACCTATATTAGAAATTTAGCAAATCTTTATTTTTTTAATTGTTTTTCTTTTTGACTCTGCCCAATTTTTAAAAATTGTGCCAAAGCAGCTTCTAGTTGAATAACCTCATTAGCTCCTTCTACTAATCTAAAGTTATATTCTCCAATTTTATCTATTAAATCTACTTTTATTTTTTCTTCAATTTTTAGATTATCTATCTCTCGAAACATTTGAATCAAGACATCTTCTCCAGCTAAACCATATTCGATCATTAATTTGTGTAGCTTTTCTCTAGCCTGTTGTATTTTTCCATCCAAAGCATCTTGCATCATTTCCAATATTTCCTTTGGTCTTGCCCTAGAAGTATATCTATAAACTTTCTCCTCTGTTATTTTTTTGCTATGTAAAGCTATACTTTGCAGTGAATTAATTAGCCTTCTCATATCTCCTTCTGCCACATATCTAAGAGCACCATATGCCTCTTTTTCAATCTCTAATCCTTCAGCCTCTGCTATTCTATCAATCATTTGATCAATTTCTTGATCGGTTAGTGGCTTAAATCTAAAAACAGTGCATCTTGATTGTATTGGTTCAATTATTTTTGATGAATAATTAGCTCCTAAAATAAACCTCGTGTTTGTAGCATACATCTCCATTGTTCTTCTTAGTGCAGATTGTGCATCAGAGGTTAAAGAATCTGCTTCATCTAAAAATATTATCTTAAAAGGTACATCTACTATTGGCATTGTCCTAGCAAACTCTTTTATTTTTCCTCTCACAACATCAATTCCTCTCTCGTCTGAAGCATTCATCTCCAATAGACACTCCCCCACCAAATCTTTGTATAATTCATTAGCTAAGGCCAGTGTAGCTGTCGTTTTTCCACATCCAGGAGGACCTGCAAATAATAAGTGAGGCATATTTTTCTCTTTTACAAAATTTTTTAGAGAGCTAACGATCTCGGCTTGTCCAATTATTTGATCTAATCTTTTAGGTCTATATTTTTCTGTCCATGGAGTTATGTCTATCTTTTCCATATTCTTACCTTTATTTATTTTTTTTATTTAGTATATTTAACCAAGTAAATTTTAATAAATCTGTTTATTTTGAGTTGAAAATATCTTTGTCAAAATTAAAACATATATTTTAAATTATTTCTCCTCTTTATTATATTATCAAATTTATTTCAAGTTTAGAGTGTTTTTTTATGTTTAATTTTAAAAAAATTGAAGAAGATATTTTGCAGTATTGGGAAATAAATCAGATTTATCAAAAAGTAAAACAAAAAAACTTAGGAGCAAAAAAATTTTTCTTTTGTGATGGTCCTCCATATGCAACTGGTCAGATTCATCCAGGCACCGCATGGAACAAATGCCTTAAGGACAGTATTTTGCGCTATTTTAGAGCAAATGGTTATGATGTTTTAGATAAGCCTGGATATGATACTCATGGGCTTCCAATAGAGGTAAAAGTGGAAAAAGAGTTAAACATAGAAGATAAAAAAGAGATAGAAAAATATGGATTAGAAAAATTCATAAAAAAATGTAAAGAATTTGCTTCAAAACACATAGAAATAATTACCTCTCAATTTAAAAGATGTGGAGTGTGGATGGATTGGTCAAATCCCTATATAACTTATGAAAATTATTATATTGAATCTATTTGGAAAACAATTAAAGCAGCTGAAGAAAAAGGACTACTCAAAGAAGGTTATTATGTTGTCCCTTACTCACCAGATTCTCAAACTTCTCTTGCCAATTACGAATTAGAATACCATGATAGAGAAGATCCTTCCATCTTTGTGAGGTTCAAACTAAAAGATAAAGAGAATGAATATTTTTTAATTTGGACTACTACTCCCTGGACATTAGTTGCAAATTTAGCTATTATGGCTCATCCATCTTATATTTATATCAAGGTAAAAATAGATAATGAATTTTATTACATTGCAAAAGAAAGAGAAGAAGTTTTAAAGCAAATTTTTGGGGATAAAAAATATGAAATAGTTGGAAGTTTGAATGGAAAAAAATTAGAAGGAATAGCTTATATTCATCCTCTACAAGACAAAATAAAAAAGGAATTTGATAGAAAAGTTATTTTATCAGATGAATTTGTCACTTTAGAAGAAGGTACTGGGCTTGTACATACTGCCCCAGGACATGGTCCTGAAGATTTTAAAGCATGCAAAGCATACAAAATTGATCCTTTTTGTCCTGTTGATCTAAGAGGTTGTTATACTACTGAAGCAGGAGCATATGCTGGCTTAAAAGTGCTGGAAGCAAATAAAAAAATAATAGAGGATTTAAAAGAGACAGGAGCACTTGTTTTTGAAACTAAAATAGTGCATCGCTATCCACATGATTGGAGAAAAAAGACCCCTCTAATCTATATTACTACAAACCAGTGGTTTATTTCTATTTCAGATTTAAAAGAAAAAATGTTAGAAGAAATTGATCATAATATAAATTTTCATCCTGATTTTGCAAAAACAAGATTTAGAGATTTTGTAAAATCTGCTCCTGATTGGTGTATTTCTAGGCAGAGATTTTGGGGGACTCCACTCCCAATTTGGATATGTCAGAATTGTTCCAAAAGAAAAGTTATAGGCTCCATAAAAGAACTTAATTTAAATTATTTTGTTGATTTACATCGCCCATATATTGATGAAATAGAGCTTATTTGTGATAGTTGTAATGGAAAGATGAAAAGAATTCCAGATATTTTAGATGTTTGGTTTGACTCAGGAAATGCGGTATGGGCTCAATTTAGAGAAGAAGAAAAAAACCAGCTTAATTTTTCAGAATATATATGTGATTTTATAATTGAAGGAAAAGATCAGACGAGAGGATGGTTCTATTCTTTACTTGGCTCTTCGATGATTTTGTATGATAAAACTTGTTATAAGAATTTGACAATGCATGGGTTTTTTGTAGATGAAAAAGGAGAAAAAATGTCAAAATCTATAGGAAATTTTGTACCTCTGGAAGAAATTTTAGATAAATATGGTGCAGATGCATTTAGATTATGGGGCCTTAGCTCTACTACTTGGGATGATTTAAAATTTAGCTGGAATGCTTTAGATGAATCTAAGAGAGTGTTAGATATCATTTTAAATATAGGTGTTTGGATAGAAAGATTTTATTCTCCATCCTCCATCGATAAAGAATTAAATTATGAACTTGAAGATATTTGGATTAGATCAAAACTACAAAAAGTAATAGAAAAAGTAAGCCAATCTTTTGAGAATTTTGAACCATTTGAGGGTTTGGTAGTATTAAAAAATTTCTTAGTAGAGGATGTTTCAAGATTTTATTTAAAGAAAATAAAAAGTAGAGTAGCAGAGCAAAAAAATTCTCAAGCTGCCTTGGAAACACTCTATGATTGCTTCTTTACATCTCTTAAATTATTGTCGCCCTACTGTCCATTCTTAGCTGAGTATTTATATCTTAGAGTTTTTAAAAAATACGAAAGAGAGGAGTCTATAAGTTTTTTTGCATGGCCAAAACCAAATCCTGCTCTAAAGAACAATTTAGTTGAAAATCAAATAGAGTTAGCAATAAAAATAATTGGGGCTATTGCTCACGCAAGGCTAAAAGCAAATTTAAAATTACGCTGGCCAATAAAAAAAGTTCTAATATGTACTGATTCGATGAATATTAAACAAGCAGTAGAAAATACAACCACAATCATAACCTCAATGGCAAATTGTTTAGAATTAGAACTAGCTTGTCCTCAATCAAATTATATAGTTAATATCAACAACGCCGCTATAGGTGCTAAATTCAAAGGAGATAGTCCAAAAATAATTTCAGCTCTAAAGGCTTTAGATCCAAAAGAAATAGTGGAAAAAATAAATTCAAATTCTCTAATTATAGAAGAAAAATACAAAATAGAAAAAGATATGATAAATATCCAAGAAGTTGCTTCTGGTTATTCAATAGCACATTTTGAAGGCGGAAAAGTTTATGTAAGTTGTTTAATGGATATGGAGCTTTATTCTAAAGCTTTGATAAAAGAAGTTATTAGAAGAATTCAGCAAATGAGAAAGGAACTAAATTTAATAAATAGTGATAAAATACTTTGCCTCATAGAGGGTGATAGTGAATTAACTAAGTTATCTTATGATAACAAAGAACAAATTCAAAAAGTCACAAATTCTAAATTAGATGAAAAATTAGAAGTTTTTGACTTACAAAGATTGTGGGAAATAGAAGATAAAAAAATAAATATAAAAATAAAAAAGCTCTCTAATTTTTCAAATTAATTTCTTCTTTTATTTCATTTATTACTTTTTGGCTGTAACTTATTAGAGCATGTTTCAATACCTTTCTCAAATATTTTTCAGATATCACCTCTCTTTGTTCAATTGGTTTTTTATCATCTCTTAATCTAGTAAATTTAGTCTTATCTAACTCTCTAAATACTTTTCTAAAAAATTTTTTACTATCAAAATATTTTATATCCTGCTTCAAAATTTTTATAAATATTCTTTTAAATTCTTCTAAAAAAATTTCTTCTCTTTTTTTGCATAATCTTTTGCCGCAGCATCTATTATAAACTCTTGTTTTTTCTTAACATCTACTTTTCCTCCAACTACTAAAGCAAGTATTTTATAAGACAAACTATTTTCATCTTTTATATTCTCTTCTAACCACTCTAGTGCTTTTAGACTATCAGAAAAATAAGGTGGATTTAGCTTTTCTATAACTTTTTTATAATAATCTTTTGCAGAAACTTTTAAATTATCAATAGGTTTTTTTATTTCTTGTGATGGTTTTATATTTAAAAATTCATTTTTAGTGTTTTTTTCTATATTTTTATTATTATCATATTTGTTATTATTTAGATATTTTTGTGTCATAAATATTTTATGTTAAAAAAAGTTTAAAATTGTATTTTTTTCTATTTGTTATTTATAATATTTGAAATAATAAAAACAATTATTAATTTATTTTTTTATTTTATTTTTTATGGCAATAAAAAACAAAAAAATATTTGTGGCTCCACTTTTATCAATATTTTTATCTCTACTGTGGTTAGCTGCAGAATATAATTTAATTAAAACAACTATTCCTATTGGTCCATTCACAGTTTTAGCTTTAGGCTTGTCTTTAGTCTTACTAATAAAAAATATTTATAAATAGCTAAAGGAATAAAAATTTTTGAGGTGGAAAAATGAAAGTGGTTTATGAAACTAATATTGAGAACAAAATAAAATTAATGGAATTATTAGAATCAGATCCATATGGAAATCAAAAAGAGGGAAAATTTAGTGGAATGAGCTTTTCTAGATTAGGCTATAAAATAAAAGAGGGAAATACAATAGGAGAAGATAAAAATAAAATTTTTATAATCTTTAGAGGCGGAGAGGAATATTTAGAATTTTTAGAAAAATATCTTGGTGGTGTTGCAACAAAATGCGATGAGCAGACAACTAATAGAATTATCAAAAAAATAGAAGAAGAAGAGGAGAGCGCAGAGCAAGGCATGGGGGCTATTTTTGATTTATAAGGAGAGATAATGAAATTTTTAAGGCTTAGTTGGCAGAATATAGAAAAACTAGCAAAAAAACTCTCTAAAAAGATAATTAAGAAGAATTTTAAGCCAGATGTTTTAGTCGGACTTTCAAGGGGCGGATTAGTTCCACTAAGATTATTGTCTGATTTTTTAGAAGTAAAAAAAGTCGCAGTAATTCAAGTACAACTTTATAAAAAAATAGCTCAAAAGTCTAGAAAACCAAAAATTCTCCAGCCACTAGCAATTAGTATAAAAAACAAAAAAATTCTGGTAGTAGATGATGTGTGTGATAGTGGCACTACCCTAAAATTTGTTAAAAATTATTTGAAAAAAAGAGGAGCAAATGAAATTTTTTTTGCCACTTTACATCTAAAACCAACCGCAGATTTTATTCCTGATTTTTATGCTTCAACTACTTCTAAATGGATAATATATCCTTGGGAAAAAGAAGAAATAAAAAAAGAAAAACACACAAAAACATAAAAGATAACCTTTATATATCTGTATTTTTATATTATTATTTACAAAAATAGCGGAGTTTAGGTGATTTAATGCAAAGGAAGTATATTCAAAATTCTTCAAACCAAAATAATCTTAAACAAATTTTTTATAGGTTTGATTGTCTGCAAGAGAATGCGGCTCAACATACAAAAAAGCTTGACTTAAAAAGGGCTTTATTAGATAATAATAAAGAGGTATTTAGAAAAATTATAGAAAAATATCCTGAGTTAGTAAATGAAAAAATTTATGATGGTAATTTAGCTGTGCCTGTTTTTTTAGAAGTAATAAAAAGATTTGATTTAGAAACTGTAGAATTTTTAGTGGAAAAAGATGCAGATATTTTCAAAAAAGATTCTGAACAAAAAAATGCTTTAATTTATGCTACTTTGGCTAAAAAGATAGATATAGCAAAATATCTCTTGTATAGAGGTTTTCCTGTAAATCAAAAAGATATCTATGGAAAAACTGCCCTTATTTATGCAATTGAGAATAATTATTTAGATCTTGTAAAATTACTTTTTGAAATTGATATTAAAAACTTTGATAAATCTAAATTACCAAAAGAAATACTAAGAGAAAAATATGACGAACTTTATAACTATCCAGATTGTCTTTTTTATCAGCACTACTCTCCATTAAGTATAGCTGCAAAACTAAATAATTTTGAAATGGTTAAATATTTGGTTGAAAAAAGATTTCATCCAAATCTGTCTTATAGTTATTTTTATCTTCCACCACTTGCCTATGCAATCGAAAATAATAATTTTGAATTAGCAAAATTTTTAGTAGAAAATAGAGCAAGTATTTTTCTACAATTTGGTTTTGATCAATATAGATTTCACACTCCTCTTTCACTTGCTACCAAGCTAAATAGAGAAAAATTTGTAAAATATTTTTTAGAATTACAAACTGTAGATAAAAAATATAGTAAAAAAGATCTCTTAGATTCTGCCAAAATAGCAATAGAAAATTCAAATTTAGAAATTTTCAAATTATTGTTTTTAGAAATAAAAAAAGATCCAACTATTTTTTCAGCTCTAGCTATAGTTGCAAATGAATTGTTGTTAGAAGCAGTAGTTTTTCCAAATAATTTAGAAATTGTAAAGTTTATTGTTGAAAATGGAGCTGATTTGAGATATTTTAAAAATAGCACTTTTGACCCATTGCAAAGAGCTATACGCTACAAAAACAAAGATATAGCTATCTATCTTATAGAAAGAGGTATTGATGTAAATAATCTTGGCAGTGGAGAGAGTGCAATTTTTTATGCTCTAAGATATATTCCACAAGCTGACTTTATTTCTTATCTACTATCAAAAGGCGCAGATTTAAGCAAACTAAATACAAATTATGAAAGTGTTTTAGATGTGGCTATAAAAAATAATTGCTCGCCAGAAATTATTGAGCTTTTAAAACAAAATGGTGCAATTTAGATATCTGCGATGTCTATGCCTGATTGTTTTAGAGCTTCTTTTAATCTTAAATAGGGATAGAGGTGTCTTTTTACATATTCTTCATTAGCTTTAACTTCTACAACTCCTTCTTCATTAATTATTATTTTAAGACCCTTTTCTTCTTCAAGATCCCCATTAGCATTATTTCTTTTTAGATAGTCTACACACATAAGGTCTCCTTCTATAAATGCAAGCTCAATTACATATTTTCCACTAAATTCATCCTTTGCATTCACGTCTGCTCCTCTTTCAACAGCTTGTTTTATTCCCTCTAAATCTCCTTTTTTAGCTGCCCTTATCAACATATTATTTAGATGCTTTTGTATATCTTCTGCAGGAGGTTTTTTTTGATAAAACTCCTTTCTTTTATCTTTTGGTTCAACTTCTATATGTTTGAATTCAAATCTGGGAAATATAGGTTTACCTCTATTCATAGTATTACCTCTAAACTGGATTTTTATATTCTATAATTAGTTCTACTTATTTATAAATATATTGTTTTATTTGTAACTTTTTTTTCATTAAATGGATCAAAACCTCTTTGAGTTAATTCTTTTTGGCGGTTTATATTCTTTGTATTTGTCTTTTCTGTTTTCTTTTCAATCCTACTTTAGGTGCATTTCTAACTGATTACAGAAGTGCCGCAGAATTACACAAAAAAGAGTTTCAATCCTACTTTAGGTGCATTTCTAACTATGGTTAGGATCCCTAGCACAAACACTCCGAGAAACGTTTCAATCCTACTTTAGGTGCATTTCTAACTTATGATTTTATTGCAAATTATATAGTTAAGTCTCGAAGTTTCAATCCTACTTTAGGTGCATTTCTAACGATAAGCTTATTCCTTTTTATGTTTTTTTAAGAGTTGCGTTTCAATCCTACTTTAGGTGCATTTCTAACGGAGAAAATGAGTTTGAAAATTTTGAATGGGTTGCCGTTGTTTCAATCCTACTTTAGGTGCATTTCTAACTCCAATAAAGAATGGGCTTTATGACCTCAACGAAAAAGTTTCAATCCTACTTTAGGTGCATTTCTAACACTATGATTACCTGATTTCTATCCTAAACTCAAACATTGTTTCAATCCTACTTTAGGTGCATTTCTAACCTTGATTCATCTCATCACCTGTTTTGGTTTTTGTTTATGTTTCAATCCTACTTTAGGTGCATTTCTAACCGGAGAATTAAGGCAAGTAGAATTTAAGGTTTTGACAGGTTTCAATCCTACTTTAGGTGCATTTCTAACAAAGTTTTTGGTGTTTTGCTTATTGTTGTGTTCTTTATGTTTCAATCCTACTTTAGGTGCATTTCTAACGAGTGTTAGACCAGATGGAAAAAGGAAACGTGATAAGAGTTTCAATCCTACTTTAGGTGCATTTCTAACCAAGGTTTTACAGCAACAGATGAAGGAAGCGGTGAAGTTTCAATCCTACTTTAGGTGCATTTCTAACGAAGAAAAAGGTTTATTGAAGATGCTAAAAAAAATATGTTTCAATCCTACTTTAGGTGCATTTCTAACACGATCGCCTTCAATAGAGCTTCAGCAGAGTTTAAAAAGTTTCAATCCTACTTTAGGTGCATTTCTAACACTTCGAGAAAAAAAGAAGAAAACTTAAAAAGCGACGTTTCAATCCTACTTTAGGTGCATTTCTAACAAGATAAATGGGTATACTACAAGAAAAACACAAAAAAGTTTCAATCCTACTTTAGGTGCATTTCTAACCAAGGAGTATATGCTATCTATTCTGTGAAACCTTTGATGTTTCAATCCTACTTTAGGTGCATTTCTAACACACAGAAACTGAGAGTGCCGCTAAAGGGTTGTCTGTGTTTCAATCCTACTTTAGGTGCATTTCTAACTTATGATTGTTGAAGTAATAAATGATGGAATAGTAAAGTTTCAATCCTACTTTAGGTGCATTTCTAACAGGTCATTTTTTATATTATTTTATCTTCTAAAAGATTATTAAATTTTATCTTTTTATTGTCGCGAATCGGAAATAATGAAATTCTTTTTAAAGGTTCGCGATTTTTAAATGATGGTTTCTTCAGGTATAGCCTTTTTTACTCCAAGTGTTTGTCTTTCAAAAAATCTCTTATCACCAAATTTATAGATAATAATGCTATCCTCTCTTTCATCAATTATTTTTTTTAATTCAGCTAAAATCAAAAAATATTTACTCTCAGTTATCTCTCCCTCAAAAAGTGAATTTTGCACCCAATCAAGTTTAGTTCTTAAATATGCTTTTACTTTGTTCACTCTTTTATTGTTGATATCATAAGCTACTATTACATACATTTTACCACCATATTATAAACGGCTCATAACTTTTTAATCCAACAAGATGTTTGATTAACTTGTAAGCTTCTAATCTTATAAGTCGTTGATATGAAACTTTTCTTTTTAATGTTCTATGTTTTATTGTAGTTTGCAACTTTTCTTCATAGTAGCTAATAAATTTCTTTTTTCCATTTTCTGTAAACAGGATCCCATTAAGTTCTCTTTTAAAATCTTCTTTTTGTATTATTTTTTTATTTACCAAATAAAATATAAGTCTATCCACAATTAGTGGTTTAAAAATTTCACTCAAATCTAAACAAAGTGAGAATCTTCTCTCCCCAGGTTCGTGTAAATAAGATATAGTTGGATTCAGTTGAGTATTATAAATCTCACCTAAAACTGTAGAATATAAAAGAGAATTCCCAAAACTTATCATAGCATTTATTTCATTTTCAGGTGGTTGTCTTGTTCTTTTTTCATACTTCATCTCTCCACAAAGTATTTTGTCAAAACATTCGTAATATTCTATCTTAGAGCGAGCCTCTAGGTTCATCAATTCATTTATATCCTTTGTATTTTCGACTTCATTAGCTAGTCCAAAAAGAATTTCATTTTTTTCTTTTTCATATTCTATAATTGTTTTGCGCATATTATGAATTGAGCCATAAACAAATTTTTGTGCTAAAAACATTCTCTTAGAAGACTCAAGATAATGTTCTACTTGTCTTACTAGCAAATCTCCAGAAATTAGCTTTTCTCTAGGATAAAAACTTCCATCATAAAAACCATAATAATTAAAAAAATGAATAGGAATTCCTTTTTGTGAAAAATAATGAATAGCTCCTGAAGTTATAGTAAGCGGCCCATGTACATATAGCTGATATATTTTATCTATAGGCAAAATTTTTTTTCCATCCTTATTTATAAAGTAAATGGTATTTTCATCTCTTTCCAATATACCGCTTGAAACTATGTGGAAATTTTTTTTCATCCAGACACCTTATTTGTCTAACTTTATTCTGTCCAACATAATTGCCAATATGAGCATTTTCTACAATATTTTCGATAAATTTGCTTAGGGGGAAACCTCATAGATTTTATTTTTTTAATCTCTAACATAGCTTCTAAAATTTCTTTTTCTTTTTCTTCGCTTAGCTCAATTATCTTTCTTTTTCTTATCAATGGATAGTCTAATACTCCAATAACATTTTTTATTCCTTTTTTCTTTAAGGTATATAAATAATAAAGCAATTGCATTTCATTAGCCTTTTCCATTTTTTTTGACTTTTTAATTTCATGGATTTCCAATCTATCTCCTTTTTTGATAAAGTCTATGGCTATCTTATTTTCTATAATGTTCTTTTTTTCTCTTGGATAGGACAGTTCATTGATTATTTTTCCGCTTATTACTATATCTGATTCATGTTCCATAGTTATTTGATGACAAAAAAACCACAATTTAGTAACACAAATATACAAATAGTTTATTTGAGTACCTGTTATTATATCTTCATTATCTATATACATTTTTTATCTTTCCTATAAGATATATTCTTCATATTCGCTTTCGCTTTTTTGCCTATCCTCTTCTTCACCTTCTTTTAGAATAATAAATCCTCTGAATTCTTTTTTTCCAGCTAAAGTAACCTTTTTAATACTAAAAAAAGGAGCAGCAAACGAATAAAGATACAAAATTTTTAATAATTTCCACTTGTTAACTTTTTGTCTTTCTTTTTCATCCTTCAGTTCTTTTTTAATTTTTTCTGCTATAGAGTTTTGAGTATCTTCCAATGGAAGGTTATAATTTTTTTCATCTTCAAGAATTTCAGCAAAAATTCTTTCTATTTTATCTCTACTTTTTTTCATTTTTTCCAAATCAACACGCCTTATTCCTTCAATATTTCTAAAAATTTTTTGAGCTTCTTTTCTTTTTTGACAAGAATAGTATTCGAGCCATTCTAGATTTTTGTCGATCTCATTTTCATAATATCTTAAAAGTTCATCAGAATAAACTTCTTCAATTAATATTTTTTCCTCCTCATATCCTAAATTTTTATCCTTGTTCTTCTCTAAAACTTCAACAGTCTTTTTTATTGCAAACTTATCATAAATAGCATTTGTTCCTCTATCTTTGTCTATATCTTCTTCAGACCTACCAATAAATATATAAATATTAGGGCTTTTTTCTCTATAGTCAGTATTTCTATTTCTCCATATTCTACCCCATCTTTGAACTTGACTGTCTATAGGAGAAATTTCTGTTATAAGTATATCAAAATCAATATCAACAGATGCTTCTATTATTTGAGTCGCTATTAAAATAATGTTTTCATTATTTTCTATTTTTGTTTTTATCTTATTTATTATTTCTTCTTTTTCTTTTTCAATTAATCTACCATGTAGAAGTTCGACTTGTTCAAAATATTGGGAAGAAAGCTTTTTGTATAGGTTTTTAGCTTTTTCCACATTATTTAAAATTATCATAATTTTTTTATTTGAATTTTGTGAAATTATTTCCTCTATTTTTTTGAAAGATTTTTCATCAATTTCTTCTTTTCCTTTATATATAAATAAAGGCAGTTTTATAGTTTCTATTTTATGTCTTTTTAGCTCATAATTCTTTATTTCTTTTTTATTGATTTTGCCTTCTTTTATTAATTCTTCTAGATTTAAAATATTAAAATTATCCTTAAAATATTTAATGAAATAAGGGGGAAATGTTGCTGTAATTATCAGTATATCTCCTTTTAATTGTTGAACAATCTCTAAAGTTTTTATTATCACCGCTGCCATTTCAGGTTTATATGCTTGTATTTCATCTATCACTATACAGGACAATGGATAGATAGAAATTATTTTGTCAAATCCATAGTATTTTAGAGAAGAAACAAGAATTTGATCTGGTGTCGTAAGTAAAACTGGATATGAAAACAAATAAGAACTATTTATTTTATCCTCTATCTTTATCTGACCACTAAATTCTTCTTCTTTTAGATATTCTAAAAAAGATGTTGAATGTAATATTCCAAGATGAGCCTCTTGAAAGTATTCTTTTTCTTTTTTTAAAAATCTAAAATAAAGGTCATTCAAAGCAGCCCTTAGTGGTAAAGTATAGAGTAATTTCTTTTTTCTTTTTTTAGCCCATATTAAGGCAAATTCAGTTTTTCCTGAACCTGTGGGCGCAACCAAAATCATTTTCCCATAATTGTGGTTGTTTATTATTTTTTCTTGCCATATTTCTCCTTCTTTTTTAATTGACCTCTTAATATTTTGTTCTAAATTTATATAAACCTCTCTTTCTATTTCCTTTACCTTTTCTATCACTACTTCTCCACTAGCAGCATAATCGCACCTTCTCAAAAAACCCAAAAATAAGAAAAACTCATATAGTTCTTGAGAGTCATTTTCACCTAAAACAAAAGTCCTAAAAATTTCTGTTCTATCATATTTTTTTTCTAAGTTTTCTTTAAATTTTCTAATTTTTTCAAAGTTTATTTTTTCTTTTAATTTTTTCAAGATGGCTTTAGTTTTTTGGTATTTTATCTTTTCTGCCAGTTCATCCAAAAGCAACTCTAAATTTTTTTTGATACTGTCTGCTCTTGAGATTAAAAAGTCTATATATTTTACTACATCTGGATATTCTTCTAAAATATCTACTACGTTTTGTTGCTTATTTATATAAAAATTATTATAATGGTGTAAGATTATAGCGGTTCTAATTTTTTTATCCCATTCTGAATTTTCAATGAAAAGTAATGAATAAAGAACTGAAATTATTTCATGATCTTCTATTTTAATATCTCTCGCTTTTTCAAAAAATTTGTATAACAAATTAAGCTCTTCATTTTTGTATTTTCCATTCTCTTTGTTTTTTTCTTTTTTATCAAAAACTTTTAACTGAAACTCCCAATTTATTTTTCCTAAATCGTGTAGAAAACATGCTATTATTAAACTTTCAAAAAATTCTTCATCAAAATCGTATCCAATATTCGATTTATTTTTACTTATATAATCCTCCAATTCACTAGCTTTTTCTATCACTTCTCTCAAATGATCTTTTAGCAAATAGGACTTTTGATTTTTATTTTTTGCTCTAAGGATTGATATCACTTCTTCATTTTCCATCAATCCACCCGTATTCGCTAATAATTCTTATCTCTTTTTTTTGATCTTTTTCATAAAATTCATAAAACTCAACGTTTAGCTTTTGATTTTCTTTAAGTATAAGTTCATAGTCATAACCAGTGTATATAACTCTACTAAATTTAACTTCTCTCATTGTATTTTTATCTATTTCTCTCTTCAGCTTAATTGGCTTGTTTGCATTTTTAAAAATTATATGTCTAGAAATCCAGTACACAGGATATTTTTGTGGTTTGCCCAAAAAATTAGAATCTAGTATATAAGTGGGATAGGTTAATTCTATATCAAATTTTATTTGAATTTCTTTAATTGGTGAAATTTCCTTTACATATTGGATAAATGCAACGTCTTCACTTCTCCCAAGCGACAAAATTTTATTTGGTTTTTCTAGTTCAGATTTTATCATTCTAACCATATCTTCTTTTCCTCTTATAAAAATATATAAATGTCCATTAAAAAGTTCTTGCTGGTATACTGGACTTCTCTGAGAATTTTGCCCTTCTCCATAGATTGGAAAATATTTATCTTCTCCTTTTCCCTTTTTTGTTGTTTTATTCAAAAATTTACCTTCTTGTATAATTATCTCTCCCTTTATAAGATTTTGATAGTTCCAAAAAATATTTTCAAATCCCCCATGTACACTTACTTTTAATTCTTCCCATTTTTCTATTCCTTCTTTGTTTCCATACCAATCGTCGCAAGCACACTGAAGCATTCCAATTACTGTTGATCTGGGTGGTAATGGATAAGTCTGTGCGTGATAAAATGTGAAAGGATTTCTATATTGTGCATAAGGCTGAAAAATTTTTACTAAAATTGTTTTTTCCATCATTTAACCTTCAACTTAAAAATTTTTTTCTCCAAATTCTACTTTAACATTACTCTTCTTATAGATTAAAATCTGGTTAGCTGGTTCTCCTTTTTTATCATTTCCTATAAACTCTCCAATTTTGTTGAACATTTCTTCCTCTTTCTCTAGAATTTCTTTATTCTCTAAATCGTCATGTATTAAAAATTTTGGAGCTTCTTTTTCTATGATTTGATTTTCTACTTCTATAACGGTTCTTCCTTCGCTGTCTTTAAATTCTTTTTCTTTTCTAATTGTTTTGTAGATTTGATTTTTTTCTAATTCTATTCTATTTAGATATGTTTGATATTTTGCATCGTTATATAGACCGACTATTGCAAGCCATGGAATTAAATCCTCCATCCTTCCTTTAATCTCTCTTTTTAAGGAAAATATAGCCTTAATTAGCTGTAGTATTCTTTCCTTTCTTTTCTTTTCCCCTATATCTATCTTCTGATTTTGATTTTGGTTATTATTTTGATTATTATTAGGACTTTCTTTTTCTTTATAACCTATCTCTTCTTTTGTGCATAATCCAACTCTATTTACATCTATCACCACATTATATAAATAAAAATCCAGTTTTTCCTCAATATTTATAGGATTACTCCCTTTATTTGGCCCATATGCTCTTTTGACTATATCTAAATTTGCTGAAAAATGAGAGTCATAATTATAAGGGGTTAATGATATAGCATGGGAAATTTTTACTGGAGATGTTCTTGTTATAGTTTGATTTTCAGAAGCCACCATAAAACCAAACAAATCAATTTCAGGAAAATCTTCAAAATATTGTTTTAATATTTCCATCGTTATTTTTTGCTGACCTTTATTTTTTTTATTTTCTTCACCCTCTTCAGACTCTTTATTTTCCGTCAATTTTAGTTTGGGGGGACCTTTATTTTTTTTATTTTCTTCACCCTCTTCAAACTGTTCCTTTCCCATCAATTTCCATTTATCTGGAAACATTTTATTTGCCCAATGCAATATGCTGTATCTTAGAGCATATCTACTTACCATAACATATTGTTTCCCATCCCATTTTGTTATTTTTTTTAGTTCTTGATAGTTTTGAGAGCCTTGGTCGTAGTTAAGAGAACTTCCATAAAATAATATATCTAAGACAATATATTTTGATGGTTCTTTATTAATCTGTGGATGATTATGACCATTGAACTCTTCTTTTTGGTTTTTCATTTTTTGATCTTCTTGTTGTTTATTCATTTTCTTCACCTCCGTAAGTAGAAATTATTCCAATAATTAGTGAGTATCCAAAATTTATAAATACTTCTTCTGGCATAGCATCGTAATCTTTCTCAAGAGTTTGTATTAATCTTTGAAATTCTCCAGGCCTATTTATTGCCCTTATTAAAATATAAAAAAACTCTTTTTGATTGTTACTTTTTAGGCTTTGGAGAAGTTTATATACTAATTTTTGTTTATAGTTATCAGATTCATCTTTAAAAACAAACTTTGCTGCTGCTTTAACTTCCCCCAAATCTATTTTTTTTATTTTGTTTCCCTCTACTTTTTCCCAAATATACTCTCTATATTCTTCTTGATTTTCCATTTTATCCCCTCATTATATTTAAAATTAATATAAGACCATAGATTTCAAAACATTTTTTATTTTTTATAATTTTTTCAAATACCCAATCAATAAAATTTTTATTTTTCGAGAGCTCTTTTGTTTTATTCAAGTGATTTAAAAGGGTATTTAAAAAATGGTTTTTGTCATATGATTTTAGAGAATTATAAAGACTTTTTGCTAATTTTGTTTTTTCTTCTCTATTCTCTTTAGAATCTCTATTTTCTCCAATTTTTGTAATTAGACTAGCATTAAAGGAAGTTTCCCTTATATCCCTCTTTATTTCACTCAACAGAGGTTTATAATTCACAAAAAAATTCTCAGTAAATAATGCTCCTTTATTTTTTTCCCTAATTTTCTTTATATGTGCTTCAACAATTAAAGAAATTAAGAGATTGTGATAGTCTTTTATTCTTTCTTCTTTTGAAAAAATACTATTCACATATTTCAAAATTATTGGATAGAGTGGATTTCCAACTACAAACTCATTTATCAAAGTAAATTTTTTTACTTTTTTTTCACTTTTTAGAGCTATGTTTATATTTAAGCCTTCTCTTATTTCATCATCTAAAAGCATTTCAGCTTGTATTTTTGGAACACCAATATACTCTACTCCCTCCTGGTTTTTATTATCAAGTTTTTTATAAGAGATTATATACATATTTTCTAAACTCCAAGAAGATTTATATTCCACTAAAGCATCAAATATTTCTTGCCATGCAATATTAAAAATAGAAACCCCTTTTTGTTCTTTAATTTTTTGTTTTTGCAACCTTATTCTTTTGTTCACTTTAATACAAAGCTCTAAATCATAAGAATAAAAAAAGATATTTTCTTCCCCATATCTTTCAAATGCAAATATAAAACAAACAAAATAGACAGCAAAATATTTATTTTTTTCTTTGAACTTTTTAGCTGAAAGCTCAGTATAATTAATATTTTTAAACTCTTCTTGAGATGGTAAAAATTTATTTATTGTTTTATCTATTATTTTTAATTTACTATTTTGTAAATCAAAATTTATCAGATCCAAAAGATATTTTTTTTGTGTTAATTGATTAGAGCTATTGTTAAAAAATAAAAAGTTCTCATAAAATCCACTATGTATAGGGATCCTATAAAAGCTATCATTTAATACTTCTTGATTAGCTGTGATTACCTTGTTCCATTCATCTTCTAACAAAGACTTTAAATTTTCTATTTTTATCTCTATTCGAGAGCATTTTTCCTTTATCTCTTGTAAAATTTTTTTAATTTCTAGATAGCTAAATTTTTTCTTTTTTCCCAAATTTTTTTCATTATCTTTAATTTCTTTCAAATCATTTAGCAGTTCATCGAACAACAGCTTTATTATCTCTTCCATCTCTTTTTTATATTTTTCTGATCCTTGTTCCTTTTTTTTATTTTTCTCTTTATTTATCTCTAATTTCTTTTCTATCCATTCATCCTTCCAAGCTACACATATATAATTAAACCAAACAAAATCAAATAATTTTTGTTTATTTTCAAAATTCTCTTTCTCTAGTTTTTCTACCAATTCCTCAGTTAGTCTTTCTACTTTTTCTTTGTATTTTTCTGAAAGAAAGGAAGTAAAATAAGCAAAAGGGAAATATCCATAATACACTTTTTCTTCTTCATTTTCTATCTTTTTTTTCAATGTTTTTAAGTCCCACCCATATGTATTTTCCATTATGTTAATAAACCCAATAATTCCACCATCCGCATACCAGTTACCTGTAAGTTCAAGATAATCCTTCTTTTCCATATAAAATCATTTTTATTTCTTTTTCAATATTTATATAAATATTGTTTAAATTTTTTTAGTCCAACTTTTACCTAAAAGCATTACTTTTTAATATTTATAAATCCAAATCCATATGTATTTCTTTCCCCAAAACCACAATCTATAGCAAATTTCAGAAGTTTTTTTTTCTTTTCGTTATTTTTAAGAGAAATAAAAATAAATTCCCATATACTTCCAAAAATTTTTTCTTCTTTTCCTCTAAAAACAATATAATTTTTTGTAGTTTTCTTAAATTCAAATTGTTCAAAAATAGGAAATTCTTCAATTTTTGTTTTATAAAATTGATTGTATTTTTTAATTAAATTCTCTTCTAGTTGCTTTATAAAACTTTGAAATGGAAAGTAAGGCTCCCAAAAAAGATAAGGCTTAGTTGAATTAATTTTATATTCAGAATATTTTCTTTTAGGAATTCTTATTATTAACGGCGTGGCTGTAACTAGTTTCATCTTGTTTGGAATTTTTAGCTCAATTTTTTTTATTTCTTCTATTTTAAAGTGCCACTCTCCAATAAAAACTTCATTTTTTTTATTCAGCTCTTCTTCTAAAAAGTGAATAAACTGTATATCTGGTGAAGATATTAAAAATTTTCTCAAATCGCCCACTTTTATTTCTCCAATAGGAAAAATATTAGAAAAACAAAAAAACTTATAGCCAGGTTTATTGTGAAGGGAGTGATATGGAGTATTTTTAAGCAAATTGTATATAAATCCATGGACTTTATTATAATATCTCAGGTCATATTCTGCATCTTTTTTTGATTTTAGTGTTAAGAGCAATCGCATATTTTTATTATTATTCTTACTTTTAAAAACTCTAACTTAAATCACAGTAACATTTTTAAATCTTTGTTTTCATATTTTATTTTAAGTCTCTTTATTTTAGAGACGACACTTCTATCCATTTAGGATAGAAAATCGTTATTAGCATGTTTTTTACTCTCTGAAAGAGGAGGGTAAGGCATGCAGTAAGAGGAGTTTTCATTTAGGCTATAGTAGCAAAGTGGTGAAAAAATGTCAAAAAGCAACAGGCCTCGTAAAGGTTCTTTGGCATTTAGGCCAAGAAAGAGAGCAAAAAGGCAGATGCCTCTAATAAACTTTTGGCCCAAAGTGGATAGTCCTACTTTACTTGGTTTTGCAGGTTATAAAGTTGGAATGCGCTCTGTTTCATTTATAGATGATTCTAATTCTCCAACTGCTAATAGCGAGATTGTGACTGCAGCAACCGTGGTGGAAGTACCTCCAATTGTAATTTATGGAATTAGGGGATTTAAAAACAATCAGGTTTTGCGAGATCAGCTAACTACAGATCAAAAAATTTTAAAAGAATTAAAAATCAAAAAGCCAAAAAGTACAACCCCGCTACAACCATCAGAAGTCGACGATGTTTTTGTGTTGGCATATACCCAACCAAAACTCTGTGGATTTGGAAAAAAGAAAATAGATAAAATGATGATCGCAATAGGTGGAAAATCAGTCCAAGAAAAATTAAACTATGCACAATCTATTTTAGGAAAAGAAATTAAAGCAAGTGAGGTTTTAAAAGAAGGAGAATATGTAGATGTAGTTGCGATAACTAAAGGAAAAGGCTGGCAAGGTGCTGTAAAGAGGTTTGGGGTTTCTATCCAAAGGCCAAAGGCAACAGGAAAGCGAAGGCATGTTGGTACTCTTGGTGCATTTGGCTATGCAGCAGTATTTTATACAGTTCCAATGGCAGGCCAGATGGGTTATCACAAAAGATTTAACTATAATTTGAGGTTATTGAAGATTTCTTCTCCAACAGAAGCAAATATAAAGGGTGGCTATCCTCATTATGGAGTGGCAAAAAACGACTGTCTAGTGATAAAAGGTTCAATTCCAGGGCCAAAAAAAAGATTAATTAGACTAAGAAAAGCTGTTAGAAAAATTTCTCTTCCTATTAAAACACCTCAAAATGTAGTATTATTATAAAAGTTGATTTTATGGTAAAAGTACCTCTATATTCTATAGATGGAAAAGAAATTGAACAAATAGAGTTGCCAGAATTTTTTTCTTCCAAAATAAATTTCTATCTAATTGCAAGGGCAGCTATAGCTGATCAAACAAAGCTCTATCAGCCAAAAGGAAATTATATTTACGCAGGTTTACAAACCTCTGCAAAATATCGAGGAAGAAAAGGGGACTATGGCTCTTTAAAAAACAGAGGTCAGGCTCGTCTACCAAGAGAAGTTTTACCAAAAGGAAATTGGGGAAAAGTGCGAAGGATTCCTTCAGCAGTGAAAGGTAGAAGGGCCCATCCTCCAAAAGTTGAAAAGAAAATTATAGAAAAAATTAACAAAAAGGAATATACAAAAGCATTGATGAGCGCATTAGCTGCATGTACTAATTCCCATCTAGCTCTCAAAAGAGGTCATAAATTCAAAAAAGACTTAACTCTTCCAGTCGTTTTAGAATCAGAGGAAGGAATAAAGAAAACTTCTGAGGCTTACAATTTATTTTCTGCTATTGGTGTAGGTGAAGATATTTTAAGAGCAAAACAAAAAACAAAAGTTGTTAGTGGAGTGAGAAGAAGAAAGGGAGGTAAAAAGACTCCAAAATCTCTTTTAGTAGTTGTAGAAAATATTTCTTCTCCAGTTGCAAAAGCTTCCAAAAATTTGCCAGGAGTAGATGTTGTAGAGAGTAAAGATCTTAGAGTAGTAGATTTAGCACCAGGTACCCACCCAGGGAGGCTTTTGGTAATAACAAAAAAAGCATTGGAGACTTTAAGCCAAAAAATTTCAAAAAATTTAATGGGTTGATTTTATGGAATCTAAACAAAGTGCAAAAAAATTAAATAAAGAAAAAAAATCAAAAGAGAATTTGACTGCAAAGAAAGATTTACCTACTACTTCTACTACTAATCTCCAATCAACAAAAGAACAAAAATCTACAAATACAGCCCAATCAAATTTACTTTCCTCCAGCTATAATGTCCTTTTGTTTCCTATCACCACTGAAAAAGTAATTAGTAATATAGAAACTTTAAATCAATTAGTTTTTGCAGTTAAACTCAATAGCACAAAAAAGCAAATAAAAGAAGAATTTGAAAGGCTATTTAGAGTGAAAGTAAAAAAAGTGAACACAAAAATTAGTCCAAAAGGAATAAAATATGCCTATATTAAGCTAAAAGAAGGAAGGGCAGATGATATAGCAATGCAACTTAAGATGATTTGAGGGGAAAAATATGGGAAAGCTTCTAAAACAACAGAGGAGAGGAAAAGGCTCTGTGGCTTATGCCGCACCTTCTCATCGCTATAAAGCTAAAGTCTCTTTTAGAAAATTAGATGAGATAGAAAAAACTTCGTTTGTGGAGGGGGAAGTAAAAGAATTTATAGATGACCCTGCCCACCATGCACTTGTGATGAGGGTACAATTTACTACTAAAGAAGAGATATATACTCTCGCACCTGAAGGAATAGCAATTGGAGATAAAATCTATTCTGGTTATAATGCAAAAATAGAAAAAGGCTCGATTTTGCCACTAAGCAAAATCCCAGACGGTTTTTATATCTACAATATTGAAAAAACTCCAGGGGATGGTGGAAAATTTGTGAGAGCTCCTGGAAGCTATGCAATCTTGATTTCAAAAGAAAATAAAAAAGCTTATGTGAAATTACCTTCTAAAAAAACAATCGTCTTAGATGAAAATTGTAGAGCTCAACTTGGAGTAATATGTGGTGGTGGAAGACTGGAGATGCCACTACTAAAAGCTTCGGCAAACTTTTACAAAAAACATGCTCAAAATAGAAAATGGCCAGTAAATAGAGGAGTAAAAATGAATGCATATAATCATCCATTTGGTGGAAAGCAACACCACAAAGGAAGAGGCTCAGCAACTTCACGAGGTGCTCCTCCAGGAAGAAAAGTAGGTCATATTGCTGCAAAATCTACTGGAAGAAGAAAAGCAAAACTAATAAATCAAAATTGATAGAGGTGGGAGAGAATGGTATATATTCCAACTTACAGAGGATTGGATGCAAAAACTTTGCAATCATTGTCAATAGAGGAATGTTTGCCCCTGCTAAAAAGTAGAGCAAGAAGAGCAGTGAAGAGGGCACTAAAAGGCACAAATGTTCAATTAAAAAAATTAATTCAAAAAGTGGAAAAATATAAAAAACTAAAAATTCAAAAGCCAATTCGAACTCATGTTAGAGAAGCTCCAATTTTGCCAAACTGGCTGGGTTTAAAATTTGCAGTGCATAATGGAAAAGAATTTAAACCAGTAGAAATTACAATCGACAAAATAGGTTATAGGTTAGGAGATTTTGCATATACAACAGGGAGAGTTATCCATGCAGGGCCTGGTATTGGAGCAACCAGAGGCTCTAAGTACATTCCACTCAAATAAAGGAGGATATTTATGGCAAAGTATAATTATATTCCAAAAAGTCCTGATGAAAAACTTGCTTTTGCAAGAAGAGAAGATATTAACGCCAGTTTTAAAGATTTGGCAAATGTTTGTGCAAATATCAAAAATAGAAACGCTTTTGCAGCACTAAAATTTTTAGAAGAAGCAGCAGCAAAAAAAAGGCCAATTAGATATTTTAAGCACAACAAAAGAAGGGGACATCTTAGGGCTTTAGGAGGAAAAAAGGGAGGCTACCCAGTCAAATCAGTAAAAATAGTATTAGAAGTATTAAAAAACGCTATATCAAATGCATCTGCAAAGGGCTTGGGGGAGTGTAGAGTTGTACATGCAGTTGCAAACAAACAACACATCTATAGAAGATTGGCACCAAAGGGAAGAAGAATTAGACATGACCTTGAGACTGCATTTGTAGAAATTGTGCTAAGAGAAATAAAGCAACCACCTGCAAAAAAAGAAAGAAAAGAGGAAAATAAAAAAGAAAATAAAAAAGAAATTGAGAGCACAATGAAATCTGAAAAAGAACAACAGCCAACACAGAATTTAGAAGAAAACAAAAAAGAATTAGAGAAATCTGCTGAGCCTAAAGCTCAAGAGAAAAAAGTTAGTTCTTCTGATGTTAATTCAAAAGCAAAAAAATTTTCAGAAGTAATTAAAGAGCAAAAATATGGTGAGTAGATGGTTGTTGAAAAACAATTTATCAAAGATGCACTTATAAAGTATCTGGTTGCTAGGTTTTTAGAAGAGGAGTTAGATAAAGCTGGCTTTATAGATGTAGATATTCAAAGGACTCCTATGCTAACTAGAGTAAATTTAATAGTAGCAAATCCAGGTAGAGTCATTGGAAGAAAAGGAAAGACAATTAAAGATTTAACCGAGGAATTGACAAAAAGGTTTAATATCGAAAACCCCCAAATTTCAGTGACAGAAGCAAAGAATCCAGCCCTAGAACCAAGATTAATTGCAAAAAAAATAGCAAAATTCATAGAAAGCGGTAAAAAACCAAGAGTTGTTTTACATGCTGCTCTAAGAGATATTATGAATGCAGGTGCTCTTGGAGGAGAGATCGTTATAGCTGGAAAATTAACTGCAAAAGGAGGAAGAGCAAAAGCACTAAGAGTTTCAGCTGGTTATATTCCAAAAGCAGGAGAACCTACCAGATTGGTAAAAACTGCTCATGTTACAGCATATCCAAAACCTGGTGCAATTGGAGTGCGAGTTTCAATTGTTCCTCCAGGCACCGTTTTCCCAGATAAAAGCCCAGATAAAAAGATTGAAATTCCAAATGTTATCAAACAAGCTGCAGATATTGATGAGGCACAGCCTCAGGCCTTTAAATCCAAAACTTCCGCAAGTGTTGAGAATAAACAAGAGTCTGAGGATTCTCCATTCAAATTATCAAAAAGAAAAAAATAGAGTGATTTTATGGCAATTATAAAAAAATCAGAACTAAAAAAGATGGATGAAAATATGTTGGTCTCAAAATTGGACGAGTTAAAAAAGGAGCTAAATTTAGAGAGAGGTAAAATTTTTGCAAAAGCAAAGGTACAAAGTCCAGGTAAAATTCGAGAGATTAAAAAAACAATAGCAAGAATTTTAACTCTATTAAATAAAAAAATGAAAATAAAAAATAAAGAGGGGTGAAAAGTAGTGGGAAATATATTGCAAGATGACCTAATGAAAGAGATTGTCTCAGATGCAATAGAAAAACAAAATATTAGATTAAAAGTTTATGCGACAAAAAAGAAATTCAAAAAATTAGTCACTATTGTGGAGGGTGTAGAAAAAGATAAATTAGAGCAAACAGCCAAAGAATTAAAAAATAAATTAGCTTGTGGCGGAACAGTGAAAGAAGGTTTAATTGTGCTTCAAGGAAATCATATTTCAAAAATTAAAGAAATATTGGTTTCTATGGGTTATTTAGCAGATTCAATAGAAATAAAAAAGGAGGTTATAAATTAATGGATGAGATAATGTTAAAAAACTGGATAGGCTTAGATGTGAAAGTAATCTCTAGTCCAAACATTTTGTTAGTAGGTAAAAGGGGAAAAATAATATTTGAAACTCTAAATACTGTCGTACTTAGAACAAAAAATAAAGATTTGATCCTACCAAAAAAAGGTTTGGTATTAAAACATAAAAATCATATATTAAATCTTTCATTGGCCATTTGTAGGCCAGAAGATAGAATAAAAAAATTGTATAAAAGTTGGTTGAGAGTATGGCAAAAAAAAGAAAAGGAATCTATCCCACAAGGGGTTTGATATTATCTGGGGTAGTTGTTTCAGATAAGGCAAAGAAAACAGTTATTGTCCAGAGAGACTTAGTTTCATATATTCCAAAATATCAAAGATATGCAAGAAAAATTTCAAAAATAGCAGCTCACAATCCAGAAAATATCAATGCACAGGTTGGTGATGTCGTTCAAATTGCAGAATGTAGAAAAATTTCAAAAACAAAAGCGTGGATAGTGACTAAAATATTAAAGAAAGGTCCAGGTCATTTATTACCAGGCCAAGTTAAAGAAAGGGACGAAGCTCAAGTACTACATATGAAAAAACATGGTGGTTTTGCAGAAAGAGAATCAAAGGAAGATAAAAACAAAGAAATCACAGAACCACAAACAGAGCAAAAAACCAAAAAGTAGATAATTCATAGGGTGTTTGTTATGAAAGGTTTAGGCTCAAAAATTACAAAAGCATTGCACATAGGCTCAACTTTAGTTTGTGCAGATAATTCAGGTGCAAAAATAGTACAAATAATAGGAGTGAAGGGAGCAAAGGCTCATCATAGCATGTATCCAAAAGCAGGGGTTGGAGATGTAGTAGTAGTTTCAGTAAAAAAAGGAGAATCAAAAGTGAAAGGAAAAGTTCTTAGAGGACTGATAGTAAGACAGAAAAAAATGTATAGAAGGCCAAATGGAATGAGAATTTGCTTTGAAGATAATGCTGCTGTGATTATTGATGAAAATGGCTTACCAGTAGGCACTGAGGTCAAAGGAGTGATAGCAAGAGAAGTTGCAGAAAGATTTCCAAAAGTAGCTGCAATTGCCTCAGGTGTAGTATAAATTTGGTGATTTTATGACTTGCTCAAAACAACCAAGAAAACAAAGAAAAGCATTTTTTAATGCTCCTCTACATATTAGAAAAAAATTTTTAAAAGTGCGTTTAGCAAAAGAGCTAGCTCAAAAAGTTGGTAAAAGATCTCTGACCATAAAAAAAGGAGATAAAGTAAAAATAATAAAAGGAAAATTCAAAGGAAAAACAGGATCTGTAATAGAAGTTGATTATAAAAAGTTAAGATTATTTGTAGAAGGAATAACTATAAAAAATTCGAGGGGAGTGGAAAAATTATTCCCACTAAGACCAGCTGCAGTAAGATTGATTGAAAAAATCCTAAAGCCTTCTGAAAAAGAAGGGGAAAAAACAACTAACGTAAAAGAAGAAAAAGTAGGTGAATAAAATGGCAAAAAAAGGTAAGTCTTATCATTTAAAGAGAATAGCGGTTAAATCTGTTCTGCCTATTAGAAAAAAGAAGCAAAAAGTGTTTTTAGTTTCTCCTAGGGCAGGTCCTCATCCAAAGAAAGAGTCTTTAGCCCTGGCTGTTTTAATCAGAGATGAATTAGGTTTAGCTAAAGATTTCTCTGAAGCAAGAAAATTAATAAAGAAAGGCTATGTATTAGTAGATGGAAGAGTTTCAAAGGATCCAAAAAGACCAATTGGCTTTTTAGATATAATAGAAATTAAACCACTAAATAAATTTTGGCGAATGGAGATAATAAATGGAAAATTAAAAGCAAATGAGATTTCTAAATCCACTGTTAAATACTGCAAAGTAATTGGTAAACATGTGATTAAAAAGGGAAGAATTTCCATTTCGCTACATGATGGCAAAAATATCCTTGCAGACAATAATGTAAAAGTTGGAGATAGTGTAAAAATTTCACTTCCACACTACAAACTTGTAAATCTTATAAAATTGCAAACAGGTGCAAATTGTTATATATTTAAAGGCAAGCATGCTGGAAAATTCGCTATACTAAAAAACATAGTAGAGCAGAGGGGTTCGATGGGTTCGATTGCAGTTTTAGAAGATAAAGACAAAAAAGAAATTTTAACCTCTCTCAATTATATCATGGTAATAGATAATGAATTTAGTGGTTGATTTTTATGGACAAAACACAAAATCCAATGCGCCAGATAGTAATTGAAAAGATTACTCTAAATATAGGTGTTGGACAGGCAGGAGTAGAATTAGAAAACGCTAAGTTATTACTTAGTCGTCTTACTTCTAGAAAACCAGTAGAGACATTAGCAAAAGTTAGAAATCCAGTTTTTCATATTAAAAAAGGAGATCCTATTGGAACAAAAGTAACTCTAAGAAATCAAGAGGCAGTGGAATTTCTAAAAAAGGCACTAAAAGTAAAAGAGTTTAAACTCTCAAAAAAGAATTTTGACAAATTTGGGAATTTTTCTTTTGGAATACCAGAATACATTCATTTTCCAGGAATAAAATACGATCCAAAAATCGGTATAATTGGGTTTGATGTTTGTGTTTCTCTAAAAAGAAAGGGCGGATGGAGAACAAAAAACAAAAAAATCAAAAAGTCTAAAATTTCTAAAAAACATCTTATAACAAAAGAGGAAGGGATAGAATTTGTGAAGAAAAATTTTGGAGTAGAAATTATTTAAGGTGAGTTTTATGGGAAAGAAAAACAAAAATAGAAAAATTCCATTTGAATATAGAAAAAAAGGTAAAGGTAAAAGAAAGTGTATAATCACTGGAAATGCTCGAGGATTAATTAGATGTTATGGTTTGCAAGTCTCAAGAAGAGTTTTTAGAGAAATTGCAGAGAAGTTAGGTTTTAGAAAATATAGCTAGAGGATGGTGAATATGTCAAAGGATTTAGTTGCTGATGCTCTAAATACAATAAAAACACATGAAATGAACGGAAAAGAAGAATGTGAAGTTAAGTATTCAAAATTAATAAAAGAGATTTTAAAGATTTTACAACAAAAAAATTATATAGGAGAATTTGAATTTGTGGATAGAGGTCCAAAGAGCTTTTTTAAAGTAAAGCTTATTGGAAGGATAAATAATTGCGGTGCAATAAAACCAAGATTCGCTATTAAAAAAACAGAATGGGTAGAATGGGAACAAAAATATATCCCAGGTCTTGGTTTTGGATTTTTGATAGTTAGCACTCCAAAGGGTTTGATGACTAATGAAGAAGCAAAAAAACAAAATTTAGGAGGAAGATTAATAGCATTTGTATACTAAAGTGATGTTTATGGCAAAAAAAGAGGTTGAAAAAGTTTGGGAAATTCCAAATTCTGTTAGTGTGAAAATTGAAAACGATCAGATAATTTTTTCTGGCCCAAAAGGTAGTGTGACTAAAAAGATCCCTCCAATTTTACAACTAACTTTGGATAATTCAAAAATAGTGCTGAGAGGAAAATTAGTTATAGTGAACACTTTTTTAGCACACTTTAAAAATATGGCAAAAGGTTGTTTGGATGGTTATAGCAAAAAAATGAAGATAGTTTATGCTCACTTTCCAATTTCACTAACTGTTAGAGGAAATGTTATAGAAATAAAAAATTTTTTAGGCGAGCGCTCTCCAAGATATGCTAAAATAATGGGAGATACAAAAGTAGAAATAAAAGGGCAAGAAATTTTTCTCTCAAGTCCTTCAAAAGAAGATTTAGGCCAAACAGTAGCCAATATTTTAAGGGCAGTAAAAATAAAGAATTATGACCCAAGAGTTTTTCAAGATGGGATTTACCCTGTAGGTGAATAAAAATGTCCAAAATAAAATTAAAGAAAAAGAAAAAGCCAAAATTTTTAAGACCAAATTATGGTAGAAGTAGTAGAAAAAGAATCAAAGATAATTGGAGAAGACCAAGAGGCATCGATAATAAAAAAAGAGTTAAAAAGGCTTACATGGGAGCTAGCCCATCAATAGGATATTCACAAGATAAAAAAATTAGAGGACTTCACCCATCAGGCAAAAAAGAATTTTTGGTTTCAAATTTAGAAGAATTAAAAAAAGTCCCACAAGATGGTGTAGTAAGACTAGCCTCAACTATAGGTAGAAAATTAAGAATAAAATTAGTGGAGCAAGCAGCTAAATTGGGTTTAGTTATATTAAATCCAAAGAAAGAATCTCTCTCAACTAAGGCTATAGCCGAAGAGAAAAAAATTTTAAAAGAAGAGGAAAATAAAAATCAAAAAAACTTAGAGAAGGAGGAGAAATAACATGGGAAAGGATACTGTTAAAAGACTTGCAGCTTCAATTTTAAAAGTGGGTATTTCTAGAGTTTGGTTGGATCCTTCCAATCAAAAAAGATTTAAAGAAGTATTGACAAGAGAGGATGTAAAAAAACTCATTGATGAAGGTCTTATAAGAAAACTCCCACCAACTCCAAGAAGAAAAATAAAAAAGAAAAAGTCTAGCGGTTATGGCTCTAGAAAAGGAACTAAAAAAGCCAGGATAGGTCAAAAAGAATATTGGATGGCAAAGGTTAGGGCTCAAAGAAAACTTCTCAAAAATTTAATCAAAGCAGGAAAAGTACAAAAGTCAGCTGCTATTAAAAAGGTTTATCTAAAAATAAAAGGAAATCAATTTAGAAGTAAAAAAATCCTATTAAATTATCTCAAAGATAATAATTTATTGATCGAGAAAAATGCAAAGTGATATATATGGCTAGAGCTAGTGGTCCAAATTATAAAGTCCCTTTTAGAAGGAGAAGAGAAAATAAAACTAATTACTACAAACGATTTAAAATGTTAAAATCTCATAAAAATCGTTTAGTAGTTAGAGCTTCTAACAAACATGTTATTTTACAAGTAGTTGAATTCAATGAAAAGGGAGATAAAATTATTAGAAGTGTTTTTTCCAAAGAATTAAAAAATTTTGGATGGTATCCAAAAGCAAATACTCCCACAGCATATTTAGCAGGAGCTCTATTAGCAAAAAAGTATCCTTCTAAAGAGGAATTGATATTAGACATTGGCATGGCAAGACCTACAAGAGGAAGGATTTTATTTGCAGCCGCAATAGGTGCAAAAGAAGGAGGGCTAAACATCAATATAGATAATTCTTTAGTGCCAAAAGAAAGATTGGATGGAAGTCATATTGCAAAATATGCAGAAGAATTAAAACAAAATCAACCAGAAAAATTCCAAAAAATTTTTTCAGATTATCTAAAAAATAATTTTGATCCAACAAATATTTCAAAAATTTTTTATGAAGTTAAAAAGAAAATTGAACAGGTGAGTTAATGAAGCTTAAAAATATTGTTAATCTTGAAAATTGGGAACCAAAAACAGAAATTGGAAGATTAGTAAAATCAGGTCAAATTTCTTCTATCGAGGAGATTTTTAGCCAAGGAAAAAAAATACTTGAACCACAAATTGTGGATTTTTTACTTCCAAATCTAGAGGCAGAAACACTTGAAATTAGAACAACTCAAAGAATGACTGACTGCGGTAGAAAAACCCAATATAGAGCAGTGGTGATTGTAGGAGATAAGAACGGCCATGTAGGTTTAGGTGTAGGAAAATCAGAAGAAGCAAAACCAGCAATAGAGAGTGCAACAAAAAAAGCAAAGATTAATATTATTTTTGTACCAAGAGGTAATGGCTCTTGGGAGGATACTTTTAAATCTCCTCATTCTATACCAATAAAAACAAGGGGGAAGGAAGGTTCTGTTGAAGTTATATTAAAACCAGCTCCAAGAGGAATAGGAATTGCAGCAAATCAAATAGTGCGAAAAGTACTCTATTATGCAGGAGTTAAAAATGTTTGGTCATTTTCAAGGGGTAGGACAAGAAATATTTTAAATGTCGCAAGAGCAACCATTAAAGCATTGGATAATCTAAACAAATTAAGATATAGAGGAGATTGGTCAGAGATGGGCTCAAGAGGAGAGGAGATTGCTAGGCTAAAGGCAAGTTTTGATAAAGCTTCATCTTAGTATTACTATTAATCCTAAAATAAAAAAGATGTGGTTCATATGGAAAAAAAAGAGCTTTATGCTGTGATTAGAATAAGAGGGAGAAGAAAATTAAATAAAAAGATAGATCATACTCTTAAGATGTTAAATATCTACAAGCCAAACTATTGTTCAATTTTTTTTATGAATAAGGCCTATGGTGGAATGCTAAAAAAAGCTAAGGATTATATTACGTGGGGAAAAATCTCCAAAGAGATTTTATTTAGGCTTTTAGTAAAAAGGGGAGAAGTAGGAAAGAAAAAATTATCTAAAATAAAATCAGAAGAAGAAATAAAAAAAATAGCAAATGAAATTTTTGATGGTAAATCATTAAAAGAATTTGGTATAAAACCAACATTTAGATTAAGACCGCCTTCTAAGGGATATAAAAATAAAAAGAAAATTTATCCAGAGGGTGAATTAGGTCCAAGACCTTCGATTGATTTATTATTAAAAAGAATGTTATGAATTTTATAGGAGGGTGTTTCGATGTTCAAGAGAAAAAGAAAAAGAATTAATAAATATAGAGGTTCTAGGACATGTGGGACTGGTAATGTAAAAAATAAAAGAGGTTCAGGTACTAGGGGAGGAGTTGGAAGAGGAGGAATTCACAAACACAAATTCAGTTATGTCACAACCTATGAGCGAGATTGGATGAAACATGGGGGAAGATTTGGTTTTGTAAATCCAACAAAAAAAGAAATTCCATCAATAAATTTATTTGAGATAGATAATCTCTTGAGGGCAGGTAAAATAAAAGAAAAATTCGAATTTAGAGGAAAAATTTTAGGCACAGGAAATATTTTTAATGCCCCACAAAATTTTGAAATTATAGCCCAACAATTTTCCAAAAGAGCTATTGAAAAACTTCAAAAAGCGAATATAAAATTTTCTTCTCTTGCTCCCATACCTAAAAGCTTAGAAAAAGAAGCTAAAATTTCTTCTGAACAATAAAATTAGAATTTTTGCTTTATTTTTTAGATCTAAGATTTATTAATTTTAAGAGGCTGATATTAGATATGTCTTCTGTTCTTGAAAAACTAAAACCAATATTTTCTTTAATTCCAGAAATCTCTCTGCCAACTTCTTTTCCGACTGCAAAAGAGAGAATTTTTTGGACTGCCTTTGCACTACTATTATTTTTTATAATGTATCATATTCCAGCTATAGGTGTAGATCCGCGGGTTTTTTCCACTGTTTCTTTTTTGCAGCTAATTACTGCTTCTAAAATTGGCACTCTAATAACCGTTGGTATTGGGCCAATAATCTTAGCTTCAATTTTTATGCAACTTTTGGTAGGTGCAAAAATAATAGATGTAAATTTGTCCGATCCAAGGGAGAGAGCTAATTTTCATGGAGCTCAAAAGCTATTAGCATTTATACTCTCATTTTTTGAGGCTTTTGTATTTACTACTTATCTTTCTTCTTCAGGTTATATTCTAACACTATTTGGGCCATATACTTTTTGGCTTGTAGTTTTACAAATAAGTTTAGGTTCAATTATTTTGTTTTATTTAGATGAGATTTTATCTAAATATGGCCTTGGCTCAGGAATTTCTTTATTTATTGCAGCAGGTGTTGCTTTTTCTATTCTTGCAGGTGTGTTAAATATATTCTTTGGATATAGTGGAATTCTTTCTATAATTTCAGAAGGAGGAGCTTTGGTCTTTTCAAAAATCTTTGAAGCTCTTCTTCCTCTGTTTGCAACTATAGTAATTTTATTAGTAGTAGTATATTTTGAAGGAATAAAAGTAGAGGTTCCAATCTCTTATGGGTTTGGCACTTCTTCTGCCATACCTCTTAAATTTTTCTATTTGTCAAATATTCCTGTTATTTTAGCAGTTGCATTTTTAGCTAATATTCAATTTTTTGCAATGCTTTTAGTAGACCAAAATCTCTGCATTGGGGGTAATCTAAATTTAGAAGTACCTAATAAAGCTTATGTATGCGAAGGCGGAATTGACTTGATAAATGTAATTGGCAGAGCAGAAAGACAGGGGCAGAGTGCAAGATTTGTAGATGGAATATTTTATCTTCTCAGTCCAGTGCATCATAACCCAGAGCAAAGTTATTTTGCCCAAATAAATTCTTATTTCACATATACTACTCCAATTTTTAATATCCCAGAATGGGTTCATATTATTATATATTTGTTATTTTTAGTAACTCTCTGTATTTTATTTGGAATATTATGGGTAGATCTCACTGGAATGGGACCTGCTGATGTTGCAAAACAAATTGATTCGTTGGGATTTCAAATACCAGGTTATAGAAGAGATGTTAGGATACTAACTTCAGTTTTAGAAAAGTATATTCCTCCATTAGTTTTAGTTGGCTCTATCTCAGTTGGTCTATTGGCAGGACTAGCTGATCTTCTTGGAGCTTTGGGAACCGGAACTGGAATTCTACTTACAGTCTCAATTATTTCTAATTTCTATCAATCTATAGAAAGATATAATATTTTAGGTCAGAGTTCCTTATTATATAATTTTCTTAAAAAAAGGTGAGAATTTGATAGTGGTAATGGGATTACCAGGTGCTGGTAAATCAACTGTTTTAGAAATAGCATCTCAGATGGGATGGGAGATAATTAATTATGGTTCTGCAATGTTTGAAATAGCACAAAAAAAGTTTAAGATTTCACATAGAGATGAAATTAGAAAGCTTCCAATTTCTGCCCAAAAGGAAATTCAAAAAGAAGTAGGTATTTTTTTAGCTCAAAAGTCAAAAAATAAGCGAGAAATAATTTTAGACACGCATTGCTCAATTAACACCCCTGAGGGTTATTTGCCTGGCTTGCCTTTTGAAATTTTAAAAGATTTAAATATAGAAAAATTAGTGTTAATCACAGCTCCGCCACAAGATATTTTAAAAAGAAGAGTGGAGGATAAAAGTAGAATTAGAGATTCTCAATCACTTGAGTTGATAGTAGAACATGAGCAATTAAATAGAGCTTTTTTAGCAGCTTATTCTTTTTTTTGTTCTGCCCCTGCATCTATAATTATAAATGCAGATGGAAAATTAGAACAATCTAAACAAAGACTAAAACAACTTTTGGAGTAAATTTTATGGTAGATATTTTTAATTTTTTTGACCCAGCAATAACTATTTTTTTAATAGCTTTTTTTTATTATTTACTCTACTCTCTAGTGGTAAAATTTTTAGTAGATAAAGAAAAAATAAAACAAATAAATCAAAAATCAAAAGATTTACAATTACAAATCTCGCAAGCTTCCAAAGAAAAAGATGAAAAAAAATTAGAAGAACTTTCTAAAGAATATGAAAAATTAATTCCAGAGCTATTTTCAATATCTTTTATGCAACTAAAACCACTAATTCCGCTCATACCAATTTTAATTTTTCTTTCTTCTTGGCTAAAGCAGACTTACAATAATTTTGTGATAAAACTTCCTTTTTCTTTGCCAATTTTTATACAAAATTTAGATAGATTTCCAAATTGGAGAGATACTTTTGGCCCAATTGGTTGGTTTTGGCTAAGTGTAATCTTTATTTCACTTTTTATTTCAATCGCAAAATATTTTATAAATAATTTTAAAAACTTGAATGAAAAAATTAAAATTAGTAATTTGTTAGTTTCAAATAAAGTTAAGGGGGATGAAAATGATACCAAAAAATAGATCTAATTCTATAAGAAAGTTAAAAAGAAAAACTCCCTCCAACAGGACCACAATATTATTTAAAAAAAGAACAAAACAAAAAAAATTTTCCTGTGCACTAACTAATAAAAAATTGGCAGGAACTTCTTTCTCAAAGTCTTTGGCAAAATCAAAAAAAGTTCCAAATAGACCTTACGCAGGCCAGCTAATTGCTAAAGAGGCAAGAAGATTAATAAAATATAAAGAACTTTTGCGCTCAAATCAGATAACTTTAGAACAGATACCTTCCAAATATCACAAATTTTTAAATCTACCAGCTAATCCCTCTTAAAGTTTAAAGCTCTACAAGTGAGTAACTTGAAAATTAAGAAAATTATTGCAATAGCAGGTCTTGCAGGATCTGGCAAAACCACAATTGGCAAAATAGTTGCAAAAAAGCTTGGCTACAAATTGATAGCACCTACATTCAAAGACATAGCAAAATTGCAAAAGCTTACTCTCTTAGAATTTCAAAAAAAAGCAAATAAGGATTTTAGTATAGATAAAGAATTTGATAAACAAATCATAAAATTAGCAAAAAGAGAAAAATGCGTGATAGCAACCTGGCTTGGGCCATGGATAATAAGAGGAAATATTTTTAGGGTATGGCTTGAGGTACCTAAAAAGATAAGGGCAAAAAGAGTAGCAAAAAGAGAAAAAATTAGCTTTAAAAAAGCATATTCCCATATCACACAAAGGGATAAGGATAATATTTTAAGATATAAAAAGATTTACAATATAAATATATTAGATCATAAAAATTTCAATTTAGTAGTGGATGCCTCTGTGCTTTCTGCCAAAAAAATTGCAACCATAGTTTTAAAAAATTATCTTGAATTTTGCGGAGGTGAAATTAATGGCAGCAATAAAAGAAGGTAGAATTTGCATAAAATTAGCAGGTAGAGATGCAGGACAAAAAGTAGTAATCACAAAAATAATAGATAAAAATTTTGTGATGATAAAAAGCCCAGCAAGAAAAAAGGAGCGCCGATGTTCTATTAGGCATTTAGAGCCAACTGATGTTTCAATTTCCACCTAGGTTTGTTTTAGAGGACTTATAACAATGCAGCATAAAACTACTCCAGTAGCTGACCAAGAACTCCAAAAACTCCTAAACTGTGGCTTTATTTTATTAGATAAACCAAGAGGTCCCTCCTCTCATGAAATTAGCGCATATATAAAAAAACTTCTTGGTTTAAAAAAAGCAGGCCATAGTGGAACTTTAGATCCAAAGGTTTCTGGAGTTTTGATTATTGGGTTAAACAAAGCTACAAGATTATTGAGATTTTTAACTATGCAGTCAAAGACTTATATAGGTGTAATGAGGGTTTGTAATAAACCAAAAGATTTAAAAGAGGTACAAGAAATTTTTAAAAAATTTATAGGTAAAATAAAACAAATTCCTCCAAAAGAATCTGCAGTAGCAAAAAAAGAAAGAATTAGAGAAATCTACAATTTAGAAGCCTTAGAAATAGAAGGAAAAAAAATTTTGTTTAGGGCAAAAGTGCAGGCAGGGGTGTATATTAGAACTTTGGCAGAGGATATCGGAAAATATTTTGGCTGCGGAAAGCTTTTAGAACTAAGAAGAATAGCAGTCGGACTTGTGGAGGAAGAGGATTGTTGTAATCTTTATGACCTAATAGATGCTTGGAAATTTTATAAGCAAACTCTAAATAGTGAGCCAATAAAAAGATTAATAAAGCCTTTTGACAAAATTATTTTATTACCAAAGATATATGTAGAGCAAAAATCCGTTGAAGCAGTCTGTCGCGGTTTGCCGCTGGCAAAATCCGGTGTGGCAGCTGCTAAGGATTTTTTTGCTAAAAATAGCTATGTCTTTCTAGTAGATTCTACTGGAGAGATATTTGCTATTGGCTTGAGTGTATGTTCTGCTCAAGATTTAAAAAATTTAAAAAATAATTCAATTGTGGCATTACCAAAAATCGTGCTAAAGAATGCCGAGGTCGCATAACCTGGTAGTGCGCACGCCTGGAGCAAAATTCGTACGGCAAGCGTGTGCCCGCAAGGGCTTATGGGTTCAAATCCCATCCTCGGCGTTTTTGGTGGTTATCATGGGAATGGGAATAAAAAAACCAAAAAAACAAAAACCAATTCAAAAGAAAAAAGAAGAGGAGATTTTAAAGTCTCCAGAAGGAAAGGAGATTAAGGGAGTTGTTAGAATAGCTTCAAAAGATATAAAGGGAAATTTACCTCTAAATAGAGCTTTGGATAGTATAAAGGGAATAGGATACAATTTATCCGAAGTTTTAGCAAATATTGCAGCAAAAGATTTATCAATCAGTCCTCAAACTTTAATAGGGGAATTATCAGAAGAACAACTTCAAAGATTAGAATATATAATCTATCACCCATTAGAATTTGGGGTTCCAAAATTCTATTTAAATAGGCAGAGGGATTATATCTCAAATGAACCAAGACATCTTTTAGGAAATGATTTGATATTTGCAGTAAAACAAGATATTCAGCACGAAAAAGATTCGCAGACATGGAGAGGATTTAGACACACCTATTCTAAGAAAGTGAGAGGACAGCGCACTAGAACAACTGGAAGAAAGGGTATGACTGTAGGTGTACTAAGAAAAGCTGCTAAAGCTGCAGGTGCAACCGCTAAACCTTCTCAAGAACAAAAGCAAGCGGAAAAAGATAAAAAAGCAAAATAGAGTTGGTTTGGAGGAGGTTGGTAAACAGGTGATATTATGGGTGATCCAAGAAGGTTAAAATCAATAGCTGAAACACCAAGAAAGATTTGGGATAAAGAAAGAATTTTAGAAGAATCTTTGTTAAAAAAAGAATATGGATTGAAAAACACAAGAGAATTGTGGGTGGCTTCTACTCGATTAAAAAAACTAAGAAGAAATGCAAGAAAGCTTTTAGCTTTAGGTGAACAAGGAGAAATATTAGGTCAAAATCTAATTGCAAAATTAAAAAAACTGGGGATTGCAAAAAAGAGCATGAAATTAGAAGACATCTTAGGGCTAAGTGTGAGAGACTTTTTAGAAAGAAGGTTACAAACTTTGGTAGTGAGAAAAGGTTTGGCAAGAACCCAAAAACAAGCAAGGCAGCTAATAGTGCATGGATTTATTGCGGTTAATGGGAGAAGAGTTACAATCCCATCTTACTTTGTAACAGCTATGGAAGAACCTACTATTGAATATTACAAGCCAATAGATATTTCTTCATCTGGCTCACAAAAAGTAGAATCTAATGAAAATAAATCTTAGTGCTTAAAAAAGGTGATATTGATGGAAGAAAAAAATTCTAAAGAAGAAGTATCAAATTCTCAGCAAAAAAACGAAAGTAAAAATATAGCAAGTAGCGGGGAGTCAAACAATTCTCAAGCCGAACAAGAAAAAAATATTCAAACTGCTCAGACTTCAGCTGCCCAAAAGCAAAAACAAATAAAATGGGGAATTTGTCATGTTTATTCTTCTAAAAATGATACTATAATAACAATCACTGATCTTTCTGGTGCTGAAACAATTGCAAAGGCTTCTGGAGGAATGATAGTGAAAGCAGATAGAGAAGAAGGAAAGCCTTATGCTGCAATGCAAGCCACAATAAAAGCTGTAAATGAGGCAAAAGAAAAAGGAATAGGTGGCCTTCACATAAGAATAAGGGCGCCAGGTGGGCATGGCTCAAAAACTCCAGGTGCAGGTGCCCAAGCAGTTGTAAGAACAATTGCAAGGCAAGGTATTAGAGTAGGAAGAATAGAAGATGTTACTCCAATACCAACTGATAGTACTAAACGACCTGGAGGAAGAAGAGGAAGAAGAGTATAGCGAGGTGTGAAAATGAAATTAACTATTGTGAATGAAGGCGAGGAGAAAGAAAATACCTTATATTTTACAATAAAAGACATATCTCCGAATTTAGCAAATTTAATTAGAAGATATTTAATGACGGAATTAGAGACTTTTGCATTTGACAAAGTAATAATATATGAAAATACTTCTACTTTATTTGACGAATATATAGCCCATAGAATAGGTCTTTTACCTCTAAGGGTAAAAGGTCCTACAGTGCCAGAAGATGTTTTTGTTTTTAACTTAGATGTACAGGGACCAAAAAAAGTTTATTCCTCTGATCTAAAACCAATAGATAAAGAAATAGAATTAGTATTTGACAATATATTACTCTTAGTTTTAGCTGAAAATCAAAATTTGAGATTGGAGGCAAAAGCTACCTCTAACAAGGGAAGAAAACATGCAAAATGGCAGGCAGGTCTGGCTAGTTACGAGATAGAAAATGAAAATACTTTTAAATTTTTCGTCGAAAGTTTTGGGCAAATTCCTCCTAAAAAAATGCTTCTAAAAACCTTTGAATTAATTTCTAAAAATTCTGAAGATTTAGTTGAAGAATTAAACAAATTAGACTAATGGGTGAAAAAATGAAAAAAGTGAGCACTAAAAGTATTATTTTTATTAAAGCAGGGGTAGCAAAGCCTGGTCAAATGCGCCAGCTTGAGGGGCTGGTCCCTTAGAGGGTTCGTGAGTTCAAATCTCACCCCCTGCATTTGGAGGTTGATCTGATGTCCATGTCAAAAAACAAAATAAAAGATCAAAAGCATTCAAATAATTCACATACAAAACAAAATCAAGAGATTGGAGAGATTAAAAAGAAATTGAAATACTTAATTAATAGATCAAAGAGAGCAAAGAAAGGAGTAAACATTTCAAAGTTATCTTTTTTTGCCTCCAAGATAAAGGAGGATGTTGTATTTGTAGTACCAGATAAAGTTTTAGGAGCAGGAAAAATTTTAAAACCACTCAATGTTTGTGCTCAGAGTTATTCTAAAAGAGCTTTAGAGGAGTTGAAAAAAGCTTCTTGTACTATTTTAGATTTTTCTAATTTAGACAAAATTTTAGAAAATTATAAAGTTAAAATAATAAGGTGATGGTATGAAGATTTATAATGCAAAAGGTCAAATTGCAGGAAGGCTGGCTTCAAAAATAGCAAAAGAGCTTTTAGAGGGGGAAAAAATAATTGTAGTGAATGCCCAGGATTTAGTAATATCTGGTTCTTATTTTAATAATGTAGAAAAATTAAAAATAAGAAGAAGCTTAACTGATAAGAGAAACCCCGAACACAATGAAAAATTTCCTGCAGTGCCATACAAATTATTTAAAAAGATGGTTAGGGGAATGTTACCAAAAAAAACTTCCAGATCAAAGGTAGCTTTAAAAAATTTGAAAGTTTATGACGACATTCCACAAGACATAGATCAATCTCAAATTATAAATCCAAATTTAGAAAAACTCTCACTCTTAAAGTATGTTACACTCAAAAAAATTTGTGAGGCTTTTGGTTATAAATCAAAATAGAGGTAGGTGGTTTTAGTGGCTAAAAAAACAAAAAAATCTGTAATTATTGCAAGAGGAAAAAGAAAAGAGAGTATAGCTATTGCTTCACTTAAAGAAGGGAGTGGAACAATAAGGGTAAATTCTTATTTATTAGATTCAATTAATAACGAATTTGTAAAATCAATAATTTTAGAGCCCCTAAGAGTTGCAGAAGATATCTCCTCAAAGGTTGACATAACTATAAATGTAAAAGGTGGGGGGCAAATGGGCCAAGCTCAAGCTGCTGCTATAGCTATCGCAAAAGCATTAGTGAAATATCAACCTGCTTTAAAAGAGAGATTTTTAGCTGAAAGTAGAACACTACTCATAGAAGATGTAAGAAGAGTAGAACCTAAAAAATATAAAGGTCCAAAGGCAAGAGCAAGATTTCAAAAGTCATATAGATAATTTTTATTTTAAACTCGGAGGGATAAGATGTATTTTCCAATAAGATGTTTTAGTTGTGGGGCACCAATAGCACAACTTTGGGAAGAATACAAACAAAGAGTAAAGAGCGGAGAGAAACCAGCAGATGTTTTAAATTCCTTAAAAGTCAAAAGGATTTGCTGTAGACGAATGTTTTTATCACACGTGGAGGTAATGGATGAAGTAATCAAGTATAATAAATTGTAGCTAAGCTGGGGCCATGAGGTAACCTGGCTATCCTGCCAGCTTGGGGTGCTGGTTATCCGAGTTCAAATCTCGGTGGCCCCAAAGTTTTTAGTGCTTATAAATTTTAAAGGTGGTGTGATGTCTGATGGTTTGTTAATAAAACAAGAAAAATATTTGGAGAGTGGAATTCATATAGGCACAAGAATGAGAACTATAGATATGCAGAAATTTATTTTCAAAAGAAGAAGCGACGATTTATATGTTTTAGACTTGAGAGTAATTGATGAGAGAATTAGAATTGCTGCTAAAATAATCTCAAAATATGATCCAAAAAAAGTTTATGTAGTTGCTTCAAGAACTTATTCTTCAGTAGCTGCAAAGGTTTTTGAAAGATTAACCTCTATAAAAGTAATTAGTGGAAGATTTATTCCAGGGATGTTTACAAATGTAGGGAGAGCTGATTTTGTTGAACCTGATTTGGTAATAATTTGCGATCCTAAAGGTGAAAAACAAGCAGTATTAGAATGTGGAGAGATGGGAATCCCAACTATTGGCCTCTGTGATACTGATAATTATACTATGTTTATTGATTGGATAATTCCTTGTAATAATAAGGGAAGAAAATCTTTATCCCTAATTTTTTGGCTTTTGGCTAGAGAATTAGCAATGTCTTCAAATAAAATTTCTACTTATGATGAATTTCGCCCAACCTTAGAAGAATTTGAAAATTCTTGTTCTGAGCTGTTAGAAGAAGAATCCTTAAAATCTAACAAAGAAAAAGATCAGGAAATAAAACAACAAGAAGATCAAACCTCGCAAAATTCTCAAACAGAAAAACAAGAATTAGAAAATAATACTGCCAGCAATAATGAGAATAAAGAACCACAAACTCAAATTTCACAAAATTCTAATGCCGAACCAGCCATTAGAGAAGAAAATAAAGAAGAAATTAAAAAGGAACAAAAAGAAAAAAAGAGAAAAACAAAGTCCTCTAAAAAGTCCAAATAATTTTTTAATGCAATTTTTAAATTTTCGAAAGTTTAGCCTTATTTTTTAGCATATAACAAATTTCCAAAAGCCTATTGTATTTAGCTGTTCTCTCTCCTCTTGCAGGTGCTCCAGTTTTAATCATTTTACTTTCTAACCCTACTGCTATGTCTGCAATGGTGCTATCTTCAGTTTCTCCAGAGCGATGACTTACCATAATTTCAATATTATTTTTTATGCAATATTTTGCAGTTTCTATTGCTTGACTCAAAGTACCTATTTGATTCACTTTTAAAAGAAGTACATCTAAAGCATTTTGTGCTATTGCTTTTTTTACAAGTTTTAAATTGGATACTGTCATGTCATCTGCAACTACATAACACCCAAATTTTTTTATTTTTCTTTTTAATTCAGCATAGTAGTAATAAGACATTTCTTCAAAAGGATCCTCGATTGAAATTATTTTGTATCTTTCTAATAAATTTAAGTAGTACTCTAAAAGTTCTTCTGCCCCAATTTGCTTTTGATCAATGTTATATTTATTACTTTTTGGGTCAAAAAATGAATTTGCAGCAGCATCTAAAGCCAAAAATATTTTTTTATTATATCCTCCTTCTTCAATAGAAGAGCTAATAAGCTCCAATGCTTCTTCACTTTTTTGTAGTGGTGGAGCAAAACCCCCCTCGTCCCCTAAATTTATTGCTTCTTTCCCATATTTTTGTTTTATTTTGTTTTTTAAAATATGATATATCTCAACCGCAGACCACAAAGCATCTTCAAATTTTTTAAAATTTTTTGGAACTATCATAAATTCTTGAATAGCTAATTTGTTTCCTGCATGAGCCCCTCCATTTATAATATTCATAAAAGGAACTGGCAAAGTTGTCGCATTTTTATTGAGATAGTAGTAAGGCTGAATCCCTTTTGCTCTTGCTCCAGCTCTAAAACAAGCCAACGAAACAGCAACAGTAGCATTTGCTCCCAAATTTGCCATATTTGCTGTGCCATCTAACTCTATCATTTTAAAATCAATTTCTTGTTGTTCAAATATATTTTGGCCCTTTAAAATTTTTTCTATTTTTTTGATATTTTCAATAGCTTTTTTTACTCCAAGTCCGCTCAACCTTTTGCCTCCATCTCTTAATTCTATTGCTTCATTTTTTCCTCTAGAAGCTCCACTGGGCGCATAAGCTTTTTCCACTATTTTATTTTCTAACTCTACTCTTGCCATCAAAGTAGGATTTGCTCTGCTATCTAAAACTTCTAATCCCTCAATTTTTTTTATTCTTGTCATAAATCTCGAATTTTAATATTTTTTTAACTAATCGTTTTCAATTCGAGGAGCCAAATAATATACTAATTTTGCTTCGTTTATCATATATTCTATTTTTATTGGTTTTTCTTTTTCCAAATATATTACAAGTGGTTGGTTTTCAGGACAGGCTTTTGTTATATCGTCTAAATATTCTATTAAAAATGTTGCCCTCGCTTCTTTGTTTACTTCCATTGAAATTATTCCTTCAGAATCTTTTTCCTGTTCAGCCGTTAAGTCGCTAGATTCTCCTTTTGCGTCTATTTTAAAATTATTTTCAGTAGCAGTTAGAGTCACATGGGTGGATACTAAAGCAGCATCCTTTAGTTGTTCTTTGAAATTTTGGCTTACCATTTTTATTATTGCCCCAGGATTAATTTTTGGTTCTCTTGTAATTGGTTGAGTAAGGTCTAAAATAGGTAATTTAAAAGCTCTTTTTTTCTTTCCACCTATAAACCTTATCACTATTTTGTTTTCTTCTTGTTCTATCTCTAATTTTTCAGAAGGGTGAGCTCTTGATAAAATTTTAGAAAGATTAGAAAAATTTAATCCTACTCTCAAATCAGAGTTGGTATGATAATCTTCAAAAGCTGTTTTTGGCATAAAAAAACAAACCATCGAAATTTGGGATGGGTCCATAGCCATTAGGCTAAGGCCTTCTGACTTTACTTCTAAAATTGCTTCATCTACTAAATTTACCACTCCATCTATAGCGTTTTTAAATTTCTTTGGGTCTGACAGAGAAAATCTAAACATTTTTACCTCCCTCTTTTAAATACTTACTTTTTTACTCGCTTTAGATTTTTAAGTTTGTCGCTTAATATTTTTTTATGCAAAAAACAAAGACAAAGTTATTATATTTCTTTGATTCTTATTTGAAGGAAGCTGAGGCAACTGTTTTGGATGTGCAGGAAAATAAACTAATTTTAGATCAAACCATTTTTTATCCTACTTCTGGGGGACAGCCTTCGGATAGAGGTAGAATAAAAAGTTTAGAGGATAAAACTTTTCAAGTTGATGTTTTAGATGTAAGAAAAGATAATGGTGATGTAATCCATTTTATTTCTTCTTCTCAAAATCTACAAAAAGGTCAAAAAGTTATTTTAGAATTAGATTGGGAGAGAAGATACAAACTCATGAGAATGCATACTGCTGCACATGTTCTATCAGCAGTACTTTTTAGTCAAGGTGCACTAATTACAGGAAATCAATTAGATGTTGATAAATCAAGGTTTGATTTTAATACTCCAAAGTTTGACAAAGAATTTTTAGAAAATGCAATTAAAAAGGCAAACGAAATTTGTAGTGAAGCTCACGAAGTTAAAACTTATTTTGTTTCAAAACAGCAAGCCCTAAAAATGGAGGGCATAATAAAACTTTTTTCAAAAAATATTTTGGAAGAATTAGAAGAAATTAGAATAGTTGAAATAGAAGGAGTGGATATTCAAGCAGATGGAGGAACTCATGTTAAAAATACCTCTGAAGTAGGCAAAATAACATTTATAAAGGCAGAAAACAAAGGAAAAAATAATCGAAGAATTTATTTTACTATTATATAATCTTTTAAATATTACTATCGATATATCACTTATAGATAAGCAATTTGGATGATTTGATGAAAAAAAATATTTCAATTTTAGAGATAATCAAATTTGCTACTAAAAATTTTTTTAATTTTAAATTGCTTTTATACTCTTTACTTTTAGTCTTCTCTTCTATTTTTTCTTTTATTTTTCCATTTTCATTTTTTCTTATTACATTTTTTAATTATAAACTCAAACGCACTGCAATGAGTATTGCAAAATTTGATCTTCCACAGCCAGATGAGAAATTAGACTTTTTAAATTATACTTTTTTGTATTTTAAAAAGAGTATTTTAAATTTATTTTGTTGGTATCAAAAAAAGCTATTTTTATTTTTTTTATTATTCTCAGCCTTCATTTTATTTTTTTTAATTTTTTTATTAGAATATCAAACTAAAATATCTAATTTTAATGACTTGATTTTTATTTTAACTCTATTAGGATTTTCTAGCTCTATTTATTATTTGATAATTTTTTTTATTCACTTCATAAAAACAGATTTTGCAGATTATTTATTTTTGTCAGGTTTGTCTCCAGAGCAATCAGCTATTAGAAAGTCTTATGAATTTGTAATTTCTAACAATCTAACAAAAAAATTAATTTTATTGTGGTCTTTATTTTTATTTTTATTTTTTGTGTTTTTTTTAGCTCCATTATTTTTTCTACTAATTATTTTTGTTAAAGAATTGAATATTTTTCTCATTTTTTCTTCTTTTATTATTTTTTTCGTCATTTTTTTAGTTGGGTTTGCAATTTTCCAGCTATCTTATGCTAAATTATTTAAAGAATTGATTGAAGTTTATTACAGGGGGTCATAAAAAATGGTTTTGGAATATCCTGCTATAAACGGCTTAATGTTTGTTTATAAAAATTTAAGAGATAAAAAATTATTGCTTTATTCATTTCTTTCGTCTTTAGTTATTTTTCTTATTCCTCTAATCATTAGTGTTTTTTTGGTTTTAAGGATCTTCTTTCAATCAGCTATTTCAATTGTTGTTTTGTCTTTAGTTTTGCTTTCGCTTATATTGATTTTTTTAAATTTGAATCTTAGGCTATTTAAAAGAAGTTTAGAATTAGCAAAAATCACTCCTACCAAAATCTCATTTTTTGAATTTTTAAAATTTTATATAAAATATCTGTTGGTTAATCTCACAATTTGGTATGAGAAAAAGCTTCTCCTATTATCTATTTTTTTATTTTTAATAACTCTAGTTTCATTTTTCTTTACTAAATTATTGTTCTTCTATTTTTTAGCCATATCTATAATTTTTTACCTTATTATTTTTATTTTGCATTCAACTCGTACTTACTTTTCAATATTCTTTTTCCTCTTAGGAGATTCAGAACCCCTCAAAAAGTCTTATTATCTGGTAAAAGGACAGACAATGGAGATTTTTATATCTGTCTATGCATTTGCTTCGTTATTGTTTTATTTTTTTAATACCTTTATTTTTTTATCCTTTGTGTTTTTTATAATCTATTTTATAGTAGCTTTCGTATCTTTAATTTTTTATATTTTATCTCTTATTTTATTTCAAACAGATATGTTCCTCTTTTATTATAATTCTTTAGGAAAATCCCTCAAATTATCTTACTCTAAAAAATAGCCCCAACAGCCTGTTTGTATTTCATCTAACAAAAGCACTTGGGGAGTTATTACAAGTTTTAAATTTCCAATATATGGGATACTTAGAAGTAATTTTCCTTTTATTTGATCTTTTTTTATCAAATAATTTCTTTGGGAGTGTAAATAATACTGAAAGTCATAAATTGGGTTATTATCGCCCTTTGTAAAATAATATACTCCATCAGTACTATTTACAATAAATACTAATCTGTGAATAATATCTATTTGTTCAATTTCTCCATTCTTTTTTTTAGGATTGTAAACTATTAGGTCGGAGTTCTTATTTATTTGGATTAATCTATTCTCAAAATAAGTTGAATTTACACAAGGTAAATTTATTATATTTTTTGTAGAGAGATTAATTTTTTTGCACATTTTGTAATCTATCTTAAGTGGCCCTATTTTTTCATAAAAGTTCTCTGGTTCAGAGTAAATGAACTTCTGACAAAATTCGTTTAGAGGATTTTGAGAGCAATAAAGATAAATAGAGGTGTTAATAGGAATTTGTTTATCTTTATAATAAACTTCGACTTTTTGCATTTCTTTTTCAAGCTCTTTGTTATAATTTAGAGAAATAGTATTTAATTCCCAATTTCCAATTATCACTAAATCTCCTCTGTTGTAGTGAGGCAACATGGAACAAGATACTATTGCACTGATGGGCGTAGGAGTATTTAACAACAATCCAATAAAATTATAAATTAAAAAGGCTGCTAAAACAGCGACTAAAATCTCTACCAATTCTTTTTTTATTCCATGATTTTTTATTCCCTCGTATATCTCATAAAAGAAAAATGTAAGTATACTAAATCCACAAATTAAACCTATCAATACATTTTTTGTAATAATGTAGAGGATCAAAAGAAAAAAAATAAGAATATAATAATTTCTTATTTCTCCCACTAGAGGCAATTTTTTACTTTCTTTTAATATTTTTATTATATCCATCTTCTTTTTCTCCACTTATTTTTTGAGCCCTTCTTGTAATTTTTTTATTTGCTCTTTTAGCTCTTGTGCTGCTTCTATTAAAACTTTTTTTGGACTTGAGCTTTTTGTCCTTATAATTAGAACTGGATTGGATACTTCTGGGTGGTCTAATTTAGCAGCACAAAATTCTACGTCTTTGTTTTCTAATGCTATCGAGGCTATTGTATTTACAAATGCCATGTCTTGATCTAAAAATTCTATTTCAAGATAATTTTTCTCATTTTTTATTACGTTTAGTTTCATTTTTACACCTCTATATCTTTAACAAATAATCAGAAGAAACTTTTCTATATTCCTTTGTGTTTGTTTTTAGGTCTATTAAGCTATTTGGGGTTTTGGTAAGAGGATATCGAGGGTAGAGTGGGGAGGAATTATAAGCTTTTATCACCCCACAGTCTTCATCTTTAGTTGAGAGATGATACTCTCCATTTTTTAGTTCTATTATTTTTGCTTTTATTATGTCACCAACTTTATATTCGTCACTTACTTTTTTCACAAATCCATTTTTTATGTTTTCAATTTTTAAAATAAAACTTTGAGTCTGATATGAAAATCTCTTATTTTCAGAAGTTTTGGTTATCACTTTCACTAAAGCTATTGGTTCTATAATCATTTCCACTCTTCCAATTACTTTCTGTCCAATGTAAAAATCTACTAATGGTCTTTTTGCCTGAACAAAAATTTTTTTGTTTTCTACTTTTATTATTCCAAATAATTCTGAGTATATCTCTCCATCTTTAGTATATGTGCCTTCTCCAGGCTCATATTCCTCTTCAGAGCCAAGATATTTTCCAGGATATGCAATTTGTGCTATATTGTGATCAGTATTTTTGTTAGTAGTCTTATTCACTATTTCACCTCTAAATGCTATAAATAAGTTAGTTGCTAATAATTTTAAATACTTATTGTGTATTTTTTATATGCTAAAAAAATCAAAATTGATTTTATGTATAGATCGAGATAATGATATTTATGAAAAGGCTTCAATTTCTGGCCCCATAATAGGGAGGGAGGAGAATTTAAACGCTGCCATATCTTTAGCATTGGTTGATCCGACTGATGTAGATAGCAATGCAATTTTTAGGGCAGTTTCTTTGTATGACAAATTAAAAAAAGAAAATTTAGATGTTGAAGTAGTAACTCTCACAGGCTCTTCTAAATTGGGATATGTGGCAGATGAAGAAATAGCAAAACAATTAGACTCTATTTTAGCTCAAAAAAAGTTTGATTCCTGTATTTTAGTTTCTGACGGAGTTTCTGATCAGAGCTCTGTCACAATAATTCAATCTAGAATTAAAATAGACGCTGTAGATATAGTAGTAGTAAAACAAGCTCAAGAATTAGAAAAAACATATTTTGTTATATTAGAAAAATTAAAAGAACCATATTATGCAAGATTAATTTTTGGAGTGCCAGCTTTGTTGGGAATTATTTTTGTTTTGAGTAGGGTCTTAAATTGGGGAATAGAAATACCGATTTTTTTGATTTCTATTTATTTGCTTCTTAGAGGTTTTGGTATAGAAGAAAAGATTTTAAAATATTTAGGCGACTTTTCTTTTTCTGTTGATAAAATTTCTTTGATTTTGTATATTCCGTCATTTTTGTTTATTTTTATTTCTATTTGGGCTGCTTATAATTCTGCTAATGAATTTTTTAGAGATTCGCAAAACATTACACTTGCCCTAGCTAGTGGAATTAGAAGTTTTTTAACACTATTTCCATGGGCAATAATACTTTTAATAACAGGTAAGGTTGTGGATCTAGTAAAAGAGAATAAAAAAGTAGAAATAATACGATATTCTACATATGCAGTTTTTACTGTTTTAGGATGGCTAGTATTTATATCCGGAGTCTCTTGGCTTTTAAACGATGTTCCTCCCTACGTGGATTTCGAAGGCCTTTTATTTATTATATTGCTAAGTAGTGCGCTTGGATTTTTCTCTCATGAATTTTTAAATAAATTGAGAAAAGAGCTATTTTCAAAACTTAAAGTTGCTGGTAAAGAAGTTATAAGTCTAAATGGAAATTATGTTGGTAAAGTATTAGGGATTGAGCCAAATTTAGAGGCATTGGCAATAAAAACTTTTTTTGGAGAGAAAATTCTAATTCCAATTAGTGCAGTAGAACAAATAGATCAAAACAAAATTATTGTCTCAATGAAATAACTCCACTCTAGCATATAGTGGAAATTACCTCCCTACAAAGCTTTGTTATATTTATTTTTTTAACTTTTTTAGGTGATAAAATGAAAATTTTATTAAATGGCTTAAACTTTAGTCAAATACAACAACTTTTTGAAAATCTAAAATTAAGCTATAGAGAAATATATTTTTTTAAATTTGGACCAAATGTCTATCTGTCCATAGAATAAAATAAATTCTATTAACAAAACTAAATTCTCTGCCTGATGTACTAAAAGTTTTTAAATTTAATAATTCTTTTTTATTATATATTCTTTAATTTTCTTTAGGTTAAAATTTTAATGGTGAAGAGATGTTAGATTTTAAAACCACTGCAGAAATAAAAATTCCTAGTAGGCTAATTGATCAAGTTATTGGACAGGATAAGGCAGTGGACATAATAAAAAAAGCAGCAAAACAACGCCGTCATGTACTTATGATAGGGCCACCAGGTACTGGAAAATCCATGTTAGCTCAAGCAATGGCAGAATTAATGCCTGCTGAAGATTTAGAGGACGTATTAGTTTATCCTAATCATAATGATGAAAATAAACCTCTAATAAGAGTGGTTCCAACTTATCCAAAAGAAGAGGATATTAAAAAAGACCCAGAACTTATGTTGATTTATAATCAAATCAAGAAATTTAGCTCTCTCAAGTCACCAAAAATGGAAAATATTCCTGGAGCAGGAAGATTATTATATCAAATGGCAAAAAATGCTTCTAATCTAATAAATAAGCCACAAAAAAAATCTAATAATCTTTTGTTTTTATTAGGTTTAATGCTTATTTTAATAGCCCTATATGCAGCAGGATTTTTAAATAACGAAAACAAATGGTTTGTTTTAGCAGTGATAGGTGCATTCGGATTGTTTTATCTTTTATGGCGATTTACCGATACTCTAAGTAGACGAATGGGATTTATGATAGAACACAACGAGCCAAAATTAATAGTAGACAATACAGGTAGATTTACTGCCCCTTTTATTGATGCAACAGGAAATAAAGCAGGAGCACTACTGGGAGATGTAAAGCACGACCCTCTTCAATCAGGTGGTCTTGGTACTCCAGCTCATCTAAGAGTTGAAGCTGGAGCTATTCACAAAGCACACAAAGGAGTATTGTTTATCGATGAAATAGCTTCCCTAAAGATGCGCTGGCAACAAGAAATTCTAACAGCAATGCAAGAAAAAAAATATCCAATAACCGGTCAATCTGAACTTTCTTCTGGCGCAATAGTAAAAACAGAACCAGTGCCATGTGATTTTGTTTTAGTTGCAGCTGGAAATTATATGGATTTAAAGCACATGCATCCGGCAATAAGATCTAGAATTCGAGGTTCTGGTTATGAAGTTTATATGGAAGAGACGATGGAGGATAATCCAGAAAACGAAAATAAATTAGTACAATTTGTTGCCCAAGAGGTAGTAAAAGACAAAAAAATTCCTCATTTTGATAGAGCTGCTGTAGAAGAAATAATCGCCGAGGCAAGGAGAAGAGCTGGGAGAAAAAATCGTTTTACTCTAAATTTAAGAGAATTAGGTGGATTGGTAAGGGCAGCAGGGGATATTGCAAGAGGAGAAGGCAGTCCAATCACTACTGCAGAACATGTAAGAAAAGCAAAAAAATTAGCACTTACTATGGAGCAACAATTAGCTTCAAGATATATTGAAATAAAAAAGGAATATGAAGTTTTTTCTACTTCTGGTTATGAAATAGGTAAAGTGAATGGATTAGCAGTTTTGGGAGATGGAATGTCTGGTTTGGTTTTACCAATAGTTGCAGAAGTTACTCCAGCAGCCTCAAAAAACGAAGGAAAAATAATTGCAACTGGAAAATTAGGCTCTATTGCAAAAGAAGCTGTAGAAAATGTTTCTGCCATAATTAAAAAATATATTGGAAAAAATGTCTCGTCCTATGATGTACATATTCAATTTTTACAAACCTATGAAGGAGTAGAAGGAGATTCAGCAGCAATCTCGATTGCTATTGCAGTTTTATCTGCTATGGAGGAAATTCCAATAAGACAGGACTTAGCAATGACAGGCTCTCTCTCAGTGAGAGGGGATGTCCTTCCAATAGGAGGAGCAACCGCTAAAACTGAAGCCGCAATAGAAGCAGGTTTAAAAGAAATAATCGTCCCAGAAAAAAATTTAAACGATATTTATCTCTCACCAAAAATTAAAAACAAAATTAAAGTTAGTGCTGTTAAAAATATTTTAGAAGTAGTCAAAATAGCCCTCAAAGATTGCCAAAAAAAAGAGCAACTAATTAATAAATTAAAAGTTATGCAACAACAGCATCAAAAGAAAAATTAAAAACCCAACTTAAACCTCCCAAACAACAATTTTGGACTTTAAAAAATTTTTTAAATATAAAATTAAGTAGAAAGCTTTTTAAATCTTTTTTTATTTAAAAAATTAATGCAGAAAAATTTTTAAATTACTTTATACTAAATTATAGGCACTATAAAGTTTAGTGTTTATACTATATAGTAGGTGTTACCTTGGCTAAATCCAAAGAAATTAAAGAATCTAACAAATTAAAAGAAAAAATTTCCCACTTTTTAATGGGAGAGCATCTTATACTAAGTCCAGAAGAAAAACAAAAACTTCTTGAGAGGCTAAAGGCAAAAGAGTCTGATTTTCCCACGATATTATTATCAGATCCTGCGTTAGTGGGTTTAAACCCAAAAATAGGCGATATTGTCTTAATCAAAAGAAAAGATTTCACTGGAGAATATAATTATTATAGAGTAGTGCAAAAAGGTTAAAAAATGGTATTTTTTTAGCTTAGGTTCAGATTTGGGCGAGGGGGTAAAATGAAAGAATTGCTAGAAGCATATTTTAAAGAAAACTCCTTAGTAAAACAGCATTTGGATTCATATAATAAATTTATACATTATGGAATTCAAGAAATAGTGGATAGAGTTGGTGTAATAAAACCATCTATTGAAGGATTTGAATTACATTTAGGAAAAATAAGACTGGACAAACCAAAAGTAGTAGAAGCTGATGGATCTAAAAGAAATATCTATCCGCAAGAAGCAAGAGAAAGAAATTTAACATATTCCTCTCCGATTTTTTTAGAAATTATTCCGGTTTATAATGGAATTGAAAAAAAGGTTTTTTCTGAGACTTACATAGGTGAGCTTCCAGTAATGATAAAGTCTGACCTTTGTTATTTGCAAAATATGTCTGAAGAAGAATTGATAAAGGCTGGAGAGGACCCATCTGATCCAGGCGGTTATTTTATAATTAATGGATCTGAAAGAGCATTGGTTTCAATTGAGGATTTGGCTCCAAATAAACTTATGACCACTTGGGAAAAAGAAAATACAATGGTTGTCTCTAAAGTTTTTTCTACTCGTGCAGGTTTTAGAGCTAGAACCACAGTGGAGAGAACTTCTGATGGTACTTTATTTTGTACTTTTCCAGCTTCTCCAAAAGATTTGCTATTTATCACCGTGATTAAGGCACTTGGTTTGGATAAGAAAAATAAAATTTTTGCTCATTTTATCGATGATGAAATAGTAAAAAATGACATTTTGCTAAATTTAGAATTAGATGAAACAAAGGATAGTGCAGAAGCACTAGATTTTATTGGGAAAAAAGCTTCTCCTGGTCAGGCAGAAGAATATCGTAAAAAAAGAGCAGAAACATTATTAGATACTTATCTTTTGCCACATATTGGAACTGAGCCATCTGATAGGCTACAAAAAGCAATTTATTTGTGCAACATGGCTCAACGAGCAATATTAGTAGCAGCAAAAAAAATTAAGGGAGATGATAAAGATCATTATTCAAACAAAAGAATAAAATTAGCTGGCGACTTAATGGAGGAACTATTTAGATATTCCTTTCAATTTTTAGTAAAAGATATTTCATATCAAGCAACCAGGGCAGATGCAAGAGGAAGAAGGTTAATGGTTCAAACATTAGTAAGACCAGATGCTCTTTCTGACAGAATTAAATATTCAATGGCTACTGGAAATTGGATAGCGGGCCAAACTGGAGTTTCTCAACTTTTGGATAGAACTTCTTATCTTTCTTCAATCTCTCATCTTAGAAGAGTAATCTCTCCACTCTCTAGAAAGCACCCTCACTTTAAGGCAAGAGATTTACATGGCACACATTGGGGAAAAATTTGTCCAAATGAATCTCCAGAAGGTCCCTCGTGTGCATTAGTCAAAAACATGGCTTTATTTTGCGAAATTTCAGTTAGAGAAGATAGCGAAGAAATAGAACAAGCCTTGTTTAGATTAGGTCTAAATCCATTGGAAAAAGATGCAGAGTAATAAAAAAAATAGGGTGGTATTTTTATGGCTAAAAAATTAGATTTATACAAAGGAAAAACAGCTGTTTTTCATAATGGAAAACTTTTGGGATATGTAGATGATGGAGAAAAATATTTCCAAAGTTTAATAAAAGCCAGAAGAGAGGGAAATATTTCAAAGTCTGTTAATTTTTATTATAGTAAAAAAACTTCAGAAATTTTTGTAAATTCTGACCAAGGAAGAGCCAGAAGGCCTTATATAGTAGTAGAAAATGGAAAAAGTAAACTAACACCAGATTTAATTGAAAAATTAAAACAAAAACAAATCAGTTGGGGGAAACTAGTTTCAATGGGAGTAATCGAGTATTTGGATGCTGATGAAGAAGAACATGCTCTTATTGCAACCACCCCTGAAGAAATAACAGAAAAAACTACTCATTTAGAAATAGAACCAGTCACAATCACTGGAATTACTGTTTCTATTTTGCCTTTTGTAGAATATAATTCCTCTCCAAGAATTACTATGGCTTGTTCTATGGCAAAACAATCTTTAGGCACCTATTTACTAAACTTTAATGAACGCTATGATTCTAGGGGGCATATTTTGTACTATCCTCAAGAGCCATTGGTACAAACAAGGCCATATAAAATTTTAAATTTTTTTCAGCATGCAGCAGGCCAGAATTTTGTAGTAGCAATTACCACTCTTTCAGGTTATAATACCTCAGATGCAATAGTAGTTAACAAATCAGCAGTAGATAGAGGACTTGGAAGGTCTGTCTTTTACAAAACCCATGAAACTGAAGAAAGACGTTATCCAGGGGGCCAAAAAGATAAATTCGAAATTCCTCCCCTAACCGCTCAAGGTTATAGAGATGAAGCTTCATATAGAAATTTAGGTGAAGATGGTTTAGTTTTTCCAGAAGCAGAAGTAAAAACAAAGGATGTAATTGTTGGAAAAACTTCTCCTCCAAGATTTTTGGAAGAAATAACTGTTTTTGGGATGGTTGAAGAAAAAAGAAGAGATAATTCTCTTGCAATAAAACCTGGAGATGAAGGTATTGTGGATTCTGTCCTTCTAACTGAGTCAGTAGCAGGTACAAAACTTGTAAAAATTAGAATAAGATCGATAAAAATTCCAGAAAATGGAGATAAATTTGCTTCTAGACATGGCCAGAAAGGAGTTATAGGTTTATTGTTACATCAAAACGATATGCCATTTACAAAGGATGGATTGGTACCAGATCTAATATTAAACCCCCATGCTATTCCTTCTAGAATGACTGCAGGCCATCTTTTAGAAATGTTAGCTGGTAAAGCAGCATGCATGAGTGGAGAATTTGCTGATGCTACTGCATTTAATGGTGATAAGGAAGAAAAATTTGTAAAAGAATTAGAAAGTTTAGGTTTTGAGCCTTATGGGGAAGAAATTTTGTACGATGGTAGAACAGGCAAGCAACTAAAAGCAAAAATATTTATTGGAGTAATTTACTATCAAAAACTTCATCATTTGGTATCAAATAAAATGCATGTTAGGGCAAGAGGACCTGTCCAGTTATTAACCCACCAGCCTACCGAAGGAAGAGCAAGAGAAGGGGGATTGAGATTTGGGGAAATGGAAAGAGATTGTCTTATTGGCTATGGTGCGGCAATGCTCCTAAAAGAAAGACTGCTGGAAGAATCTGATAAGAGTTATCAGTTAGTTTGCGCAAAAACAGGAGCCATAGGCTATAAAGACTACATTAGAAATAGATTAGTTTCTCCATTGGATGAAAACTCTACAGAACTATATTGGGTAGAAATGTCCCATGCATTTAAATTACTTTTGGATGAAATAAAGTCTCTTGGAATATTTCCAAGATTGATTTTAAGAGATAAGGCTTAGAGGGTGGATGATATGTTAATAACAAAAGAAATTGATAGAATAAAATTCTCCTTGTTTTCTCCAGAAATGATAAGAAAAATGGCAGTGGTGAAAATAACAGTTCCAGACACCTACAATGATGATTCCTATCCAATTGAGGGAGGATTGGTAGATCAAAGAATGGGAGTAATTGACCCAGGATTAATTGATAAAACCTCTGGTGGAAAAGCAGGTACTTCTCCAGGACATTTTGGTTATATTGAATTAGTAAGGCCTGTAATTCATCCAGAATTTGCAAAAACTATATTGTATGTTTTGCAAAATACTTCTCCTTACACAAAGAGAATAATATGGTCCCAAGACCAATTAGAAAAAATAAAAAAACAACTTGATAGTGAGGATGAATTAAAAATCAAAATAAAAAGGCCAACTCACTGTCCTTACACTGGGCAGAGATTACCAGAAATAAAATTATTGAAACCAACCACATTTTACAAAGATAAAGAAATCATGCTTCCAACTGAGATTCGAGATTGGCTTGCCGCAGTGCCGGATGAGGATGTTGCTGCTTTAGGAATCGATCCCAAGTATTGTAGACCAGAATGGATGGTATTAACTTGTTTACTCGTTCCCCCAGTATCGGTTAGACCTTCTATCACATTAGAAACTGGGGATAGATCTGAAGATGATCTCACTCACAAATTAGTAGATATTATGAGAATAAATCAAAGGCTTGAGGCAAATATTAATGCAGGAGCCCCTCAATTAATTATAGAAGATCTTTGGGAATTATTACAGTATCATGTTACCACTTACTTTAATAATGAAACTGCTAATATTCCACCAGCAAGACATAGATCTGGTAGGCCACTAAAGACACTTTCAGCAAGACTTAAAGGAAAAGAAGGGAGATTTAGGTACAATTTGTCTGGAAAAAGGGTTAATTTCTCAGCAAGGACGGTAATTTCTCCAGATCCTTCTATATCCATAGATGAAGTAGGAGTGCCTTTAGATATTGCTAAAGAATTAACAGTACCTCTAAAAGTAACCTCTTGGAATATAGAATATGTTAAAAAATTCATAGCCTCTGATAGCTATCCCAAGGCAGAATATGTAATAAGACCAGATGGAAAAAAAGTAAGAGTTACTCCTCAAACAAAAGCTGAAGTTTTAAACAATTTAGCAATAGGTTCAATTGTTGAGCGACAGTTAATTGATGGTGACATTGTCCTGTTTAACAGACAGCCTTCTTTGCATAGAATATCCATATTATGTCACGTAGCAAAAATCCTCCCAGGCAAAACATTAAGGCTAAATCCAATAGTCTGTCCGCCTTATAATGCTGATTTTGATGGAGATGAGATGAATTTACATGTAATTCAATCAGAAGAGGCAAAAGCAGAGGCAGAAATATTAATGAAAGTACATAATCAAATTCTCTCTCCAAGGCACGGGCAACCAATAATTAAATTCCACGAGGATTATATTAGTGGTTGTTGGTTTTTAACAAGAGAAGAAGCTGAATTTAGCAAAGAGGAAGCCTGTAGGCTGTTGTATATTGGCGGAATTACAAAACTACCTCCACCAGATAGAAAAACAAATTATTCTGGAAAATTATTATTCTCTATGTTTTTACCAAAAGAATTAAACTGCGTGGTTAGTACTAAATTCAAAAGAAAAAATCCAGATGGCTCGGATCATCCAGATAATACCGTAATAATAAAAAATGGTATTTTAATTCAAGGAGCTGTAGATAATAAAGCTTTAGGTGAAATATTAGAAAAAATAATACTTTTAGATGGATTTGACGCAGCTAAGGAATTTTTAGATAGAGTAGGAAAAGTATCTTTAGAAGTTATAACCTCCCATGGATTTTCTGTTTCTTTAGCTAATTATAATTTATCAAAAGAAGCTTTGGAGCAAATAAAGAAATTGCAGGATAATCTAAAGCGAGAAACAGAAAATTTAATAGTTCAATATAAAAATAAGACCCTGGAGCTTATTCCAGGAAAAAATCTAAAAGAATCCTTAGAAGAAAAAATAATGAGTCTAACCTCAAAAACTAGAGATCTCTCTGGTTCTATCGTAGAGAAAAATCTAACTACTAACAACACTTCTATAATAATGGCTTCTATTGGGGCAAGAGGTTCATTATTAAATGCAATTCAAATGGCTTCTATGGTTGGACAACAGGCTATAAGAAATAAAAGACCATCCAGAGGATATAGAGGAAGAATTTTGCCTCACTTTAAAAAAGGAGATAAGGGAGTAATGGCAAGAGGTTTTGTTTCTAGCTCATTTAAAAAAGGATTAAGTCCAACAGAGTATTTTCAGCATTCGATGGGAGGCAGAGAATCATTAGTAAATACCGCTATTAGAACTGCCAGATCTGGTTATATGCAAAGAAGATTAATTAATGCATTACAAGATCTTGTGGTAAGGCCAGATTATTCGGTAAGAGATGCTGGTGGAAAAATCATTCAGTTCCAATATGGGGGAGATCTAATCGATCCAGTATTTTCCAATATTGCAAAAAATTTAGAGATAAATGAAGAAAAATAAAGGGTGTTGATAATGTCTGACAAATATTTTTCAAAAAAAGATGAAATAAAAATTTCTGTCGGAGAGGCTGTGGGAATAGTAGCTGCACAATCTATAGGAGAACCAGGTACTCAAATGACTATGAGGACTTTCCATTATGCAGGGGTAGCAGAACAAGTACCTACCGGTTTGCCAAGATTAATCGAATTAGTGGATGTTAGAAAAACTCCAAAAAAGCCAATTATTGACATATATTTAAAAGAACCATATAACAAAAATGAACCAAAAGCAAAAAAATTTGCACAACAAATAGACGAATTAACTTTAGGGCAAATTGCAACTGCAATAAAAGAAAATTTTGAAGAGAAAAAAATTAAAGTTATAATAAACGAAGAAGAATTAAAAAAGAGAAATTTGGAGTTAGAATTAGTTAGAAAAAAAATAAAAGAGGGTTTGTCTTCTTATGATTTAGAAATCGAAAATAAAGGTAATGTCGTAATTGTGAGTGGCAGGAGCTCAACTACTTTTAAAATTCTAAGAAGAGTATGTATGAAATTAAAAGAATTAGTAGTTGCAGGAGTTCCACAAATAAAAAAACCAATAGTACTATTTGAAAATAACGAGTATTTTATTAGGGCATCTGGCTCTAATATAATGGGATTAAAAGAGTTTGAAGAAGTAGATTTTTATAGAATATATACCAACGATATAAAAGAAATAGAAAAAGTATTTGGAATTGAGGCTGCAAGAAATGCCTTAGTAAAAGAATTAAAGCAAGTGTTAGATTTGCAAAAATTAAATGTAGATGTGAGGCATTTAATGCTCTTGGCTGATGCTATGACTGCTAATGGCTATTTAACTCCTATTGGAAGACATGGTCTGGCAGGACAAAAAGTAGGTGTGCTAGCAAGGGCAGCTTATGAGGAAACAATAAAGCATTTAGTAAATGCAACTGTAAAAGGAGAGGAAGATCGCCTTTTGGGAGTAACTGAAAATATTATCATAGGTCAGACTGTGCCACTAGGTACTGGTAAAGTAAAATTAAAAATCAAATTATAAAATATTAGTGGAGGGTTGGTTTTTATGACAAAAGTTGCTGAAGCAGAAATAAATAAAGCAATTAGATTATGTGTAGATAGTGGAAAGGTAAAATTTGGTTTGAGGAGCGGTATAAAACATGCACTTTTAGGAAAAGGAAAATTAATTATTCTTTCTTCTTCTGCACCGCCTGAAGAAGCTCAAGATATAAAAAAGTATGCTAAGCTGTCAAATATTTTGGTTTATAGTAGTTCTCTAAATTCAAAGGAGCTCGGCTCATTATGCGGGAAACCTTTTTTGGTTTCAGCGATAGTGGTAGAAAGTCCAGGAAACTCAAATATTTTAGAACTTTTAAAAAAATAGTAGATCTTTATGTTAGAGCTGTCTAATAATGAACTAAAGGCAATTTCAATTTTTGAGAAAATAACTGGAGTAGTACCATCTGACGTTTATATCTCTCCAAACGCAGTAGTTTTTTTTGTGCCTTTTTCTCTAATGGGAAAGGCAATCGGAAAAAAAGGTTCAAAAATAACAAAAGTAAGACAGGCATTTGCAAGACAGGTTTTGATTTTTGAGGAGACTGACAATTTGGAGCAGTTTATAAGAAACATTTTTAATCCAGTTAACATAAAAAATATAAATATCCATGAAAAAATGAATAATAAGATAGTGTATGTTACTATCGATCCAAATGATCGGGGGATAGCTATTGGAAAAAATGGAAATAGAATAAAGCTACATCAGGCTTTATTAAAAAGGAAATTTAATTGCGAATTACGCTTATATACTAAATAAAATAGGTGAATTTTAATGGCTAGAGGAGAATTTGCAGGTAGAGAAATTTTAAGAAAAAGAAAAAGGCAAAAATGGTTAAAAAAACCATGGAAAAGAAAGAAATTAAAATTAAAGGAAAAATACGATCCTCTTGAAGGATCTCCACAGGCAAAAGGAATTGTCATTGAAAAAAAGCAATTGGAACAAAAGCAGCCACACTCAGGCCTTATAAAATGTGTAAAAGTCCAGCTAATAAAAAATGGTAAAATGGTCACTGCTCATGCTCCAAGAAATGGTGCTATAAATTATATCGATGAACACGACGAGGTCGTAATCGAAGGTTTGGGTGGCTCTCAAAGAGGTCAGATGGGCTCTATTCCTGGTGTGAGATATAAGGTAGTAAAAGTAAATGGAGTTGATTTGCAACAGCTTGTAAGAAAAAGAAAGGAGAAGCCAAAGAGATAAGGTGAGAATATGAAAAAATTGTTATTTTCAAAATATGATTTTGAATCTGTTAAAGTTTCTGATCCTTCTTTAGTAAAATATATATCTCTAAATCCAGTAGTAATACCACATTCGTTTGGAAGACATGCAAAAAAACCATTTGAAAAATCAAAAGTAAACGTAGTAGAAAGACTTATAAATAAATTAATGCGTGGAGGTACTGGAAGAAAGACTGCAGGAAAAGTAATTCGAACTCATGGAAAGATGCAAGGACAGAAGACAAAAGCAATTAAAATTGTAAAAGAGGCTTTTGAAATATTAGAAAAAAGAACAAAGCAAAATCCAATTCAACTTCTAATAAATGCAATTCAAAATGCTGCCCCCAGAGAAGATTTTACAAGGGTTTCTTTTGGTGGTGTATCTTATCAAGTTTCTGTTGATATCTCAGCTTTAAGAAGATTGGATGTTGCATTAAGAAATATCGCACTTGCAGCTATTATGGGCTCATTTGATAACAAAAAATCAATGGCAGAAGTATTAGCTGATGAGATAGAATATGCAGCAAAAGGAGATTCTCAAAATTCTTATGCTATTAAAAAGAAAGATGAAACAGAAAGAATGGCAAAGGCTGCAAGATAATTTATTGTTAATTTATTATTATACTCATGAAAAAAGAAAGATGGAGCAGAGGGCAAATTACTACAGAATATTTGATAATCTTAGCTGTTGTATTATTAATCACTTTAGTAGTGGCTGCCTTATTTAATTTTTTTCCCTCTGTCAATATTAGTTCTGTAAGTAAAATAAAAAAAGAATTTTTGGAAAATTCTAAGCCTATTGCAATTAGAGAAGTTTTTTATAAAAAGTCTAGTGCTAGGTTATATTTAGTTTTAAATTCAAAAATAGAGCAAAATATGACTATTAGGTCTATTTTTTTGAATGGAAAAAAGATCGGTTTTTTTTCTTATGACTCTAATTCTTGGGAAGGGGTTGGTAGTGCTCTTTGTAATCCTAGTTCTTGCAGCAACTCTGATTGTGTGTGTAGCATCTTTCTCAAACCATTTGAAGAGTTATCGATAGTTTCTGAACCAAATTTAGAATTTGCAAATTGTACTACTTTTTTTGAAAGTAGGATTGAGTTTAACTATTCTTTAGAAAATTTTTCTTCTATAAACTATAGTCCTGTCTTTGGGGTGGTAATTAATTGTATCGATTAAAAAAATTAGATAATTTTTTAAATTTTAATTAATTTATTTTTTCGTCCGAGGTTTAAAAATGAAAATGAAAGCACAACTTTCGGCCGAGTTTTTAGTGATTTTAGCAGTGGTTTTATTAATTAGCTTAGTAGTAATAAGTATCTCTTTATTTTTTGTACAATCTTCTTCTGAAATAAATCAAAAACAACTTGAAGTTTATTGGTCAGCAGAAGCAGCTCCAATTAGAATAATCCAAATGCAGGGTTATTTTTATTCTTCTTATCCCACTTTGGGAGAAATAGCATTATTATTAGAAAATGTAGATTCTAAACCAATAACCATTAGGAACTTTGTTTTAGAACCTTATGGCTCAGAAACAGTTTTTTATGTTTATGCAAATCATTCTACTTCTGGGTCTAGTTCTGGTTTAACCTTATATGGAACTGCAGGGCCTGGAACTTCAAATGGATTGAATATTTCTTTTTTCCCAGGAGAAAAAAAGGCAGTGTATCTGCGCACTTCAGTGGCATGTTCCAATTCTTCCATTACCCCACTCACTGCTCCAGATAAGTTTTTAAATTATTTAACGATTTATTATGATACACCTTATTTCACTTCACTTTCATTTAGAGGTCAAAAACAAATAGGAGGAAAATGTTCTTCTCAATAATTTTATTTTAGTTCTCTTTTTATTTTATATTTTTTATATAAGATTTTATTTCTTTTATTAATAGCTTAATTTCACCTTTTATTTTTTTAATATCTTGCTCGATTTTTATTTTTCCTAAATTTTTTGCCCCTACTTTTTTTAAGTATTCCTTCCTCTTTTCCTTTAACTCCAAATATTTAGTTTTTTTATCTAAAAGAACTTCAAGCATTTTTTCTATTTTTTCATATATCTCTCTTTCTTTATTTTGTTTAGTGGAAATTTGAGGGATTTCTTTAAAAATTACTTTTTGATGTTCTTCTGTTTTTTTCTTTTCTTTTTTTAAAAAATAGTATTCTTCTCTAATTTTGTATTCGACCTCAATATAACCTTCTGTTTTCAAAATATTTAAAAAATTTTTTAGAATTTTATCAGGTAGGGCGATCTGCTCTTTGAGTTTTTTATATTCAAATTTTTTATTTGGATTGTTTTGAAATATTTCTAATAGTCTATCTATTTCAGTGCTAATCTTCTCCTGACTGTTCATCTTTTATCATCTTTTTTCTTATCGTCCATTTTCCAGATATCTTAAGTCTCATTCTTCTCAAAGCTTCTTTTACAAATTTTTCATTTTCTTCTAAAGTCTTAATGCTCAAAATAGCTTGATTTTTTTTAATTCTGGCAGCTCTATCAGTAGGTCTTCCAAAGGAATGCCTCATACCTTTTTGTAATCTATCTGCTCCTGCACCAGCAATCATTTTATTTTCTCTAATTACATGATGGCATATCACTCTTAGATGAAAATAATAATTATTGGGGATTGTTTTTTCTAAATATTTGTTTGCTGCCTGTCTTCCTGCTTCCAAAGCATTGTCTCTCAATTGAATAGGCTGCTTTGAAACTAATTCATATTCTACATTATATTCTGGTTTTTGTACTCCCATTCTAAAATTTAATAGATTTGTATGAGGCATAGAACTAATATAAGATTTAGATGGTTTTTTATATGAAAACCTCGTCCAAGCAACTTTATCTAAATCCCTACAAGTTCTTGCTGGTCTCAATCCTGCCATATGCTACACCTTTAATTAATTTATTGATAAAATATAATCAATATAAAAATTAATAAATGTAGGTTTTTTAGTAAATTTAAAAAATAAATTATAAATTTTTAGTTTATTTCTTTTTTTTAGCGAATCTGTTTGCTAATTCTTCTTCATTCAATCGATAAAGTTCTTCTATCTCCTTTGAAGCATCGTACATATCCTTTTTTACAAGTTCAGCCATATACTCGAAAAATTCTTTATTATTAGTTAGCTCAGGTGATTTTCCTTTTAGTCTCTGCAAATTTTCAAAGTTCTCTGTCAATATACTCAAAAATTTAAAAAATGAAGCAGCCAAATAATAGTTGTTTTTATTTTTCTTAACAAAGAAAGTTAGTAAAGCTCCATATTCTTTTATTGTTTTTTGTAATTGTTCATATTTCTCTGGGTCCTCTTTTTTCAATCTTTTCAAAACTTCTTCTATCTTAATATAGTTTGCAACATTTTCAGAGTCATTAAATTTTTTTGGATATAAAATATCTTTTAATTCTTTCATAAAATTATTAAAATTTTGTTCTAAATTTTGTTGGTTTTTTTCTTTTTGATTTTCTTGAATTTTTGTCTGAAAAATTTGAAATAACAACTTTTTCACCTCCTAATTTTTTCTAGGTATATTTTTAATATTTATAAATTTTTCTAATATTTATAAATTTTTCGGGTGATTAAAACAACTAAAGAATAGTTTATAAAGTTTGGTTTCCAAATATTTTTAGAATATTTCTATTCTAAAAAAATCAAAAAACTTTAGCTGTATTTTTTTGCTTTAGAGGTTAAAAAATGGATGAAAACAAATCACAAGATTTAAAAATAGATATAGAAAATTCTGGGGAGTATAGTGCAGAGCATATTGAAGTTTTAGATGGCCTAAAAGGAGTGAGAAAAAGGCCAGCTATGTATATTGGAGATATTGGAATTAGGGGGCTTCATCATCTTATTTTTGAGGTTGTGGATAATTCAATAGATGAGGCTTTAGCTGGTTTTTGCAAACAAATAAAAGTAACTTTAAATGAAGATGGTTCGGTTTCTGTTGAAGATGATGGGAGAGGAATTCCTGTGGAAAAGCATAAAGTTGGAAAATCAGCCTTAGAGGTAGTAATGACTGTTTTACATGCAGGTGGAAAATTTTCCAATAAAGTTTATAAAGTCTCTGGAGGGTTGCATGGAGTTGGAGTATCAGTTGTTAATGCTCTTTCACAATGGTGCGAAGTTAAAGTAAAAAGAAATGGAAAAATTTATTATCAAAGATATGAAAAAGGGGTAGCAGTAACTGAAGTTAAGGAAATAGGTACCACTACAGAGAGTGGAACTACTGTTACATTTTTGCCAGATAAAGAAATTTTTGAATCTATAGAATTTGATCCAAAAATAATTTCAAAAAGGTTAGAAGAATTAGCATATTTAAATAAGGGGATTAGAATAATCTTTGAAGATAAAAAAGCAGCTAAAAAAGAATTATATCACTATAGCGGTGGAATAATCGAGTATTTGACAAAAATTACACACTTAAAATCTCCTCTCCACCCCTTAATTTATATAAATAAATCAAAAGGAGATTTTTGGCTTGAGGTATGTATTCAATATTGCAATGATTATTCGGAAAACATTTTGACTTATGTTAATTCTATTAATACAATAGATGGTGGTACTCATCTGGCAGGACTTAAAAGTGCACTTGCAAAAGTAATTTTAGGATATATTCGCTCGAATCAGTTATTAAAAGAGGAGGAAGATTTTCCAAATAGCGAGGATATAAAAGAGGGCTTAAATGCAATCTTATCAATAAAAATCCCAAACCCAAACTTCGAAGGGCAAACAAAAACAAAATTAGCAAATTCAGCAGTAAAAGGTTTAGTAGAATCAATAATTTCAGAAGAATTAAAAACTTATTTTGAGGAGCACCCTTCAGAAGCAAATGCCATTTGCCAAAAAGTAATTTTGACTTTTCAGGCAAGACTAGCGGCTCAAAAATCAAGAGAGCTTGTAAGAAGAAAAGGAGCTCTAGAAAGTACTATATTGCCAGGAAAATTGGCTGATTGCTCAGAGCAAGATCCAACAATTTGTGAACTTTTTATAGTTGAGGGAGACTCTGCCGGAGGAAGCGCAAAACAGGCAAGAGATAGAAAGATACAAGCTGTATTACCTCTAAGAGGAAAAATTCTAAATGTCGAAAAAGCTTCATTAATAAAAATTCTGCAATCAAAAGAGATAAAAAACTTAATAAGTGCAATCGGCACTGGTTTTGCAGAAAATTTTGATATTTCAAAATTAAGGTATCACAAGATAATAATAATGACAGATGCAGATGTGGATGGTTCTCATATCCGCACACTTTTACTTACTTTGTTTTATAGATATCTAAAGCCATTGATAGAAAAGGGCCATATTTTTATTGCTCAACCTCCTCTATACAAACTAAAAGTAGGTAATTTTGAAAAATACATTTATTCTGATAAAGAATTAGAAGAAACCTTAGCTCAACTTTCTAATCCAAAGAATTATCATTCCCAGCGCTATAAGGGTTTAGGAGAAATGAATCCACAGCAGCTTTGGCAAACTACTATGGATCCAAAAAATAGAAATCTAATTCAAGTTACAATAGAAGATGCAAAAAAGGCAAATGAAATCTTTGAAATTTTATTAGGAGAAGATGTAGAGCCAAGAAAGCAATATATTTCTGCTCATGCAAAAAATGTTAGAAATCTAGATATATAAATTGTGATTTTATGACAACTATTAACAAAAGAGCAATAGAAGAAGAAGTTTCTCAGTCTTATTTAGATTATGCGATGTCAGTTATAGTTGGAAGAGCTTTACCGGATGTTAGAGATGGTCTAAAACCAGTTCACAGAAGAATTCTTTTTGCAATGTACGAATTGTCAAATTTTCATGATAAACCCTATAAAAAATCTGCAAGAATAGTTGGAGAAGTTTTAGGTAAGTTTCATCCACATGGGGACATGTCGATTTATTCTAGCTTGGTAAGGATGGCACAAGACTTTTCTATGCGCTATTCACTAATAGAAGGCCAGGGAAATTTTGGCTCAATAGATGGAGATAATGCAGCTGCTATGCGTTATACTGAAGTAAGACTACAAAAAATAGCTTTAGAGCTTTTAGATGATTTGGATAAAGAGACTGTAGATTTTTTACCAAATTTTGATGGCACTCTAAAAGAGCCAGCTGTTTTACCAGCCAAAATTCCAAATTTATTGATAAATGGCTCTTCTGGAATAGCTGTTGGAATGGCTACTAATATCCCTCCTCACAACCTTGGAGAAGTTTGTGATGCTTTAATATATCTAATAAAAAATCCAAATTGCTCAGTTGAGGAACTTTTTAATTTTATTTTAGGTCCAGATTTTCCAACAGGGGGAATTATTTTAGGCAAATCAAGAATTTTACAGGCTTATAAGAGCGGTAGAGGAACAATTTATATTCAAGGGAAAGCAGAAATAGTGGAAGATAAAAATAAAAAGCTAATTAAAATAACACAAATTCCTTATGGGGTAAATAAATCTGCTCTAGTTTTGGAGATAGCAACAATGGTAAAAGAAAAAAAAATAGAAGGAATTGCAGATATTGTGGATTTATCTAATAAAGAAGGGATAGAAATAGTAATATATCTAAAAAAAGAAGCAGATCCTAATGTTGTTTTATCTAATTTGTATGCAAAAACTCAACTACAGAGCAGTTTTGGAATTATTAATTTAGCCCTTGTAAAGGGAGAGCCTAAAGTTTTATCTCTAAAGGGCCTCTTAGAAGAATTTTTAGAATTTAGAAGAGAGATTATAACAAAGAGAACTCTTTATCTCTTAAAAGTAGCACAAGAAAAAAAACATATATTGGAGGGTTTATTAATAGCTTTAAAAAATTTAGAAGAGGTCTTAAACCTAATTAAAAAATCTAAAGATGGTGTAGAGGCTAAGGAGAAATTAATTGCCCAATTTGCTTTGACTCAAAAACAGGCAGAAGCCATTTTGGATATGAAATTGTCTAAATTAACCTCCTTAGAGCAAGAAAAAATCCAATCAGAAGACTTAGAATTAAAAAAATCTATCGAAGAATTCCAAAGTATTTTATCTGACAAAAACAAAGTAGATGAATTAATTATTCGAGAATTGAAAGAGATAAAAGAAAAATATGGTGATGAGAGAAGGACTTTAATTGTAGAGCAAGAACAGCAAGAAATCTCTTTTGCTGATCTAATCCCGGATGAACCTGTAGCTATAGTTCTTACAGAGAAAGATTATATAAAATCGATTTCAATTTCTGAATATAAACTTCAAAGAAGGGGAGGAAAAGGAATAATTGGTAGTGAAACAAAAGAAGATGATTTAATAAAAGATGTACTAATAGCCCGTACACGGGATACTATTTTATTTTTTACTCAAAAAGGTATGGTACATTGGCTAGAGGCTTACAAGATTCCAAAAATGTCAAGGTATTCTATAGGAAAGCCAATTGTAAATTTATTGGAGATTGAAAACGATAGAATAACTGCCATGATTGCTCTAAGAGAGTTTAAACAAAACCAATATTTATTGATGATAACAAAATACGGAATGATAAAAAGAACCTCGATAGAGGAGTATGACAAACCAAGAAAAGGAGGAATAAAAGCAATAAAATTAAGAGAAGGTGACGAATTAATAGCAGTGCTAGTTTCAGATGGAGATAATGATATATTTATAGCTACTTCAAATGGTTTTAGTATTAGATTTAAAGAAAGTCAAATAAGAGAAATAGGACGAGTTGCTCAAGGAGTAAAGGCAATTTCATTAAGAGAAGGCGATTATGTTGTCTCAGCCTCTTTGTGCAATAAAGCTGTTATTTTAACTGTTTGTGAAAATGGATATGGTAAGTGTACAGATATTAAAAAATACAAAATACAGGGAAGAGGAGGATTTGGAATAATAAATATTAAAACTACTGATCGAAATGGCAAAGTAATTGCTGCAAAAGCAGTAGATAGGGAAAATGAAATTTTATTAGTTTCTTCTACTAATAGGGCAATACGAATAAAACTTTCAGATATTCCGATTATCTCTAGAAATACTCAAGGAGTAAGACTTATGAAATTAGAAGAAAATGAAAAAATTATAGCTATGCAATATTTGGAATATGGCGAAGAGGAAGAATTTAAGGATTTGAATAATCAAAATCAAGGGCAAACTTCCAACTAAAAATAGCTTTTTTTGATTAGCTTTTTAAATTCTGCAAGTTTTTCTTTTAGATGTTTTGAAGGAAGACCGGCGATTAGCTCTTGTTGTGTTTTGTCTATTTTGCTCTCCAAAAAAGTCAAAAAAAATCTATCGTTTATATCAATAGCCCCTGCTTTATTTTTCCATTTATTTTTAGAAATATATCTTTCTATTTGATTTTCTTTCAATTTTTTGAGTTTTATAGTGGTACTAAAACAAAAACATTTTGTTTTTGGTCTAGATTCTCCATTAAAATAAGCAAGACAAATAGAGGTATAAATTTTTATCTTATTTCCCAAAAAAGTCTTTAAAAATCTTTTTGCTTCTGTTTTATTTTTGGGTTTTGAGAATATTTTGTTTTTGTTTTCTACTATTGTATCTGCAGCTATAATGATTTTTCTTGGCTTTTTTAGACAAATTCTGAGGGCTTTAAAGTATGCAATGCTTTTTACCCTTTGTGAAATATTTTTAAATGGTTTAATTCTAATTTTAGCAGTATTTGGAAAGATTTCGAATTTTTTTATTATTTTTTTTAATATTCTTTTTCTTTCTTCAGAAGCTGAAGCTAAAACAATATCCATATTAATTTTTTCCCCTATAATTTAATAAATATAATTTTTTATATTTGTTTATATTTATTTAGCAGCCTTTAGGTGTTAAATTGTTTATAGGAATAAGTGGAAGGAATTGCGCAGGTAAAGATACGGTTGCAGAGTATTTAGTAAAAAAAGGCTTTATTTACTATTCTCTTTCAGATGTTATTAGAGAATTTTTAAAACAACAAAATATAGAAATAAATAGGGAGAATTTAATTTTTTATGCAAATAAATTACGCCAAGAAAATGGCCCGAATTTTTTTGCAAAAAAAGTAATAGAAAAAATAGATTATACAAAGGATGGAGTAATTGTATCTATTAGAAATTTAGCAGAAGTAGAGGAATTAAAAAAATTACCTAAATTTTTTTTAATTATTATCCAGTCTGACCCACAGATAAGATTTGAGAGAATGAAGAAAAGAAATAGAGAAGGAGATCCAAAAACTTTTGAAGAATTTGTAAGAATAGAAAGATTAGAAGAAAATACTTCTACAACTTCTCAACAATTGTTAGAAGTTTTAAAAGTTGGAGATTTTTACATCCAAAACAATGGCTCTTTAGATGAACTTTATCTAAAGATAGATAAGTTATTAGAAAAACTAAACCACAAATAGCAAACAAAATTCTTTATCAAAATGCTTTTATAATTTATTGTAGTTTTGTACTTTATGAAAAAGTTTTTTTTATATTTTTCCTTTTTTTTAGTTATTTTTTTTATTTTTAGTGGATGTGTGACCCAATCTAACTCTTCTTCAAAATCTACTCTAGAAAATTTAAAGAAAGATGCTTTGGAAGTAAATATAGCCCAAACTAAAGAGGAGGAGAGTAAAATAACTCAGAACGATTCCCCTTTAAATAAATATCAACAACTTCAGCCAAACAATTCAGAAGAAGAATTTAGTTTAGATAACATAACTATAAACTTTACTAATAATTCGGAATATGTAGAAGAAGATGATTTTAAAATAAAACCAGTTGAATTTATAATATCTGGGTATATCTCTTTAGATCCAACAAATGCTAAAAAAGATTCTCCTATTTGTAAAATTGAGGTAAAACCAATGATAATACAGAAGGGCCAAGAGGCCTCGGTAATCATTTATGCAAACTCTTTTAATCAGAATGTATATTATAGTTGCTCAGATAAAATAAAACTCGCTGGTTCAAATGGCATATTTAGAAAAGAGAGTATTTGTAAATTTGATGAAGAAGGGCTGCTAAAGCAAAAAATTTTTTTTGACGATGTGGAATGCGCATCTTCACCAGTGTATGTTGCAAAAAATTTGAATGATTTTTATTGTGCAGTTTTTGACCAAAATAAAAGTCAGGATTTATTTGGAAATTATAATTATTTTGCAAAACTTTTTGTATTTAATTTTAATTCTTCTGATGAAATTGTTCTTAGTTGCGGTAACTTTACTGTCAAAAAGAGAATCTACGATGAGCTTTTAACCAGCAATTTTGGAGTTTTTGATTTTGGTTGTTATAATTTAACTTCTACTACTCCACTAAATTTAGAAATTAGAGGAAAGCCTTGTAAATTTTTTGACTAAAAAGCAAGCGTTAGATTTTTAAATTCTATTTTAGTTGTTTTTTTATGGCAAACTTTCATAATATAAAAAGAATAGTTTTTTTGTATATTTTTTGGTTTTTTTTCATAGCCTTTATTTGGGTTGTTGGCGAATATTTTTTATTTGGTAAGCCTTTTTATAGTTCTGTTTATTTCTTAAATACTTACACCCCAACTGCTTTTGTGTATGCTGCTTTTTTAGCAGTTGCTTTTGCTATTTTTCAGTATATCTTAAGTCCAAGACCAATTTCAACAGCCCAGCTTTCTTCTCCTACTCAAACTAATTTACAATCTTCTCCTTCAACTCAACAGACAATGACTGAGGAAAAAGTCGAACCACAAGTTCCTGTTGTAGTTGAAGAAGAAAAACAACCAAAGCGCCCTAAAAAAAGGGTAAAAAAAATAAAAAGCAAAAAGAAAATAAAAAAATAAATTAGAATTAAATTATTTTAGATTATTTAAAAACAAATATTTTCCACCATGGAGAGGAGAGGACATTTTGAGTATTAGAGGTTGCATCTATTTCTTTTTCTTCTTCATATTCTACTCTAAAAATTCCAAATAATTTTCCACTATTTTGAGTTTTTATTTTGTATATTACTTTATTTTGATTTTGTATAATCTTCATTTCTTTTATTTGCTGCTCGTCTAGATTAAATTCTTCTGGTAACAAAATAGTCTTGTTATTTACTTTTATGGTGTTGTTTTCCAAAGTAGCATTTTTCAAATTAACTTTAAAGTTTTTATATGTGAAATTAATCTCATTTTTTTCTTTATTTATTTCTAATTCTTTAGTTATATTTTTTATTTTAATTAGAGCTCTCTCTCTTACTTCTTCTTTAAATCTATTTTGTATCTCTTTTAGTTCCTCGTTTTTTTGTTGTGCTATTTCTCCTATCTCATTTTTTTGAATTTGTTGATTTTCTTTTTTATCTCTTATTACTTGTTGAATTTCTTGTCTAAATTCTTCTTTTACTTCATTTTTCAATTGGTTTTTCTCTTGAGTTTGTTGTAGAGCTGAGTTATTAATTTTTTCTACTTTTTCTAAAACTTTATTTTCTGTTTGCCGTAGTGTTTGCAATTCCTCTTTTTGGGAAGAAAAACAAATTTTTTTACACTCAATAGGTAGAATATAAGAATCATTTTTACTCAAAATTTTATAACTAAACTCAGAGTTCTTGCACTTCTCTATACACTCAATGGGAACAATTTTTTGGTCTTCCCAAAAATATAGTTCTAATTTTTTTGGGCTTTTTTCTTGGTAATTTATTTTTGAATTTTGGATAGTTGTTTGTGTCTGAGCACTCAAAAAAGCAGCTAAAAAAATAATTAAAAATAAATTTTTGATTAACTTTCTCATAAATCTTTTAATTCTTTTTAATTTTTAAATATTTCCCTTATCCTTTTAATATTTATTTATTTTTTTCATAGTTTTCTAAATATTTTTTTATTAGTTCAAAAAATTCAAAATTACGATTTTCTATAGTATGTCTTAGAGCATCAAAACCAAAGAAATTTTTAATAGTTGGGTCTGCGCCTTTTTCAAGCAGATATTTACCTACATCAATTGAATTAAATTCTGCTGCTAATACTATGGCACTATCCCCCCAACAATTAATTATATTTAAGTCTGCTTTATGTTCAACTAAATATTTTGCTATTTCAAGATTATTTTTTATACTTGCCATCATTAGGGCAGTATATCCAAAAATGTCTTGCTGATTAACATCTTTTCCATTTTCTATAAGAATTTTTAGTGATTCAAAATCATTTCTAGATGCAGCCAAATAAGGCTTGTCTGCTTTTAATATTTTTTCGATTTCTTCAGGGCTAAGTTTAAATTTATCAAATTGTTTTTGCCTATTTTCGTTTTGTATATTGTTTTCTTTTTTATTTTGACTATTTTTTATTTCCATATTTATCCTCTTTTTATTATATTTCAAATAATATTTTTATATCTTTAAATTTATAAATTTTTCTATTTTTTAACACTTTAAATTTTTTAGCCTTTTATTTTTTTATTAAACAAAAAGAAAAAAATGGCTAAAAAAGTAGAAGTAAAGCTAATGACCAAAAAATCTATCAAGTTATTTTCTAAAAAATATATAAAAAAGCCACATAAAAATAAACATAAAACTAGCGAATAGCTCAAAAAATTAAAAAATTCTTTTATTTTTATATTCATAATTTTTCCCATTTTATTTATTTTTTTATTTTCTTTATAAAACCTCTTTTATTTTTTTTTAATTTTTTATTTTAGAATCAGAGAGGGATGTAAAGCAGCCACAAAAATTAAAGTAGAAAGTGAACTGCTTAAACTATCCCCCCATCATTTTCTCTGTTGTTTATCTCTCTTATCAATTATTTAAATATTTATATAATTTTTTTTTAAAAAATTTAATTTTTTTATTATTTTTTTTAAATTTTTAAAAAAAAGATAGTTAATTTTTACTTATTTTTTTATCTTTATGAATTAGGCATAATTCTTTTTATTTCTGGGTAATTTTTAGTTATTTTCAATTTTTTATTGAGAACTTTTTCCCTCATTTTTTATTTTTTGAATACACTCTGCGCAATAGGTATATGTAAAACCTTTTTCATCCATCAAAAAATTCATTTCACTTAAATTTTCAAATTCTTTTTTACAACGATGACATTCAAATTTCATTTTTTCCCCCAAATCTACGATACATATCCACGATAAATAAAATTAATCAATTAAATTTATATGTTTTTTCTTTGAATTATTTTAACCAACTAAATAGCAAAAGAGAGGAGGTGGACAAATGGGCGGAAAGAAAAAGCCTGGCTGCTGCTGAGGCATTAAATAGTTTTTTTTCTTTTCTTTATTTTTTTCTTTTTTTATGTTTCTCTTTACATTATTTTTATTATATTAACTTCAAAGATTAGCTTTTTTCCTGCAAGTGGATGATTTAAATCAAGTAGCGCATCTTTTGAAGTTATTTCTAATACTGTAGCCGGTGCCTCATTTCCCTTATTATCTGAAATAATCAAAATAGATCCAACCATAGTGTTTGGAGGAATCTTTTCTATAGGCATTCTAATTTTTAGTTCTTCTAAATATGGCCCATATGCTTGATTTGGTTCTAATTTAAATGTTTTTTTCTCTCCTTCTTGCATACCGATAATATTTTTTTCAAAACCTTCTATTACTTCTCCATTTCCTACTACGAAGCTAAAATGCTCTGCACTAGAGCGATCAAATATAGTCCCATCTTCTAATTTTCCTACATAGTCTAAAACCACTTTTGAGCCTTTTTTTATTTTTTGCATTTAATTACCTCCTTTATCTCAAAATTTAAAACAAAATAAGTTTAAATATGTTTGCTTTTTTTAATAAGTTATGATTCTTGAACTTTTGATACTATTTTTTTTAGGTTTTTTATTTGGAGTAATTTTAACTTTTATTTATTTTTTGTTTATTTATTTGCCAACTAAAATAAAACAATCAAGAGAGGATGCTATCTCTCGCTCTAAAGCCTCACTCTCAGGTCAGATTTTGGAACAATTTGCACCATACTTGAAGGGCTTTCCTTTTTTAGCATCAGAGGCAAAATTTATTGGAAAACCGATCGATTTTATAGTATTTGAGGGATTGGAAAGTGGCGAGGTAGAAAAAATAATTTTTGTAGAAGTAAAAAGTGGGAGATCTTATTTAACAAAAACTCAAAAATCAATAAAAAAAACAGTTTTAGACAAAAAAGTAGAATGGTTTGAGTACTATATTGAAAAATAGATTTTTATGAAAACTCAAAAAGAACTGGTAGATTATCTGTATTCTTTGGGGTATATAAAATCAAAGAAAATTTATGATGCGTTTTGCAAACTAGATAGAGTAAATTTCATACCAAAAGAAATACAACCTCATGCTTATCTTGATTCTCCACTATTAATTCAAGACGGGCAGACTATTTCGGCACCACATATGCATGCTATAGTGATAGAGGAATTGGAATTAAACGACTGTGAATGTAAAAAAGGAAAAGAATACAAGATTTTGGAAATAGGTACGGGCTCAGCTTATTTAACAGCTCTACTCTCCACTCTCTGTCCTAATGCTACTATTTTCTCTTTGGAAAATTCTAAAAAACTAATTTATTTTGGGTTTGAAAATCTAAAAAAATTAGGGTTTAGAGTAAATCTTTTTATAAATACAGATTTTGTAGCGCAAGAGAGGAGTATAAATTTAATACTAAAAAGTGGCTATTTTGGATTGGAGGAATTTGCTCCATTTGATAGAATAGTAGCTGGAGCTTGTTACCCGACTTTTCCAGAGTTTTTAATTGATCAGCTAAAACCAAACTCGGTTGCTATTTTTCCAGTTTCTCTAGAGGATAATTTTCAGCATCTAATTAAGATTAAAAAAATTTCAAATAAAATTGTTAAGACAGATCTTGGTTTGGTAAGTTTTGTACCTATGCAACTTTAATTTTTTTATTTTTTTCTTCTCGTACAATTAGAGCATGAAATTCTTGATATAATTTATAATCTTTCTTTAGATTTTTTTCTATTAGCTCTTTAATTTTTTGATAATTAAAATTAAAATTTTTTGGCAAAAATCTCATTCTTTTTAGAAATCTAAAGGTGTATTTATCAACTATAAAATGTGGCTTTTTATAGGCATAAAGAAGTATTGAATCGGCAGTTTCAGGCCCTATCCCCCAAATTTCTAAAAGCTCTTGACGAGTTGGAGCTTTTTTTAATTTTTGAAAAAATTTACTGAATTCTAAAATTTTTTTTGCTTTTTGATTATAATACCCTGCGCTTTTTATAATTTTTGCAAGTTCTTGATTTTTTAAACTTAATATTTTTTTTATATTAAAATTTGTTTTGCTTTGTAGATTTTTTAATGCCCTAGAGGCATTTGACCAGCTAGTATTTTGAGTTAAAATTGCGCCAATACATATTTCAAATATTTGTTTTTTTGTTTTAGGATAACTATAATCTCTTGGATGATAGCCGTCATTTTGTTTTATTTGCATTAATGGCCACCAGCCCTGATGGCCGTATTTTTTTAAAAGCGAATAATATAGTTTTAACAATTTATTCATAAAGTTTTTAATAAAATCTAAAAATATAAACATTAATAAATATTGTTATACATAATATATTTGAGTGAAAATGAAAGAAAAAGTACTAGTAGACTTAGAAAGTTTGCCAAACATTAAAAAAAATTGTCAGCAGATATTTTTTGACAAAATATTTTTAATGCCTAAAAACATTTCCACTCAGTTTTATTATAAAAATTTCTTTTTTTATATAAGACAATACTTGTTAAATGATTTTGACAATGTCTGTTTTTTTGATTACTTTTATAAAAATCCAACTAAACATTCTATAAAATATTTTCTAAACAAAAGATTAGACCTCCCTCTTTCTCAACAGTCAGTTATTTTGCTCTTTGAAGAGATTGAAAAATTAAGATTTATTTTAAATACTAAGTCTAAAAATTCTTTATTTTTGTTTGTAGAATTTTTAAAAAAACAAAAAATAAATGGAAAAAATTTTATTTTGATAGAAAAAAATGGCGAAGTTTTTCTATCCAGTTCAAAAAAAGTAGGGATGGAGAGATTTTATTTTGATCAAGATTTGGCAGTAGAACTTTATTCTTATTATTTAAATTGTGAGCAAAAAAATCATTCTGATATTAAATTTTTATTGAACAATTTAAAACTCTTAATTCCAACCTCTTATTTAGAATTAGATAAACTTCTTAATAACGTTCAGTACACTGAACCAACTATTTTTAATTTTTATTTGATAATAGATAATCCAACTTTAGTGTGTGAGAAACAAAAATCATTTAAATATCCTAATAATAACAATCATATTTCAAATACAAAAAATAAAACCCTTCAGGATATAGAAAAAAAACAAAGAGAATTAATGTTTAGTTATTATCTTTCAATTAAAGAAATTTTAAATAATTTAAAAGGTGAGGTTGTATGAATATAAACACCTTTAGTGTCTATTGGGTAATCACTCCAAAACAAACCAAAGCCTACGAGAAAAAAATTTTCTCTCAAATAATAAAAAAAGAATTTTTTAACAAGTTTCTAGACACAAAAAAGGAAGAGAAAAAAATTTTAAGTAAAGAGGAGGTGGACAAAATTTTAAAAATCTCTATAGGCTTACAAGGAAATTATTTAGAATGATTCTTTATTATTTTCTTTTATTCTAAAAATTTTTAACTCTATAGTATTTTTAGTAAACTCTTTAATCGATTTTCTATTTACTTTTCCAGTAAAATCAACTACCTCAAAATTATTTTCGTCAAACTTAACAACAATTCCTACATGATATGTTCCATTTTTTCTTTTGATCCAAATTATATCACCTTCCTCAAAATTTTGCAGAGAAAGATTGTCCTTAGATAATATAGCCCGATAAACCTCGTCATAGTGAATAGGTCTTTCCTTTTCTTTTCCTCTAGAAATTTGTGGGTTTGAAGTTTTTTTGGTTTTTTTCCAATCTAAATCTTTTGGATCTATTAAACCCTCGTATAACTTTTTAGATAAATTAAAAACAAAATGTCTGCAATTGTTTGTATGATAATTATATTTTCCTGTTTCTTTTCTTGCTTGTTGTTCTGGTAGTGATGCTAGTCTTTTTGCCTCTTGGGAACTATAAAAAGGATTTAATATATTTGCTACTGTTATTAAAAACTCTTTTTGCGCTTTATCCGCATTTTTACAAATTTGATTTTTAAATTTTATAAAATCTTCACAAGCTTTTGATTTTTCTTCATTTGTTAACTGCTCAAAAATATCTTTTATTTTTTTATAATCTTTATAATATAGTGCTTCTTCTAAAATGCTTAAAAAAGAACTTTGTTGTTTCACATACATCTAAATTCTACCTTATTGAAATATTTGAATCATTTAGAAAGTCTTGGAGAGCTTTTTGAAACTGTGACAAAAGGTTAACCTTTTGTAAATATTCTACAAGTTTTAAAAAAGGTTCTCTGGATTTTATAATTTCAAAGTAAGCGTTATTTCCTAATTTTTTATCTATTTCATCTCTTAATTCTTCACAATTTAGAGAATAAGCGGCTTTAAAAAGTTTTTCATTGGCCAAAAAATAAAAAGCAAATATTAATTTGTCTTCATCTTGCAAAACATGTTCTATTTTTTGCTTTGGTTTGTAGCCTAAATGAATTGGCACTAAATAGGCAAAAAAATAATTTTGATTTATAAATTTGTTATTGCTATAATAAGATAATAAATAGGTCAATGTTGCAAATAATTCAAATTTATCTAATTTTCTAGAAGAATTTATATAAAGAGTTTCACTTACCTCATCAGCTTTTATACTTTTTTCTTCAGTATTAGAAAATAGTAATCCTTCTTGATTTTTAAATTGCCTTTCACTAAGCAAAAAAACTTCAAAATAGGGGTAGGTGAATTTTTTTTGCTCTATCCACCCCTTTGCTAATTGAGGAAATTTTTGAAAAAAAAAGTCAATCTCTTTTTGTAATTCTACTAATAGAGGATGATATTTATTATCCACTTTTTTTATATTATACTCTGCTAAAACTTTATTTCTATATTCTAAAAATTCGTTGTGTGTTAACTTATTGTTTGGAATTATAATACTACCACTAAGAACAAGACTTATTATCAAATTATTTAAAGAAGACTTTTGTAGTATCATAATTTTCTTTTGAAGATTTTAAATTAAAAAATTTTTGTTTATTTTTTAATTATAAATTTTTCTTTTAAATGTTGTGAATCTATTTTACCTTCTTTATAATCTTTAAGTGTTTTAGAATCTATGCTTATTTGATAAATTCTCTGGCCCATAAATCTTTGTTCTATGGTGTAATAATTAGCTTTGGGATACGAATAGAGTAGAATTCCAAAAATAGCTCCCCAATCAGCCAAGAACTCTCCCTCGTATTCAAAGTTTTTTCTATTTACTTCATAGCTTACTACAATCTCTTCTCCCTCACTTTCTACCATTGCATCTAATCCTGCTAAATTTAGCTGCTGTTCTACAAAATCTTTTGTATTAGTTGAAACTTTTTTTATCTCCCCTCCTCCTTGTTGTTGAACACAGCCACTATATAAAGTTAAAAAAACAAAAATTAAAAATAAAAATAATTTTTTATTCATAAAATCCACCTAATCACAATCATCAGATAGAGGATCTTCTATACATTTATTTGTTTTAGTAGTATGCTGTGCCAGTTTTTCTCCAAATTTCATTCCAGCTTCAAATGATTTATCTGCGACTTCTCCGACCGTATCTCCAACGATTGGTACATTTTTTGCAACCCATTTTATTCCTTTTCCTAAAGCATAACCTGTTTTTAGTAGTTGACCTTGAGAGGAAGTTATTTTTCCTTTTTCTATTTGTTCATTTACCCTATTATATGATTCACCAAGTTCAGATAAGTCTTTTATTGCCTCTGTTCCCTTTGAAGCAGTAGATATAACATTAATCGAAGTTGGTGCTTTCTCTCCAACTCCTTCATAGACATCTTTGGCTTTTTCTCCTCCCCACCCAATCCAGCTCCAAGCTTTGGATAAATAACTTTCTTGTTGATCTTTAGAGATTGGATTTTGAGGAGGCGGTAAGATTTTTTCTGTTTGCGCTATAAGCTGTTCTTTTTGCTCAGCTGCTTGTTTTAGCTGTTCTTTTGAATCTTGTGGCATCTTTTCTAAAATTTCTTTAGTTCTTGAAGAAATTTTGTTTTCAGCCGCTGGTTTTAATTTTAAATCTGCTAGAGTTGTTTTATCATCCTCGCTAATTTTCTCTTCTTTTAAAGTTTTATTTAGTTGTATTTCATTATTAGTTTGTTTTAAGTCTTGTTTATCTTGCTGAGTAGGTTGCTGTTCTTTTTGCTCTTGTTCAGTTTTAAGAATATATTTTGGATTTAGCATAGCTGCATTTAGGCAAGCTCTTTTTTCTTCCTCTGTTGTTATTTGATTACAGATTTTTGGATCTCCTAAGTTTTTTGCAATATTAGCTAAACATTCTTCTTTAGTGTAGGAGTATAAGCCGCCCTCTATTTTGTCACATAATTTGGGGTCGTTTGTTTTATTTGCTATTAATAAATAGCACTTATCTTTTGGTGGGTTTGAACCATAAGAAGAAAATTTTTTTCCCACTATCCCCTCACAAAGCTCTGGATTTGAAGTTTGAACAGCACCAAACTGTAAACAATGATCAGATTCTTCCCCTGCAAAACCACAACTGAATTTTACAACTTTATCTAAACAACCAAAAGAAAAAAACATGGCAAATAAAACTAAATAGACACTAAAATTTTTAGTGATAAAATCACCACCACATTAGTTTTTAATTATAACTATAATTATAAATAAATTTAAAATTTTATATTTTTAGGTCTCATATTTTTAAATGTTTGGCTAAATTCTGGAAAATTGATATTGTAGATTTTTTGCCCAAATGCAATTGGAGATAAAATAATATTTATGTAATAATCTCTTATTATAAAGAAGCTATTAAAGGCTCAAGAATTCGATATTCAATCCAAAAAAATCAGGTAAAAAAAGAATAGCTGAACTTAAAAAAGCTAAAGAGATTTTTATAGAATTGTCAGGAACTCTTGTGCAAAAAGCCCAAAAAAGAGAAAGTATAACAATACAAAAAAAAGAGAATATAGCAGGTAGTAAAGGAAGAATTAAAATAACTAACTATCTTGGAGGGAATTATTATTTTACTGTAGATGAAATAGAATTGCAAGAAAATAAAATTTACTTAATAGAAGCTAAACACACTAAAGAGAATAGATTACCTTCTTTAGGATATTGAGGATGTTAATAAAAATGATTTTGTTTCCTAATCTTGAAGAAGTAAAAATTGGTGAAAAAAATTTATTCCAGTTCTAATACTAAAACTAACAACAAAAAAGATTTTTAATTTAAAATCTCTGAACAAATCCGATAAAAAAATTTTGAAAACCTTGAAAAATTAGGTAAGGCTAAATAACTTCAAAATTCAGTTAAATAAAAATTTTTTAAGATTTTCTTATTTAATTTTTACATGGTTTATGATATCCATCCTGGATATGAGTATGAGCTTCAAAAAAAGCAAGAGCAAGAAAAGATAGAGAAGATTCAAAAATATCAAAGAATATCCCCCCCAGTAGAAATTAATTCTATAGAGCAGAGTAGGGGGCAACTTGAATATGCAAAGAATGCTTATGAATGGGCAAAAGAAGCATACTTAAGAAGAGCACAAAACTTAAAAAAGGATATCCAAAATAAAATAGCTTTACTAGAAGGGAGAATAGCGACAGCAGAACGTCAAATAGGTATTATGGATAGAGGATTTTCTATTCCTACGGATGTAATTGAATTGCCGGAATTGAGAAAAGAATTGGAGATATACAAAAAATCACTAAAAGATATTTCAGAAAGTAAGTTTTCTCCTGAAATAATTTATGTTAGTCATAAATCATTATATGGGGAAAAAATAGATTTTAATTTTGCAATAGGATTATATAAAGAATATGAACTATTTCAAGAAGAGTATAAAGAAATAAAAAACAAGTTAAATTTCTTACAACAAAACATAGAAAATATTAAAAAAGACTTATCAAAAAATGTAACAAATAGCAGATATTATCTTTCTTTTAATAAAGATGAAAAAAATAAATTTATTAATGATATGATTGAATCTATACGGCTTTCTGCTCAACTTTCTGTAGCAAAACTATTTTCTAAATTTTTTGTTGCAAATTATATTTTAAATTCTCCACATTATTGTAAAGCAAATAACAAATTTACAGAAGACTCGGAACAAAAAAAATTATATATAGAACTTGTTAAATCTATTAAATTAGTTTCTTATTACCAAGTTATTAGGGCTTTAAATTACAAATTAAGTGACCTAAAAGAAGAACTAAATAATTACACAAAAAAAGATACCGAAAAACTACTAAAAATATTTGAAAATGATAATAAAGATGAGTTTCTATTTAATTATAATATAGATGGTGCAAACGCTTTAATAGAAAAATATGAAAAGCTTATTTATTACAAGTCAAATAAAGAACTCCTAGATTTATGGGGAGAATTTCAGGAAGGAATATTAACATTTTCAGAAAAAACAATTCAAAAGTTTATATTTGATAAAAAACTATCTCAAAACTTTTTTGGAACCTTAATAGAGGAGTATGGAGATCTAGCTCTTACAGTCACGCTAGTTTCATTAGGTGTTTTTACAGGTGGCATTGTTAGTACAATATCTTTAGGGGCATTGGCTGGATATGAAATATATAAAGGAACAAAAGAAATTGTTCATGGCATTAAAGAAAAATCCTCTGATAAAATAAAAGAAGGGATAATAAGTTTAGGAGCTGGTGCTTTGGTTGGAGGCAGTACTGCTTTAAAACTAGCAAAAAATACCAAAATTATAGAGCTTATAAAAAAAGTGGAAAAAACATTAATGGATTTAGTAGTAGCCCCATACGGGGGATCCATATTTTTTGGAAATGCTGTGGAAGTTTTTGAAAGAACTAAAGATTATAAATATGGTTTTACCCATGAAGATTTTAAAAATTTAGTTTCTACAGGTGTTATGACAATATTTGCTATATATGGCTCCAAAAATACTATTCCAAAAAAGATTCCAAAAAATAAGCTTCCTGAGGGACATTTCAAACATTCATCGCATTCTAAACATTTTGCTGAGGTCATAGAAAAAAATATTTCAATAAAACATGCTTCTCATTCCTCTCATTCTTTTAATGAGAAAAATATTGCAGAAAAAATACCTAATCAAACTGAACAAAATATAGCTTGGATAAATGAAACTGATATTCAATCAAACCAAACTAATGTAACATCTAGTTTTGTTTTAGATAAAAATAAAAATAAACAAAAAAATCAAAATATTGTAAGAGTTAAAAAGAAAAGAAAAGTAAGAAAAAATTAAGATATAAATCTAAAATCTTTTTAGAATTTCTAAAATGTTTTTAGTGATTAGATAGATATTAGAGAAATTTTACTATTTTTTTAATTAATGGTAATTATTAGAGAAACTATTGTTTATTTTTTAGTCTAAATTTTTAGTTTATTTAGTTTAATAAGAATTAACTATCTAGTAGGATTTAAATATTTTAATAATAAATTTTTCTTTTTCCTCTAAAAAAATTTTTTTGTTAATTAAATTTATCATAATAGTAAACTAAAAAGGTTAATAATATCATAATAGTAAACTAAAAATAGCAAAAAAATATAAAAATATCTTTTTTTAACTAATTTTTTACTTTAAGCCTTATTACTCCATCCAACTATCTAAATAAATATCATAATAGTAAACCATTAAATAAATAACTCAAACTATTTTATCTAATTGGTTTACTTATTAGGTATAATAAATCAAAAATTAGTATACTTTATCAATATATTACTAAATTTTTTTAAAATGAACTTTTTTAAAATAATATAGCTTAAATGTAAAAAAAATCTAAAAATAATATTACTACAGAATATAAAAATAACTTTTTTTTATATAGAAAGACACATAAAATAAATAAATCTAAAATGTTTTTAGATTTTCTAAAATCTTTTTAGAAAAATAATTATTTTAATTTTTTATATATTTTCATAATTTTATTAATTGTTCATTTTAATTTTATTCTCTCTCTTTTTCTATTTCTCTTCTGTTTCTCTTTTAAATGGAAAATCTTTTGAATACTTAAATTTTATTTTACACTCATTATAAATATCATCAATTGAAGCAGTTTCAAAATATTTTGATTCATATACCATTAGATTTAGTAATTTTTCAAAATCAATTGGCCTGGGATCCAAAGTTGTTTGATTTTTTTTGTTAATATTCTCTAAAAGAAAATAATATTTATTTTTTAAATTATTTTCAAAACCAAAATATGCACCAAGTGGAGTATAGGATACAAGAAATTCTTCTCTTAGTTTTTTAATTTTATAATTTTTTATATGTGGCTCAAAATAGTAAATAAGTGGAGTATAATTATCTATTATTTGTTTAATTGGTGGAGTAGAACCAATTAAATAATGTTCTTGTGCGGTCAATATCTTATAGTGCATATTAATATCAAAACCATCAAAAGTAAAAAAGAATAACTCAAATATTTGTTTTTCTATTTTCGCATCACTTTTATTTCTAATTACTTCTAGTTGTTTATAAATAGGATAGAGATACTTTGCTCTCATTATATCTGGATTAATCGCTCTTTCAACCATAATGTTTGCTTTTTTAAAAAGATCATCTGGTAAAAAAGATTTTAGATTTTCTAAAATCTTTTTAGAATTTAATAATCTCCTGGAGATATGCATTTCCATATAACTAACACCCCATAAAATTAATCACATTTTAACATTATTATGTACTTTATAATTTATAAATTTTTCTATTTAATTTTGTATAAATTTAGAAAAATATTTTTCAATGTTTTGTTTGTCTCTTAGATAAAATTCTTGAGCTTTTGGATGAGTTAAAAAAACTGCTTGAGCGCAATCGATTATAAATAATCTGTGGTTTTTATCGTCGATTAAAATATTATATTCTGATAAATCTGCATGTACTATTCCATTTTTATACATTTTTTCAATCAATTCAAGCAAATATTGTTTTTGCTCGAGAGGTTTAGTTGGCCCAATTTGTTTTAGAGTGGAATATGGAATTCCATTTTCTCCTAAAAATTCCATAATTAAGATATTTTTTTTAAATGCAATAGGCTGTGGTACTGGAATCCCCAACTCATATAAATATTTTAAATTTGCAAATTCTTTTTTTGTCCAAGCAAAAATAATTTTTGTTCTACTTTTTTGGATTTTTAAAAATCTTTTATCTCCCACCAAATATTCACTAATTTTAATAAATGAAGGAGAATTTATTCTATATATTTTTACGGCTAAATAGTCTCCTGAGGGGGTAGTTGCCCTATAGACATTTGCTTCTTTTCCTTTTGCAATACAATAATCCAACGACTTTATTGTTTTTTTATAAAAAAATTCTTGCAAATCAATCATAGCTTGTCTGCTAAACACTCCATCATAAGCTGGCCAGGAGATTTTTAGCATTTTTTCTTCTCTTGCAGGACGCTTTTTTTTAGAGAGTGCTAAAGCCATAAACATAATTTGCTAAATTTACCCTCCAATTTCTTCTCTTGCTTTGGAAAAAAGATAGTATATATGCAAAGGCGCAATTATAAAACCAAGCAAAAAATAATTTAATGTAAAAAGAGAAATAAAAACAAATTCCCATTTTTTTATATATGCATAAGAAATAGGGGAAAAAATAAAAGCAAGAACTAGTGCTAGTGGCAAACTTTTTTTATTTAACTCATAATAATAAAGCAACTCTTTTTCTTTATAAATCTCCTCCAGATGTTCTAATAATTCTTTTTTCATAAACAAAAGAGAAAAATTAAATTTTTAAATTTTTTGTTTTTACTTTTGTTTTTACAAATAGCCGTGTTTTTTTAGCCATTCTACTTGCAAATGGTTATACCTCCAAACAATATCTGCTTTTTTGTCACTTTCTATTTCCCATGGTTTTATCAAAACCACATCTCCAGGTCTAACCCAAATAAGTCTTTTTATTTTTCCTGGAATTCTAACTAAGCGCTCTTTTCCATCTTTACAATCTACTAGCAATCTTCCCCCACCAACCATAGAGATAACTGTACCTAAAATCTCTCCTTGTTGTGGAAGCCTTACCCTTACAATTTGTTTTTCTTCACCTTGATTTTCTTGTTCCATTTTCTCTCGCCTTAATTTTTTTATTTATTTTAGTTGTCATTTTTTTAGTGGAGTTATTGCTCCACAAGCTTCACAAACTAACATTTTAATATTTTGCTCATAAGTTACAATTTTTGTATCTGGCCTATGACATGCTGGGCAAATTACAAAATATTTTATAAACTCACCATATTTTTCTTCCAGAAGTTTATTTGGTATCTTGCTAAAAATCAAAAGCCTTTGATTATCTATATTTACAGGCACTGCTAATTCCTTCCCAAAATATTTTGCAACGAATTTTTTATCTCTTCTTAGTTTTTCACAAATTTCTTCAAAATTTAAAATAATAGTTTTTGTGCCCTCGTAAATTGTTTTTAGTGGCAAAGGCTCAAAACGCTCTGATTTTTTACTTTTTTCAGGCAATTGAGAATATGCTTTTTTGAGTAATTTGCTATACTCTTCCAACAAATCAACCTCTAAATTAAATTTAACATAAAATATTAATAAAACTAAAGTTTATTAATTGTTTTTTTTAAGCTTTAGAACAATTTTTTAATTTAATCAAAAGATTAATAAAACTAAATACAAAAATTAAAATATGAAAAATAAAAAAAGTAAAACAACAATAAAAGTTCCAAAAATTTCTAAAAAGACCTCTTCGAACCAAAAAGTGGAATTTGTTAATTTAGACAAGTTAGGACTTGATTTTAAGCCAATAAAAAAAGTCACAAAAAACACTTTGATAGCAGAATTAGTTTTAAGCTATCCCCAGTTAGCCGAAGAACTATCTAATATTGGCTTTTTTTGCATAGGCTGCCCTGCAAGTTCTTTTGAAACAATTTACGATGGATGTGTAGTACATGGCCTAAGTGAAGAGGAAACAGAAGCCTTCATAAAAAAATTAAATCAGCGCATTAGAGAACTAAATAAAAAAGGTGAAAAATAATGGGGGATAGAGAGAATTACATAAAAAGCCAACTCTATGGCTCCATAGCCTCGAGATATTCTAAATCTACATCCTCTTCCAGGGGGGTGGATATTTCCAAATCCATAACAGCACCAAAAGCAGGAAGAATAAGACATGGAAAAAAGGTAGTGTTTGTAACTCCTTATTTGAATTCTGCAAAAGAAGAAGAAAAAAAGTGGATGGATAAAGGATATAAAACAGAAATTAAAAAAGAAAAGGACGAGAATGGAAAAGTTGTTTTTGTAGTTTACGTTTTCGAATAATTCTAAAAATAAATATTTAAATTCTTTTGAATAATAGTTATATGATGAATAAACCTACTCCCCAGCAGCTAAAAGAGAAAATTTTTAGAGAAGGTAAAATAGAAGTAGAAGTTCAGCATAGCCATATGCTTCAGAAAATAGAATTTGTTTTAAAAAAAGAGCCTTTTGGAAGAAAAAGTTTTTACTATCTTTATACAGATAGAGAAGTAGATAGTAGTAGTTTGATTAAATTAGCAGAAGAATTAGATATACCAGTTCAAGGATCAAGCGGAAGATTTTTTCCAAAAAATAAAAATGCAACTGATTTTTTAATTTAGAGGGAAGTGGATATGAAAGAAATGTCTACATTTTTAGAAGTTACCCTAAAAGCTCAAGATCTAAATAAAACATCCTGCGCAAGCAATTTTTTAAATAATAAAATAGCTCAAAAATTTCACCACTTTTTACCCTTTATAGAACCACGAGAAGCAAAAGAAAAATTATCACATTACTCGACAGTTTTTAACTATCTTTTGTTAAAAGTTTTAAAAAATAATGAAGAGGAACCATTTTTAAAATGGCATGAAAAGTTTTACAATTATTATTTAAAGGATATAACAAGCGATAAAAAAGTAAATACCTATTTAATTCTTTCACAAAGACTAACACAAAAAAATATTAAAAATGATAAAAACAAATTTGGTTTTAGTGAAAAAAGTAGGATTTTAGAATATTTTTTTAAAGAAGAGGAAAAAGACATTATTTATTATTCTATAAATAGCTGGATAGAACTAGTGACTCAAAATCCCCACCATAGACCAAAAATTTTAATTGGAGCAGAAGAAATAAAGAGTAAGATTAACCAATTAAATCAAGAAAACAAAACGAATATGCTAATTTCTTATTCTTCACAATTAGTGGATTATTGTATAAGATCTCTAAATAGCTGTTATTTGGCTCTCAAATTTTTTTTATCGCAATATTAAATTTATAGAATTTAAATTAATAACCAAGAACGTATGCAAATATAAGAGGTAGAACTATTGATGCATCTGACTCTATTACAAATTTTTCAGAATCCAAATCCAACTTTCCCCAAGTGATTTTTTCATTTGGAGTTGCTCCTGAATATGAACCATAAGAAGTTGTAGAATCAGAAATTTGACAAAAATATTTCCATTTTGGTACTTCTATTTTTAAATCTTGTATGATTAGTGGGACCACACAAATTGGAAAATCCCCAGCAATTCCTCCACCTACTTGGAAAAATCCCATTGGATGTTTTTTTGAGTTTTCTAAATACCAATCTATCAAGTTGTCCATATACTCCAAACCACTTTTTATTTGCCCCAAACTATTTATTTTATTCTTTTTATAATTTGCAACATAAAAATTGCCTAAAGTAGAATCCTCCCAACCACCAATAAAAATCGGAAGATTTTTTTTGGCTGCTGCAACTACCCAAGAATCATTCGGATCAATTTGATAGTCGTTTTCTAATTCTCCATCTAAAATTAGTTCATAAATATATTCGTGCGGAAATTTTCTCTCTTTTTCATTTTTCCATTTTTTTAAGAGTTTGCTTTCAATTTTTCTCATAGCTTCTTCTTCTGGAATGCATGTATCAGTAACTCTATTGTATTGCTCGAGATATAATTGATAGTCGTCTTCTTCTCTTAGATATCTATAATTTGGTACTGCTTTATAGTGTTTGTGTGCAACTAAATTAAATATGTCTTCTTCTAAATTTGCCCCTGTGCAGGATATTGCATGTACTTTATCTTTTCTTATCATTTCTGCAAGAGTGATACCTATTTCAGCAGTAGAGAGTGCGCCAGCTATTGCAAGCATCATCTTGCCATTTTTTTCTTCTACAAAAGTTTTATAACTTTTAGCTGCCTGCAACAAAGAATAAGAATTAAAATGTTTAAAATTTTTTTCCATAAATCTTGAAATAATTTTTTCATTCATAGATTTCACCAAAAAAACGCTTAAAATTTTTTTTATTTTTCCTTTTTTTATTCTATAAAATATAAAAATAAATACAATTTATAAATTTAACCTAAAAATTTTTTAATTTTTTTGGAGAAAAAACTAAAAAACTCAAATAAAAAATAGCAAGAGTTTATTAATATTTTTTTTTCTATTTATTATATGATAAAAAGGCCTATATGTGTAGTTCCAGCAATCTTAGCAAAAAATAAAGAAGAGTTTGAAAATAAAATAAAGCTTGTCCCTGATGCGCATACAATTCAAATTGACCTAATGGATGGAAAATTTGTAGATAACACCACATATTTACCCGAGGATTTTTCTATACTTCCGCTAGAAAAAGAAATAGAATATCATCTAATGGTAAAAGATCCATTTGGTTGGATAGAAGAATTACCAAATGGTTCTAGAAGTATATTTCAAGTACATGTAGAGACAATTACAGAATATGAAATAGAAGACTTAATAGATTTAATAAATGAAAAAAATTCTAAACTTTGTTTTGCACTAAACCCAGACACTCCTGTGGATATACTAAAAAAATTTCCAGATACAAACCATGTTTTGATAATGACAGTACATCCTGGAAAATCTGGACAAAAATACATAAAAGAAGTAGAAGAAAAAATAAAAAAATTAAGAAAGCTAAAACCGCAAATAGATATTGAAATAGATGGAGGAGCAAACGAAAAAACTTCTCTTTCTGCAATAGCTGCTGGGGCAAATAAAATAGCAATTGCATCCGAAATATTCAATTATCCAAATCCAAATGATAGATATAACTATTTAAAAAATTTGTTTAACCAAATTTAATTAGGTGTGGGAGTATAGAGGTAAAAAAATGCAAAAAATTACAAATCCTCTATTATTAAAATTGAAAGCAAATCAGATAAGACAGGATATGCTTTATATGCTATATGAAGCAAAATCTGGCCATACTGCAGGCCCACTTGGCCTTGTTGAAATATTTGTAGCTCTATACTTCAATCTTTTGAACCATGACCCACAAAACCCAAAATGGGATAAACGAGATAGAGTTGTACTTTCTAATGGACATGTCTGTCCTGTTTTGTATACCACTCTTGCCCATTGTGGATATTTTGATAAATCTCTTCTAAAAACTCTAAGAAAACTTCATTCTCCACTTCAAGGTCATCCGCATCGTGGAGAATTGGCAGGAATAGAAAATTCTTCTGGGCCTCTTGGACAGGGATTATCACAAGCTTGTGGAATGGCACTGGCTGCAAGATTAGATAAAAAAGAGCATTTGGTTTTTTGTATTACTTCTGATGGAGAACAACAAGAAGGCCAAACATGGGAAGCTGTAATGTTTGCAGCCAAATATAAAATAGATAATCTAATTCAAATAATAGACAGAAATTTTATTCAAATAGATGGAAATACTGAAGATATTATGCCTCTTGGCGACTTAAAGCAAAAATATTTGGCTTTTGGTTGGGAAGTTTTGGAACTAAAAAACGCAAATAAAATCGAAGAGGTTTTAGAAGTTTTAAACAATGCCATTAGTCTAGCAAAACAAAAAATTCAAAAACCAATTGTAGTTATTGCATACACTACTCCGGGTAAAGGAGTGAGCATATTTGAAAATGACTATCGATGGCATGGTAAAGCTCCTACAGAAAAAGAATTAAAAATAGCTATAGAAGAATTAGAGAGAGAAAAAAAACAACTTGAAATGCAACTTGGTGAGCAAAATGTTTGAATTAAACAAAGAGATGAATTTGCAACCAGATATATTCTCTGCGAATTTAGAGAAAGTCCCAACCAGAGATGGTTGGGGAAAAGCTTTAGAAGAATTGGGGGGAGAAGATGAAAATATTTGTGTACTAACTGCAGATCTTTCTGGTAGCGTGAGAACGGAATGGTTTGAAAAAAAGTTTCCAGCCAGATTTTTTAATTGCGGAGTTGCTGAACAAAATATGGCTTCTGTTGCTGCTGGCTTGGCTTTAGAAGGAAAAAAAGTATTTTTTTCTTCGTTTGCTGTTTTTAGCCCCGGAAGAAATTGGGATCAAATAAGAGTAAATATTGCCTATAATAACTTAGATGTAAAATTTTCTGGAGCCCATGCTGGAATTACCACTGGAGAAGATGGTGCAACTCACCAAGCATTGGAAGATATTGCCCTAATGCAGGTATTGCCAAATGTAGTAGTAGAAGTACCTGCTGATTCTAATCAAGCATATTTAGCAGCAAAAAAAGCAGCAAAACACAATGGCCCAGTTTATATTCGAGTAGGAAGAGAAAAAGTGCCACTTTTTAGTACAAAACAAACTCCATATGAAATTGGAAAAGCAAACGTGCTCAAGGATGGAAAAGATTTAGCTATTTTTGCATGCGGTGTAGAAGTATACGAAGCTCTGAAAGCTTCAAAAAAATTATATGAAGAGGGGATTGATGCTGCAGTGATAGATTTTCACACAATAAAACCAATTGACGAGCAAAAGATAATAGAATACGCTGCTAAATGCAAAAGAATTTTAGTTTGTCAAGAACACCAAAAAAATTGTGGGCTGTTTGGATTTGTCGCACAAACTTTAGTAGAAAAATACAAAAAAGAAGTTGCAGTAAAAGTAGTAGCAATAGAAGACCAATTTGGCCAATCTGGCAATGGATACGAACTATTAAAATATTATAGCCTTGATTTTGAGGGAATTTATAAAAAGGCAAAAGAGTTAGTGGGAGAGGTGGAAGTATGAAAATATTTTTAGATAGTGCAGACGTACAAAAAATAGAAAAATTAGCAAAGACAGGCCTGGTAGATGGAATAACTACCAATCCAACCTTAATTTTAAAATCAGGACTAAAACAAGAAGAGGCTATTAAAAAAATTTGCTCGATAATTAGTGGGCCAGTAAGTGTAGAAGGAGTAGGACAAACTGCACAAGAAATAGTAGAAGATGGAATAAAATTTTCTAAATGGGCAAAAAATGTAGTAGTAAAAGTACCAATGACCCAAGAGGGATTAATAGCAGTGCAACAATTAAGTGAAAAAAAAATAAAAACAAATGTTACATTGGTTTTCTCTCCAACCCAAGCTCTTCTGGCAGCAAAAGCAGGAGCTACATATGTTTCTCCGTTTATTGGAAGATTGGATGACATTAGTCAGAATGGTTTAGAGCTTTTGGAGGATATAGTCCAGATTTATAAAAATTATAATTTCTCTACTCAAATTATTGCTGCCTCAATTAGGCATCCACTGCATGTACTACAAGCAGCAAAAATAGGTGTGGATATTGCAACCATTCCTCCAGAAATTTTTGAAAAATTGTTTTTACATCCACTCACAGATAGAGGAATTGCTCTATTTTTAGAGGATTACAAAAAGACTTTAGAAAAGTTTTCATCTAACAAGTAGTGAGACCAATTGATGTTTTGTTTTATTTTTTTATTTTCTAAAATTTTAAAAATATCTTTTAAAATTTGTAGCTCTGTTTTATTTGAAACATCTAACTCTACTACTTTATTTTTGTAGTAAAATAAGCTTTTTTGAGTGCAATAATCTATTAATTCTGCCTCTAAATTCTGTCTTATTTTTTCTTTGTTATATTTTCTTTTTTTAAGCCTTAGATATAAAATCTTTGGATCTATTCTAAAAACAATGACCCTATCCACGTCTAATTTAATTTCACAGCCTAAATGGCCCTCGATTACTATACCTTTTTGTTGTTTTTTAAGTGTTTTATTTAAAATTCGTTTTAATTCTTTGAGATTTACAATATGGCTTTTTAATTTTTTATCATAACCTAAAAATAGTCTGTTTAGTTTTACTACTTGATTTATGCTTAAAAATTCAAATCCCAACTTTTTTGCTAATAATTTTGCAATAGTGGTTTTTCCACTTCCAGGAGTTCCCACTATTAAAATTCTTTTTACTTTGCTTTTCATTTTTTTACCTATAACTTATTATAAACCTCTTTAATAAAATTCTTTGCATGTGCTAATGCGGCTAAACCTTTTTTTGTAATGTAATAATATTTTCTATTATTTTTAACTTTTGAGAGCAAAAAGCCTTCTGAATTTAGTTTATATAAAACGAGGTATATCCAAAGTAAAGAGGGCTTAAAAGAAAAATTTTTTTCAATCTCTTTTGCAAGGGTGTAAGCATAAATTTTTTTCTTTTTTGCTAGAGATAAAATATAGATCCATAAATTTGAAAGAGTGAGAGATTTTTTTAGTCTTATAAATGCCTTTAGTTTTTCTATTTCTAAATTATTTTTTCTTCCCATATTCTTAAATCCTCTTTTGGATTTTTTTCTTTTATTATCTTTGCTAATTTTTGTGCATAGGGAGTTGGATAGACTGCAGTCAAACATCCCAAACAAAGTTTTTCCTTTGGAATTCCAAGAGAAGAAATCAAATCCTCTATATCTAAATAAATTAAAGAATCTGCACCTATCTCTTTTCTTATTTGTTCTATTGTTTTTTTGTGTGCTATTAAATCGTCAAAATTTGGCAAATCCACTCCATAAAAACAAGGACCAATTATTGGTGGGCAGGCAACTCTAAAGTGTACTTTCTTTGCTCCTGCTTCTCTAACCAAAGATACTATTTGTCTGGCTGTTGTTCCTCGCACAATTGAATCGTCGATTAAAACAACTTCTTTGTTTTTTATTATTTGTTTTATTGGATTTAATTTTAGTTTTACCGCATTTACTCTTTTGTTTTTAGGCATAATAAATGTTCTACCTATATAACGATTTTTTATCAAGCCTTCAACCACAGGCAATTTTAGCTCTTCACTATAACCTTGAGCAGCAGGTCGAGAAGTATCTGGGACAGGAATTACAATATCTGCTTTTATTTTTTCTCTTTGGGCTAACTTTTTACCTAAATTATATCTAACAGTGTAGATTAATTTACTTTCCTGAATAGAATCTGGTCTAGAAAAATAAATGTATTCAAAAACACAATGTTTTGGAGTTTTGTTTGTTAAAATTTTTCTTTGAATTTTATTATTTTTTATTACAATTACTTCTCCGCCCCTAATATCTCCTTTTAGTGGAATAGAATTTATATCTAAAGCAACAGATTCTGAAGCAAACATTATAGTTTGCCCATCACTTCCCCAGCACAATGGCCTTATTGCATTTGGGTCTCTAAAAACAATTAAAGAACCATCGCTTACTATTGCACAAACAGAGTATGCTCCGTCCAACTCTTTAAATAAATTTAAAATTGCACTAAAAATATCTTTGGTGCCATTTAATTGAACTATTAAATTGTTTAATATTAATTCTGCATCACAACTTGAACAAAAATTTACATTCTTATTTTCTAAAATATCTCTACACAAACCATAATTTGCAATATTGCCATTGTGAGCTAAGGCAATTTTTCCAATTTTGCTATTTGCTAAAAATGGTTGGGCATCTTGTACTCCACCTGCACCAATGGTCGGATAGCGTACATGCCCAATTCCACAATAACCACTAAGCTCTAATAGATCAGAGTTTTTTATTGCCTCACCAACCAAACCAATATTTTTTACAATATTTATTTTTTTTCCATCAAAAGTTGCAATTCCAGCACTATCCTGTCCGCGGTGTTGCAAAGCAATTAGAGAATTATAAATTAAATTACTTACATCTTTTTTTTTGAATGAATATGCTCCAACCACTCCGCACTCTTCTTTTAGAAATTTTAAATCAATTATACTAAGCCTATTTTTTGTTATTTTTTTCATATTAAATAATCTACATATTTAAATAAAAAGTTTTCTGAAATTAAAATATCCACCCCCCTCTAAAACTACAAAAATTAAACTACTCTCAAGCCCAAAAATAAATTTATAAATTTTTTTATTTAAAAATTAAATACATAGTAGATGTAAAAAGTGTTAGTTTGTGTTTATAATAAGTGATTTTTTATGGGCAATATTAATAAAAATATAAAAAACATTGTTGCGGGGGGAATAATAGCAACAGCTTTAGTATCTGGGGCAAATGCTCGTCTTCCAGATAAAAATGCTTTTTATACACAAAATTTAGGAGAAAATATAGACACTATACTAACCTATAAAAATAATACTAAAATTACTTTGCA
>JAWAEU010000003.1:0-116586 GCA_038891055.1 Candidatus Anstonellaceae archaeon | reverse complement strand
GAATTTTTACTAAATTTTGGTAAAAATTTTTAAATAGAGCTCTATTTTTTATTCTATGGTGATGAAAATGAAAAACATAATAATTGGAGGAATAATACTTTGCCTCTTTTTTGCAATTGGGTTAGTTGCTGGATTTGGTCCAATGGGAGGAGGCTTGGGTCAAGCAGCATTAAATCAAACACTTATTGATAAACATATGGAATTTATGAATGCAATGCATTCTGGAAATTTTGAATTAGCAAAACAGATTGCAAAAGAATACAACTTTGGACCAAGATGGCTATGGGACGAACAAGAGTACAATCTACATGTCCAACTATACAAAGCATATAAAGAAAATGATCAACAAAAAATTCAACAAATAAAAAATCAGCTTTTTGAACTCAACAAATCTCGCTATCCCATAAAGGCAAAAAGTGCAAATTGGGGTTTTGGAGCAAAAAAAACTGGAAATTTAAAATGTAACTTTCAGCTAAATAATGCAACTAGCTAAATGAAAAATTTCCAGCTAAAAGAGACAAAATAAAAAATTTTGTTTTTTTTTATTTTTTTATTTTTTGAGTTGAAATATAACAAATTATTTAAAAGGATTTAGATTATTTTTATATTGGTTTAGATGGACAGCAAAAGCAGATTGCTCTTTTGGCTCTTAGCTGCTTCAAAAGGAGGACCAACGAGAATAAAAATTTTAAATATATTGTGTAGAGAGCCTAGCAATGTCAGAAGACTTTCTTTGATTTTGTCAATGGAATATAAAACTATTAAAACACATATTGAGCTTATGTTAAAATATGGCCTAATTGATGCAATAGGCTCAAAATATGGCAGAATTTATTACATTTCTCCAGAATGGGAAAAAAATGAATTTTTAAAAAAGCTTTTGAGAGGTGAAAAAAATGGTGTTAAAAAAAATTAGTGCTACAATAGATAAAAAAGAGAAAGAAAACTATAAAGAAAAATTATCTAAAGAAGATCATACAAAAAAAGCGCTGCTGGTTACAATTGCTATTTTTTTTGGAGCTTTAGTTTTCTTTTGGATAGCAAGTGGAGCTATTAAAGTATTTAGAGGGCCTATGATGTGGATTGTAATGTCAGATTTAATCTTGTTTAGATTTATTTTTTCACTTTTGATTATACTTTTTTCTTTAGTATTGATTTTTATTTACACAAGAAATTATTTTGAGATAAAAAACGATCTGACTTTTGTTTTAATTCTTACAGTTAGCTCTATGATGTTTTTTGGTATGACTACAAATCCACTTTTTATAGTATTCTTTCCTATGGTGAGTGTTTGGTTTATACAAACCATCTCGATATTTTTTACTTTTATTGCATTGGCAGGATTACTTTGGATTTCACTAAAATAGCTATTGAATTTTTAAACCTTAAAATAAAAAAGTAATAGTATGAACGTAATAATTCCTATAATTGCATCCATAACAGTTAGTATAATTTCACTAATAGGGCTAATATTTTATTTTAAAAAAATTGAGAAATATTTATATTTTCTAGTAGCATTTTCAGCAGGTGCACTCTTGGGCGGAGCTTTTTTTCATTTGATTAGTGAAGCTCTAGAAATAACAGAAAATTTTGAATTGATTGCAACATATGTACTAATTGGATTTATAGTTTTTTTTATCTTAGAAAAATTTCTTTTTTGGCATCATTGCCATGATAGAGAGCCAACCTGCAAACATCACATCTCATATATGAATTTATATGGAGATTTTTTACATAATTTTATAGATGGACTAGTTATAGGAAGTACTTTTTATATAGATATCAATTTAGGAATTGCTACAACTATAGCAATAATATTACATGAAATACCTCAGGAAATTGGAGATATGGGAATATTATTGCATTTTGGAATGAAAAAATCAAAAGCTATTTTTTTAAATTTTTTAGTCTCTTTAGGAGCAATAGGTGGAGCTTTAGTGGGATTTTATTTATCTGAAAATATTGAACCACTAAAATTGTTTATAATTTCATTTGCTGGAGGGGGGTTTATTTATATAGCTTCTGCTGATTTAGTACCTGAATTGCATAAAGAACAAAATAAAAAATACTCCTTCTTTGGATTGGTAATGTTTACATTAGGAATTCTAATATTATACTTAGCAAAAATAATGTTTGAATAAAAAAATTAAAAAAAGTTTTAAATATAAATTAATAATATATAGAGTAGCTTATTGAGCGTCTGTCGTTCAACCTGGTTAGGACTCTAGCCTTCCAAGCTAGTAATCCGGGTTCAAATCCCGGCGGACGCATTTCTTGTGGGAGGATAAAATGTTAAGGATTAATAGGAATAATAATTCTGAGCAAAAAAAGTTAAGAAAAGAAATTATGGGATTTTACAAATTAAAGGAAAATATAAATAAAGAATTACTAGAGCAAAAATTTGGCAATAGAGTATTTTTTAGAAAAACCCTTTTGTTAGAAGAAAGAGGAGAAGAATTATATAAAAAATTGAGAGAAAGCAAATTAAATTTTGAAGATGAGACAGAAGAGAAAAAGCAGAAAAAAATAATCTCTAAAATACAAAAGCTGCTGAGCGCTACTTTTTATCTTTCTTTATTTACAACAGTGCTAGCTACTCTTTTAAATAAAACCTACTTAGCTTTAGGTTCTTTTGTTGTTACAAACTTGAGTTTTTTTGGATTAAATACTACGATAAAATATAAACAAAAAATAAAACAACAAACAGAAATCTTAAATAAAACTGTAAAAGAAATCTTGGACTACTATAAATTAGATTAAATTGTTGTTTTAATATTTTTTAAAAATACATCTAATTTTTTGATAGTTTGGGCTGAGAGTACATGCTCCATTGCGCAAGCCTCTTTTTCAGCTAGTTTTTCTTCTACCCCGATACTTTTTAGAAAATTTAGTAAAATAGAGTAACGCTCTACTATTTTTTTTGCTATTTCTTTTCCTCTTGAAGTTAGTCTTACTTTACCATATTTATGCATTGAGATATAATTCTCTTTTTTTAATTTTTTTAGAGTTATAGAAACAGAGATTTTTGAGATGCCTAAACTTTTAGAGATGTCTATTGAACTTGCGCCTTTTCCTCTATCCAAAAATAATATTGTTTTACAATAGTTTTCAATAGTTCTTTTCTCCATAAAAAGTTAAACTAATTTAACTATTAAAAATTTATCTTTGCTATGAATTAAAAACAGCTTGAAGTGATTTTTCAAATTTTTTAAGTTTTATAGTATTCTTCTTCATTAATGAATTTATAACTTTAATTGTCTGCTTATAGTTTTTTAATAAATATAGAGGTACAATTAGCTGACCGTGCCCCATAATTTCTATAGTAATCTTTTTAGAGATATAAACAATACCACCACGCTTTATTCCTGCCAACTTCATCGCAACTAAAACTTTTTTTGCGCTCTCAATATCTTTTGCCAAAATATGCAAAATAAAAGGCTCTACTCTTAGCCAAAATAAATTTTTATTACCTAAAACTCTAAGTGCACTTTTAAATTCCCCAAGACTAATTTCTCTATGCCAGACTAACAATTTCTTTGCGTCCTTTTTACTTTTTTTGATTTTTAAAATTAAAATTCTCCCAGAACAAGAAGAGGAACTAACTAATCCATTTTTTTGATTAATAAGATTTAAAAGTGGTAAAATTTTTCTATCCACTTCCCCTGCCTCTATAGCCATAGCTAATTGCTCTAATTTTCTCTCTTTAAAAGCTTCCCAATCCATAAAAATATAAACTAAAAAAGGGATTAAATAATTTTGGTGAAAAAATGAAAAGTTATACCAAGTATTTGTGGTTTAATACCAAAAGAAGAAAAGAAATTGTCCCCATAACTAGCGAAGTAGAGCAAGCTATTAAAGAATCTCAAGTAAAAGAGGGTTTTTGTTTGATTAGTGCTATGCACATTACTGCGGCAGTTTATGTAAATGATGAAGAATCTGGCTTAATTGAAGATATAATGGAGTGGGCAGAAAAATTAGCTCCTATAAAACCAGATTACAAACATCACAATACAGGCGAGGATAATGCAGATGCACATCTAAAAAGATTATTATTAGGCCATCAAGTTATAATCCCAATAACCCAAGGTAGAGCTGATCTTGGACCATGGGAGAGGATTTTTTATGCTGAATTTGATGGACAGAGAAAAAAAAGAGTAATAATAAAAATTATTGGGGTATGAAAAGAGTTTTAAGTTTTAATGTAAAAAGAGAATTATGCAAAAATTTAAAAATGGAGAAGAAGTTTTAAAATCTCAACCTATTGAACAGGTTCAATCTGCTTATTTGTATTGTAAAATTGATGGAAAAAATTACCAACTAAATTTGATTGAAAATTCTAAGAATAACCCACAAATTGTATATTTTTCCAAAGAATATGGAGAAGTAAAAATTACCACTACTCTAGCCCCTATAGTTTTTATAAATACTTTTGAAAATTTATTAGAAGAACTACAAAAGGCTGGGATTGAGATTTCTCGCTCCCCTGCTCTTGATTTGATAACTGGAACGGCGGATAGATACTATGCGATAGTAGTAAATGCCACTGTAGAGAAAGATGGAAAAGCAGTTGTAGACAAATATAGCTCTAGAATTATTCTAATAAACGAGAGTAGATTAAAAGATATAAATTTAGATTTCTATGTAAATGATATCCCGATAGAGTTGAACAAATTAGAACTACAAAAAATATCTACAGTAACACAGACAAAAAAAGAAAATGAAATTGAAAAAAATATTTTAGTTTATCCAAACCCTGCTCAACGAGGTAGAATAGTGAATGTTGATTTTATTTTACCAAAAGGCCACTATGAAATCTATTTATACGATAATTATGGTAAAGAGATTTGTAAAATAGATGAATATCCAATAAGTAAAAATGGAGAGGAAGGAACGATTTCTTTTATGATACCGCAAGAATTGCAGAGTGGAATTTATCACATAGTAATTCAGGATCAAAACAAAAAAGTTGGGGCTAGTTTTATTGTAACTGAGTAGAGGTGAGGAAATGGAGAGAATTAGATATAAACCTACTGTAGAAGATTATAATAGATATTCCCTACTAAACAAATATCTTATAACTAGATTTAGAAATGCATTTTTTAGAGCTGACCATGAAAAAGCTTACGGCTGGCTCTCTCTTATAAATAAAAACGACGAACAATTCAAAAAAGCATTTTGGGTTTTAAGACAACAAGAAAATATAAAAAAATTTTTTAATAAAAAAATAGAATAAACAGCAAATATTAAAATTTATAAACTTTTATTTCCAAACTATTTTTGGGCTTATTTTCCCTAAAGGATAATATGAAAAGGGCAGTATTGGTTTTAGCAGACGGCACAAAAATTTTTGCAAAAGGCATTGGAGCAAATGTTTGTAGAGCTGGAGAACTTGTTTTTAATACTTCCATGACAGGCTATCAAGAAGCACTTACAGATCCATCCTATGCAGGACAAATTCTTGTCATGTCCTATCCCCTTATAGGGAATTATGGAATAAATAAAAATTATGTGCAATCCTCTAGAGTTTGGGTAGAAGGATTTGTAGTAAAATGGGCAGAAAAAAAACCATATCACTATCTATCTGAAGAAAATTTGCATTCCTATCTTCTGAAGAATAATGTTGGGGGAATATATGACGTAGATACCAGAGAATTAATCATAAAACTAAGAGAGTATGGAGTGATGAATGCAGCATATCAAATTTACGAGGAAGGACAAAAAGTGGATATTAAAAAACTACATAAAATGGCAATGGAGCTTAATTATTCTAAAAAGAATTTTGTACAATTAGTGAGCACAAAAAAAATAGAATACTTTGGAGATGGAGAAAAAAAAGTAGTTCTTGTAGATTACGGAGTGAAGGAGGGAATAAAAACACAGCTTTTAAAAAGAAAGGTAAGAGTAATTTTAATGCCCCATAATAGTAGCTATGAGCAAATTTTAGCTCAGGAGCCTGATGGAGTAGTGCTTTCAAATGGCCCAGGAGATCCTGAAATTTTAAAATATGAGATAGAACAAATAAAAAAATTGCTTGGCAAACTTCCACTAATGGGGATATGTCTTGGAAATCAGCTCATTGCACTGGCTACAGGAGCAAAAACATATAAGTTAAAATTTGGACATCGTGGCTCTAATCATCCAGTATTGGATAAGAATCTAAACAAAGTTTTTATAACCACTCAAAACCATGGCTTTGCTGTAGATGAAAATACTTTGCCACCTGAGTGGGAAATCAGCCATATAAATCTTAATGATAAAACAGTAGAAGGGATAGAAAACAAAAATGTGGCAGCATTTGCAGTCCAATATCATCCAGAAGCTCAACCTGGCCCCCATGACTCAATGTATTTGTTTGATAAATTTCTAAAAATGCTATAAATTGATGATTTTATGCCATTAGATAAAACAATAAAAAAGGTAGTAATCATAGGATCTGGACCTATAGTGATTGGGCAGGCGGCAGAATTTGACTATTCAGGTACTCAAGCTGCAAAATCACTAAAGGAAGAAGGAATTGAAGTGATTTTGTTAAATTCCAATCCTGCAACCATTCAAACAGATCCAACTACTTCTGACAAGATATACATCGAGCCAATTACTATAGAGAGTTTAGAGAGGATTGTTGAAAAAGAAAGGCCAGATGGTATAATTGCTACGATGGGTGGGCAAACTGCTCTCAATTTAGCATATGAATTTGGAAAAAGAAAATTAGATAAAAAATACAATGTGAGGTTTTTAGGTACGGACATAAAAAGCATTGAATTAGCTGAAGATCGAGGAAAATTTTGCAATTTTTTAAAGGAATTGGGACAACCTGTATTAAATTCAATTGCAGCTACTACTAAAGAAGAAGCGTTTGATTTTGCAGAAAAATATTCTTATCCTTTAATTCTTAGGCCAGCCTACACTCTTGGTGGAAGTGGAGGGGGAATAGCACACAATAAAGAAGAATTAGAAAAGCTTTTAGATATTGGTTTTTCCCTCTCTCCGATAAAACAAGTTTTAATAGAAGAAAGTGTTTTGGGTTGGGGCGAATTTGAATATGAGATGGTTAGAGATAGTGCTGATAATTGTATAACCATTTGTAATATGGAAAATGTAGATCCGATGGGAATACACACTGGAGAGTCAGTAGTAGTTGCACCTTCTCAAACACTTTCTGACGAGGAACATCAAATGCTAAGATCAGCTGCAATAAAAATAATTAGAGGATTAAACATAGTTGGTGGATGCAACATTCAATTTGCATTAGATCAAAAAACTGGAAAATACGTAGTTGTAGAAGTAAATCCAAGATTGTCAAGATCATCTGCCTTAGCTTCTAAAGCAACTGGATATCCAATTGCAAGAGTAGCTGCAAAACTTGCAATAGGTTATAGATTAGATGAAATAAAAAATATGGTTACAAAAACCACACCAGCTTCTTTTGAGCCAGCCTTGGATTATGTAGTAGTAAAAATACCTCGTTGGCCATTTGACAAAATACCATATTCTAATAGAGCTATTGGTACTCAGATGAAGTCCACTGGAGAAGTTATGGCAATTGGAAGAACCTTTGAGCAAGCCTTTTTAAAGGCACTTTCTTCCCTCGATCAAAAGCTTCCAAACCTTTCAAAAGAAGACATAATATTTCATATGAAAACCCCAACAGATTATAGGTTTTTTGCAATTTTTGAGGGATTGAAAAAAGGCATGAGCATAAAGGATATTATGTCTCTAACTAATATCCATCCTTGGTTTATTAAAAAATTAAAAAATATTGTTAGAATGGAAGAAGTAATAAAGAAAAAAGGGCTTCAAAAAGAAGTTATAAAAAAAGCAAAAAAAATGGGGTTCTCTGATTCTTATATAGCAAAGCTTGTTATGGCTGAAGAAAAAGAGGTAAGAAATTTCAGAAAAAAATATAAAATATTGCCAACATACAAAATGGTAGACACGTGCGCTGGGGAATTTGAAGCAAAAACTCCTTATTATTACTCTACTTATGAAAACAAAAACGAAAGTATTCCGTCCAAAAGAAAAAAAATAATTGTTCTTGGATCTGGACCAATTAGAATAGGGCAGGGAATAGAGTTTGACTACTGTTGCTGTCATGCCTCCTTTGTTTTAAGAGAGATGGGATATGAGAGTATTATTATTAATAATAACCCTGAAACAATTTCTACTGATTTTGATACTTCAGACAAACTTTATTTCGAGCCTCTAGATTTTGAGCATGTTATGGATGTGATTGAGCTTGAAAAACCACAAGGGGTAATAGTGCAATTTGGGGGCCAAACTGCTATAAATTTAGCTGCACAACTGGCTAGTGCCAATGTAAAAATTCTTGGTACAAGTATAGAATCCATAGACATAGCAGAAGACAGAGAAAGATTTAGAAGATTTTTAGAAAAATTAAAAATAAACCAACCAAAAAATGCAACTGCTATTTCTAAAGAAGATGCCACTAAAAAGGCCGAAGAAATAGGATATCCAATTGTTGTAAGGCCTTCGTATGTAATTGCTGGAAGGGGGATGCAAATAGTGCATGACAGGCAAGAACTAGAAAGATATATCGAGGAGGCAGTAGAAGTTTCAAACCAAAAGCCAGTTTTGCTAGACAAATATATTGAGCAAGCTTTAGAATGCGAGGTAGATGGAGTAAGTGATGGAAAAGATGTTTGGATAGCAAACATAATGGAACATATTGAAAGAGCAGGAGTACATTCAGGAGATGCATCTTGTGTTGTACCACCAATAAAACTAAAAAAAGAGGTACAAAAAAAGATAGTTGAAATAACAACCAAAATGGTTAGGGCTCTTAAAATAATTGGTGCTTTTAATATACAATACATTGTAAAAGACGATGTAATATATGTAATTGAATTAAATCCGCGAGGCTCAAGAACAATGCCGTTTTTATCCAAAGTTCTTGGAATACCTATAATTAAAGCTGCAACTGAGGTTATAGTTGGAAAAAAACTTAAAGATTTAAAACTCCCCTCTCCTCAAATAAATTATTATGGAGTAAAATCAGTAGTATTTCCATTCTTGAAGTTACCTGGTGCGGACTTTATTTTAGGGCCTGAAATGAAATCTACTGGAGAATCGATGGGAATTGACAAGGATTTTCATATCGCGTATTACAAATCACTACTTGGTGCTAATCTAAAAATTCCAAAAGATGGAACAGTGGCGCTTTCTTTTAAGGATGGAGATAAAGAAAGATGTAGGCCTTTAGCTCAAAAATTGATTGAAATGAATTTTAAAATAGTTGCTACTAGAGGAACTGCAAGATATTTAGAAGGGCTTGAGGTAGAGATAGTAAAGAAAATTTCAGAAGGCGAACCAAACATTGTATCAGAAATAAGAGCTGGTAAAATAAATGCTGTTTTTAATACTCCAAAAAAAGGAGGCCAACCGCAGACAGATGGATATGCAATAAGAAGAGCTGCCTTGGAAGCAAATATTTTATGTATAACAAATTTTGAGGCAGCAGAAGCATTGATTAATGCAATGCATGAAATAAGAAATAAAAAATTAGAAGTGAGAGAATTGAAAGAATATTGGAAAAATTAATTTTTTGTAAAAAAAGAAATTAAAAAAAACAATAAGATAGAGATCAATACAATGGATCCTCCTGAGGAGATATCAAAAATGTAAGAAAGAGCTAGCCCAACAACTACCGCAAAAATTGAAAATAAAATTGAAAATAAGACCATTTGTTTGAAACTTCTTGCTACAATCATTGCTGTTGCTGATGGCAAAATTAAAAACGAGGCAGCTAATAATATACCAACTATTCTAATAGACAATACAACCAATATTGCTGAAAGAGAGAGAAAAGCCAAGTCAAATTTTGAAGTATGTATGCCAGCTACTTTTGCACCTATATTATCTATAGTTGCAAATAACATCTGACTTCCAAATAAGTATAAAAATAAAAATAAAACACAGCAAATTAAAAGTGCTAATATAACATCCTGCCACTCAAGAAGTAAAATATTTCCAAATAAATAAGAATGCAAGTCGCTATAAAACCCCCCACCTAAAGAAATAATAATTGTACCTAATGCTACTGCCAAAGAAAAAAATACTCCCAAAGCAATATCATTTTTTATTTTAAATTTTTCTTTTAATAAAAAAATTCCGATACTTGAAAACAAAGAGAATAAAATTGCCACTAAATAGGGGTCAAAGTTAAAAAAATAAGATAGAAATAAACCTAATGCAACTCCACCAAATGCAATATGAGAAAAACCATCCCCAAATAAAACCATCCTTTTTAAAAGTAGAAATACTCCAACTAGGCAAGAAGCTATTGCAATGAAAATTCCGCCAAAAACTCCTCTTAAAATAAACTCGGGTACTTCGATCATATTTTACCCACCATAGACAGTATTTCTTCTTTTGATAGTTTAGAAGTAGGCTTATCAAAGACAATTTTTTTGTTTAAGATTAAAATTCTTGAGGCATAATCTAGAATTTGTCCTATATCATGACTTATTAAAAAAATTGTAATTCCATTTTTATTTAATCTTGATAGCTCTTGATAAAATAAATGCTCAGAAGAAAAATCTAAATTAGAGGTTGGCTCATCCAAAATTAAAAACTCTGGGCTTGAGACTAAAGCCTGAGCTAAAAAAATTTTTTGCCTCTGACCACCTGAAAGTTCAGACAGCTTCCTTGATTTTAAATCTTGTAAACCTAATAACTTCAGAGCTTCTATAGATTTAATATAGTCCTCAGAAGAGTAAAATTTAAACAAACCGGGTTTTGATTTTAGAGTTCCCATCAAAACCAAATCTAAAACCGATATTGGAAAATCTAAATCCAGCTCTTTCGACTGTGGTACATAGCCTATTTTTTTCCACTCAGAAAAAGCGGCTAGATTTTTTCCAAATAAAAATATCTCGCCTCTTTTGGGTTTTAACAAACCCAATGCCAACTTTGTTAGTGTGCTTTTTCCAGCCCCATTGTGTCCAAACAGGGCTACAAATTCTCCTCTATACAAAGAAAAATTAACCGAACTAAAGATAGGGTTGTCAATGTAGGAAAATTCCACGTCTCTAAACTCTAATATTTTATTCACATTCCAAACCTCTTTTTAAATTTTCTAAATTTTTATTCATTTTTATAATATAAGAATCTTTTTGATTTAAATCCTCAGGAGTATAATATTCCAAAGTATCTAGATGAAGGATGGAGGCGTTTACTTCTTTTGCAAAAACATCAGCTAATTTTTTTGGATAACCTTCCTCAAGAAATATGGTAGAAATATTTTTTTCTTTAGCTGCTTTGACCAAATTTAGAAAATGTTTTATGGAAGTATCAGAAGAAGAAGGTTCAAAACTCTTTATGAGAGGCATTTGAATAACATTATAATCTTGCTCTAAATAACCAAAAGCCATATGAGTCAAAAAAATATGTTTTTTCTTACAATTTCTTAAATTTTCAAAATTTTTGTCTAATTGATCTAATTTTTTTAAAAATTTTTCTTCATTTTTTAAAATATTTTGTTTTGAGTTTGGATAAAATTCTGCGAGGCTTTGAGAAACCATCTTAGAAAATAACTTATATCTCTTTACTGAAAGCCAAAAGTGAGGATCTACTCCACCCCCACTATCAAGATTAGCTAAATTTGTAGCACTAATTAGTAGAATTTTATCTTGTTTAAACTTCAAGTTAGATAAAACATTTGGTACCCAAATATCAAAACTTGGCAAAGTATAGATAAAAACGTCGGCTTTAGATAAAAGGACAATATCGGAAGGTCTTGGTTCAAAAAAATGTGCGTTTAAATAGGGAGGCTGAAGCAAAATTACATCAAATTCTTCTCCAGCTATTTCTTTAACTGCACTATAGATAGGATAAGATGAAACGACTATTAGTTTATTTTCTTTAAAATACTCTTTTTTTATACAACCACTACTAATTAAAATAAAAAAAATAAAAAGTAAAAAAATTTTATTCATATTATTTTTACTGATAAAAATTTAAAAAACAATTAAGCTTTTAAAAAAGAAAAGTTTATAAAATAAATCAAATTTATTATAACAAAGACGGATGGGTGAAAATATGGATGAAAAAATAAAGGAGCTTTTTAATAACCTCAAGACTTTTGGGATTTCTCAACTAGATGCCTCGCTGATTGCAGATTGTATAAATATGAAAAAAGAGTGCACATGGCAAAACAATGACCCAATAACTCAGGAGGCAATAAATAAAGCAGACGAGTATATAAAAACAAATTTTGGATTTAGTGTTAAAATAACTCCTTCTAGATTTGATAAATATATCTGGGAAGTAAAAAAAATAAAATAAATAAATTTTTAAGTTTATAAATTAATAGAAGGACATGCAAAAAACTTCTCTTAAAGAAGAAATAGAAGGGATAGAAAGCCAGAGGGGTTTTAATATTTTTTACCCCCCAGACTTAGAAAAAGTTCTTAGAGATAAAATTAATAAAAAAATCAACAATATAAAAATACAACTGGATGGTAGAAGCTGTGGAGAAGTTAATATAGAGAGCCTAAAATCTCTAAAACCACAGGAGCTAAAAGAAACTTTGGAAAATATAATACTTGGGATTCTAAAACAAAAAGACCCAAAGGCACAAAAAGCACATGTGGTAAAAATTATTTTTTTACCTGAAGTAGAAAAAAAAGAGCAAAGTCCTTCTGAATCACCACTAGCTTTAGATGTCTATGTAGAAAGCGCGGATAAGACAAAAGAATTTGAGGAATTTAAAGAAAAAGGGCAACATCCAAAGTTAATCGAAGATAAAGATGGCTACTATGTAATTTTTCCCTATCCGCAAGAATTTCCAATAGAAGAGATTGGACGAAAATATATAGAGAGAGTTGGAGAAATCAAGCATGTAGAAGAGATATTGGACAAGATAGAAGACAAAAGGAGTAAGAGTGTTAGATTTATAATTACTATAGAAGATCCTACCAAAGAAAAAGAAAACCAGAAGATTAAAGAACACTTAGAGGAAAAATATAGAGAGAAGTTTTGTAATTTTAGGGTCGAATTTAAAACTCTCAATTGTAGAGATATTTTAAATTTAATTGAGATTGGTTATTTAGAAGAAGGAAAATTAGAAGAAGTAAAAAGCGCCTTACAAATTGCAAAAAACAAAGAGGGTAGAGCGGCCTTTGGTGAAAAAGAGAGACAAAAAATATTGCAAATAAAAAACAAAGAAGAATTAGAAAAATTTTTAGAAGAAAATAAGAGTAGGGAAATTTATTTTGATTTAGAGAGTAGAAAAAAATTTGGAGTAATTGAAAGTATCTACGAAGTATATAGAAAACTACAGATATATCAAGAAAAACAACAACTTAAGATAGATGAAAGTGGAAGAGTGAGCGGAGTAACTACTTACAGAGGAAAAATAGAAGTAAAAACAAATGATAATAAAGTATATAAACCAAAAAAAGAATTTTATATACAATCCTACGTTCGAAATAAAGAAGAAACAGAAAACATTTCGATAACTTTAGAACAAAAACCTCTTTATAAGATTATTTATATACCAAAAGAAGAAAAACAAAAAAATGAAATTGAAAAATTACTTCAAGGTTTAGTGGTTGTTGATCCTTCATATCATGTAGAAGAATTTTTAAATCCTCTAAAAGACCAAATAGAACAGTATATAAAACAAAACCCAACTAATTCGGTGATAGAGCTAGAAAAAAACGAACCAAAAAATTACCAGTATTTTTTTGAGGATTTAAATAAAGCATTGGAAAGATATTTTGAAAAAAAACCACTTACATCGAAAGAGAGAGATATGATTGAATATATCAAAAAAAATGGCTTGACCTTAATAGGAGATATGGCTATAACTGATCCAAATAAGTTTGTAGAGAAAACTACACTAAATATAACATTAAATTATCTTCGGAGATTAGGGGAAGAAGAAAATAAAAATATTTGGATTAGATTTTTAGTTGTGAGCCCTGAAAAATTTAGATTTTTGTACGAACGCAACATATATATAGAAAATACTATTTGGAATAGAATTGCAGAATTACAAGATGCAATAGGAGAACAATTTCAACAAGAGAAAAATCAGAATATAGAAAAATATAAAGTGGAAAAGGAGAATGTAAAAATAGTTATAGTATGGGTAAATTCTCAAAAGCAGCAAATAGAAAAACAGAATATTGAAACATATCTAAATGAGTTAAACAAATTCTAAAATTATTTATAGCCAGTTATAATTACTATAACTAATTTTTTATCTTTAGAATTATAACCAACTCCAATCCCAACATAATCGACAGTAGTTTTTAAAATTATTTCTCTGTGATAAGTAGAATTTAGCAGTTCCTCAATCATATATTTAATAGCTTTAGTAGTGGAGACTATATTAGAACAAAAAATAATTGCCTCTCCTAAATTACACCTAAAAGCTGAGAGCGATAATGCACGCTCAGAAAATTTATTAAAAGGCATATTGTGCGATATAGGATGAGATGAATCTGCAAGTTGAGTTGCAAATTTTTGTGCAACAGCACAAAAAGAACTCTCTAAAACAAAATTAGTGTCCAAGCCATAAGACATTCTAATATTTTTTAATTCTCTATATGCTACTAAAATATTTTCAGAAGTACTATCTTGTAATTTATAAACTTCTGGATTTTTTTTATAAAATATTTTATTTGGCAATTGAGCTGGTGATAGAAAATAACTAAAGGCGCTAAGACTAGCTACAATTGCGGCTGTTTTAAAAAATTTTTTCATCAATAATAATTTAGAATTAAAAATATATAAAGTTATAGCCTATATACAAATATGTTTAATCTTTTGGTTATTTAGTTTTAGTTTTACTAAACTGCATCAAATAGAGTTTTTCAACTTCTACACTAGAAGTTATATCTTCTACACTTTTATCTGTTCTAATAGAGATCATTCTTGGAAATCTTAAAGCAAAACCTTTATTGTTTTTCCAACAACAGGTGTGGATGGGTGAAAGAGAAATCTCATCAGCAGTTACACTAATTACTATTTTTGGTTCTACCCAAAAATCAGGAACTAAATTAGAAAATACGTTTGGCGGTTTTTTATTTAATTTTAATTTAGATAACATGCCCTCTAGGAGTTTCATTTCTTCTTCTGAAAACCCAGAGCCTATTTTTGCAATTGTTTCTAATTGGGAAGTCTTAGAATTTTTAACCGCAACTAATAGCCCTCCAAAATTAAATTCTGCCCTCTGTCCCTTTCCTAAGTAATATCCTACTATAACTGCGTCAATACTATCGGCCAATTTTCCATAACTCTTTTTTAATTTTATCCAAGCAAATTCTCTTGCTCCAGCAATATATGGAGAACTTAAATCTTTTGCAATAATTCCTTCTAAACCTTTTGAAATACATTTATCAAAAAAAAGTTGCAATTCTGTAGCATTTGAAACTAGTTTTAATTCTGAATGAAAAATGGTTTGATTTTCTTGAATAACTTGTTCAAGTTCTCTTCTCCTTTGTTCAAATGGGAGAGAACTATAATCAAAACCATCTAAATAAAGTAAATCAAAGACAAAGAGATGTAGTGGAAGCTCCTGCTGCATTTTATCTATTTGATGTTTTCTCTTTCTTTTTATTGTTATTTGGAATGGATAATACTTTCTTTCCTTTGGATTATAACCAACAGCTTCTCCTTCAAAAATGCAACGATTTACTTTTAAACTTTTTACTGCTTCCACTATTTCTGGAAATGCATTGGTTACCTTTTCCAACTTTCTAGAATAAAGTTCTACTTTTGAGCCATCTTTGTGAATTTGCAATCTAAATCCATCATACTTTGCATCTGCTGCACATGGTCCTATTTTTTCAATTATTTCTTGTGGACTAGAAAGCCTTTCTGCTAATGCTGGCCTTAGGGGAGAAAAAAGCTCTATTTTAAACTCCTCGATTTTTTTATAATCGAAAATTGCAAATTCTGCTACTTTTGCCAAGTCATTAGATAAGTTAAATGCTCGCTCAATTGGGATGCGCATAATTTTTTTAAACTGCTCTATAAGAAGAGTATAAAATCCATCGACTTCTTTTATTTTACTTACTTTTAGAGGTGGAGTTTTTCCTTCCTTGGAAATTAAATTGCAGCTTTTAGCCTCCAAAAAATGCAGATCGTGGTTTGTTTTTAATTTGATTTCTAGATGCATTTCATCTAAATTAGAAATTAATTCAAAGGATTCAATAGGTATTATTTCTGTGCTATATTCAATTGCTTGTAGAGAGGTTATAACTTGATTAATCCTTAATTTTGTAATAGAGTCTATTATTGTTGGCTCACCTATTCCAAGTCTCATTGAGCCTATGCAAAATCTAGAGAGATATTTAGCTTCCAGCTCACTTGAACTATTTAAAAGCTCTGAGAGTTGCTTTAATTTTGCTTCTTGACTTCCTTTTCCAGAAAGTTTTGCTAGAGAATTTAAAATTGAATAAACCTCAATTACCTCCAATTTTTTTTCAAATAAAGAAACTTGTAATTTTTTTGAAAATAATTCTGCTGCAACTAGCCCAATATCTCCCCTTTGTTTAAAAAGCTGTTCTATTTTTTTTACTGGATAACCAGTAGAAAAGGATAAAGCCTCAAACATTAGCTTTATACCTAATCCTAACTCTATACCATAGTGAGAAGGTAACAAAAGTCCTTGCGAGAGATAAATCACTGGTTTTATCTCCTCTCTTTTTAATTTTGAGAGTAATTCGGCAAATAAATCTGCCATCTCTATTCTAGAAGAAGTTTTTTCTATTTTTTCCCAATAATTTACAACTTCAGAAAATAACATATAAAAAGTACTCTAAATAAAATAATAATTTTTTGCATTTAACAAAAATAAATAAAAATAATTGTGGCTATAAAACTATTAAAACAAATATAAACAAAAAATACCGTGGTAATTTCTATGGACATACATTCTGACAAATTTGTAGCAATTAGAGAAATTTTAGAAGGGAAATATGAACAGCAGAAAGTAAAAATTAGAGGTTGGGTGTATAGAGCAAGAGCCTCTCAAACAATTGCCTTTGTGGTGGTTAGAGATAGTAGTGGAACAATACAGTGTACTGCAAAAAAGGAGAGATCAGAAGAAAACTATCAAAAGGCAAAAGATGTTTATTTAGAAAGTTCTGTGATGATAGAAGGAATGGTAAAAAAAGATCCTCGCTCTCCGGTTGGTTGGGAAATAGACATAGAAAAAATAGAGTATATCTCAAGAGGAGAGCCATTTTTGATCTCAAAAGACAAATCAGTGGAGTTCTTATTAGACATTAGGCATTTGTGGCTTAGAAGCCAAAAATTAACAAAGGTATTCAAGCTAAGACATTTCATTGTTAAATACCTCAGAGAATTCTTAGAAAAGGAAGGCTTCTATGAACTCCCTCCTCCTATAATTACAAAATCTGCTTGTGAAGGAGGTGCCAGTGTATTTGAAGTAGATTATTTTGGACAAAAAGCATATCTAAGTCAATCTGGCCAGCTTTATGCTGAAAGTTTTATTTACTCTTTAGAAAAAGTATATGTTTTTGCACCTTCGTTTAGAGCAGAGCCTTCAAGAACTGTTAGGCACCTAACAGAATATTGGCATTTAGAGCCAGAAATGGCATACTATAATCAAGAGATGAATATGCAACTACAAGAAAAGATGATAGAATATCTTTGTTCTAAATTAGCAGCTGAACAATATGAATTATTAGAGCAATTGGGGCAAGATCCACAAGAGCTAAAAAATATAAAAGCTCCTTTTGATAGAATAAGTTACAAAAAAGCCATTGAAAAATGCCAGGAACTTGGCTGTAAAATAGAATATGGACAAGATTTGGGGGCTGATGAGGAATATGCTTTAACAAAAGATAAAAAAAAGCCAATATTTATTCACAATCATCCAAAAGAATTCAAAGCATTTTATATGAGAGAAGATCCTGCAAATCCAGGAACAGTATTATCTGACGATATGCTAGCTCCTCAAGGCCATGGGGAAATAATCGGCGGAAGTGAAAGAATTTGGGATTTAGAGGAGCTTCTACAAAGAATTAGAGAACAAAAATTAAACGAAGAAGAATATAGATGGTATATTGATTTAAGAAGGTATGGCTCAATACCCCATAGTGGTTTTGGAGTTGGGATAGAAAGAGTTGTAAAATGGATTGCTAATTTAGACCACATAAGAGATGCAATCCCCTATCCAAGAGTAATAAATAGATTTTACCCCTAAATTAGCAAGCCTTTTAGAATCAAATTTATTTGAAAAAGTTATCTCTTTTTATTTTTTCTTCCAAATCTTTTAATAGATATTTTCCAAACTTGAACAATTTTTTTCAAAAAAATCCAAAGAAATATATGTATTGATGACATATTTTGAGGCTATTTGATAGAATAGGTTTATTTTTCTAAATCATTTATTTTTTGGATATTTTGTTGTATTCTCTCCAAAATATTTTGTTGAAATATTTCATAGTATTTGCCTCTCCAGTGGTATTATATATTTTATGAGCGATAGTTTAAATATGTTGTTAGATAAACTAAAAAAGCTTTATCTACTTACTTTGCAAAAAAATGGATTGAGTGAAAAAGAATATCAAGCACTAAATGCAGAACATAGAGAATTATTAGATAAGAAAAATAATAAATATTTTTTAAAGGAAGAATATAGAAAAGGGATTAAAGTAGTTCTAACTGGAGGGGTATTTGATATAATACACCCAGGGCATATCTATACCTTAAGAGAAGCAAAAAAGTATGGGGACTTATTAGTAGTAGTGGTTGCTACAGATGAAACAGTTAAAAAAATAAAAAAAAGAGATCCGATTCATCCTCAAAAGCTAAGAGTGGAAATGGTAAATTCTATAAAATATGTAGACATAGCTATTGCGGGAAAAAAAGATTGGAGAAAAATACTACAAAAAGTTGATCCTGATGTAGTGGTATTTGGTTATGACCAGGAAGTAAAAGAAATTCAAAATGTAAAAATAGTCAAACTAAAAAAATTTTTTTCTTATAAAAATTCAAAAACTGGAAAAATTAGAAAAATACTTGGTCTGTAGAAGAGTTTTTATTTTTAGTGATTGTATTTAGAGATATGGAGGGAAATAAAAATATTCTGGCAGAAACAGAGTCAAAAAAAATTATAGCTTCAAGGGGAATCCCCTCTAAAGAAGCAATGTATCTTCCGGCTTATGATTCTGCCTCAATAAGAGCATTTCAAGATTCAGCTGAAAATCAAACAAAAAATATATGGAGCTTAGCAGAAGTATTAAACTTTGTTTTTCCAAAAAAATATCAAGAAAAATATTATGAGATTGCGTTCAAATTTATAGAGGAGCTTTCTAAAAAAATAAAGATAAGTGGGCAGGAGATAGGACAATTTGTAAAAAATAACAATATTTCAAAGGCTACTTTTTACAATAGAGTGTTGCCGAGGCTCAGAAGAGTAGGAATGATAAAAATAGAAAGAGAAATGATTGTACAAAAAGAAAGTAAGAAAAAATATAGACCTATGATTGTAAGTATATCCAAAACTTTTGGAAACTATCTCTGCAAAATTGGAGATTCTTGGCTTGCATTTGTAGATGAATCTAGAAGTATAAAGCAACAACAAGAAGCCCAAAACAAAATTTAGCGTTATATCTCAAAAATATTTTCTGATGGATAAATTACTATTCCTTCCCCTTCTACAATTTCAAAAGGTGCCAATTTTTGGCTATGTTGAGAGCCTAGCATTTTAATAATCTCAATTCCCCTTATTCTCACGTTGTCTTTTCTAAAAATATAAAGGCCGATGAGAGAATCTGCTAAAAATTCTAAATTAAATTCAAATTTTAATTTTGAATAGTCTGAGGTGTGATAGGAAAATAATGAAGTGCATTTCCATTTTTTTGTAAGCTCAAACAAATTTATTATTGATTCTCTTAATTCATAGTAGGATTGAAAATAAATCGAAAAAGAGGAAAGGGAATCGATAACAAATCTTTTTGCACCAATATCCATAACGCTATCCCAGATAAATCCACCTCCTTCCTCTATGAGCTTTTTTAATTCGTGTGGTTTTATATTAATAAAAGATATTAAACCCTTTTTTTCCAATTCAGCAAAAAGCCAGTTAAACTTTGCCAAATGAGAATATTCTATCTCTTTTTTTCTATCTAAGTTTACTATCACCCCAGGCTCGTCATAAAATACAGCTCCACTATAAATAAATTGGCTTAAAAATATACTTTTACCTGCCCCAGATGGACCAACTATTAAGTTACAGGAATTTTTTTCAAAACCCCCAGAAGAGAGATCGTCAAATCCAGGTATTCCACTTGGCACTTTTTGAGTTTCCTCAATAAACAAAAAATCTTCCTCGTTTTGTTTTTGCAAAGGGGGGGATTTTTTCATAAAAATAAAACTACAAATAGTTTTAAAAGCTGTTTGGGGGTAGAAAATTAGAGGGTAAAGTTTTTAATAGATAAAGTAATAGCTGATTATATGGACAGAAGGAGGCTTTTGAGTATTATTTCTATTATCTTTTCAATTACAATGGGGCTTTTGGTAGTATTAGGCTCTTTGGTCATGATGTATGGTAATTTTGATTTAGGAGTAATTTTATTTGTACTTGGGCTATTGCTGGTAATATCTAACGAGGGACTTTTACCAAAAATAAAACTAATCAAGGCGAAAGAGAGATTTGGAGTAGATGGCACAATTGAGGAGATTATAAATTTAGCTATTTTAGGTTATACCCCCCCAATTCTTCTTTCTTTTTACATTTATGTAAATGGAGAGTATGATCCCAGATTGATAATATTTTTGGGAATTTGTCTTGTAGTTGTAACAATGAAAATATTTGCAAAAATAGCAACCTCTAGGTTTATTTACATGCCATTAGAAGAAGAGGAGATCTATATTTACAATCCACAAAAGTCCCAATCTGCAAACGAACCAGGAATATAGGAGTTTTAATTTTTTAATTTTATTTCTTCGATTTGCATATATTTTTGTAATACTTTTGGAATTATTATTCGGTCTTTTTCTTGATAATTTTCTAAAATTGCGACCATAGTTCTACCAATGGCAAGCCCAGAAGCATTTAGAGTGTGTACAAAAAAAGTCGACTGCCCATCTTTGTATTTTATATTTGCTCGTCTAGACTGAAAATCAGTACAATTAGAACAAGAAGAAATTTCTCTATAGGTTTCTTGAGAGGGAATCCAAACCTCGATATCATAAGTTTTTGCTGCACTAAAGCCTAGATCCCCAGAGCATAGCTCTACTACCCTAAATGGGAGTTCCAATTTTTCTAAAACTTCTTGAGCATGTAAAACCATAAGCTCTAATTCCTCAAAAGAAGACTCTGCCGTACAAAATCTTACTAATTCCACCTTATGGAATTGATGCTGCCTAATTAGGCCCTTTATGTCTTTTTGATAATTTCCTGCCTCTTTTCTAAAGCAAGGGCTAAGAGCACAATAACAAATAGGAAGCTGCTCTTTATCTAAAACTTCATTTGCATGTAGATTAATAAGAGGAACTTCGGCTGTTGGAATAAGCCAAAAATCACTTTCTTGTATTTTATAAAGCTCATCTTTGAATTTTGGGAGTTGGCCTGTCCCATACATGGTTTTTTCATTAACTATGTAAGGAACCAACACTTCTTTATATCCATTTTTTTTTGCATTGTCGAGCATAAACATTGCTAAAGCCCACTCCATTCTCGCCAATTCTCCAAATAAAACACTAAATCTTGAGCCTGCCAATTTTGCCCCCCTCTCAAAATCAATTCCTAAATTTTTTAGTTCATAGTGGGGAGAGACATCTTTTGAAAATACTTTTGGACTAAAAACTCTTCTAACTTCTTTGTTTTGAGTGCTATCCTTTCCGATCGGAACAGAACTATCTATTATATTTGGTAAGTTTGCCAAAATATTTTGCATCTTTTGTTCTACTAAGGTTAAGTTAATTTCCTTCTCCTTTATCTTTTCAACAATTTCTTTTGTTTGTGCAATAAGTTGCTGCACAGCCTCTTCTTTTTTTTGTTTTTTTAAATCATTTATTTTTAATGAAAGTTGATTTCTTTGATATTTTAATTCGTCTAACTCTTTTTTATAATTTCTAAAATCTCTATCTAGAATTTTTAATTCATCTAATAGGTCAGTGTTTAGTCCCCGCAATCTCATTGAATTATAAAATAGTTCTGGATTTTCTCTAAATTTTTTTATGTCCAACATTTAAATCAACTTTAACAAAAAACAATTAAAATAATCATTTTTTAGATATAAAAATGTTTTTTACAATTTCTACAATCTCTTTTCCTATTTTATTTTGAGCTTGTATAGTAGAAGCTCCAATATGTGGGGTCAAAACTACATTTTCTAATTCTAATAGAGGACCAAAATAGGGCTCTTGACTAAATACATCTAATGCTGCTCCTGCCAAGTGATTGTTTTTTAATACTTCAACTAAAGCATTTTCATCTATTACATATCCTCTAGAAAGATTTAACAAAAATGCTCCTTTTTTAATTTTGTATAAATGCTCCTTTTTTAAAAAAGGACAATTCTCCTTTGGGATAGAGATGTGGATTGAGATAACATCAGAATTAGAAAGTAGCTCATCTAAGCCCACAAATTTATAATTTGGCAATTTTTTATCTTCTAAATCAAAATAAATAATATTCATTCCAAGGCAAAAGGCTTTTTTAGCTACAAGTTGACCTATTCTTCCCATTCCTATTATTCCTAAAGTTTTTCCTCTCAACTCTAACCCCAAAGAATTTTCTTTTTCCCATTTTTTTTCTACCACTAACTTTTTATGCAAAAGGCAGATTTTTCGAAATAGACAAATTATAAGACCTATAGTTAATTCTGCAACTGCTTCTGAGGAGGCATTAGGTGTATTAAAAACCTCTATTCCCCTTTTTTTACACCCTGCTACATCTATATTATCTAATCCCACCCCTGCCCTAATTACATATTTTAAATGTTTTGAATTTTCAAGAAGTTTTAAATCAACTTTTGTTGCAGATCGAACAATTAAAATATCTGCATCTTGCAGCTGGAAAAAAAGATCTTGTGGTTTATAGACCACTTGACCAAATTTTTTTAATTCTTCCAAAGAGTCTTTATCAATTGTATCTGCTACAACTATTTTCAAAATATCACCTTATATGTTTAATTCTTCTTTTGCTTTTTTTAGTGAATCTAGTGCATAATTTATTTTTTCAAAGTCTATATCTCCCATAACACAAAATCTCAATGAGTTCTCCTTCCAATCTGCATGCCCCCCTCCTAATTTTACTCCGTATTTGGATTGTAGTAAAGAATTTAACTCTTTATTCTTTTTAGTATAAAATGCAACCACAGTATTTGAAGAAAACTCTTCGCTTACAACTAATTCAAAACCCATTTGTTTTATTTTTTCCCTTACATGTTGTGCATATCTTTTATGCCTTAGTGAAAAGTTTTCTAACCCCTCTTTTTCTATTAGTTCCAAAGATTTCTCCAGGGCCCAAAATAAAGAGATTGCTGGAGTGGTAGGAGTTTCAAAATTTTCATTTTGCTTTTTGATGTATTCCTTTAGGTTTAAATAATTTGAACGTATTGGGCTTTTTTGAATTGCATCTATTGCATCTTGAGATAGAGAGATAACTGCCACCCCTGGTGGGCAGCCTGCTGCTTTTTGAGATGCCCAAGAATAAAAGTCTACTTTGTCTTTAATATGGCTAAATAAATATGCTGGGAATGCAGAAGTCCCATCTAAAAGAGTGAGCATTCCTTTTTCTTTAGCATATTGGCAAACTTCACTAATTTTGTTTAAAATCCCTGGGCTAGTTTCGTGATGTACCATACAAAATAGTTTTGCACCTTGTTCAATAGCATTGTCTATATGGGGCTTTGCGACTTTTAGGTCAATGCCAGCGGCATTATAAAATCTATGATAAATCGTCTTGTAATAAAGCTTACAGTGCGAATAGAGTTTGTCTCCAAAAGCACCATTGGATAGAACTAAAGCCACCCCACCATCTTCCAATGCATTTTGCACATTTGCCTCCACTGCTGCAGTGCCTGAGCCAGTTATTATATGTACTCCTGTTGCATCTACCATTTTTTTTATTTTTTGAGTGAGTCTAGTATACAATTCTTGAAATTCTTTTCCTCTGTGAGTAATCATCTCTTTTGTTTGAGCTAGAGCTACTTCTTTTGGCACTGCTACAGGACCTGGAGTAAACAATAACATTTCCTCACCCTTCTAAAATTTTTTTGCTTAAAATTTTTCCTTTTTTATCAAATTCATAAATATAAGGTATAGCTGTTGGAATGTTCAAATTTATAACTTCTTGTTTTGTTAATTTATCTAAGTGCATTACTAGTGCCCTAAGAGAATTTCCATGAGCTACTACTAATACATTTTTACCTTCTTTTAGATCTTTTAGGATGAATTTTTTAAAAAAAGGTAAAACCCTTTTTGCAGTGTCTTTAAGAGATTCTCCACCAGGAGGTGCAACATCATAACTTCTGCGCCATAAAATAAATTGTTTTTCCCCATAAATCTTTTTTATTTCGTCCTTATTTTTTCCTTGTAGCTCTCCATACATTCTCTCATTTAGTGCTCTGTCTTTTATAACAGGTATAGACCAATTATTGTCTTTTAGAATAATTTCTAAAGTCTCAATTGCTCTTGTTAATATAGAAGTATAAGCTATATCGAATTTAAAATCTTTTAATTTTTTTGCACATTGGTGTGCTTCTTTAATGCCAAATTCAGAAAGCGGTACATCGATCCAGCCCGTAAACTTGTTTTCTAAATTCCAAATAGATTGTCCATGTCTAACTAAAACTAACAAGCTCATAAAATAAAGATGAAATGAAATTTAATAAATTTAACAGAGATAAATATAAAATTGTCTGATAGGGAGGTAGAAAAAAATGAGCGAAATTTACGATGTTGCTATAGTAGGAGGTGGTTGTGCAGGTTTGGCAGCTGCGATGTATTGCGCAAGATTTGAAAAAAAGACAATTTGTTTTGATCCTATGCCTGGAGGTACAATTACCCTTACCCATTTAGTTGAAAATTATCCGCCCATCAAATCAATTTCTGGCTTGGAGTTGGGGCAGAAGTTTTTAGAGCATGCTACAAGTTATCCTAATGTAAAAGTGAAACAAGAGAGAGTAGTCGGAATAAAAAAAGAAAAAGAGATCTTTGTTATAAAAACAGAAGAAAAAGAATACCATGCTCATGCATTAATTTTTTGCACTGGAAGCACATGGAGAAAACTTGGAATTAAATCTGAAGAAAAGTTTCTAAATAAAGGAATACATTTTTGCGCTTCTTGCGATGGTCCACTATATAGAGGAAAAGTTGTTGCAGTAGTTGGCTCAGGAGATTCGGCAGCAAAAGAATCAATATTATTGGCAGAATATGCAAAAGCGGTTTATATTTTAGTTAGGGGAGAGAGACTAAAAGGAGAGCCAATAAATCAAAAAAGAGCGCTTGAAAATCCAAAAATTGAAGTTTTTACAAACGTCCAAGTTAAAGAGTTTCTTGGTGAAAAAAAATTAGAAAAAATAAAACTAACTAGGGAGATTTTGCCAAAGGGATATGATAAACCTACAGATGAAATAGAAGCTTCTGCTGCTTTTATTTTAATTGGCCATATACCAAATACACAATTGGCAAAGGAGGTGGGGGTAGAATTAAATCAAAAAGGGGAGATTAAAGTAGATAAATTGTGCAAGACAAATATTGAAGGTTTTTTTGCAGCAGGAGATTGTACTGATGTTGAATTTAAACAAGCAGTAATTTCTGCAGCTCAAGGAGTGATGGCTGCATATAGTGCAGAGCAATATCTAAAAACAAAGGTATAAAAATGTATATGGAAGTTGAAGAGAAAAATCCACAAAAAAATTTTGTTATTAAAACTGAAACGCAAACAATTGCTGCTCAAGAAGAAAAGAAACTACAACAAACGATAAACTTTCTTCAAAAAAACATACCGCAGATTTTAAAAATTATTGAAAAAAGATATAATGTTGATTTATCTAAATGGAATCTAACTTTTGTTTTAACAAATAATTACGATTCTACTATGGATGTGGGGGAAAAGATAAGTGGTGTTTATAGGGCCCTGCCAGATGAAAGTTTTTTAGGAATTTATGAAATTAGATTAGATATAGATCTCTCCAAACCACTACTAAATAAAGAAGAACTTGTTGCTGTCCTTATTCATGAATTGGTGCATCATATACAACAAAGCAAAATAGAATACTATAAGCAAAATAGCTTTAGAAAAGAAATTGCAGCAGATGGTGAATTCAATGATTTGATTTTGAATAATTTTTGGATTTTGGAGGCGAGTGCTTCTTTAGAAGCTGAAAATATTGTAAAAGAAAATAAAGAATTTTTTCACAAAATTGGGTTGGATTTAAAAAAGATTTTGGGTCGTCTTGAACTGGAATACCCCCAATATAAAGAATTATTAAAATTAATTTCTTCTAAAATCTCTTTAGGCATAGAGGATTTTATAAAGGAATATTTTGAGGGAAAAATTATTTCTATTTTTTATAAATTAGCCGAAGTTTATGGAGTTGAAGTTGAAAAATTAATACCAAAATCATTAATTGAACTTATTTGCTTTGCTATTTCAAAAGAACATGAAAAAGAAAAATTAGAAAAATTTCTTGAAATAGCTAAAATTGATCCCTCTTCCTATTTGTCATTTACCATAGAGAATGCCATAGAATTTAGAAATTTAAAAGAAGAGCTAGCTAATAAAAGGGATGATTTAAAAGAAGAAATTTCTAAGAAGTATTCGGACCTTAAAGAGAAGTTTATAGAGGACAATAAATTTTATTTTAGAGCAGAAGTAAAAAAAGAGCTAAACTATCTAACTGTTCTTATTTCAAATAAATTAAATTTAGAGGAAGATGATTATCCTGCCATGATTGAAATTAGAGCTTATTTGCTTTCTAAAATAAGTGGTCTTGATAGACCCACTAATATTGAATTTTATAGTCTAAGTGATTCTCCACACAAAATTTTTTTAGACCCTAAGAAAATAGAAAAATACAAAAAAGAAATAGATTTACTTTTAGAAAATTAATTCGCCCCCACCGGGATTTGAACCCAGACCTCAGGCTCCGCAAGCCCGCATTCTGTCCAAGTTGAACTATGGGGGCATATAAAAAATAATAGTGAAACAAATTTAAAATCCTAAAAGTCGACAAAAAATAAAAAAGTGCGATTGCCGGGATTTGAACCCGGATTCCGAGATTGGCAATCTCGTGTCCTAACCAGGTTAGACTACAATCGCAAAATTATTAAAGGTATAATAATTTGGAAGTTTAAATTAAAAAATATTAATGTTAAAATAAATTTTAGGGTGAGAGAATATGGCTGGACACAAAACAAGACTTTCTAGAATTATGAGAAATGGAAAAGTTATGTTGCTTGCTATGGACCAAGGAATAGAACATGGTCCTACTGACTTTGATGAAAAAAACATCAATCCAGATTATGTTTTGGATATAGCTGTAAAGGGGGGATTTACTGGAATTGCTATCCAAAAAGGAATTGCTTATAAATATTTAGAAAATTATGCTGGGCAAATACCACTAATACTAAAACTAAACGGAAAAACAAATATCGTGCCAAAAGATGAAGCTTATTCTGCTCCTTTGGCAACAGTAAAAGAAGCAATAAAATTAGGGGCTGATGCTATTGGATATACAATCTATGTTGGATCTCCAAATGAAGCAAGAATGTTTCATGAATTTGGAATGATAAGGGCAGAGTGTGAAGAATATGGTATTCCTACAATTGTGTGGGCATATCCAAGAGGAAAATACGTGCAAAATGAAAAAGATAAAGCTGTAGTTGCATATGCTGCAAGATGCGCCCTAGAACTTGGAGCAGACATTGTAAAAGTGAATTATACTGGCTCTGTAGAAAGCTTTAGGTATGTAGTACAAGCAGCTCAAAAATGCAAGGTCATTTCTGCTGGAGGCTCTAAACAAACAGACGAGGAATTTTTAGCAAAAGCAAAAGAAGTGATGAGTGCAGGAGCGGTTGGGTTTGCTGTAGGAAGAAATGTCTGGCAACATCCCCAGCCACTAAAAATTGCTGAAGAATTAAAAAAGATCATATTTTCAGACTAGGGGGAAAAAATGGATGAGCAAAACTTGCAAGAATTTTTAGAAAAAGAAAAAATTGAGCCACAATTAAAAAATATTTTTTTAAAGTTTGCATTTCATTCACTCAGAATGCAAGACAATTTTCCAAAATATCTAAAGGGAGTAGAGAATAATCCAAACAAATATGGCGAAATAGTTGCAAAATTAGATAAATGGGCCAATGACTCTTTAGTAGAACATCTCTCAAAAGTAAATGAAATAAACACGATTTATAGCGAAGAGTTAGAAAAGCCATATGTGGTAAATACGGAAGGAAAATATTATGTTACTTTAGATCCACTGGATGGCTCTTCAAACATAGTAGCAAATAATGTCTTTGGAATAATATTGGGGGTATATGATAAAAAGCTGCCACAAAAAGGAGAAAATCTAAAATTAGCTGCAATAAAAGTCTACGGGCCAGTAAATTTATTGATATATTCTTGTGGAAAAGGGACACACGAATTTGTAAAACATTATGACGAGTACGATAGAGCTGAATTTTTTTTATTAAATGAGAATTTGAAATTTCCACAACCAGGAGAGGTTTTTGGAATTGGAGGACAACCTACAGAATGGGACGAGAAATTTTTAAAATTTGCAAAAGGCTTGTTTAGGGTGGAAAAATTAAAGGTAAGATATTGTGGCTCTTTAGTTGGAGATTTCTCTCAGATTTTACATCGCGGTGGATTTTTTGCTTACCCGTCAACAAAAAAATCACCACAAGGAAAATTGCGACTTACCTATGAATGCAATCCAGTTGCATTTATAGCAGAGAATGCTTCAGGAAGTGCTGTAGATGGAAAAGAACCTATATTGAAAAAAGAAGTGAGTGAAATAGATCAAAGAACGCCTTTTTATGTAGGAAACAAAGAAATTATACAAAAGATGCTAGAGGCTCTAGGGTAAGAACCATTCTAATTGATAGTATTCGTATTTTGACTGAGGTATATTTATTCTGTTAACTAAATAGAAGGTAGTGGAAGATTCTCTATCTGCTATTGCTAATACCAACCCCAAACCATATGATTTGCACTCTTCAATTGCAGCTGCCAAAGATTTTGCCGATATATAATCTAGCTCAGATAAGCTCAGCATCAAATAAGAGGGTTCATCAGAATTTGGCTTACAGATTCCGCCCTCTTTTCGAGAATATAAAACAAAATGAGTGTACTTTGGCTTTGAAAATTGTTTTATATCCTTTTTTTGTCCTTCAATTGCTAAAATGAAAGTTTTCTTTACAGAATGAGCAACTCTAATTGCTCTTGCCCATTTATAAATAATTTGACTGCTTGACTTTGAGAATATTTCTAAAACATGTTTGCTATGTTGTAAATTGTTTGAATTATTGGGTAAAAAATTTGGAAAATAAACTCTAAAGTGAGTTCCAAATTTAAAACCTGTTTTTAATATAAATCCATTTAATCTCCAGTCTTCATAAACTTGATAGAACTTTTCAAAATCTGGAATTTTTGATTGAGCTAATTTAAATACCTCATCTAAAGAGAAATTTTCTAATTTTAATCCAAAATGTTTTGCTAAAAAAATTGTTTCAAAAATATCAAGCTTCATTATTGAACCTTTTTCTTCAGATTTGTATAAGCCATATTGACCAAACCAGTAAGTGAAGTAAAGTTTTTTTGCTTCTTTTAAATCAGTTAAAATTGAAATTAAACTGTTGGCATCAAAATAGGCAGAACAATCTAATTTTTTAATTGACATGCTTTTTCCTTCATAGCGGATAACTGGGCTTTTTTTATAATTTTTTAAATTTTCAAATTTTATATCACGGGCAATTAAACCTCGCTCTCTCCATGCACAATAAGTAAAATATTTTATTAAGTCCCTCTTCTCCAAAAAATTTTTCAAAAAAAAATTAAAATCTAATTCTTTGTTAGTTTTTTCATCTATACATACTGCATTTCTCACATCCATCAAATATAGAGCCTCTATTGTGCTGAGGATTATTTTTTTATTTTCTATTTTTCCAAAAAAACCTTTCTGCAAAATTGAAATTGAAGAAGGATCAGAACAATAAATTTTTTTTGCTTGAGTATCCACAAAAATTTTTATAGCCATATAAAAGGATAGAATTGTTTATTATTAAATACTTTTTGCTTTAATAGAAAGATTTTAAATAATAATTGATAAATAAAATTGGTGAAGATATATGATAGATATAGAAAAAATTATACAAACGATGTTTTATTCATTAAATAAGTTTACTTATGAAACAATAGCTTATATACCAAATATAATAATAGCCTTGGTTATTATCTTAATTGGGTATTTTGTGAGTACTATCCTTGCAAATATATTAAAAAGAATAATAGAATATCTAAAAGTTGAAGAGGTTTTTCAAAAATATAAAATAGAGGATGCTATAGGGGGAAATAAAATTACACCCATATTTATCAAATTATTTAAATGGTACTTAATGATATTTTTCTTTATAATTGGTTTAGAAGTTCTTAATTTGCCACAATTACAAATATTTTTGAATTTCTTGACATTTTATATACCAATAATTTTTGGTGCAATTTTATTTATCATTCTCTGTGCAATAGTTGGAGAATGGATAAAAGAATCTATTTTAGACCTTAATAAATTTTATGGACAAAAAACTCTTGCCTCTGCTCTAAAGGGATTTGTAGTTTTAGTAGGGGTTTTGGTAGCTCTTGAAACCATAGGCTTTAAAACTACAATTATAAACCAAATACTTCTCTCAATTATTCAAGCAATAGTATATGGAGTTGCATTTGCATTTGCAATAGCTTTTGGACTAGGGGGCCAAAAAGACGCTGCAGAAATAATAAAAAAACTCAGAAAACAGTTTGATATATAGAATGAAATTAAAACAAAGCCAGGTGAGGGAATCGAACCCCCCTACTCCGCTCTGCAGGCGGACGCATAGCCACTCTGCCAACCTGGCAAAAGTTATTTTTTTATAATTTTAGTAAATATTATTTATTTAATAAAGAATATAAAATTTATAGGTGTAGAAATGTTTTTGGATAGAATTTTAGAGAATTATGGACTAATTTCTTATTTAATATATATTGAGGCTTTTGTAATTTTTTTAGGAATAATTTTTATCACGAGGATTGCTAAGGCAATATTTCTGAAATACTTGAAAATAATTGCTCAAAAAACTTCCAATAAATTCGATGACCATTTGGTATATGCCTTAGAAAAAATAGGTTTTTGGTTCTATTTTGGATTTTCACTTTATTTAACTACTCACTACTTTTTAGAATTAGACAAAGAGATTTTGTGGATGGTGGATAGGATATTTCTAATTATTCTGACATATTATGGAGTGCGCATTAGTCAAATATTTATTGATTTTTTTTCAGAAGAATTAGTTGAGAAAAATAAAAGAGAAGGAGAAAAAGATACTGAAGAGATTATACACATAGGGGCACAAGTAGTAAAATATGCTTTGTGGATAATTGCAATATTGTTTGTTTTATCTAATTTAGGTATTGATGTTTGGCCTCTGTTAGCAGGAGCTTCCATTGGAGGTATTGCAATTGCATTTGCCCTACAAAATATATTAGCAGATATTTTTGCTTCTTTTTCAATATACTTTGACAAGCCATTTAGAGTAGGCGATTTTATAGTGATTGGACAAGATAGTGGAATAGTAAAAAAGATTGGAATAAAATCTACTAGGCTAACATCTCTACAGGGTGAAGAGATAATAATTTCAAATAAAGTTTTGACGGAATCTAAAATAAACAACTACAAAAGAATGGAAAAACGACGAGTTATCTTTCAAATTGGAATAACATATAACACACCATTAGAAAAAGTAAAAAAAGTTACTTCGATTATAAAAAAGATTATTGAAGAAGATAAAGACTTGGAATTAGATAGAACGAATTTCTTGAAATTTGGAGATTATGCTTTAATTTTTGAAACAGCCTACTTTGTGAAATCAAATAGTTATGCAACATATGCGGCAAAACAAGAGAGAATAAATATAAGATTGATGGAGGAATTTAAAAAGGAAAAAATCTCGTTTGCCTATCCTACTCAAACAATATATTTGCAAAAGCTTTCATAAAAAATTTCAAAACAGCTTAAATTATTTTATTATGCCATTTTTAATTTTTTTAGTTTTTAGTTCTGTCCCTCCAATTAACATTTTTTTTCCATTTGCATAGCAAATTCCTTCTCTTACTTCTAACTTAAATTTAAAAAATTCGTCTAAAGAGAGAAGCTTTGGATTTTGTGTTGGGACAATTCCCTCAAAATTTACTATCTGGCCAACATCTGATTGGGGTTCTATAATTTCCAATTCTAAATTTGAAGATTGGGCTGCAAGAAGCATGCCATCACTTCTCACCCCTCTAATAACTTTTGACTCCAGGTTCCTTACAATCAAACAGTTTTTATTTAAAAGCTCGTTGGGGTTGTAGAATTTTGCAAGCCCAGAAACAATTCTAATTGTCTTATCTGAAAGTTTTACTTGCTCAATATAAAGATTAGAGGCATTTGGATGTAGTTCTACAGATATTATTTGCCCTACTTCTAAATATAAATTTTTTAATTCTTGATGTTCTGCTTTAGAGGAATATTGCAAAGCGAGTTGTTGAATTTTTGATTTATCCAACTTTTCAAAGAGATGGAAGGGCTCATTTATTTTGTGTCCTGGTTGGATCTTTAATTTATTGAGGTCAAACCAAGTTGGCTTTTGGGAAATGTTAAGTTGCTTAAGTATTTTGGACGAGGTTTTTGGTAAAAATGGCTCAAACAAAATTGCAATATCAAACACCACATTTGCCAATACAAATAAAGAAGTTCTTGCTTTAGGTGGATTTAACTTTATGTTTTCCCATGGTTTGGAATTTTGAAAATATCTGTTTGCATTTGCACAAAATTCCATAGCTTTTTCCAATGCTGCCCTTAATTGAACTTTTTCTAAATTATAACTAACCCCTCCAGAATAAATTCTTTGTTGCTCTAAAAATTCTAAATCTTCAGCACTTAGGGTTGGTTGTGGTACAACTCCATCAAAATTTTTATATATAAAAACCAAAGTTCTATTTACTAAATTTGCTAAGTTTGCTACAAGTTCGCTATTTATTCTTTTTTCAAAGTCTTCCCAACAAAAATTAGTATCTGAAGTTTCTGGCCTATTTGCAATCAGATAATAGCGCCAAACATCAGATTCAATTCCGCTTTTTATAGCATCGTCACCAAAAATTCCGACTTTGTTTGATTTTGAGAATTTTTGTCCTTCGAAATTTAAAAATTCTGTAGCAGAAATAAAATGAGGTAATGTCCAAGTTTTTTTTGTGCCAATCAAAGTAGCAGGAAAAATTATAGAATGAAATGGAATGTTGTCTTTGCCTATAAATTCATAGTGCTCAACGTCTTTTGAGCCTCCCCACCAATCCATATAATTTTCAGTTAAATTAGCTGTGATTGAAATATACCCAATAGGTGCATCAAACCAAACATAAAATACTTTGTTTTCCCATCCCTCCAGAGGTACTCTCACTCCCCATTTTAGATCCCTAGTTATAGCCCTTGGCTGCAAACCAGCATTTAGCCAAGCTTTTGTAACAGCCAAAGTATTTTTAGACCAGAGGTTTTTTTGTTCTACTTCTAAAATAAATTTTTTAACTTGAGGCTCAAGTTTTGGGAGATCTAAAAAAAGATGTTTTGAATTTTTTATAGTAGGAGTAGTTCCAGACAATTTACTAATTGGATCTATTAGTAAAGAGAATTCTAATAATTTACCACAGTTATCGCACTGATCAGCCCTTGCTTGTGTATAGCCACAAAATGGGCATTTTCCACTAATATATCTATCTGCAAGAAAAATACCTAACTTTTGATCAAAAGGCTGACTTATTTCTTTTTCAAAAATATAGCCGTTTTTATATAGGTCTAAAAATATTTCTTGTACTATTTGAGTGTGTTTTGGAGTAGTGGTCCTACCAAAGATATCAAAAGAAATGTCAAACCATTCATAAATTTCTTTATGAAGTAAATAGTACTTATCACACAGCTGCTGTGGACTTAAACCTTCTTCCATTGCTTTTATTTCTGTTGCAGTACCATATTCGTCTGTTCCACAGATATAAATACAATTATTTCCTACTAAACGATGATATCTTGCAAATACATCTGCTGAGAGCACACAACCTATTAGAGTTCCCAAATGTGGCAAGTTATTAGAATAAGGTAGTGCAGCAGTAATTAAAATTTTTCTCATAAGAATTATTTAAATAAAAAAGAATAAAAAATAATAAGATAGTTGGGGGGTGAAAAAATTAAATTAGAGTAATCTAAAAGAATCTAAATCCAGGGGAGCTCTAGATTCTGCTCTAACCATATGATGAGCAGACCTTGCTAAATCTTCGCATTTTGCTTCTTCTCCATGCATAGTAAAAATCTTTGAAGGATGAGGCCTGATATTTTTAATGTATTTCATTAGTTGTGCCCTATCAGAATGCCCAGAATAACCTTCTATAGTTCTTACCTCCATGTTTATTTTGAAAACATTTGTTTTTCCATCTTCTCCTATAAATGGAACTTCTTTTAAACCATTTTGGATTTTTCTTCCCAAAGAGAGAGTAGATTGATAACCTACAAAAACCAAGGCATTTTTTTCATCCTCACACATATATTTTAAATAATCCAACACTGGTCCACCTGTCATCATACCTGAAGGTGACAAAATAACACATGGGTCTTCTTCTTCCACTATTTGCTTTCTATCTCCTTTGGCTACGATAAATATTTTTGACTCGAAAGGAGAATTATTGGATAAAATTCTTTTTTGAATATTGTGCCTCAAATATTCTGGATAGGCAGTGTGGATGGCAGATGCTTCTAAAACCATTCCATCAATAAAAACATTAAAAGCCTTATCTGGGTTTTTGGAGCAAAATTCTTCTAAAACCAACATGATTTCCTGGCTTCGACCGACAGAGAAAACTGGGATCAAAACTTTTCCTTTTCTTTCAATCACTTTTAATATAAAATCGATCAAATTTTTATCTGCCTCAAATCTTGAGGACATAATATCAGTTCTTGCACCATAGGTAGATTCTACAAACAAAGTTTCCACTCGTGGAAAAGAGGTTTCTGCTGGTTCTAACAATTTAGTAAAACCATATTTTATATCTCCACTAAATACTACGTTGTGTAAGCCCTCTCCAATATGTAGGTGAACTTGTGCTGAGCCTAAGATATGTCCTGCATTATAAAAAGTTAGTTTTATCTCATTAGAAATATCTACTACCTCACCATAGTCTAAAACAACCATGTGAGATAATTCTTTTTGTATATCTTTTATACCATAAGGCGATTTTGTTCCGTTTGTTTTTTGTAATACGTTTACAAAATCATTTTGCAACAATATAGTTAGATCTCTTGTAGGTGGAGTACAATAGACTGGACCATCATATCCATATGCAAACAAATAAGGAATAAAACCACTATGATCCAAATGTGCATGGGTTAATATAATTGCATCTATTTTGTCTAATTCTAATTGCATTGCAGAAAGATGGGGATATGCTTTTTGTGGTTCAAAGGTTTCTGGATTAACACCACAGTCAATTAAAATTTTGGAATTGTTTGTTTCAAACAAAGTACAACTTCTTCCTACTTCCTTATAGCCACCAAGAGCTGTGACTTTTATCATTTCGGTTTTGCCTACAGGCAAACAAATCTTTTTTCCTAAATTTACTAAAAATTTTTTTCTTTGGGGGGCCTCTTTTATTAAAGAAGCCCTTATTCCTTTTAGAGTGGAAGAGGGCATGGTTGGTTTTCGCTCTATTCTTGGCACCCACCCGGTTTGTTGAATTATTTTTTTTATGTTTTCCCCTCCTTTTCCTATCACTAAACCTGGTTTTAGAGCTTCTATTACTACTTCACAAAATTCTGGACAAAATCTTATTTCTTCCACTTGTGCTTCTGGAGGTATAATTTGTTTTATTTTTTCTAATGCCTCATCTTGCTTTAGTAGAGTAGAAGGATCTGATCTAATTATAATTCTCTTTCTTATGCTAGAGGCTATTTTCTTTATTAAAAAATCATTTTCATAAAACTTTTTTATGTCTTTTAAATAGAGCACTATATCTAAACCCTCAGGTTCTATTTTATTAAGACCACATTCTTTAGGCACTAGTTCTAAAAGTTTTTTTTCGATCTCTTTTAGTTCCATCTAAAAAACCTTGAAAATTAATTTGTTATATTAGTGATCTCGTCTAATAGAGAATATAAATTGAGATAAAAACCAATTTTATTCTGCCAATTTGCTAAGTTCTCCTTTTTCTAGCCTTTTTATACCATTTTTTGTAATTAGAACAATATCTACTGCTTCACCTGAAGCAGCATCTCTTTTCATTGCAATATTAACTGCTTTTATTGCAACTGGAATCATTTCTTTTGTAGTGGCTCCATCCTTGTAAGAAGCTTCTAGCACGCCATAAGCAATCGGTGAACCAGAGCCAGAAGAAGTAAACTTTTCTTCTGTAACTCCACCTATTGCATCTATAGAAAATATTTTATATTTGTCTTCATCTTTTCCTGCTAAGATTAATTGTACAAAATATGGAAAAAACTTATATTGGAATAAAACATTTGACAACAAAGTAGCTGCTGAAGTAGCAGACATTTCCTTAGAATATTTTAATTTATATAATCTTGCCTCAGCTTGTAATAATCTTACCAAAGCTTGCGCATCCCCTACTGACCCAGCTACAGTCATTGCAAGACTATCAGAAATTGGAAAAATTTTAGTTACATCTTTAGAGGCAATAAAATAACCCATAGTTGCTCTTTTGTCTGAGCCTAACACTATTCCATCAGCACAAGCTATTGCAACAGTAGTAGTACCTGTTTGAAGAGATTTTGAACTTTGCATCTCCATTTTACTCACCTTCAAAAAAAGATATGCGCCTTTTTAGAATTTTAAAAAAAAGGCCTATCCAACTAAAATAAATTGAATATAAAACATATATAAATGTTTCGCCTCTATAAATTTCAAGTTATTTAGATTTAATATATTAATATTCAAAATAAAAAATTTTTCAAAATAAAAATTTAAAAATTTCCAAGTAATTTATAGATTGGAAGATAAAGAAATTTAGTCAATAAAGTTTAATGCGGTGCTTTCTTTGAATTTAGTTAGCTTTTCTCCTTTTTGTGGTTTTCTAAATACAAAAAGATGTTCATGGGCCAATAAAAGAAAATTATTTTTTATAGATGATTTTTTCCAAAGATGGGCTGTTTTTGTGTTATGTTGGATCTTAATTATATCTTCCTTTAGAATAAACCCGCTTTCTAAAAAAGATTTTAACACACCAAAAGAAATTAAAACCTGGTGTTTATTTCTTCTAGTGTCTCCGATTAGAATTGCGCAATACTTGCCTGGTTTTAAAACTCTAAAAAACTCCTGTGCAACTTTTTTCATTTCTCTAAAAAATTCTTCAGCTGATCTAACTTTAGATAGATCTCCTTCTTGTGCATAATTTGAGTTTTTAGTATAGGGTATTATACTAGCATATGGTGGATGAGTAAGAATTAGATCGACACTTTCATCACTAATTAGATCTAAATTTCTTGCATCCCCCAGAAATGTTTTTTGCTCTATAAAACTAGATAGAGAGTTAAAATTTAATCTATCTCTTGTTAAAATTAGGGCTTCTTTGTTAATATCGACACCTATACCCTTTCTATTAGTTAGTTTACACTCTATTAGAGTCGTACCAGATCCAACAAAGGCATCTAAAACAACGTCTCCTTCTTTTGAATATCTAAGAAGTATATTTCTTACTACCTGTGGGGCCCAATTGCCCCTATATTTGGCATTTAGGTAGTGTGTAGCCCATTCTCCCCTTTTTGGAAAACTCCAAACTGTTGTAGTTTCTAGTTCAAATTTCTCTGGCTGAAGAACCTTGATGTTATGAACCTTACCTATTTCTATAACCGTATCTTCGATGATAATTTTTTTAGTTTTTCTAATAAACTCTTGGTAATCTTTTTGGGTGATCTCTGTCATTTGGATAAACTTAGTTTCTTTCATTTGAATTAACTCCGCTGTTTTTTTCCAACCATTCCTTGATAAGAGTATTCACTTTTGTAGAAGCTTTAATATCATTATTCTTACATATTTGTTTAAATTTTTCATAAATATCAGAATCCAAAGTTAAGGATACTACTATTTTTTTAGCCATAGCACCACTTTAATATTTGTATTTATTTATAAATATTTATCAAAATAAAATATATATAAAAATTTTGTTTATTTTCTTATTTATGGACCAATACTTTAAAATTTTTAAAACAGAGGAGGATATAGAAATTCTTGTATCAAAAGGAAATAAAACACAATCTCCATATGATTTTAAGGTTCATTATAAGGAAAAAAATAAAAGAGTTAGGACACCTAAACACATTCACTTGATAATTGATTTATATATGAAGTTGTCTAGAAATGAAAAGCTAACAATAAAATTAGTAGACCATATAATAAATGAGATTATAATGAAAGTTAAACCTGTAAACAAGTTTCCCCCAACATTGCAAGTTTTTAAAAAAGAGCAAGCTAAAAAATTTAGAGGATTGAATAAATATGGAGAATATAGCGTTGAATTTATTTTGGTAGTTATTGAATTAATAATGATTCAAGAAGTAACTAACTATCCTAATGGCACTATGAATTTGAATTTATTTAAGAAATTTAGAAATAAAGAAAGTATATATTCAGTTGTAAGTGCAGCAACTTTTAGAAATAGATAAGCTTAAGCTTCAAATGATTTTTTAAGCATCTAAATAAAAAACTAACCTTGAGAAAAATATTTTGTGAGAAATTTGAAATTTTAAAAAATTAAATTTAAAGTAATCTTAATTCTCTCCATTAATTTTAAAATATTTGTTTTGTATAATTTGTTATTAACCATTATATTTTAAAATATTTGTTTTGTATAATTTGTTATTAAAAATTTTTGAATGGTTAGAATATGTTGATTGAAAAAATTAAATTAATTGCAGAATTTTTATTCTTGGTTTTTAAGTATGTAAAGCTTAGCAGTATTCCTGATGTGTTTATTTCAAAATTGTTGCATATACCAAGAAAAATAAAATTTAAAGATGGAACAGAAACAAATTTTGTTTATTTGGGTGGATTAAAAATTTGGAAATACAAAAAAGAAATAGTGGATAGAGAAAAAGAGATATTTTGTTGGGAGATAGATAATAAAAAATATTATGGCACTATGGTACATGCCTTGACACTCTACAAAATTGCTAGTAAAAAATTTGAAGAGGAATATCCTGCTGATTTTAAAGAAAAAAGGATTTTGGATGTTGGCGGACATAACGGAGATACTGCCATGTATTTTTTGGACAGAGGTGCACAGTTTGTAGATATATATGAACCAGTGGAATTGAATATTGAAATAATGAAAATGAATTTACAGCAATATCCTGCCAAAAAATATAGAATAAATAAATTGGCTGTTGGAGATAGAGAAGGAGAAATAAAGATAAAAACAACGGAAATAGAAGGTAGTGGAAAATTTGGGTTAAAACTATCTAACTTTTTAAACAAACTTTTTAAAATAGAGCCTGAAATATATACTTTTAATTGTATCTCTTTTACAAAAATTTTAAAAGAAAATAACTATGATGTTGCAAAAATAGATTGTGAGGGATGTGAGGAGTTTTTGGTTAGAGTGGAAGATGAGCTTATTAGAAAGGTTCCTGTTTGGCTAATAGAAACACACTCTAAGGAAATAGAAAAAAAGATTTTAGAAAAATTTCAAAAAAATAAATTTAAGATTATTCCTATCAAAAGATTTACAGAACAATGTAGGGTATATAAATTCGAATTAGAAAAAAATTAAAAAATTAATAAAAATTTATAAACTTATTTTGAGATTACAATTTAAAATTGGGTGAGAAAATGTACAAATTTGCAGATGAAATGGGCCCAGAGAAAATACTTTATGTTCAGGATCCAAAACTTAACTACTGGGGAGTGGTAGTGGTAGATAATACTGCCCTTGGACCTGGTAAGGGTGGAATTAGGTTAGTATCAGATATCAGTGTAGAGGAAGTATTTGGACTTGCTAGAGCAATGACATATAAAAATTCAATGGCTGACATACCTTTTGGAGGAGCAAAATCAGGTATTGCTGCAGATCCAAAGAAAATTGATAAAGAAAAGGTAATTAGATCTTTTGCCAGGTTAATAAAACCCCTTGTGCCTCAATATTATATTCCAGGACCAGATATGAATACAACGGAAAAAGAAATGGGATATATTGCAGATGAACTAAAAGATAAAAAAGCAGCCACAGGAAAGCCACTTAGTATGGGCGGACTTCCCCATGAACTTGGTTCCACTGGATTTGGAGTTGCACATGCAACAAAGGTGGCAGTAGAATTTCTAAAAAAAGATTTGAGTGATTGCACAGTAGCAATTGAAGGTTATGGAAACGTTGGCACCTTTACTCATAAATTTTTAGAGCAAATGGGTGCCAAAATAGTTGCTCTCTCTGATTCTAAAGGAGCTATTTATAATAAGGATGGTATTGATTACCAAAAGGCTGTTGAAATAAAGCAAACAAAAGGCACAGTTATAGAATACGAGGGTAAAAAAATGGAGGCTACCAAACTATTTGAATTAGATGTAGATATATTAATTCCTGGAGCAAGACCAAATGTAATAAACGAAAAGAACTACAAAAAAGTAAAGGCAAAATTGATAGTAGAGGCAGCAAATCTCCCAATTAGTCATGAAATAGAAAAAAAACTTGCTAAAAATAAAATTTTAGTGGTACCTGACTTTGTTGCTAATGCTGGAGGTGTAATATCCTCTTATGCAGAATATGTTGGAATGAATAAAGAGCAGATGTTTGAATTAGTTGAGAAAAAAATAAAGGCAAATACTGCAAAAGTTTTAGAGAATAGTAAAGATTGGGATACAAGAAAGACCGCAATCCAGATTGCAAAACAAAAAGTTTTAGACGCTATGAATAATAAAAAATAAAAGGATGAAATATGGCTGAGCTAATATATCAGCAAGATAGTGTAGAAGAAGTAGCTATTATTGGAGCTGGGCCTGCTGGCTTGAGTGCAGCTTATTATTGTGCTAAGGCTGGCCTAACAACAACTATTTTAGAGGAGCACAAAGAAGTAGGAAAGCCAGTTCATTGTGGTGAAGGCTTATCTGAGTATGCAATAAATAGGATGGAATTAAAGGATATACCAAAAGAAGCCTTAGGACTAAGAGTAAAGGGAATTAAAGTTTTCTTTCCTTCTGGAGATTTTGTGGTATATAGGGAGGAAGGCTATGATCTAAATAAAGACTTGTTTGAGAATTATTTACTACAGCTGGCAGTTGAACAAGGTGCTAAGATTAAAACAGAGAGTAGAGTTTTAGGTCTTAGTAGAAAAAACGGCGTGTGGTCAATTCAATCCACAAAAATTGGAATAAAATCTAAGGTAGTTGTAGACTGTAGTGGGTACCAAAGTATTACCAATAAAATTTTGAAAATAAACCACAAAGAATTAGAACTAATAGCAGGAGCACAATATTTACTAGATGATGTTGCCACAGAAGAGTTTATTGAATTTTATTTAGATCCTAAATTGGCTCCTGGGGGATACTTGTGGATAATGCCAAAGGATAATAATAGAGCAAATGTTGGTTTAGTGAGTACACAGCAAACTGAAATTCATAAAAATCTAAAATTATTTATAGAAAAAAAAGGGTTGGATAAAAAGAAAATATTGCGGCCATTTGGGGGAATGATCCCTTGTGGTGGCCCACTACCAAAAACATATTCTGATGGTTTATTAATGGCTGGAGATGCTGCTGGGTTTACCTCGCCTATGTTTGAGGGTGGAACACAATTAGCACTAAAAACAGGGCAATTGGCAGCACAGGCCATAATAGAATGCTATAATAGTGCAAAAGAACAAAATATCTCAGACCCCTATGAAGAAGATAGAATAAAAATTTATGAACAAAAGTGGAAAAAAGAACTTCCACCCTATCAAAAAATATTGAAAGGAAAGAAGTACTTTTATTCTTTTAGTGAAGAAGAATTAAACCAGATTGGAAAAATCCTTCCTAGAGATTTGACAAAACTCAGTATCGTTGCAAAATTCAATATAGTGCTGAAATTAATTACAAGACATCCTGGACTTATTAAAAAAAACTTTTTTGCTGCAATGGATACTTTTAGCTATTCGACTGGAAAAAACTATGGCTGGTAGTCACCTTAGCCTCTTTGCCTTTTTTATGATGATTATCTCGGCTTGTTGTTTTTTTCTTTTATTTAAACTTGATTTAATTAATGCAAAGATTATTAAACCCATAATTACAATTGAGCCCAAAATAAACAAGAAAAGAAAAATAGCATAAACTCTTGGAGAGGGAAATAGCGATATAAATTGGTTTTCATTTTGTGCGAGTTCTAAAGCTTTTTTTGCCTCCTCAATAGCCAGGGTAGAATTTGTTTGAGCTATTATATATGCCTTAGAGAGTTTAATCATAGAAAATGAATCGGGAGAATTTATCAGTGATGAAATATTTTTTTTGTATTCGTCCAGAATTTCGATAGTCTGCTCGTATTCTAAAATTTTTTCGTATAGAGAACTTAGAGAAGTATCTGCTTCTAAAAGATAATTTAGGCCAGAGTTATAGTCTGAATTTTTTTTAGCTACTTCCGCAGCTTTTATGTATTGGTCTAAAACAAATAAATTTAGAGAATAATTTAAAGCATTAGCCCTACTAATCAAATCTTGTTTTTTCTTGATCACTTTTTCATAGAAAGAATCATATTGCTCCTTGAGGGTTTCCTCTTGAGGATTAATAGTTAGATTTTCAGTTATTATTTTTTCTGCTATTACTTCTTTTTCTAATTTTGTAGAGTTATAATAATTAGCTAATTTTTTTTCTATTAATTCAATATTTTTTGCAACAGCTAGATAGTCTTTTTTTTCTAAGAGTAAATAACAACCATCCAAATACTCCTTCAAACTTAAAACAAGGCTTCCATTGGTGACATTTTTTATCTTTATTAATAAATCCCCAAGTGAATTGTTAAGGGAGTAATCCAATTGCTTATAAAAATTTTGAGAAAACCTACTAAACTTTTCCTCAAAGATTGGAATATTCTTTTCTGTTTCATAAAATTTTCGCTGGTCAAATAAATTTTGCAGATCTCTAAATTCTGCAACTAAAAAACTAAATTCCTCATAAAAAGACGGCGGTGCATGCTTAAATAAAATTGAGTAATCGTTTGAAAATTTTTCTATATCCTCATTTAACTTATTTAGTCTTTCATACAGATCTAAATTAATTTTATTTTTATATATTTTAAGGGAGAGAATCTTTTTATTCTTCTGACTTGTTAGCAAAAGATGAGAGGAATTTAAAAATAAGTCAGAAACTTCAGAAACATTTAAATCAGAATAATTTATCATTTTTATTAAATTACCTTCATAATCAAATAATAGAATAGATTTTAATACAGAATCTGCAACATATATAAAATCTTCATCTGCAACTATAGAGTTCGGATATTCTAAAAGCACCCCTGGCCCTAAACCTATATTTGAAACAAAATTTAGATTTTTGTCAAATAACTCCACCCGTCTATTTCTTGTGTCTGCTATTATAAAATAATTATTTGCAAAAGTAAAATCTAGAGGCTCATTTATTTTACCATCCCCTATTCCCTTGGAAAGATATTGCTCTACACTCTTTTTTGAAGGGTCGAAACTTAAAATAAAACTACTGTCTTTGTTTAAAAACCAAAACTTATTATCTAAAACCAAAAAAGGCGAAAACGATGATGGATAGAGATTAAATTCAATATAATCATAGTCAGAGGGTGAAAGAAAATAAAATATTTTTTTGTTTTCTCGATCTAAGACATAAATTAAATTACCATCTGTTGAAAAAGAAAGAGGCTCGGATATAAATTCATAGCGCTGATTTCTTCCTATAGAAAATTCCAAAGAGTTGTTGCTATTTAAGGCATAAATAATATTTTTGCTATCCAAAACATATACCAAACCATTAAAATAAAGTGCTGAAATCGGAGAAAAAGAAATAGTGCAGTTCATACAATCAAAAACTTTTTCCAATTCTAAAAAATTTGAATTCACTTGATTAGATAGTAAAAGTTCTAAAAAAAATAGAAAAAAAATAAAAACATAGGCAAATTTCATATTTTTATAACTCATAACAACTTTAAAAATTTTCATTTTAATTTTTTTAGAATTGTTCTTTTTACCATAGATGGAACATCCATTTAAAAATATTTTTTTACAATAAAGGTAATTGGGAGGAAGATGTCTAAACTAAACCTTAGGCTTAGCCATAAGAATAATAAACAAAAAAAGATAAACAATTTTGAAGTCTATCCTATAAATAGTAGATACCAAATACCACTATTTAATATAAAAAAACTTTCTAGAAGATTTTGTATTACAAAAAAAGAAAATACTTATGTATTTTTTCATGCTCAAAGCTTAGAGCAAGCACAAGCAATATTTGAATTGATGAGAGAACTTAGATTTCAAAACAACTACTTGGCAAAGATTTTTCTACAACCACTCGCAGCAATAAAAATAGAAAAACTAAATTATTTTAGTCGCCCCTCAAAGGTTTACTTAATAGGCTTAAAAGATAGAGTAGTAGATGACCTTGACCTTCAGAGTATCAAAAAAAGAAGAAAAGAAAAAAATAGAATTATTGGCTCATATATTTTTAATTTGGCAAAATTACATGAACGACAGATTGCCTTAGGGGATGTTTCTCTATCAAACATTTATAAAAAAATTACAGATAACACTGCTGTATTTGGGCCCCCCGCACAATTGAGAATAACAAAAAGTATTAAAGATGGATATCACGAATTTGCATTATTTTTATGTAATTTAAAAAATAATGGCCTGGTTAGAGAAAAAGAACTAGAAATATATATAGACCACTATCTAAAATCTTTTGAAAATAAGACTGAAGAAGAAAAAGAAAAACAAAAAATAATTAACCTATATAAAAATTATTATAAAAAATACTATGAATAAATATAAAATCAGGAAATAACACTAAAGGAGTTTTGAGTTTTTTCTCTATCTATTTTAATTAGTTGAGAATAACCAAAATTTACTAATCTCTCGTCATGGGTTATAACTAAAATTTGCTTCACTAAATTTGGTAATTTATTATTAAGAGCTTCAGATAATCTAGAAACTGCATTATTATCTAAATTATGCGTTGGTTCATCCAATATAATCCAACTGAGAGATGGTGTTAACAAAAGTGCTAGAGCAACCCTTAGACATAAAGCTACACATGCACGTTCCCCACCTGATGGAAAAACTTCTACATCCCTCCAATCATTTTGATACAATTCTATTAAGTAACCTTTTTGAGAAGAAGAGATTCTAAGGTTTGACCAATCAGAGTAAGGATAGAGAATAGGCCAGAGCATTTGAAGAGCACTATTTAATCTAAATAAGATATACTCCCTAAGTTGTATTTGAGTAGCTATTAAAACCTTTTCAAAAGACCTCAATAGATCTATTTCATCTAATAGATTTGCCTGTCTTATTTTCTTTTTTTCTAATTCATCCAATTGAGTTTTATATATAAAACTTATTTGTTGTAGATTTTGCAGAAGTTCTTTTTGCGTCTTTAATTTCTGCTCTAGTGTAGTTTTATTCTCTAAAGCTCTCTCTAATTCTTTTGAAAGGTCATCAATCTCTTTTTTTGAGAATGATAAGGAATTTAATTCTTTTGAAATTCTCTGAATCTCCTCTTCGGTCTTTTCTAAATCTTTTTCTAAATTTTTCTTTTTTTCTAATTCTTTGTAAGTCTGTTTTAATATAAATAACTCTCTATCTATTGATTGCACTTTTTGTTCTAAATTCTTTTGTTCTTGTTCTTTAGCTAAAATATAAGAATTTAATTCTTGTGATTTAATTTTTAAATTTTCTAAGTCCTCCAAAATAGAAAGTTGTCTTAGTTGCCCTTCTATATTTTTTATTTCTAACAAATTTGTTTTTAGAGATTTTAGCTGATTGTTTAGGTTGGAAAAGGAGTGTGAAGTTTCTTTTAGCCTTTCTAAATTTTCTGATAGCTTAGAGGTATAAGTTGCAATTAAATTCTCTTTTGTTTTTTGTCCTAATTCCTGGCCACAAAGGGGGCAAAAAGAGGTAGAGGTTTTATTCAATCTTTCTAAAAATAAATTTTGCTCTTCTATTTCTCCCTTTAATGAAAGTTGAGTACCACTTAAGATCTCTAATTGCTTTTCTATTTCAAAAATCTTTTTTTCTAATTCTTCAGAAGACAAAAAATTTCCTAAAAGAGAGGATAACTTTTTTTTGAGATATTCAAACTTTTCTTTATTCTCTTTTGTTTTTTCTATAAGATAATTAAGCTTTTGTTGTTCTACTATTTTTTCTTTAATTTCTTTCTTTAAATGTAATAAAACTTGTGAGAATTTTTTTAATTCTTCTTCTAATTGAGCTATCTTTTGCAAGAGAACTGCTTCATCCTCTAATTTGATCTTTTTTAATTCTTGTTCTATGAAAGTCTTCTTTGAATTCAAAACGAAAAGGTTTTTTTCTAAATCTAAAACTCTGTCTAAAACTTTCTTTTTTTCTATATAAAGCAGCTGTATCTTTTTATACTCTTCATCTGATTTTCTAAAGTTAGACTCTAAGATTAATAATTCGTTGTTTTTTTCTTCCAGCTTTTTTTGATAAGCTAAATATTCTTCTTGAATTTTTTTGGAGTGGTCTGAGTTTATATCTTTTTCAATGAGGTCAAGCTCTTCTAATCTTTTATTCAGATACTTAATTAAATTAGCTCTTGCTTGCTCAAATTTGTTTAAACCTAACAGATCATCTAATTGTGCTTTCTTTTTTGATGGTGGGAGGTCCAACCAATAATTTAAATTGTTTTGCTCTCCATAAACTGCCTTTGTAAATAAATCATAATTTACTTTAATAATTTTTTCAATATGTGAATTTACAAAATTTGTGCCGCTGCAAATCAGTTTTTCTTCACAATAAAGATAAGCCTTGGAATCAAAAACATCTCGTATGACTTTATAGGTTTTTTTTGTATTGTTTTCTTCTACTAAAAATTCTAATTCTACTGTGGTCTGGCTTGATTGTAAATTGAAATTTCTTAGATCCTTTAGACTACATTCTTTCCTAGACAGTTTTGGAAATGTTCCAAAAAGAGAAAAACAAATAGCGTCCACTACTGAAGATTTTCCACTTCCCATCTTGCCTACTATAAAATTTGTGCCTGGTTTGAAGGATAGCTTAGAGTCCTTATGGGACTTCCAATTTATAAGATGGATTGAAACTAACATAAATACTATTATAATCTGTCCATAGAAGTTACTTCCAAAGAAGAGAGATGTTTGACAGAAGAAAGCTCCTGCTCTAACAAATCAGCCCCTCCTGCATCATCAGGTACAACTACATTTAAAATAATAGATTTCATACCAAATGCGATGTCCTGCTCCTTTATATCATATTTTTTTACCAATGACAAAGACTGGACTTTTTTCAAAACATTATCTTTTAATTTATCAAAGTTTTCCATATCATCTGGCATTATTGAAAATCTTACTAATACATCTCCCATTTTTACTCACCGCAATAGAGATTTATGGGCCCTTTAGGCCAGAAGGAAAAGTATAAGGTAGAGAAAGCTCTCTACAGTGATTACACCTTATAACAAAACCATTTGAATTTGGATCAAAAATTAAGGCGTAGTGTCTGGTTTGTTTTCCACAAGAACTACAATTTTTTAGTTGCATTTTTTCACCTCGGCTTGTAATTATTTAGTTGATCAAAATAACTTTATATTTTTAACTCTTCAAAAAATGGGCCCGCTGAGAATCGAACTCAGAATCTTCTGCGTGTAAGGCAGACGTGTTAGCCATTCCACCACGGGCCCACTTTTTTAGCCCCCACCGGATTTGAACCGATGCCTTCAGGTCCAGAGCCTGACGTCCTTACCACTAGACGAGGGGGCTGAACAAAATAAACTAAGCAAATTATTTTTATTTATATTTGTATTTACAAAAAATTAAATATTTTCTTCTACTAAATAGTTGTTGGCTTTTAGAATTTTTTCTGCTTTCTGCGCCTTATCCACTTTTAGAGAATATAGAGAATTTTCCTGATCTTGGTTTATAACAGTAACATTTTCTATATTAATTTTTTCTTTTTCCAATAGCTTAGTTAATTTTGCCAGCTCTCCAGGAGAATTTTTTAATTTAACTAAAAATACATCTGAGGAATAACATTCATAACCATTTGCTTTGAGTAATTCCAATGCTTTTTCATAGTTTTTTACAGTTAAATGGATTATTGATTTTCCTGCAGCCTCTCCCATAGAAATGGATTCTATATTTATTTTAGATTTTCCTAAAATAAAAGAGATATCAGCTAATTTTCCTATTTGGCTATCTACTACTACAGATATTTGCTTCATTTTTTTCTCACCTACCCAAAAATAAATAATACAATAAAAAATAAAAAACTACCCCATTACACAAAAAGCAAAAAATTATAAAAAAATAGAAAGGTTTTAGCAAAAATTGGGATTTGGAGCAGAAGTTGGGGTGATAGAAATAGCCAACGGCTGCAAGCGATCCAAGGCAGAAGGCACCAGTTGGCTATTTTACCAAGGGTTTGCCCAAATTTTCCCTTTTGCTAAAACCTTTTCTTATTTATCTAATTTATCTATAATAATATTAAGTTGATTTTTGTAATCTGCAAAATTAAATCCTTCTTTTTTATTATTTGAAAGCTTTGTTTGCTGAGGTGGTTGTAATTTTTCTCCATTTAATGAAACATTATCAATTTGCAGAAAATAAGATGGGTTTTCTCCAAGGCCTAAAATTCCCATAGCTGAAAAATATATTAGTTTTACTATTTTTAATCCAAAATAAACTTTGTTACCTCTATCATCAGAAATTTCAATTTTTGTAGGTTGATTTAGATTAATTTGTGATTGGATTGCCTTCATAGAGTTATTTAAATGTACTACTATATTTACTTTAATATTGCCAGGATCCACTAAATAAAAACCATTTACTATTGAAGAAGAATTATTATAATTAAAAGGACATAAAATCCATTTTTCTTGAGATTGTACTAACTGAAGAGTAGGTTGGCCGACAAATATATCATTAATATTAACTTGTTGTGTAATTGAGTCTATTGTCTTTGTATTTTGATTTATGTTATAAATAGTAAAACTATTTTTGCCAATTGATAATAATTGGACTGAATTAAGAATAAGTTGATTTTGGTGAGAATAAAAATTAATCACTGCTACTTTTTTTTCTCCATTATTTGCTTCTATACTGGAAAGAGAATAGGAGTTAGCGACTTGTTGATTAGGAGAAAATTTATAAGTAACCCAACCAGAACCATCATTCATTGCTATTAAGGCTTGAAGAGAATCTTTTGGGATAGATACTAAAAATATGGAAGTACTATCAGTTGATCCAGGCAGAGGCCTTAATTTTTTAATAGAGCTATCAATTACAATATATTTTTTTTCAACAGAGTCATAGAGTGCAACTCTTTGCTCTTTGTAATTCAAAATAACCTTTGGCTTTTTTTGGTTATTTGTGGCAATTAATATAGAATCAGATTCTCTAAAGCAACTAGTGTTCAAAAGACAACTTGTTAGAGAGATTCCCAATAGGGCTTTTTTAAAAAATAACGAAACCTTTTTGGTGGAGTTTTTAAATTTTTTTAGTGGTTTTAATTCCTTTTTAAAAAATTGCATTGTCTCACCTTTATTATTATAAACACATTATATTATTATATATAACAACATATTTATATACTTTTCCTCACACAAAAAATTTAAAAAAGTTTAGGAATTATAAAAATTTAAAAATAGATAATAAAAATAAAAAGTAAAAAATAGTACTACTAATACCAAAGATCACAAACTCCTTTAGTGGAAATTTTATTTTGTTTTGTTCTATGGTTTGCAAAACAATTATATTGCTTGCTCCCCCAAAAATAGTAATATTTGCGGCCAGAGTAGAACTAGCTGCTAATAAAATCAATTCGTTTATTGAAAGAAAATTTGCTGTTTTTAAGTATAGTATTACAAATGGAACATTGGAGAGAAATTGAGAAAAAAACAAACTTGAGAGAATGATGGTAAGAGGATTAGATAAATTTTCTTTCCCACTAAAAAATTTTTTAAATGCAGCAGTATTAAATAGTGAGCCCATCAGTATAAACATCCCTATGAAAAAAATTAAAGTTTTAAAATCGGCTTTAAATATATTTTGCTTTTTTGGAGTGAGTAGTAAATAAATTAATGCTACACCAAAAGCTATGAAAAACAGTGGAAAATTAAAAAATATTCTAAGTACTGATAATAAAATTAAGGTATAAAAACCAATTTTAGCTGCTTTATAGTCATTAGAAAGTGGTGGAATTTTATGCGGGGTTTTAGAGAGTTTTTGTAGAGAGGGAAAAAAATACCACAAAAGCAAAGAAAGAAACCCCAAAGAAAAAATTGTAGGTATTGCGAGATATTCAAAAAAAATTATAAATGGATTGTGTCCTGAGAATTGATCCGATGAGGCTATAATAAAATTTTGTGGATTTCCTATTGGGCTAGCAGAGCTTCCTATGGTAATTGCAATAACTAAGGCTACTATTAGAGGCGTTGGATTGATATTGTTTATTTTTGCTAATAATAAAGCACTTAGACTGCCGATAATAGCAATGGTATCATTTAAAAGAAGAGCGCTTGAAACCCCAACTAAAAATACAAAACTGCAAAAAATCCAAAAAGGTTTTTTAAAATGGCTTAAAATTTCTGCTAATAGGTTATTTAAATACCCACTCTCTTCCAATCCTTTTGAAAACACAAACATAAAATACAAAAATCCAATTACAGACCAGTCGATTTGCTCAATAGCTTGATTGATAGTTATATTGTCAGTAGCAATTAAAAGAAAGGCTGCACTTGCCATTATTTTCCATGGCTCAATATTTCCAAATAAATTTCTAAAAAATATTAAAAATATAGATAGGAAAAATATAAATAAAACAAATAAATCTTCCATCTGATCGCCTAAAAAAATATAAAAAAGAAAAAAGAAGAAAAAATTTAGTTTAGTCTTCTAGACCTCCTTCTTCTCCTCCTGGAGTTTTGGACGAAGATGGCTTTGGTTTAGAAGAAATCATATCGTCTATTCTTAGAATCATTCTTGCTGCCTCGGCTGCAGATGCTATTGCCTGTCTTTTTACTTTTGTTGGCTCAAAAACACCTAATTTGTACATGTCTTCAACTTTTCCACTAAATACATTTATTCCATAATATTTGCCCTCTTCTTTTTGGTGTTTTGCTCTTAATTCTACCAATGCATCGATTGCATCCATTCCTGCAGACTCTGCTAGAGTTCTTGGAATTATTTCCAAGGAATCTGCAAATGCACTTATTGCTAATTGTTCTCGTCCTCCAACTTCGGCAGCATATTTCTTTAGCTTTGTTGAAAGTTCCATTTCTATTGAGCCACCACCAGTAACAAATTTTCCATCTTCTATAGAAGAAGAGACTGCTCCGATTGCATCCACAATTGCTCTTTCTGCCTCAGCTACTACGTGGTCAGTAGATGCTCTTACAAACAGTGTAACTGATTTTGGATCCTTGCAGTTTTCAACAAACACCATCTTTTCGCCTGCAATGGTTTTTTCATAAACAATTCCTGCAAAACCTAAATCTTGCTCTGCCAAATCATCTAATGTAGAAACTATTCTTGCTCCAGTAGCTCTTGATAGTTTTTCCATATCTGATTTTTTCACTCTTCTTACAGCCAAGATTTTCTTTTTTGCCAAGAAGTGTTGTGCCATATCGTCAATTCCTTTTTGGCAGAAAACTACATTTGCTCCACTCTTAGCTATTTTTTCTACCATCTCTTTTAGCATTTTCTCTTCTTGGGCTAAGAAAGAGGACATTTGCTCTGGGGAGGTAATTTCTATTTTTGCATCTACTTCTGTTTTTTCGATTTCCAAAGCTGCATCGATGAGAGCAATTTTTGCATTTTTTACTTCTTTTGGCATGCCTGAATGTACTACTTCTTTATCTATTAGCACCCCTTGAATTAGAGAGGTATCTTTTATTTCCCCACCTGCTTTCTTTTCAATTTTTATTAAATCCTCGTCAATTACATATTTGCCGTCTTTTTTCTCTGCCACTTGCCTTATTGCTTTTACAACCAATTTTGCCAAATATTCTTTAGTATCTCCTACGCCTATTGATTTTGAGCCCATTGAGACTTGAGCTATTTTTTCTAATGCTTCTGTATCTTCGATACTAACACTTTGAGAGAGCTCATTTAAAAATTCCTCACATTTTGCTGCTGCTTGAGTGTAACCTTTGATAATGGTAGAGGGATGTAGGTTTTGATCAAGAAGTTTTGAAGCCTCTTTACAAAGCTCTCCCATAAATACAACTGCAGTAGTAGTTCCATCACCCACTTCTTTGTCTTGAGTTTTTGCAATCTCCACCATAATTTTTGCAGTTGGGTGCTCTACATTCATTTCCTCTAAAATGGTTGCACCGTCGTTTGTAATTACAATATCTCCAAGGTCTGAAACCAACATCTTGTCCATTCCTTTTGGTCCAAGGGTAGTTCTAACTATCGAAGCTATTGCATACCCTATAGCTATATTTGTTCTCTGTGCATCTCTTCCAATAATTCTTGTAGTTCCTTCTGGCAATGCAGAAGATTGCTGACTTTCTAATCTTGCCATATTTACCACCTCCTAAAAAAGAAAATAGGCAGATTAAATAGAAAGTTTATAGATCAGCTAAATTTACTTCATAGAATAGAAAATAAACTATTTATTTATATAAAATAATAGAGAGGTAAAAAATAAAAACTTTGCTTCTTTCTTGCTGGCGGGCAATTGGTTGTGGATTGAAATTAAATTATTGCTAAATTAGTTTTATTTGCCCTCCTTTTTTAACTGAGAGTTGTAAATTTCCCCTAAATTCACTAACATAGCAATTTTCTAAAAATATTTTATCTCCTACTTTGTATTTTGAGCTATCCTCCCCCCATAAAGTTAAGACTATACTTCCACTCTCATCCTCTAAAATTGCATGAGAAACTTTTATCTTGTTTCCATATTTTGTTATCACTTCTTTTGCCTCCTCTATAGAGCTTATTATACCCTGGATGCAAAAGGAGCTTAGACCTGGTTTTAAATCTCCTATTTTTAGTTGATCCAAAAAAACACCTCGAGCTAAAAAAAATAAAAAAAGAAAAAAAAGAGAATTTTAAATTAAGCTAAATGCAGCTACTCCTGCTCTTATCACAAAAGATAGTGCTAAGAGAATACCTCCAACTAATAGAGCAACTGCGACATTGCCTTTTTTGATTTGAGTTTCATAATCTAAGTCTTTTGCAATTCTGCCCATAACAAAGATTGCGATTGAAATTGTAATTATTGCTACAGCTACACTTATTAAAAGCTGCACTAAGGCAAAGATTAAACCAAAGAGTAGAGTGTTGAGTGGAAGGACTGGGTTTACCAATAAAGAAATATTTTCAATTCCTCCCTGGACAATAGAAGCAATTGCTAAAACAATAGAAACTAACACCACTGCTACTGCGACATTGCCCTTTTTGATTTCTTCCAATTCATCTACTTTTTTGGTTATTTTATTGAATAATTGCAAACCAAGATAGATTGTGAAAGTGGATAACAATATTGCTAGGAGAATTTTAACAGCATAAAAGACCATCGAAAATATTGCGTTGCCAACTTCCAAAGATTGCATTCAATCACCCCTCTAAAATAATACAAAAAAAAGATTTAAAAATCTTATTTTATGTTTTGAAGGACAGATTTTTAAATGCTAAAAAAATATTTAAAATATGGCTAAATTTACCTATAAAGATAGTGGAGTGAATATAGCAAAAATCAGACAGATACAAAAGAAAATAAACCGCCTTATTTTAAGTACAAAAAATAAATATACTCCTAATTTTATAACTGGACACTATGGTGGTTTTTTCAGAGTAAATTCTACTGACCTTGTTGCACATTGCGATGGAGTTGGTACAAAAATTTTGGTAGCTCAAGCATTAAATAAACACGACACTGTTGGAATTGATGCAGTAGCAATGAATGTAAATGATATAGTTTGTGTTGGTGCAAAACCAATAGTTGGTTTGGATTATATTGCAATATCTAAAGATGACAAAAAATTATTAGGCGAGATTTTAAGTGGAATAATAAAGGGGTGCAAAATCTCTAAAACTGCACTTGTGGGCGGAGAAACTGCGATATTGCCGGATATGCTTTTAAACCCTGAGCAAAAAATAGGGTATGATATTTCATTTAGTGTAATAGGTGTCGTTGAGAGATATTTAGATGGCTCTAAAATTACAAAAGAAGATGTATTAATAGGGTTAGAATCTAATGGACTTCATTCAAATGGTTTTAGTTTGGCAAGAAAAGTATTGGATATAAAAAAGTGGGGTAAAAAAATGCTCACTCCAACAAAAATATATAGCCCTGTTGCATTAGAAATTTTAAAAAATTGTGCTGTCCATGGATTTGCTCATATTACTGGTGGCTCTTTTTCAAAATTAGAGCGACTAAGTAAATTTTGCGGATGCGGATTTTATTTGGAGCAAATGCCCCAGCCAAAAGACATTTTTAAAGAATTATTGACAATTGTAGAAGACCCCTACGAATGCTACAGGACATTTAACATGGGAATTGGATTTGTAATAATTGCACCAAAAGAGGAAGTAGAAAATATAATAGATATTGCAAATTCCCATAGAATAAAAAGTTATATAATTGGTAGAACAATAGCAAAAAAAGATATTTTGCTAAATTTCGATGGTAAAAAAATTAGCTTAAAATAGAGTAATAAGACAGCTGATAGGGATGGTAAAAATCTTGGGAATAGAATCTACTGCCCATACTTTTGGAGTTGGGATATTTGATAGTGAAAAAAATATCATATTATCAAATGCTAAGTCATACTACAAACCACTAGGAGAGGGAATCGTACCAAAAAAAGCTGCAGAATTTCATATTCAAAATTGTACAAAAACTATCCTTCAGGCTCTTGGTGAAGCAAAATTAAAAATTAGAGATATTGATTATTTTGCCTATTCGGCTGGGCCTGGCCTTGGACCATGCTTACAAATAGGATCAATTTGTACTGAATTCTTGGCAGAAAAGTATGGTAAAAAAGTGATACCTATCAATCACCCACATGCTCATGTCGAAATAACAAAATATCAAACAGGATTTTTAGATCCTCTTATATTGTATGTCAGTGGAGGAAATACTCAAATTTTAGTGGAAAAAGAAAAGTTAAAGTTTATTGTGATGGGAGAAACATTAGATATTGGATTGGGCAATTTGTTTGACATGTTTGCAAGAAAGTTAGGAGAAGAATTTGGGCATGGCTCAATAGTTGCAAAATTAGCTAGTGAAGGAAAAAACTTTTATAATATGCCATATACTATAAAGGGGATGAATTTTTCTTTTAGTGGATTATACACTTATGCCACAAAACTAATTGGAAAAATACCAAAAGAGGACTTGTGCTATTCTCTTATGGAAATAGCTTTCGATGAGCTGTGCGAGGCTACTGAAAGGGCATTAATGCTAACAAGAAAAAAACAAATAATTGTATGTGGAGGGGTAGCACAAAATAAAGAACTTATAAAGAAATTGACACAAATGGCAAGCGAGCATGGGGTAGAGGTAAAAACCTCTGAGGATCAATATAACGCAGATAATGGGGCCATGATAGCCGTTTGTGCTTCAAAATTAACAGAATATACAATAGAGCCACAAGAAGTTTTTTATGACCAAAAATGGAGAATAGACCAATTAGAGAAATATTACAAAAAATAAAGATTCTTATTATAAAAAAAGATATCATTAAAAATATATAAGTATATACTTATATTTGGTAATAATGAGAGTAGAGAATATATTAAAAACCTTGGCTGATAAAACTAGATTAAAAATTCTAAAAATTCTAAACAAAAAACCACTTTGTGTTTGTAAGCTTCCCTCAAAACTAAAAGTAAGTCAACCAGCAATTTCTCAGCACTTGAAAATCTTGGAAAAAAATAAACTCCTAAAATCAAAAAAATTAGGCCGAGAGAAAAAATTTTATCTTACAACTAGTGGAAAGATAATACTTAGAACTATTTTAAAATGGAAAAAGTTAGAGGTGGAAAGATGAAAATTGAAATTTTAGGTATGGGATGTCAAAAATGCAAAGAATTAAAAGAAAATGTGCTTTATGCTCTAAGAGTGCTCAATAAAAAAGCAGAAATACAGGAAATTAAAGATATTGAGGAGATAGTTAATAGAGGTATAACAAGCACCCCAGCATTAATAGTGAATGGTAAGGTAATATTAGAAGGACAAGTAGCACATAAAAACAAATTAATTGAAATATTGAAAAACTATTAACTTTTTGGTTAGAGGTAATAAAATGGGTGTAGAAAACCAAATATCACAATATATTGTATACGAGGTTTTAAAGCTGGAACACTCTCCTCTTTCAGCTGCTATAGATTTTTTTATTTACGACACCCTAAAAGTTTTTTTTCTATTATTTGTAATAAGTTTTTTGGTTGGAATAATTAGAACATATATAAATCAAAATAAAATAAAGTCATTTCTTTCTAATAAAAAATATGGGATTGGGAATATTTTAGCTGCTTTAGCTGGAATCCCAACTCCATTTTGTACTTGTTCAGCTATACCTCTTTTTATTGGACTGATAAGAGCAGGAGTGCCACTTGGTGTTAGCTTATCCTTTTTAATAGCAAGCCCAACCATAAACGAAATTGCAATAATAATGTTATTAGGACTTTTTGGATTGGAGGTAACTATTATTTATATTTTAAGTGGTTTACTTATTTCAATTTTAGTTGGGATATTTATAGGAAAATTAAACATGGAAGATCAATTAGCAGATTTTATAAAAAATCAACAACAGCCAAAGCAGACACAAAATTTGGAAGAAAAAATTTCTTTTTCTAAAAGATTAGGGTTAGGATATAGGGAGAGTATGGAAATAATAAAACAAGTTTGGAAATATATTTTAATAGGAATTGCAATAGGTGGATTTATTCATGGTTACATACCACAAGATTTTATTTTAAAATATGCTTCAAAAGATAATCCTTTTGCTGTAATTATTGCAGTATTCGTTGGAATTCCACTTTATTCAAATGCTGCGGGGGCAATTCCGATAATACAAAGCCTTATTTCAAAAGGAATGGCTTGGGGAACAGCACTTTGTTTGTTAATGTCCATAACTGCACTTTCTTTTCCTCAAATTTTGATATTAAAGAAGTTATTAAAACCAAAATTACTAGTAATATTTTTAAGCACACTGGCAATTAGTTTTATAATAATTGGGTACCTGTTTAATATTTTAGTTTAATAAATTTTCTAAGCAGGAAAATAAATTTTAATTTTAAATTAAGAAAAGGGGGAAAAATGATTGAAAGAATAACAAAAGAAATTAGAGAATTTCTAGCTGAGCCATTTAATTTTTATTTAGTTTGCCTTTTAGCACTTTTAGGTATATTTATAATATATAGTGGAATAGGCGGTGAGATACCTCTAGAAAAAGAAACTAAGGATGGCAGCATCCTTACCATCCATTATTTTTATCTTCCAACATGCCCACATTGTGCACAGCAAAGACCAATAATTGCGGAATTGGAGAGAGAATTAAAAAATATTTCATTTGTATACCATGATGCTTCAGCTGGCAATGAGGCATCTCTTTTATACTCTATGGCAAAAGAAGCTAATTTGGATGCTGAAAAATTAGGAGTACCCGCAATTTTCATAGGAAAAAAGGCTTTGATTGGTTTTCACACTAAAGAGCAAATTTTATATGAGATTCAAAATTATTTGAATAAACAAAAAAGCGCAAACAATTTTTCTATTCAACAAACAACAAGCACTCAAATTGAAACTACAATGGATTTACCACTAATTGGAAAAACTGACCTAACCACTCTTTCTCTACCGATTTTAGCAATAACATTGGGATTAGTGGATGGTTTTAATCCCTGTGCCATGTGGGTTTTAGTTTATATGATAGGAATTTTATTAGAGGTTAATGACAAAAAGAAATTTTGGTTGATAATTGGAAGCTTCCTGTTTGCTTCAGGAGTATTATATTTTTTGTTTATGACTGCTTGGCTTAATGCTTTTTTATTGGTAGGATACATTAGAATAGTTACAGTAATAATTGGACTTTTTGCCCTTGGTGCTGGAATTCTTAATTTGAAGGAATATATCACTACAAAAGGAGAACTTGTATGTAAAGTAGGAGATGAACAAGAGCACAAAAAAACAACCAGTATAATTAAAAAAATAGCCCAAGACCCCCTTACAATCGGGCTGATAGTAGCTATCATTGGCCTTGCTTTTGTAATAAACTCAGTGGAGTTTTTATGCTCTTCTGCAATTCCAGCTGTTTTTACTCAAGTATTAGCACTAAAAAACATATCAGATATTGAGAGATATTTCTATATTTTTGTATATGACATTTTTTATATGATAGATGACATAATAATATTTGTAATGGCAGGATTTGCAATAGCCCAGGGGATTGGACAAAAATACGCTAAACTTTGCAAACTAATTGCTGGAGTGCTGATGACGATTCTTGGGATAATTATGCTGTTTGCTCCCCACCTATTGAGATAGAAATAGAAAAATGAGAGCGTTTCTATTTTCTTTCAAAATAGCCGCATTTTCCACAAGAGCGCCTATCGTTGTGCTCAGCTAATTTTACAGGAGCACCGCATTTTGGACAAAATTTTCTTTTAGAATAAGGTTTGATTTTTTTTGTTTGTTTTTGTTGTTTTTCTGCCATAAAAAAACCTCTTGAAAAATTAAACTAATCTAAAATTTTTTCTAAGATTTTTTAGCTTGAGCTTGTTGTTTTTGCTCTTTTGTAACTAAGCCATTTCTAATTAAAATATATTTTTTTTCGTATTTGAAAATAGTTTCTTTTGAGGGATAGAGGTAAGCTACTCCAAGTAGTTCTCTTTTTCCTTTTGCTGTTCTAAAAGGATGTAGTATTAGATTTTCTGGGGTTGCACCTAAAGCAGTTGCTAGAGATGATTTTATTTGCTCTCTTTTTGGGATTGCGCCATCAAAAGTGACAGAGAAAATTATTTTCGTTCTTTCAAATAGAGGTTCATCTAACTTTGAAACTATTTTTAAATTCACAAAAATCACCTTCTCTTACACTCACTTTATTCTTTGAATAGCCCTTTTTCCCATCGAAATTATTAATTCTGCCTCTTTTCCAGGTTGAGCATCTGCTAAAAATTCTTGAGGTATTGGTAATTCAAATGTTTCATATGTTTTCATATCCATTAATTGAGCGACATTTCCATTCACAGATAAAATTTGAGCGCTAGACCTCTCAATTATAGGAATCTCTATATCCTGATCAGATGGGCCCAGCCATTGCTTCTTTTGTCCATCAAAAATACCTATTGCTGTAATACGCATTTTTGCTGCTCCATGCTTTCCTGGTTTGGATTTTTCTATACTTACCACTCTGCACGGCACGCCATCAATTAAGATATATTTTCCTTCTTTTAAATCTTTGGCAGATGCAAAAATTTTTTCCATCTTTTCACCTTGATTTTTAATTAATAAATTAAATAGAAAAAAATTTTATAAAATAATTTTATACAAAATAATTTAAAAACCAATACTTTTAATAAGATTCTTTTTATAAAAATCAAAATAAAAATTTTATCCTCAAAAAACCATTTTTTACCAAAAAGTTTATAAATTTTAAATGTGTATAATAGTGATATGATGAGTAAAATATTTTTTAAAAATGTTAATAATAAAAATAAAAATAAAAAAAATATATATTTGATTGATTTAAAAAACGAATTAGAAGAAATAGAACAAAGAGAATTTATACAAAAAGATGGGACTTATAAAATATTAGTGAGAGAAGACTGTTTGTATATAATAAAAAATAATAATAAATTTGAATGTATGAATAAACCTTATTTGATTATTGGGCAAAAAAAATTAGAGGTTTTGGATGTTTTTTAATTATTAAAGATTTAAAAGATAATCTGATTAAAAAAAGATATGAAGGCACAAGCCTCTGCAGAATATGTTATATTAATTGCAGTATTATTGGTAGTGTTTTTGATAGTTGCTACTTTGTTTTTTAATTTATATGGAGAGTTGAACTCAGCTATAAAAAAACAACAGCTAGAAAATTTTATCAATACATTAAGCAGTAGTTCAAAAAAGGTATATTCTCAAGGCCCTGGAGCCAGAGAGCTGATATTTTTAGATCAACCTGAATTTGATATTGATTTTGAAAATAGTAAAATAGAAAATAAAACTATTTGCTTAAAAACAAAAAAATTTGGAGATTTTTGCCAGGGAGTAAATTTTGAAGTAGAAGGATATTTAAAAAATGGAAGTTATTATTTGATTGAAAATATCCAAAACAAAATTAGAATCTTGCCGTCTACAAAATTATATTATTCCAAACCTGGTTTTTATTTTAATTTTACCCCTCAAAATTCTACTATTGAGATAGTAAATTATGGCCAAATAAATCTCACATTGAACCAGACCATATTTGTAAATAATTGTATTAATTGCGATTATAATGCCAGTGGAATTAGAATACTGGGTGGTGGGGAGAGACTAATTGGGTTAGTAATTATTCCTTCTCTCTCTTCGGGAATATACAATGGTTATTTAGAAATTCGAGCTACAAATAATTTAAATTATGCAAATCACACTATAATTTTGCCAATTACAATAGAACAAAACTAAGGAGATGTAAGAGAATGAAAAATAAAAAAGTAAAATTAGAATCTGTAGGGATTTTAATAAACAAAGAAAAGAATTGGACAAAAAAACTAAAACAACAACTAACAAGTTATCTATTAAAAAATAAAGTAAAAATATTATCACCCTCAAAAGCTCAGATTTTAATTACTGTGGGGGGAGATGGCACCTTGCTATATTATAAAAACAAATATCTAAAACCTTATTTTGCAATAGGTACAAAAAAAAGTTGGCTAGTACAAGCCACTAATATTAACTATAAAAAATATCTCAAGAAAATTATAAGAGATGGATTTAGGATAGAAAAAAGAATAATGATAAGAGCGGAAATTAATGGTAAGAGAATTTTGGATTGTCTAAATGAATTAGCCATAAGAAATAAAGAGCATCGCATAGTAGAATTTGAGCTGAAGATAAAAAAAAGAAAATATAAATTTTATGCTGATGGGGTAATCTTTTCTACACCTACTGGATCAACTGCATATGCATATTCCTGCGGAGGCAAAGAATTAAAACCAACTGAAGAGAGATACGAGGTAGTTGCAATAGCTCCATATAGAAGAAAATTTAAACCACTAATTTTGAAAAAAGATGTAAAGTGTTTTTTGTATGTTAAGACTACTTGTAAAACGGATGCACTAATAGATGGTCAAATTGAAATTGAATTAAAAAATAACACTAAAATAGAAGTGCAAGTTTCTGAAAATAGATTTGAATTTGTGAAAGCCTAAAAAATAATTTTTAGTGGGACTTTAAAATTTTTAATAAGATGGAGGCGTGAGCTGAATTTGCAAATTCGCTAAATTTTGGTATAATACCAGAAGAAAAAGATGAAGGTAATAATGACCAAGAATCAATATTCAACAGCCCTTTTTTAAATTGCTCAAAATTTTCTTTTGCGCTTTTAGAAGTTTTTAGTGAACCACTAGATTGAGTTTGTCCTATCTTTTGCATATAAAGATAAATGAGCAATTATTTTTTAATATTTTTGATTAAACATAAAATATGACGAGTGAGATTGTAGATAATCTTTTAGTAAAAATAAGTCAATATATTAAAAAAAATATGCCTCAATTAGCACTCCAAACTTCTGAAGATATAATTAAATTAGAACAAGGAGCTATAGGGTGGTATAGTTTAGCACTTTCAAAATATAATGCCGAACAATATGATGAAGGGTTAGCAGCAATAGCAAAAGCTGCCGAAATAGATCCCAAAAAAAAAGAAATTTGGATTTTAGGCGGCTACCTATTAATAGCTACAAGACAATATAATGAAGCAAAACAAGCATTTGATTATGCTTTAGAAATAGATGAAAATGATTTTGAGGCGAATTTTGGGCTGTTTATTTGTTATATAATTCAAAAAAACGAACAGATGGCAAAAAAAATTTATGAAAAATTAAAAGAGTTAGATCAGCCATCGCTTGCAAAAATGCTTTATTATTTTTATGAAAATTTCTATAGTGGATCAAATACCATCAACCAAGATGTCAAAGAAGATCTAGAAATATTGATAAAAAAATTTCTGGTAGAAAAATAGAATTAAAATAGTATTCTTAAATAAAATAGGGGGTTTATGAGTTCTTTTTTTGTTTCTTCACTAGCAAGAGAGTTTGATATTAATTCTTTTATCTGAGGATCAGTAGAAGCCTTGTAAATAACCCTATTGAGCAAAAATTTTATTTTTCCTATTTGCTGCATTTGATAACTTGTTTTTAATTCTGCCCCTAACTCTGCCCACACTCTTTCCTCGTACTTTTTTAAAAAATTTTCTGAAAAGTCATTTGAATTAATAGCTTCTACTATGCTTTGTGCTGCTAATTTGCCAGAAGTAGTTGCATTTCCAACCCCTTCTCCTGAAAATGGGTCAACTAAAGAGGCAGCATCTCCAACTAAAACCCAACCATTACCTGCTAACTTTCTTTTCTTTGAACCAAAGGGAAGACGCCAACCTGTAATTGGACCAAGAGGTTTTGCATCTATAAATCTATCTTTCAATATGGGCTCATTACTTATTGCTTCCTGGAAAAGATGGACTAAAGTTTTTTTTGAAGTTTTCATTTTCTTTTGTAATTCTGAACTTATTAAGCCTAGCCCTACATTTGCAGTTTGATTTTCGAGTGGAAAAATCCAAAAATATCCTGGTTGAACAGAACTTAAAAAATGAATTTCTATATAATTAGAAAGACCTCTAATGGAGGAAAAATATTGTCTTATTGCATCACAACTATGATTTGGATCCAAATTTGCTTCTTGACCTAAGACCTCTCTTGCTACTATAGAATTTACTCCATCTGCACCAACAACCACATTAGCATAAAATTCTTGTTCTTGTCTTGTTTCAAGATCTAATGCCCTAACTCCAATTACTTTATTTTGCTCAAAAATAAGTTTTTGTGCCATTAACTTTTCTTTTACTTTAGCTCCAAATTTTTTAGCAGCTTTTAAAAACATATGGTCGGTATAATAACGACGCATACAATAACCTACGCCATCCTCTCTATTTTCATCGGATTTAACAAAAGGTATTTTTAAAGTATGGCCGGCAGGGGAAGAAAACAAAACACCATGAACTGGAGCATGCGGAAGTTTTTTTATTTCTTCAATTAAGCCAAGTTCTCTAATTACTTTCATGCTCTTTCCAGAGAGTGCATCTCCACATGTCTTATCTCGAGGAAAAGAAGCTTTGTCAATTAATAACACATTCTTGTTTTCTTTTGCTAAATAGGCTGCAGTGGTTGACCCAGCAGGTCCTCCGCCAACAACAATAACATCAAATGAATTTTCCATTTTTTCTCTACCCCTAATTAAAAAAGTAAAGCAACTAAAAAAATAATTAATAAATAAAATATAAAAATATAGTAGTTATAATTTATTTTTATGATAAGTATAAAAGAAATTCCATTAGAAAAAAGTAAAGTTGTGAAAGGTACAATAGCTACTTTAATCTCTGTTATTTCCACTATAGGAATTGGAGTAATACTTTTTTGGACTGTATTAGTTGCTATGTTTAAAACTCTTTTTCCATTTTTATTAATAGTCGTAGGTGCTTTGTTTTTGAGTATATATTTTTACCACTATCTTCATTATAAGAGGTATTATTATAATTTAGATAAAGAATATTTAATAATAAAAGAAGGAGTGATAACCTATAGCGAGACAACTATACCTTACTATAGAATTCAGGATGTATACATTGATCAGGACCCTCTAGACCAGCTGTTTGGACTTTATGATTTACATGTAGCTACAGCATCTGGCCAATCTAGCCTAAATGCACATATTGATGGGCTTAACTATGAAAATGCTCAAAAAATAAAACTAGAGATTTTAAAAAGATTAAAAAACAAAAAATAATTTGAGAATTATTTCTGAGGTGAGATTAAAATGGGAGAAACTATAATTTCAGTGATAATTGAAGGTGGAAAAGCTACTCCTGGTCCTCCTCTTGCACCTGCCTTAGCCCCTTTAGGTGTAAATATAGTACAGCTGATTGGAGATCTAAATAAACAAACAGCTATCTTCGAAGGGACAAAAGTGCCTGTTAAAGTGATAGTTGATAAACAAACAAAAAAATGGCGTTTTGAAATAGGCTCTCCTGCTACCAGTGAACTTATAAAAAAAGAATTAAAAATTGAAAAAGGTGCAAAGGGAGGAGAGCAAGATCCAAAAATCGTTGGAAATCTGACTATGGAACAAGTAATAAAAATTGCTAAAAAAAAGCAAACTTCTTCACTATCCAAAACACTTAAAGGGACTGTGATAGAGGTAATAGGAACATGCTTAAGCATGGGGGTAACAGTGGAAAATTTAGATCCCAGAGAAATAATAAAAAAGATTAAAAAAGGCGAATACGATTCAGTTATTGGTGCAACTTAAATGAAGAAAAAAAATCAACTAATTCTTTTATTTTTTTTTATTTTAGGAATATTTTATGGAGGATATAGCTGGGAAGATCAACATTTAGCACAATCTAAAATAAATTATTGGCTTTTAAATGATTCAAGAAATGTTTACTATTTGACAGAGAATGGAGTAATTTATGAATTATCTACTATTAGTGGAGAGACTAAAATAATTTACAATGCATATAAAAAATTAGCCACACCTGCAATATTATCTAATCAAAATATAATATTTGGTACATTGGATGGTGAAATAATCTCATATTCTATTCCAAATAAAAAAATTTCCTGGACCTATTCTCTAAATAAAAAAGACCCAAATAGTTCAGCTAAACTAAAATACCTCAATGGAAATGAAAAAATAGTAGTAGCGATATATGACAAAAAAATGATTGGCTTAAGTCCTGAAAAAGGCTCAGAGATATTTTCTAAAAACCTAGAAGATGGAAAAGCCGTAAATGTTGTGGAAGAAAAGGTTTTGGTTTTGGATAAGGAGGAACTTTATTGCTATAATTTATTTGGAAAACTAATTTGGTTTGCAAAAGTTGGAGAGGCATATAAAACTCTGCCAGTGTATGACAAAGAAAATGACATAGTTTTTTTTGCTTCTGCAACCTCTTCAACACTTTTTGCATTTCAAGCAACTACAGGCTCCCTACTTTGGTATTATATGACTGATGGATTTATTATGTCAGAACCATTGGTAGTCAAAAATAAGGTGATTTTTGGGACACCAAAAGGAGAGATAATAGCACTAGATGCTAAAGAAGGAAAAGAGATTTATAAAAAAGTTTTAAGTCAACCAATTATTTTGAGAGGACAGCTACTAGATAAATACGCTTTTTTTTCCACAGCAAATAATTTAGTAATTGGGCTTAACACTGAAAATGGAGAGATAGTATTTAATCATTATGTTAAAACACAGCCCACCTATCCACTACTTTTTAAAAATACAATAATAGTTCCAACTAAAACATCTAAAATATATAGTTTAACTTTAACCCCTTCATGCTCCATATTATCTCCTATGGATGGAGAGGAAGTAGGGGTTCAAACAACAATAGAGGGAATTGCTTTCTCGACCAATAAGATAAAAAATGTTCAAATTATTTTAGATGGAGAGAGATTACCTCCTTTTGCTCCAGAAATTGATGGAAAATTTTCAACAGAAATAAGTTTAGAAGGAAAAAGCAATGGACCTATAAAGATAGACTGTATAGCTACTGATGAAAATGGACAGGTCGAAAAAAATAATTTAAAATACAAGTTAGAAGTTATTTTTAATTCCTTAAAACAAAGTGCAAAAATATATGCATATATAACTGAAGGGCAAATATTAAATCCAGGCCAAGAATTTGAACTTAATGTGCAGGACAAATATGCCAAAAACTTAGATAAAATAACGATAGAATATTTGGGCAAAAAAAACGAATATGGCTCTCCGATAAAATTAAGAGCACCTACAGAACCAGGGGTTTATACTATAGACATAAAAAGATTAGGTTATGAGGGAATAAAAATAAACTTTGAAGTAAAGGATAATTTATTTATTGTAAAATTAATTTTAGTTGTAATTATATTTATAATTGGATATGGAATAACATTTAAATATTTAAAAAAAGAATCCAAAAATAAATAAATCTAATTAAGCTGAAACCTCTCCACTGTCTCAAAATTTTTAGCTCCATCAGAGAATATAACCAAGCGATCAGAAATAGAAGCGAGAATATCTCCGAAATATGCTACTCGTTTCACAAAATAATCTTCTTTGTATTCAAATAAATCTGAAGATGAATAATGCTCTATTTTTCCTATTGGAGTTATATCCTGATCAGAGAGATTTAAAACATATACTCCATAAAAGTTATCTATCTTATCATAGAACAAGGACTTCTGCTTTTTAACTAATTTGAGAGGGAGGTATAAAATCTTTTTGTTTTTGTCAAATACAAATGCTTTGTGGTCAGACAAAACTGATGAAGTTGTACCTTCATCGCCTTCAGCAAATTCGGTAAGAAGTTTTGGTTTTTGTGGATTTGAAACGTCTATTAGGCCAACTTTAATTCCACCCCTAACTTCAAAACCATATAAAGAGGTGGAGGTAGTTTGACCTATTCCTATTAGTAAAGTTTCATTATAGGGATGAAGATAGGTAAAATAACCAGGTATTTTTAGATATCCTAAAACTTTTGGATGGAGTGCATCTGAGAGGTCTATTACGAAAAGTGGATCAACTTCCTTATAAGTTACTAGATAAACTTTTTGGTCCATAAATCTCACAGAATAAATCTTTTCTTCTGGAGCAAGTTCATCTAATTTAGAGATCAAATTTAAATCTTTATCTAAAATATAGATCGAGTTATAAGTAACTCTTTTTGCTGCCCAGACATCAATAGTAGTTGCAACACGAAGGTTTTCGTCTTGTTCATCCAACGCCCATTGATTTAGTAAATAACCATTCACATAATTAGATGAGAGAAGTTTTAGAGTATCGTTTAAAAATGAAAATTTAAATATAGCTGTTTTTTGATTTTTTATTGCAACAAGAGCATCATATTCTGCTAGCGCCATAGAGATTTTTTCTAAAGTTAATTTGAATTCTTCCAATTGGGATTTTGAAACTTTAGTTTCATCTTCAAACTTTTTTAGATAATTTAACAAAATTGGCTCAATTTCCATCCATTTTTCTTCATCTGTTATATTCTTTTTTAATATGTCCCCAATTTCTTGCCGTATTTGCACTGGTAGATAGGGCAAGATTGCCTTTTCAAATCTTTCTGTTTTATTTATTTGCTTTGCTGTGTTTGTACACCACCACGATCTGCATATTATTGGAGGAAATATCTGAACTGCAATGTAGAGATTTTTATCAGACATATAAACAGTGTCTCCTCCTGCATTCAATAAAAATGCTTTGGAGTCTAATATTTTACCATCTAAAGAAATAACACTAATTTGAGATATTTTATAATTAGAACTTGAAGACATATCAAAATAATAGACATCTACATAAAATAAATCTTTAGAATAATACCATGGCCTTGGATAAGGCTTTGAAATATCCTGTGATGAGATTAGATAAATTTTTTTGTCTTTCAATCTAGCTTGTGTGAAATATCCAGAAAATCTAAATTCTTGAAAAAGAATTGGATTGGATTTATCCGAGATATTATAAATTTGTACAACAGTGTATGGTTCATAACTTTCATAAGGTTTAAAGTCAAATTCATCTATCTTATAAGTTTTTTTATAATCAGTAGAAAATAAAACTAAATAGTCATCTTCGACAAAAATTGAATGAATTTGATTTAATTCCAATTTTTTTTCAAAAATTTTTTTTGGTTTTGGAAAAATTTCGAAGATAAAAATTTTGTTTTCTTTTACAACAAACAGATTATTTTTGGTTGTCTTAATAATATCTGGTTCATCTATTCCTTCTACTTGAATATTGGTCTTTGAATAATCCTCGGTCCTTTGAGCAAAATTGGATGGTGATTTGAGCCCAAGAGGCTTTAACATTACATCAACTCTTAGATTTTGCTCTTGGGCTGCATTATAGGAATTTTGATCTAGCCAATATTGCATATGTTTATAAGAAGAAAATTTTTTTAAAGTTGGGAGGAGGTCTTTATTTTCTTCCAAACTAAGATTTAGAGAAATATTTTGATTCTCTGATTTTTTGTCTAAAGTTGGGAGAATATTAATTAAATTCTCTTGAGGCTTTTTTTCTTCCAAAAAAGTGCAGCCTACCAAAAATAACAAAAATGCAAAAAATACAAATAAAGAAATTTTAATATAGTTCATAATAAAATTAATTAATTAAAATTTATAAATTAATTCACTTGGTTTTAGTTGGAATTAAATTATCTAATTCTAAATTATTTTTTTGTTTTATATTTTCCGTCTTTTGAGCTTTTTTTTGAGCTTTTTTGATAATTATATTAACACTGCCAATTAGACTAAACTTGTGAGAGTTAAGAGTATAGTCATAATTGTTGAGAATTTCAATAAATTTATTGATGGATTGATTGATATAGTTGGAATTAAAAAGATAATGAGAAAAAAATTTAGATAATGAAACAGTTGAATCAATTTTTATCTCTTGAGGACCAATAATTAATTTATTGAGGTTAATTTCATTTATAGCTAGAAGCTTGTAAATATAAAAAATAAGTGAATTCAATTCTTCTAAATTATTAGAAGATGGAAAACTATTTTTATTAAAATCATAAACTAAAGGCGAATTGAGATCTTGCTTTGCTAAAAGCTCCAAAATTTTTGGAACATTGTCTAAAATCACTTTTATTAATTCATTTATAGGTAATTTAGAGATATTTTGAGTGGAAATTTTGGTTTTATCTAAAAATTCCATAAAACCAACTATTTTTTTGGAATGTAGAATATTGAGAGTATAACTTTATATAGATTTTTTTCAAATTGTGAAAGATCTGCTCTAAGACTATTTTCTCATAGTAGCTTGAATAAAGGATTTCTTTAGTAAATTTCTTAGATAGACTAAGAATTTTTTTAGTACTATCAAAAAATAGCCAGCTTTTTTAAATTTAACTTCATAAAATCACTAACTCATTTAAATTTATGAAGATAATAAAAATTTGTTTAAAAATTTAGTGTTTTATTTAATCTCTTGCTGCGAGGTTGGAGTGAGATCAAATTCCCAATCTGCTAGAGAAGCCTTGTAGAGGCTACCATATTTTTGACTTAGTTGTTCTTCTGCAATTTTTCTTTTTTCTAATGCTATTCTGACATGTTCTTTTTCTATTAGTTTTGAGCCAAAAAAGTTTGCAATATCCCCCGCGGTCTTTATAATTCCTACCATGTTTCTTAGTCTAAGGCTTATGCCACTTTGCTTATCTAACTTTTTTGCCTTTTGTATGGCAATATTTAAAAGTTCTTTCACAGCTTCAGCTGAAGCGTGAGGTATTTTTCCATCTTTTTTTATTTCTTGAGCTACAAATTGAGCAAATAGATTTCTATTTTTTTCGTTGTTTTCCATAGTAGTATTTAAAATAACCTCATAGCCTTCTCCTAAAATTCTAGAGCGAAGCTGTGGCATTATCTTCGGCAAATCAGATAGATTTATAGCTGAAACCAATATAAAATCACAGGGCACCCTATCCACTCTTACAGAGGAACCTGTTGAAGATGAATTTCTCCCAGTTATTGGAAAATTCTTTTCCTGCATTGCTGTTAGCAAATATCTCTGTAATCTACCAAGAGAGACTAACTCGTCTATAAATAAAACCCCTTCATGTGCTTCATGAATTGCTCCTGGAATTACTCTTTGATAAGGTGGGATTCCTATTTGAGGATGGCCACCATAGGGGTCATGTCTTACATCTCCCAAAAGTTCAGTTTTGGATGCACCTGTTGCTTGTACAAATAATTTTCTATTTAATGAGATTACTACATTTCTTTCCAGATTTTTTTCTTTTTGAAAATCTTCTAATTCACTTACTTCGATTAACTCTTTATTAAATCTTCTAAAAACAACTAAATCCTCTTTGCTATTTGAAACTCTTGAACTAATTACACTGTCTTCTCTTTTAGGCGCACCTTCTGCAGAAAGAAGATCTCCAAATGGTCCAGAATAAGCTTTTTTAAATTTTCTTGATTTGCAAAAAGGACAGATATCTAGATCTGGATCAGAAAAATTTTTGCAAGATTTACATAAATAGCCTAACTTTTGAGTTACAAATTGTGGAACTTGGTCCAATCTTACATATGATTTATTTTGGACTTTAGTTGAGGAATTTAAAATAATTTGGCTTCTTGTTCTAACCTCTAAAAATGGTCTTTCTGGATTTTGTGGATTGTGCAAAACAGAAATTTCTTCGTTTGGCGGAGGAAGATGACTTGCTATTGCCTTCGCAATAAGAGATTTTCCAGTACCAGGTGGGCCTATGAGAAGAAGGTGTCTTCTCTGCCGTGCAGCTATCTTTGCTATTTCAACTGCTTGATCTTGACCTATTATTTGATCAAATAAATTAGAGGGTATTTTTATTTCCTCTGTAGAACTAAATTGAAAATCTTCCACAAATTAATTAATATAAAACAAACAATATAAAAATGTTGCTAACAAAAATTATAATTGTGAAAATGCCAAGGTAGCTCAACCTGGGAGAGCAATCGGCTGAAGACCGATGTGTTGCCGGTTCAAATCCGGCCCTTGGCAATTTTACTTCTTTTTTTTTGATTTAGGAGAAGAATATTAAAAAGCTAAAAAGAGAATTATAAATATGAAAAATTTTTTTAAATTTTTTATAACAATTTTTTTTATTTTACTTTTAGTTTTATTCTACTTAGAGGTTAATAAAAAAAATAAAGAATTGGAAGAAATAAAAAGAGAATTTTTTAATTATAAAGAGAGTGTAACAAAAAAAATAGAGCAGCTAAATTTGGAAATTAAAAGAGTGGTGGAAGAAAACAGATTGATTAAAAAGGAATTGGATGATGCCAGAGGTGAATTAAAACAAAAAATAGATGAAAACAACCAGCTTAAAGAAGAATTAGAGAAAAAACAAAAGAGTATAGAAAAAGTCGAGAGAGAAAAAATACAAAAAGAAAGTGAACTTAAAAAATTAAAAGAAGAATATGTGGAAATTTTAGAAGAGATAAATAAATCTATGGAATGGTTTAAGCAAAATTCTTTTATTGAAAAAAATTATAGCTGGAATTCCGACATATTGCTTGAGAGGATAGAAAAAGATTGTGTGTATAAAAATAAACTAAATTTAGGTTGTATTGCATATCTAATGGAAAATACTGCTATTTCTATAAAATACAAAAACGACAGTCAAATAGGAAAAATTGATTTTTTACAAGGGATAAAACAGACGATTGATAGAGGGGGAGGAGATTGCGAGGATTATTCGTTATTTTTTAAAGCCTTGCTAAATACACTAAAGCTTAAACTCAAATCCACTAATGTTACTATTGAACTTTTCAAACCAAATCCTGGAACTTATTATATAATCTATCCACTTAAGCGAGACCCACAAGAAAGCTATTGGTATTACCCTGATTCTATTGCCCATCCTTCTCTAAAAATAACTGAGAGCTATTTTTATTCGATTTGTTATTTAAATAGTGAAACAGAAGGGCATTGTGTTGTTGGAATTTCAAAAAATAATATAAACAACTCTGAGGAGTTAGGATTACTAGAAAAATCAGAATTGTTTGAACCACAAAATGGAAGATATGTAGGAAATATAGAGGTGTTGGATTCAGGAGAATTGATATACTGTTGGCAAGAAGAAAAAGATAGAATTTGTAAAAAAATTATAATAATAATCTCAGATAAAGATATTTATTATAGTAAAAAAGGCAAATATTTTGGATTAGAGGATTATAAGAAAAAAATTATAGAAATATTGAATTAACGGGCTCGGTGGGATTTGAACCCACGACCTTCAGCTCTCTTCTTTATAGTGCAATAGAAGGCTGCTGCTCTATCCAAGCTGAGCTACGAGCCCACTAACTAAATAATTTATAGCAAATTAAATTTAAAATATTGCTAGATTAATTAAAATATGAACAAAATAGAAAAAATAATTTTTAATTCTTTAATAAAGTGTAGTGGAGAGTTGCTAAAACTACAATCAAATAAAGAAATTTATAAAAAAAGTCCAAGAGATTTGGTTACGAGTGCTGACTTTTCCTCACAAAACATAATAAAAGATCAAATAAAAAAGTATTTTCCACACCATAAAATATATTCTGAAGAAAATTTGGGTAAATCAGAGGACTTAAAAGATGAAAATTGCTGGATAATTGACCCTTTAGATGGTACAAATAATTATGCTTATGGGCTGGATCTGTGGGGAATTAGTATTGCATATGCAAGCAGCTCTAATTTAAAATATGGAGCAATAGCCTATCCAAAATTTAATACTATTTTGTTTGCAAAAGAACACGAGGGCGCATGGGAATATAAAATTTATAAAAACAAAGTAAAAAAAATAAGAAAATTGAAAGTTTCACAAAGAAAAATAGACCAAGCTATGCTTTTGGCTTGCTATGCTCAAGGAGAAAATATTGCAGATACTTTTGAAAAATTAAAACAACTTCATAAAAAAGTTTTTCATATTCGCCATCTTGGAGCTGCAGTTTTTGAGATAGGATATGTTGCACAAGGATATGCAGACGCTGCTATTTTGTTTAGAATAAAGCCCTTTGATGTTGCAGCTGGAGCTTTAATAGTCAAAGAGGCTGGAGGTATAGTGAGTAAGTTAGATGGCACCCCATACACTTTAGATAGTACAAACTTTGTAGCATCTAATAAAACTACTTATAAAGAACTAATTGAAATTTTAAATTCAAAGTGAAAAGATGAGAATTGAGCAAGTGGATGCATTAAGAGGGCTTGGTATAACCTTAGTGGTAATATATCATATATTTTTTGATTCTTATTTTTTTGGAATTGTGGATATTGACCCAACTGAAGGAGTACTAAAACTATTTGGATTGGCAGCTGCAAGTATAATGATAGTAGTGGTGGGAATATCTCTAAGCTTGAGCTATGAGAAAATAAAAAATTCAGATTACAAAACTAGAATAAAAAAATATTTAACTAGGAGTTTAAAATTATTCGTTGTTGCATTGGCTATTTCTGCTATTAGTTACATCTTCTACCCACAAGGCTGGATAAGATGGGGAGTAATTCACTTTATCTCTTTTGCTGTATTTTTTTGTCATTTTTTTGCTAGATTTGAGAGATTAAATGCGATATTGGCAATGCTCTCAATAACAATAGGAAAAATAATAAATGAAAATCAGACAGATAATTTTCTACTTTTTATTGTTGGGTATTACTATCCGATTTATTCAATAGATTATTTTCCTATATTTCCTTGGATTGGACTGGTTTTCTTAGGAATGTATGTTGGTAAAAAAATATATATACAAAAAAAGGTGAACTTGGAGGAAAAAAAAATATGGATAGAAAAATATCTTGCAATTTTAGGAAGAAATAGCTTAATTATATATCTAACTCATCAAATACCTCTGATTTCATTTATTTTGATTTTGAAAAAATTTTCTTAAAACAAAAAAATTTTAATTATTAGCAAACAAAAAAAGATATGCAAATATTAGTAAAAAAATCTGATGGTACTTTAGAGCCTTTAGATTTTAATAAAATTAGAACTGCTTTGAGAAGAGCTGGAGCTTCATATGCACTAATCGAAGAAGTTATAGACAGCATAGCCGAAGAGATAAAACCAAATATAAGCACAAAAGAAATATACAAATTAGCCTTTGAGGCTTTAGATGTTTTAGAGCCTGAGGCTGCTGCTAGATTTAGCCTAAAAAATGCTTTGATTAGAATGGGCCCAGATGGCTATCCGTTTGAAACTTTTATAGCAGCTTTGCTAAAAGGAAGAAATTATCAAACTAAAACCAGACAAATTATTGCAGGAAAATGTATAACCCATGAAATAGATGTCTTTGCAACCAGAGAAGAAGGAGAAAAAATAAAAAAAATAATTATAGAATGCAAGTTTCACAATGCCCCACATATAAAATGCAGTATACAATCTGCTCTCTATACTTGGGCAAGATATTTGGATATAAAAGAGGTTAACCCAGAAATAGATAGTTGCTGGTTGGTCACAAATACAAAATTTAGTGGAGATGTAATTCAATATTCTGATTGCGTAGGCTTAAAACTTTTGGGATGGTCTTTTCCAAAAAATGAGAGCATACAACAGAGAATTGAAGAAAATAAATTGTATCCAATAACTCTAATAAAGGGACTAAAGAGAGATGAATTTGTGAAATTACACAACAACAATATAATTTTATTAAAGGAACTTGTTCACACCTCTAGCGCTGAATTAGTAAAAATTGGTCTAAAAGAAAAGAGAGTAGAAAAACTAAAAGAGATTGCTACTAAGATTTTGTCAAAATAAGAAAAGTTATATAAATCTAAATTTTTAATATAGAAAAATGATAAGCGGAGCAATGAATAATCCACATAGAGATTTAATTGAAGAAATCTACTTTGTTGGTGAGTCCAACTTTGATTTTTTTGAATTGACTATTGAATATCCAGCAGCAACTCCAAAAAAAATAAATGAAAACAAAAAGAAAATTTTAGAGGCTTTAGAAAGTTATAATTTGGGCCTTCTTGCCCATCTTCCATGGTATTTCAGCCTTGCTTATCCATATGAAAGAATCCAAAATGCTACTAACAAAGAAATTGAAAATGCATTATTTATAGCTTCCCACTTGGGCTCGAAAATAGTTACAATTCATCCAGATTTGATAACCCCTCACTCTTGTCAGAGCAGAAAAAAAATGTTTGAAAGGACTTTAGATACACTAAAAAATATAGAAAAAATTGCAAATAATTTTAGTCTAACACTTTGTTTAGAAACAGTGGACGAGAAAGCCTTAAATTTAGAAGAGTATAAAAAAATCTTAACTCAAACAGAAATAAAAATAACATTGGACATAGGCCATGCAGAAACATACTTTAGAGAAGGTGCAGAAAGGCTGATGGAAGAATTTAAAAATTACATTAAACATGTACATCTACACGATGGAAAAAAAGATATAGACCATCTTCCTTTAGGGGCAGGAAATATAGAGATAAAAAAAATATTAGAGAAATTAAAACAATTTTATGATAACACTATTACCCTTGAAATACATTGCTCTGATCCGCATTACTTACAATATTCCAGAGAGTTTTTAGAAATTTTTTGGTATGGAAGAAAACAATTTGAAGAAAATAAAGAATACCAATATCCGGATAAAGAATCATAAAAATACTTATTCTTTAGAATTAGAGGAGAGCTTTTTTAAAAAATCAGAATTTGCAACTAGTTTATATCTTTGCATAAATTTTTTAAGATCTCTCCCCTCTTTTTCAAATAAATCTCTTGTCTCATTAAAGCTTAGTTGAAAAAGATTTCTTTGTGCAACTAGTTTCTCTAAGTCAAACATATTTAAGACTAAAGCCTCTCTAAGCAATTCCACAAGAGCAAATGAATTAATAGCTTTTTTAGCATATAGCTCTAATGCCTTTATTAAAATTTCTTTAGATAAATTCTCAACAGCTAAACCATCCCTCTTGAATTCTACTAAATATTTTTCTAAAATCAAAACAGATTGTTTTGGATCTAAACCTAATTCTAAAAATTCTTCAAATAAAAATAGGTTATGAGAATTGAGAATTTGGACTGCTAAATCTCTTCCTACTAGAGTTTGATACTTTTCTAATCTTTCTGAATAAGGAACTATTTTAAATAATGAATTCAAATAATTTTTTGTTCTAATTGGCCTTAGATCAGTTTCTGGATAGAGTCTACTTGAACCACTAATTGGCCTTAAAAAAGTAGAGGAAGCATCTTCATTTGCTTTTCTTGTCTCAGAAGGCACAAACTCAAACTTTAGCCTTTCTTTTATTGCCTCTAGGGCTCTTTTTACAATTTGCTGGTTATCTGCAACTAAAATAAAACTATCTTCTTCATCTAATTGTAGTTCTTTTTTTAAGGCTGCCACTTCGCTTGAGGAAATTTTGTATTTCTCTAAGTTTTCGTCGCTGTGGATTAAACCTTTTATCTGCGAATATATTTTTGCATAATCTGAGATTTCAGTTCCAAACCTTTTGTTTGTATAGAGCTCTCTTCCAAGAAGGCCCTTGAATTTTGGAATTTTAAGTGCATAGACCACTCCTTTTTCTTTTAGAGCGTTTGAAAATATTTTACATTGGCTTTCTACAAAAATCTTACTCACATCTTTGCTTATCATTAAAGAAAAATCTACATCCCTTCTCTTTATTTCTTTTATTATCTCTATTAGTTCAAGCTGCCTCTTTACTTCATTATTTATTAGAGCGTCTAGAAGCTCTATATTTTGTAGGCCCTTTATTTCAACCCTCGCACCACCTTCTACTGAAATATTTACGTCTTGCCTAATAGATCCAAGACCACGCATAGTAAGTGGAATTAGCCTAAGAAGTCTACCTATACAGAGAGCAGCCTTTTTTGCTTCATCTGCTGTTTTAAATACTGGAGAAGTGCTTATTTCCACTAGTGGTATTCCTTGTCTGTCTAATTTGTAAATAACTTCCTTATTAGATTGTGATAAAATTCCAGCTGATTCTTCTTCTAAACAAACTGTTTGAATTGGAATTTTAATTTCCTCGTTAATTTCTCCTCCCAGAGAAATTAGTGCAGTACGCTGAAAGCCACTTACATTTGAGCCGTCTACTACTATTTTTCTCATTACATAAATTTCATCTACTATTTTTGCCCCTATAAACTTTGAAAAAGAAAGAGCATAAATCAAAGCTTCTTTATTTATTGAAGCTGGGGGCTCTTCATCTAAATCCACTAAAGAGCAAGTAGAAGGTGGGGCGATATAAGAAAATAGCCTGTCTCTTTTTGCTTCAAAAATTGCTGCAGTATCAATACTCCCTAATTCTCCTGAGGCAGCTGTCAAATATCTAAAAAATCTAATTGATTTTATATTTTCCACTTGATTAGTTGTAATAGGGACTACCGCTGGAGCTGCAGTAAATAATTTTTTTCCTTGAAGCCTCTGATGAATTTCAAGCCCACAAAGCATCCCAAAACACCTAAAAATCTTGTTCTAATATGTCGATATAAGAAAATGGAGTTATGTCATAATTTAGTGGTTTGAGCAATAACTCTTTTACTTTTTTTGGGTCTTTACTCTGGCCTAAAGCCCAACATAGTTTTACAAAGGCTGTTTCTACTAACCAATCACAGCCGTTTCCAATGATTCCAATATCATCTAAGATTCTTCCTGTAGAATAAGTTTGTAAAATCACTCTCCCTTCTATTGCCTGTGAAGCCATAACCAAAATAACTCCGCTCTCTACCAGTTCTTTTAATTCTTTTATTATTTTTTTGTGTATTTCCTCTCTATGAGAGTATATAGGCAAATGCCCCAAACCTGTTCCAGCTATTACCACGCCCTCATATTTTGACCAATGCTTTATTTCCTCCAAATTCAAGCCAGGATAAGACCAACAGAGGTGCACTAAATTGCTAAATTTATTTTTTAGATTGATTTTACTCTTTTCGTCATATTTTGGAAGAATTAAACTTTCATTTAATTCTATTCGATTTTCTTTAAAAAAAATTTTTGCAACTGGTTTAACTCCAATCGATCTGAAGGCCCATCTTGCAGAGGTGTGATTCTTTCTAACCCTGGTTGCAAGATGAAGATAGTTGTAGTCATCAGTTGTTGTTGCGTGCATACACACATAGGTACCAGCTATTTTATTTTTTGCTGCCACTAAAGAACAAAAGAGATTCTGCCTTGCATCAGAAGATGGCCTATCAGAAGAGCGCTGTGAGCCACAGAAAATAAGAGGTTTGGCCAGTCCTTCCAATGCATAGTTCATTGCTGCTGCAGAATATGAAAGAGTATCTGTGCCATGCAAAACAACTACTGCATTAGCACCATCATCGAAAATAGATTTTATTTCAGCTGCCAGAATCTCCCACTCCTCTTGCGCAATATTTTCAGAAAGTAGGTTGAAAAGATTCTTTGTTTTTAGTGGTTCAAACTCTTTTAATTCTGGATAGGCTGAAATAATTTCTTGTGGATCTAATTTTGAGTCTACTGCCCCAGTTAGATAGTCAATCTTTGAAGATATAGTTCCTCCCGCACCTAATAAAACAAAAGAATTTTCATATTTTTGATTTTCTAAATTTTTGTTTTTGATTTTATTTTCTTCTACTCTAAAGGAGAGTGAAGAAGAAAGTTTAGTTATAGTAGCTCCCTCTATATCTAAACCTATGTTGTAGCCAGATGAAAGTTTTAATAAAATAGTATTTGGAGAACTGCCGCTTGGCTTTGGAAGTAAAATTCCTTCGAATTCTTTTTTTTCTGATGGGTAGGATATTTTTATTTTATCGCCAATAGCAATATTTTGTTTTCTTAGAATTTGTAGAATTTTTTTGCTATACATATTCACCACTTTAGAGCTTTAAATTTAATTTATATTCAGTAGCAACAAACTGAGGTGAGATCGAATTTAATATAACTCCTGTTTGGTGTTCCAGTCCAGCCCATTTAGCTAAGCGTGGGGTAAGAGAGATATGAAAATGAAAATTTTTTATATTATATGGGGCAAAATGATACAATATATTGTAGGGAGGATAATTTAGATAGGAGTCTTGGGTTTTTAGAGCTATTGATAAAATCGAGGCTAATTCTTCCAAAAGACTATCAGAAAGATCGATAATAGATGCAATATGCTTTTTTGGCAATATCCAGGTTTCAAACTTGTATTTTGGTACAAATGGGGCTAAAAACCAAAAATTTTTAGTTTGATAAATCTTTGGAAATTTCTTATTTTTAGAAATCTTGCAAAATTCACAATTTTTTGACAATACTTTTTGTTGTGTTTTTATATAGTCTGGAACAAAAGGCAAAAAAACAAGTTGAGTGTGAGTATGCTCCAAGGATGCGCCGGCTTCCTCCCATTCGTTTTTAAATACAGAGGGATATTTTATTTTTTTGTCTTTTTTTCTGGCTAATAGCCTTTTTTGAATCATTTTTAGATAAAGGTACAATTCTATTGTGGTCAAATCAGAAAGAGTTTTGAAATGATCTGGGGTCTCAACTAAAACTTCATGAAAACCATATGCTTTTTTCCAATTTTGATGGACTGCTGGAAACTTGTTTGGAAATACTCTGTTTAGCCAACCTTCTTTTCCTTCCAGAGGTGTCCTATCTATTTCAGGAGGAGTTAAATTTTCATTTCCTGGGCAAAAGAAACATTTTGAGGGGTCCTGATTTTTTTTAGGCTTATTAACCTTAAAATCATGTGGCCTAAAAGCTCTAGAAGGAGTGATGATTACTGTTCTACCAAAAAAATCTCGTCTTATTTCACCTTCAAAATCAGAAGAATCCTCACTCATAATTAACTAACAGGGTTAATTTATATAAATTATTTGTGTAATTTCTTTATGGCTTTAAAAGAGAGATGGGTAATAATAACTATTTTCATATTTACTTTCTTGCTTGTATTTTACTCTAACCAAATAGTAGAGTTCTTTGGTCAATATTCTTATATAGGGATATTTATACTCTCTCTTTTATCTTCAGCTTCTTTATTTTTACCTCTTGCACCTGTGCAGCTTGCAGTAGTTATGCTTTCGATGAAATTAAACATTGTTTATTGTGCTATTTTGGCTGGTATTGGATCTGCTATTGGTGAGAGTACAGGATATATTTTTGGAAAAGAATTAAAAGAAATTCTAAAAGAAAAAAAACAATTAAAACAAAATGAAATTTTTAAAAAAATTTATAACTTAAATATAAGGATTTTAAAAAATCATACCTACGGAGCTATTTTTTTACTTTCTTTTTTTCCAAACCCGATTTTTGATATAGTTGGAGTTTATGCTGGTATAAAAAAAGTTAAATATCCATATTACTTGTTATTAACCTCTGTTGGTAGAATATTGAGATTTTATTTTTTAATAGAAACAGGTATAAGGTTAAATGGTTTATTAAACTTTTTTTAAAAATGTAAGTTTAACTCTTCTTCTATTCTTTTTTGCTCAAGCTCAAATTCTTTTGCCTCCTGTTGAATACTCTTTGAAGGCCGCTGGAAGGAAGTTTTTCTTTTTCTTATTTCTAAAAATAGAGGAAATCGACTTACTTCACCTAAAATTAAGGCGCTACCAACTTCTAAACCTGGGATAAATTTTAGAGAATCAGCATCCATTGCCTCCGAACTTTGTAAAATGTGCTCTAAGTCATTTGGATTGGTTATCCTTAGAATAACATTAGTGCTACATTGAGAGAGTGCTGTTGTGGAGAGATTTACTGGACGCTGTGAAATAAGGCAAAGACAGAAAAAGAATTTTCTTCCTTCTCTAGCTATTGTATTTATTATATCTCTTGAAAGAGCTGCTGAAGCTTTTTCTTTTTCTGGGCAAAAATTATGAGCTTCTTCGATAATTGCTAGTGTTGGAGGTATTTTTTTCTTTTTTCTTGCATTAAAAAATTTTGATAAAAAGTAGTGCACCAGAAGTTGTTTTTGATCTAAATTTTCTATAGAGGACAAATCAAAAATTATTAATTTTCCAGGAGAAGGAAATTGGCTTTTTTTGAAGTTATCTTTATTTGAAATAAATTTTAAGCTCTTGAGCATTGAAATTGCCTCCATTAGTGCAGCCTTAGTGTTTTGATTTATATTATCTTTTTCTATCATCTCTAAAAGTTCATCTAAAGAAGGAGTAGGAATACCTTGGGTCTTCTTTTTTTGTTTTATTTGTTTAAATAATTTTTCTAATAAAAACTTTGACTTTTGGCTTAAGTCCAACATGCTCACTATTTTATTTACACCTAAAGAGAGATAACTTAATTTTAGATTCTTTGCATCTATCACCTCTACTGCTGAAGGATAAGCCTCTTTTAAAAATGTATAATCTTGGTGACTATCAAATATTAGTGTTGAAATTCGACCTTCCTCTTTTTTTATCTCTAAGATTTCTTCTAAAAGTACACTGCAAAAATAAGATTTTCCTGCCCCAGACATTGCTAGTATAGCTAGATGTTTTCCTATAAGCTTAGAGAGATCTAATTTTACATCCAGTTCATGATGAAGTAGCTTTCCTAAATTCAAACCACTAGGAGGGAGATTTAAAATCTTTTGCAAATCTAGAGCACTAGCTAAAAAAATCTCTTCGCCACACTTTGGAGGAAAGAAACATCTAACAAATCTATCCTCATCTAAAACTCCAATTATTTTTGCTTTTGCAAGACCATAACTCCAAGCTTCTGTTGGAAAGTTATCCATTCCCCCAAAATTAGAAATATCTGCTACCACTTCATGACTTTTGAAATATCTGTTAGACCAAAAAATTTCAATCACTTGGCCAAATATTTTTTTATTTTGAGAATTTAAAAAAACATAATTGCCTTTTTTTATTTTTTCAGAAGTTAAAATAAAATGAAATTGAGTGGTGCTTGGGCTATCTTCTGCTGCAACTACTACCCCTACTTTTCCTTCTTGCATAAATAAATTTAGCACTAAAAATAATTAAGATTTAGCTTTTTGGTTTGGTAATAAAAAAATATCAAAATATTTAGAATAATTTATAAACTTATTTGTCTATTGACGAAATAAATAGAATGTTTTTTAAACTTTTGTAGTAATAATACAAATAATGGAAAAATTAAAATTTGAGATAGCTGGAGAGATAACTCTTTCAAAAAACCCTGGAAGCACAATGAGAAAGTGGAGAGAAATATTTCAAATTAGCCAAACCGAATTAGCAAAGCATCTAAAGATTTCAAGTTCTACAATATCTGATTATGAAAGCAATAGAAGAAAATCTCCTGGTTCTGCAGTAATCTCAAGGTTTGTGGATGCTTTGTTTGAAATAGATAGAGAAAGAGGAAATCCTGTTCTCTCCAAGCTTGCACTTCCTTCCAACCCTGAAATAGAGCAGTATTATGAAACTCATGAGTTTGCTTCTCCTTTTTCTGGCGAGGATTTTGCAAAATTAATAAACTCTCAAGTAGCTGCAAATGAAGAGCTTTTAAAAATAAAGAAAGTTTATGGATACACCTTAGTGGATTCCATAAAAATAATAATGGAGATGCCAACCGACCAATATCACAAATTATATGGATCTATGGCTGAGAGGGCTTTTATTTTTACAAAAGTTTCTACAGGCCGCTCTCCACTAGTTGTTATAAGAGTAAGTCCAATGAAGCCATCAATAGTTGTTTTGCATGGTATTGAACAAGTAGATGAGTTAGCACTCAAAATAGCAAAAAAAGAGCAAATCCCTGTGCTCACCACAAAAATGGATATACAAAAAATTAGGCAAACGTTAAATAAATTCTAATTTATAAAAAAGGTGAATGTGAATGCAAAAGGTAGGAATAGTAGGTTATGGTTGTTATATACCAATTTATAGAATAAAACCTGAAGAGATTGCAAAAGTATGGGGCGAGGATGGAGAAAGAATAAAAAAAAGTTTGAATATACAGCAAAAGGCAGTACCGGATTTAGACGAAGATAGCGCAACCATGGCAGTAGAAGCAGCAAAAAATGCTCTAAAGATGGCAAATATCGAAAGTAATAATATAGGTGCAATATATGTTGGCTCTGAATCTCATCCGTATGCTGTAAAGCCAACTGCTTCAATTGTTGCGGAGGCAATAAGAGCAACTCCTGAATTAACTGCTGCGGATTTAGAATTTGCCTGTAAGGCGGGAACTGCAGCTATTCAAATTTCTATGGGATTAGTTATTTCTAATATTGTGCAATACTCATTAGCAATTGGGTCTGATACTTCACAAGGAAAACCCTCAGATGCATTAGAATACACTGCTGGGGCAGGAGCTGCTGCATTTATAATTGGAAAAAACAACCTAATAGCAGAAATAGAAGGCACTTATTCTTTTACTACTGACACTCCTGATTTTTGGCGAAGACAGCATGCCGAATTTCCAAGCCATGGTGGTAGATTTACCGGAGAGCCAGCATATTTTAAACATATTATTTCTGCCACACAGGGCTTATTTGAGAAGTATGGTTATAGTGCTTCAGAATTTGACTATTTTGTATTTCACCAACCAAATGGAAAATTTCCACTAGAAGCAGCAGCAAAAATGGGAATTGATCCAGCTAAAGTCTTGCCTTCGTTAGTAACTCCAAAAATTGGAAATACCTACTCTGCAGCTTCATTAATAGGGCTTTGTGCTGTTTTGGATAAGGCAAAACCTGGAGAAAGAATATTACTAACTTCTTTTGGTTCTGGGGCAGGTTCAGATAGTTTTGCACTCGTAGTGAGAGAGCAAATAGTTGAAGCAAGAGAAAGAGTGAAAAAAAATTTCGAGTATTATGAAAAGAGGCAAGTGTTTTTGGATTATTCAAAATATGCAAAATTAAAAAGAAAAATTAAAACTCTTTAGTGGTGGATAAAATGAGAAGAGTTGCTATAGTAGGAGTTGGAATGACAAAATTTGGAGAGGAATGGGGAAGAGGATTTAGAGATTTAATTCTTGAAGCTGGAATAAAAGCATTAGAAGATGCTAACTTAAGTGGAAAAGAAATTGATGCTATATATTGTGGCACTATGGCTCCAGGTCCCCTCATAGGACAAGAACATGCAGCTGCACTTCTGGCAGATTGGATGGGGCTAAATCCAATTCCTTCTATTAGAGTGGAGGCTGCATGTGCCTCTGGAGGAGTGGCTCTAAGACAGGGATATTTGGCCGTAGCCTCTGAAATGCACGATTGTGTTGTAGTTGGAGGAGTAGAAAAAATGACTGATGTGCCAGGACCAGATGTTATTAGTACTTTAGGAGGAGCAGGAGATGAAGAATGGGAGTTGTTTTTTGGAGCAACTTTTCCTGCCATATATGCTCTTATTGCAAGAAGATATATGCACGAATTTAATGCCACAGAAGAACAACTTGCTTGGGTAGCAGTAAAAAACCACAAACACGGTGCAAAAAATAAATATGCCCAATTTCAAAAAGAGATAGACATTCAAACAGTTCTCTCATCTAAAGTGGTTGCCTCACCACTAAAAGTGTTTGATTGCTCACCTGTAACAGATGGGGCTGCTGCAGTAGTGCTCATGCCACTAGAAAAAGCAAAAAAAGTAGTAGAACAACCTATTGAGATAATTGCTAGTGCTCAAGCCTCAGATACACTTGCTTTGCACGATAGAGAAAATCTAACTGAATTGAAAGTAACAAAAATAGCAGCAAAAAAAGCATTTGAGCAAGCTAAAATAGCGCCAAAAGATATAGACGTTGCAGAAGTACATGACTGCTTTACAATAGCAGAAATTTTAGCAATTGAAGATATTGGATTTTTTGAAAAAGGAAAAGGGGCTAAAGCTACTGAAGATGGACTGACTACAATTGGAGGAGAGATCCCAATAAACACCTCTGGAGGACTGAAGGCATGCGGGCATCCAGTAGGGGCTACTGGAATAAAACAAGCTGTAGAAATAACTTGGCAGCTGAGGGGCCAAGCAAATTCTAGACAAGTTAAGGGCGCAAAAATAGGTCTTACGCACAATGTTGGAGGGTCTGGAGCAACTGGAGTAATTCATATTTTAAAAAATCCATTAAATGAATAGGGTGAGAGGAATGACAAATATTGCTATTACTTGGAGAAGAATTCCAGAGAGATATTGCATTATTGGCTCAATTTGTAAAAATTGCAATACCAAATATTTTCCTCTAAGAAAATTTTGCCCCAAGTGTAGAAGGAGAGGAAAAATTGAGCAATACCAATTTAAGCCATATGGTACAATATATTCTTTCACAGAAGTACATAGCCCGCCCAGTGGTTTTGAAATTCAAGCCCCATACATTTTGGCGATAGTAAAATTAGACGAAGGCCCAATGCTAACAGCACAGATAGTGAATTCAAAAGACATAAAAATAGGAGATAGAGTAGAAATGGTTTTTAGAGTTATCAAAAGAGATGACCCAGAAGGCTTAATACACTATGGATATAAATTCGAAAAAATTTCTTAAAGAAATAAAAATAAAAAATTAAAATGTTAAAAGATTTGACTGCTGAATTCTTCTAATTCTTGCCAAATTCTCTTGTAAGAAGCTTGTTTTTCTTTTTTGTTTTTTATAGATTCTACTTCTTGAAGTTCTTTTTCAGCTTTTTCGACCTTTTGAATAATTAGATCTATTTTTTGCTCGTCTTGTAAATCATTTGCCTTTTGTACTATATTCTCAATTAATTCAATTATATTTTCCTTAGAAATAACTTTAGGAGGCTGTTGAGTTGGAGGTAACTTTTCTTTTTGCTCTATCTGATCTAGTTGTTCTTTTTCTTGTTTTACTTTTTGTTGTGCTTTTGAGAGTTGGTTTTGTGTTTTTAGATATTGATAAATTTCTTGAATTTGGAATGGAGTGAGATAATTTTTTTCTTTCGCACTCTGCACTAAGGACTTTGCCCACTCATCATCTCTCTGCTCTAATAAACTCAAACCTTGTTGAACAATTGGGAGAATTTTCTCTTGATAATAAGATCTGAGAAGGGAAATGTCAAAAATAGAAATAGGGCCTTGTTCATCTGCTCTTTTAATTATTTTTTCAATATATTCTTTATTTACTTCATTTTTTTCTTCTTTAATAAGATCTCTAACAATATTTAGAGAGCCCTCGAATTCTTTTTGATCTACATATTGATTGAGTTCTAAAATTTCTTCACCAGAAGGTTGATCTTTAGAGATTATTGAGAGTATTTTTCTTGCTTTTTGGATTTTTTGTTCATCTTTTTCTTCCCTTAAATCTTTTTCTGCATATAAAAAGCCATTTTCAAAAATATAGTCAAACCTAGAGCGCTCCATTACATAGGCATTTAAGCCTTGTAAATCCTCCAGTCCGATATCTTTTTTTTCAATAGCCTCTAAAATCCTTTTAGCAGTTTCTGCTAACATTTTGTTTTTAGATTTTAGGTCGATTTTTGCAAACATTTTTGCAGATTCTAAAGTTTGGTAATATGCTCTTCTTCCATTTAAATAAGCAGCTATTTCATTAATTTCTGGATTGGATAACTCTTTTTTCTCGTTTATTGCCTTTTGTATTTTTTCATCTAATTCTTTTGCAAATTCTCTAATGATCTTATATTCTGAGTTTTTATCTTTCTCTATCACTTCGAAATATTCATCTAAAAGTTTTTTAATTTGCTCTTTTAAAAAGTCTTCTAAATGCTTAGGCTGATTAGATTGATCATTTATAACTATCTGATTTAGTTGCTCCTGTTTTTTATCTTTTAAAAGAGCCAAATCTTGTTCTAAAAACTTTTCTGAGATAAATAACTTTGCTACTTTTTCTAATGATTTTGGGGAGCTCTCAATAGATCCATCTTCCTTTATAGCAACTAAAGCTGACCTTTTTATTTTTTTAGATAATTTGGAAGCAGGTTTACTCTCAAATCCATAGACTTCAACCAAAAACTTGTAAATGTTTTCCTCGACACTCTTTGACTTGTCAAAATTTATTTGAACTAAATTTAATTCTTCAAATAATTCTTGTTGTTTTTGCTCCTCCATGCTAAAAATATTGCGTGAATATTTAAAAATGTTTTTATTTTTTTATTTTAATTTTAGATAAAAAAAGCTTAAATACCTCTTAAACACAATATAAATATTAATGATTGATTTATCTACTACTTTAGGAAAAATAAAACTTGAAAATCCTTTTGTTCTTGCTTCTGGAATAAAAGGCACTGATGGAGAAATGCTAATTAGAATGGCTAGAGAGGGGGCAGGCGCAGTCACAACCAAATCCTGTTCTCTAGAACCAAGAGAAGGCCATGAAAATCCAACAGTTTTAGAATATAGGTGTTATTTGATAAATGCAGTTGGGCTGTCAAATCCTGGAGTAAATGAACAGATAAAAGAGATAGAATATGCTAAACAAAGATGTGGAGTGCCAATAATAGCCTCTGTTTATGAGAATAGCATAGAGAGATTTGTTGAGGTAGCAAAAAAAGTAGAAACTGCTATGCCTGATATGATAGAATTAGATGCGTCATGCCCAAATGTAGATGGAGAGTTATTTTGTTCTTCTGCTGCTAGTGCTTCAAGATTAGTAAGGGCGGTAAAAAAGAAAGTAAGAGTGCCTATTTCTATAAAACTCTCTGCTTTTGTGCCAAATATTGGGCAGATAGCAAGAGAATGTCAAGAAGCAGGTGCTGATTGCATAACTGCAATAAATACTGTTCCTGCTATGGCAATAGATGTTTGGGCAAGAAAACCAATACTTACAAATAAATATGGAGGGCTATCTGGAGAGGCTATATTTCCAATAGCACTTAGAGCAATACACCAAATAAGACAGAATTGTTCTCTTCCAATAATTGGAGGAGGAGGAGTATATAGTGGAGAAGATGCTGCTGCTATGATTATGGCCGGCGCAAATGCAGTGAGTATTGGCTCTGCTTTGTATAAATATAGATATGCTTTTAGAAAAATAAAAAAAGAGCTAATAGAATATATGAAAAAGATGAATTTTGAAAAGATTTCAGACATAAAATTTGCATAGAGTGGAAATTATGAAAAGTCCATACAAGCAATTTACAATAATAAGAAAAAAACAAGAAACAAAAAATGTTACTTATATTACTTTTGATAAAAATATAGAGGCAAGACCAGGTCAATTTGTAATGGTTTGGATAGAAGAGGGAAAAGAAAAGCCATTTTCTGTTGCAAATTCTAAGCCTTTTGAATTAGCAGTAGCTGCGGTTGGTCCAGGCTCAAAGGCCCTGGTCTCAAAAGAGGAAGGCAGAAGCATATTTGTAAGAGGACCTTATGGAAAAGGATTTAGGCAAATAGGAGATAGGTGGCTAGTGATAGGGGGGGGATATGGTTTTGCTCCCCTTAGATTTTTGATAAAGGAGGGGCTGCAAAAAAATAAAAAATTAAAAGTAGATTGTATAATAGGAGCAAAAACTAAAGAGTATTTAATGGAGCCTCTGGCAGATAAAAGGGTAAAAACCTTTTTTACTACAGATGATGGAACAGCAGGAGAGAAAGGCACAGTATTAGTTTCTATGAAAAAATTAATAGAAAAAAATAAGTATGATTGTATTTATTGCTGTGGCCCAGAGAAAATGATGAAAGCAGTTGCAACAATTGCAAAAGAGAATAAAATAAAATCTCAACTTTCTGTAGAAAGATACTATAAATGTGGTTTTGGAATTTGCGGCCACTGCTCACTAAATGGTTGGCTTTCGTGTTATGATGGTCCTACAATAGATGGAGAAAAAGCTCTTTTGTTAGAAGATTTTGGAGTTTATACAAAAGATAGGTGTGGGCGAAAAGTAAAACTGTAAGGTGAGAAAGATGATTATAAAATCTAGAAGAGTTTTTATAAAAAATAAACTAGTACCTGCATCAATAAAAATTTTGTCAGAAAAAATTCAAGAAATACGAAGCTATAGCTACACTGATGGCAACGAAGTAATGGACTTTAATGACATGATAATATTGCCAGGCGGGATTGATGGACATGTGCATTTTAGAGAACCTGAAAATACAGCTAAAGAAGATTTTTTAACAGGAAGTGCTGGTGCAATTGCTGGGGGAGTATGCTCAATTTTAGACATGCCCTGTTATAATTCTCCGCCTACAATAACAATTGGTGCTCTAACTGAAAAAGAACAAATAGCCGCAAAAAAATCATTTTGTGATTTTGGTTTTCATTTTGGTGCAAGTGCCACTAATATCGAGTTAATAAAAAAGCTAAAGCCTCCATCTCTCAAAGCTTTTTTAACTAAAACAAATTCGCCCCTAACTTTAACAGAGGAGGAATTAAAAAGACATTTTTTGGCTTATCCTGCTGAATTACCATTTTTAGTCCATTGTGAAGATCAAAAAACCATCGAAAAAAATAAACAAAAATATAGAGAACACCATAAAATAAGATCAGTACTCGCAGCACTAATAGCAGTAAAGAAAGTAAATGCTCTTGGAAGAGCTATAAAAAGAAGAATACACTTTTGCCATTTGACAACAGCCTCAGAAATAGTAGAAGCAAAAAAAGGTAATAAAAAATTTTCAAAGGAAATAGATGGACTGTATCAACACTATTTTAGTTGCGAGGTTAGCCCTCATCACTTATTTTTATCTACAGCTGATTTTAAACAATTAGGACCATATTCTAATGTTAACCCCCCTCTAAGAGAAAAAAGGGAAGTTGAAAAACTTTGGAAAAAACTAAAATATGTAGATTGTATTGCTAGTGATCATGCCCCACACACATTAGAGGAAAAAGAAAATGGAGCTAGTGGTTTTCCAGAAGTACAAACGACTATTCCACTTCTCTTAGATGCTGTATTAAACAAAAGAATACAATTAAGTGAGGCTGTTAGATTATTTGCACAAGGCCCTGCAAAAGTTTTCAATATATATTGTAGAGGGGAAATAAAAGAGGGGAATTATGCTGACTTGATTGTATTTGATCCTAAAAGCAGTTGGCAAATTAAAGAAGGAGATCTATACACCAAAAGTGGTTGGTCGCCTTATTTAAAAAGAACTCTAAGAGGAAAAATATATTCCACATTTCTAAGAGGCCAACAAGTATATTTAGAAGATAGAATAATAGTAAAACCAGGTATAGGAAAACCACTTATAAGAACTAAGCAAATAGGCCAGTTACCTTTATTTTTAAAGAAGCATTCTAAAGAGATATTTATGAGTTTTTAGGTTAAAAAATTTTTATTAATACATCTCCAAAATTATAACATTCCACAACAAAATAGTAATAACCTCTTGGAAGTTCAATTTCATAGTTGGAAGTTAAAGATGGAAAAGTGGAAGTAGAAAGAGAAAGGGAAAAATCAGAAGAATAAACATAAGTTATAGTTCTGCCATCCTCACTTAAAAGAGTAAGATAAAGATCTTTATTATTTATCCCGAGTTTTGAATTTAGTGGTAAAAAGACTTTTACTTCAAGTGAGTTTTTTGGTCCTGAATTACCAACTGCTTTTATAGATTGTGAAAGCCTAGAAAAACTTTCGTATGCTTTTGATTGGTAAGCTAAAGAATTTTGATCATATAAGTTTAGCTGCACAAATAAAAAGATTGGTGTTAGTAAAAATAAAAAAATAGCAACAACTATTATAAACTCTATTGCTAGTTGAGCCTTAAGCATTTTCTCCCTCAAAAAAATTTTTTGATTGTTTTCTTATTTTTATACTTTTTTGCTTCTTTTTTAAGATGATCGTCCTTAATTCATCTAAGAAATTAGAAAGCGCTTCTTGCATGCTAAATCCTTCGGCTTTTATAAAAAGCTCTTCTTTTCCTTTAACTTTTCCTTGAACCTCCTTCTTTGAACCATCATCTTTAAAGTGCAAAAAGATTTCTTTTAAAGAGAAGACCTTTTTAAATTTTTTAGCAAATTTTTGTACTGCGCTCACTACTACATCCTTATATTCTTTATCTATATTAGAAACAATAATTGGAACTTCTGGTTCTGCTAATGCTATCTCTTTTATTATATCTTTAAATGTTAGTATACCTATAGGGCTATTGTTTTGATTAATTACTATTAGATTGGTTGCTTTTTTTTCTACCATTGTCTTTGCAGCTTCCTCCAAAGTTTTATTTTCTTCTATCGTGTGAATGGTTGTTTTCATAAAGGATTTTACTTCTAAATTCCTTACATCGGTTTTAGAAGTACTAAGAAGCGGTTTTCTTTCTTTTTGAGCTATATTAGCATTTGCAATATCAAACATTGAAATTATTCCAACAAGTTTTTGACCATCTAATACGGCTAATCTTCTTACTTTGTGATTTTTCATCAGTGAATTTGCAAGAGAAATTTTAGAATCCTGCGATATTGCTATAACTGGACTTACCATGTAATCTTTTACTTTTTTCTCTTTAAGGAGTTTTTCTTCTAATAATAAAGAAAGAAACCCCCATCTATCCAGTGCACCGGTTATCTTGCCTTTTTCTTCTACCAAAAGAATTTTATTTTTTCCAGAATAGAATTTCTTTGCAATATGACTAATTGAGCTATTTAGAGAAATTATTGGAACTTTTTTTGCTAACTTTTTTGATTTTGTATCTAAAGAAACTTTTTTGTATGAAAAATCTTTTTCTTCTATAACACCTAAAAATTTTTTTTGAGAATAAACTAAAACAGGCAATCCGCTTTCTTTTATTTTAGATAGTGCTTTTGAAGCTGGCTCGGATCCATCTACTTTGTTTAGTGAAATTAATTTCATTTTTCCACCCTCTAACTACATTTGATCTAAAACAACAAAACCTATAATATTAAAAATGCTTTGCATTGTTTTACAAAAATAATCAACTAAATATAATCTGGTTTGCATAGTTTTTTGGTCAGCATTCAAAACTGGGCAATTGTCATAAAATTTGTTGAATTTTTCAGCTAAATCTAACGAATAAGAGCAGAGAGGATGAATTTGAAAATTATTAACACATTCTTCTATTACCTCTTCAAAAAATGCTAAAGAAACTAGAAAATCTTCTTCATATTTATTAAAAACATAGTTTTTATCAATTTGCGGTTTTAGTGAAGATTTTTTTAAGATATTTTTTGCTCTAACAAAAGAATAAAGTAAGTAAGGACCTGAATCTCCAGAAAGAGAAAGAGCTCTATTAAAATCGAATATAATTTTTTGATTTGGAGAAGTTTTTAAAAACCAAAATTTTATAGCATCGAGTGCTACAGCATTTGCTATTTCTTTTTTCTTTTCTTCTGGATATTCTCTATTTACATTTAAAAGTGCTACTTTTATACATTCTTCCAATAACTCATCAGCGCTATAACCTACAGAACCCTCCTGACCAATCCAAGTGCCCTCTCTGCCAGAGAATTTTTTATCAGATAAAACTACATGCTCATAAGAAAGATGAATGTAATTTTTTGCTTGCTTTTTATAACCCATCTTTAGCAAAGAGTATTTGATAATATTTTGTAGATAAGTCTGCTCAACACCAATCACATTAACAACTAAATCAGCATAAGAAAAACTTAGTTTTTTACCATCGGTAGATGACATAAAAACTTTTTTTCCATTTGGCTGTAAATCAAATTCTAAAAAAGCAAAATTATTTTTTAAAAGTCCAAATTTCCAGAGTTGAAAGGAGATATCCTTGGCTATATAAGTTGCAGTACCATCACTTCGAATGATTACTTTTTGTGGTTGAGATAGATTAGCAAACATTTCGCTTTTATCTAAATCAATCACAAAACAACCTGCATTAACCCCACTCTCTTCATATTTTAGAAGTGATGACTCTTTTATTTTGTTTAAACCTTCCTCAAAAATTGATTTAATAATATCTGATTCAAAAATAATCAAATCGTGAAAAATTCTAAAGTTATATGCTGTTTTATATTGCTCTCTTAGAACTCTTAAAACAAATTCTTTAACTTCTGAAGCTGTTGGTTGCTTACCCTCTTCCATTTCTTTTAATATTTGTCTTACTTGCATTTCAACATCTTTTTCTTTGAATTTTTGTGCTACTTTTACATATTGAATTCCTACAAAATGATCAAATTTTTTTGAAAGAGCTGAATCTGTTTTGATGTTTTTAAATCCCCAAAAAGATTGAGCTATTTGCAATCCTAAATCATCTATGTAGTCTAATTTTATGACACTATAGCCATAAAAGTCCAACAAATTTGCTATTGCATCTCCTAAAAGTGCATTTCTTAAGTGACCAACATGCCAAGGTTTATTTGGATTTACTGATGGATATTCTACAAAAACTGTTTTTTGCTTTTTTTTAAATTTAAAATCATTGCCCAGCAAATATAAAAAAAAATTTTTATTAAAATAGAAATTCAAATAAGGCCCAGAGGCTTTTACTTCCACTTCTTTTAATTTATCTTTTAATTTTTGTTCTAATTCTGTTGCTATTTGTGAGGGGTTTTTATTTTCATTTTTGGCTAACAAGAAAGCCACAGTAGAGCACAAATGAGCTTGAGAAGCCTTTGGTTTAGAGAGAGAATCATAACATTGAGTAAATGGTAGAAGTGTAAAACTCTCTAAATATCTAGCTATTTTTCTTTTAAGTTTTTTCATCAATATAAAATTTGTAAGAAAGAATTTTATATATTTTTATCCAGTCTTGTCTTAAAATTTCATCTTTAAACTTAGTGTAAACTTCTTTTAGCACAGCTCTTAACTCATATATATCCCTAACACGTAGGTCATAAGTAAGATCATATTCTCCAAAAGTTATTAGGGAACGATAAATTTTTGGGTGAGAAAATAAATAATCTAAAAACTCGTTTCTCTTTTTATGTGAGATATTTTTTAATTTTACAAGTACTCGAAAATATTCTAAATTTTCAATGTTTGGATTTAGCTTTGCTATATACCCTTTTATAACTTTCTGACTTTCTAATTTTTGCAATATTTGTGCCACTTTTGGGGGAGAAATACCAGATTCTTTACTTATTTGAATAATAGAGAAATTAGCATTATTTGCAATAATGGAGAGAATTTTCTTTTCCTCTGTATTTAGCCTAATTAATTCCTCGGATTCATCTACTATTAAAATTCTTGGGTTTATTTTTAGTGAACTCAATCTATGTTCTTTTTCTAATTCTAAAAAAATTTTTCTATCAAATAACTCAGATCTAAGATAAATAAGAATTACTTCCTCTATTATCAAGTTGCCTAAGATTTCCCTTAGAGCCCAAATAGATTGAGCTGCATTATATAGAGATTTTTCTAATAAGGTGACATGAAAATTATAATGTCCTTCGCATTCCATCAAGTCTGCGAGAGAGTGAATAGATTTTATTTTTTCAATTAAAAGTTTATGCTCCTCTTCAGTTTGATCTCTTAGCCTATAATAAATAGAATAAGCATTAAAGCCAATCTTTCTATAGTCTATTAGAGTAAGAAAACCATAAAAAACATTGCTCTCTATGAGACGATTATAATGATAGGTTATTCTTGCGGGAGAGGTTTTTAAAAAACTTGCAATTTTACTTAATTTTAATCTACAATTTAGAGATAAAAAATAAATTAAATATTTGTCTATTTTTGACAGCCCCACTTTCATAATTCTCTAAAATATTACTGAAAAAAACTTTTTAATTCTAACCATAACCATTAACCAACTATTTAAAAAAAAATTGAAAAAAATTTAAAAAAATTAAAAAACATTCACTCCTTTTTAAATAAAATAAAAAAAAATAAAAGAAATGTTTAAATTAATTAGAATAGTAGAAAATATGGATAAAATGGTGTAAGGGGTGAGATTGATGAAGTGGCTTGAAAGAAAGTTAAAATCATCTCGCCTAACACCATTGAAAATTTTAGGTGAAATAATTTTTGGCACTGCTGGAGAAGTTTGGGAAGATAAAAAATTATTTGAAGAGGTGTATCAATAATGGAAGAAAAACAGCTAAAAAAATCGACAGTTATAGAGAAACTTAACCAGATACTAGCAAAGGCATCTAGAACAAATTTAAAAGATTTGGAATACTGAGGAAAAGAATTTTTCTACTTTTAGATAAAGTTAGCCTAATTTATCTTTGTTATGCGAACTTTTTCTAAATATTGCATCTGGCCTGTCTGTATTATTTCCAACTTAAGGCCGCTGATAATAATTTTATCTCCTTTTAGCGGTGGTCTTTTAAAATAATAATGAAAAAGAGCGGAGATAGAACCTAATGAGTCTGATTGGGGAATTAAAACTGAAAATTCTTTTTCAATATCATGTAGGCGGGTCTCTCCATTAACTATTAATTCAGTTTTGTATAAATTCTGCTGGGAAGAAGTTGGGGAATCTTCTATTTCTCCTACAATTTCTTCAACTAAATCTTCCATAGTAATTATTCCTTCAAAATTTGAGCTTGGTCCTATGACTATTGCTAAATAGGTTTTTTGTTTTTGCATTATTTTAAATACTTCAAAAGCTATGCTCTCTGCTGAAACAAAAAAAGGAGGTTGCATCAATTGCGTTATTTTTTTATTTGGTTTTTGATTTAACAAATCCTTAATATTTAAAACCCCAATTACAGAAGAATTTTTATCTAAAACTGGATAGCGGATTTTTTTGTATTTGGCTGCAAGCTCTAAGGCTTTTTTGACACTATAGTCTTCATAAAAACATTTTACTTGTTGGGCTGGGACCATAATTTCTTTTATTAAGGTATCATTAAAGTCTAAAACTCTTTCAAAAAATTTTTTTTCTTCTGCAGATATTGTTTTATCCTCTACGCTTATGTCTAAAATTGTTCTTAATTCTGCTTCTGAAAAGTATGCTCTATGCTTGTCTTTTCTAAATAAAAGATTTACAAATTTTTCTAAAAAAAGAGTTAGAGGAAGAAATAATTTATATAATATAAATAGAGGAATTGCACTAAATAATACAAATTTTTCGTTATATCTAATAGCAAGATTTTTTGGAATAATTTCTCCAAACAAAATTATTAGTATTGTGGAAAGGGTTGCTACTATAGCTAGTGCTCCTTCACCAAAATATTTTACTGCTAAGAATGTAGAGATTACAGTAAAGGAAATATTTAATATATTGTTTGCTATTAAAATACATAAAATAACCCTCTCGATGTTGCTTTTAAGAAAATTAAGGTAAATTAGGGGCTTAGAATTTGGATTTGATTTTAAAAGATATCTTATTTTTATTCTACTGATACTCAAAATAGCACTTTCACTAGCTGAAAAAAATGCTGAGAGTATGAGTAAAATAAGCAAGAGGCTAAGCTCTAACAACATAAAGAATTAATTATAAGTTTTAATTATTAAATTTATCTTTTAGAGGGGCTGTGGGCTAATCTGGTATGCTGCAGCGTTCGGGACGCTGTGATCTGAGTTCAAATCTCAGCAGCCCCATAAGAAATTAAAACCCTAAAGAAAGGGGAGGAAACTTCTATTTAAGTTTCTTCTGCCTTTTGTCTAAGTTTTATAGTGTTTGCTTTGATAGTTATTGGGATTGGTACTGCTACATCCATCAGTTCTACTACCAGTTCATCTTTTTTGTCGTCAATTCTTAAGACTTTTGCTCTCTCGCCCTTAAATGGACCTGCAGTTAATTCTACTATATCTCCTTTTGAGATTTTCTCAGAAATCTGCTTCATTTTAGAGGATAGAAGTGGTTCTAATTCCTTTAGATCTATTTCTTTTGTGATTACACCTTTGATGTGCTGTATTTTATTTGCTGCTGCTCTTGCTGCCATCTCGTTTTCTGCTTCAACAAACATGTAGCCTTTCATGTCTTCTATATGAATTATAGAATAAACTGCCAGCTTTTCTGCTTTTATTTTTTTTACTAACATTTCCATTACTATTTTTTCTTGGCCTGATACTACTCTATAGCTATATATTGGCATACTATCCCACCTATATCAAATCCAATAATGAAAATAAAAATGAAACGATTAAGCCAAATGTTCCAATAATTAATATCCCAGCTACTGAGAGTTTTAGCAAAAAATTAAATTCCCTGTATGAAGGTTTGGTTGAAATTTTTATTATTCTTAGTGCCTTTTTAAATTCTTCGGTCAAAATTCTTTTTAAATCAAATAGTTTGCTAAAAAATGGATTTGATAACACTGCTTCACCCTACTAAATCTAAGTCAAATTCTTCAAAACTAAATTCATGCTTTTCAAAAGAGTTTAAATCATATTTTGGAAATTTTGCACCAGCAATAACAACCAATACCCTGATTTTGCTTTTTTTAGAATCTGGTTCTATTCTTGCTCCCCAAATAATATGAGCATTTTTATCTATTCTCTTTGAAATAGTGTCAACGATAAGTTCTGCCTCTTTTAAAGACATATCTTCTCCTCCAGTTACATTTACTAAAGCTCTTTGAGCTTGAGAAATATCTACATCCAGAAGTGGGGAGTTTAGAGCCATTTCTGCTGCTAGAATAGCTCTCTCCTCTGGCTTTGCTTCTAAACTAGATTCACCTACACCAACTACAGCACACCCTGCTCCAGATAAAATAGTTCTCAAATCAGCAAAATCTAAATTTACTAAACCTGCCTTTGTTATTAGTTCAGTTATTGATTTTACTGCTGAGCTGAGCACTTCATCACAAACTTTAAATGCAGTGTTTAGTGGTAGATTTGGAGCGACAGTAAGCAACTTATCATTTGGGATTACAATTACGGTGTCGGCATGTCTTTTTAATTTTTCCAAACCCTCCAGCGCATTTTGCATTCTAATTTTTCCTTCTGATGCAAAAGGAAGAGTAACTACTGCAACTGTGAGAGCACCCACTTGTTTTGCTGTTTCTGCTATTACGTGAGCAGAGCCAGTACCAGTACCTCCTCCCAGTCCGCAGGCAATAAAAACCATATTTGCTCCTTCCAAAGCTTTTTTTATTTCTGGCTGAGATTCTTTTGCTGCGTTTTCTCCTAAAAGTGGGTTTGAGCCAGCCCCCATTCCTTTTGTAGTCATTTTTCCTAATAGGATTTTTTTATCTGCTTTCATTTTTATTAAATGCCTTACATCAGTATTCATTGCTATTAAGGTAGCTCCCTCAATTCCTATTTCTGCCATTCTAGTTAGAGTATTGCAACCAGACCCCCCAGTGCCAACAACTAAAATTTTTGGCTTGGTTTGTTCTAAAAATGCTAAAAGCTCTTCGTCTGATTGGTAGTAATCTTCTTTTGTTGCTATTTGTTCTGCTATTTTTGTTTCAATGTCCATAAAACCACTTTTGCAGAATTATATAAAATTTATTAAACAATATTTATAAAAATATCCAAAAATTAATATGAATGAATATGAAAAGAGAAGCTATGTTTTATAATATAATAAAGGGAACAAATATAAAAAACTTAGTTAGGTGCAGATTGTGCTCTCATTATTGCATTATACCTCAATCTAAAGAAGGGTTGTGTTTGGTAAGAAAAAATATTGAAGGAAAATTATATTCTCTAAATTGGGGGAAGGCAGTCTCTTTAAACCTCGACCCTATAGAAAAAAAGCCTTTTTTTCATTTCAAGCCTGCAAGCAAAGTTTTATCTTTTGGCACCCCTGGATGTAATTTTAGATGTTTGAATTGTCAAAATTGGGATTTGAGCCAGGGAGTAAGAGAGTATGGAAAAAATATTTTGGATCAACTAGAAGATATTTTGCCACAAAAGATAGTGGAGATTGCAAATAAATATAGAGCTGATGGATTTGCTTATACTTATTCTGAGCCAACAATATTTTTTGAATATGCTTATGACACAATAAAGACAGCAAAAAAAGACCCAAACTGCTCCAAAAAATTTCACACTTTTGTGTCAAATGGATATTTTTCAAAGGAGTTAGTAGAATTTATAATTAAAGAAAAAATTTTAGATGCTATTAGAATAGATTTAAAGTTTGTAGAAGATGAAAAATATTACAAAATTTGTGGAGGTAGGCTAAAGCCAGTTTTAGAGAATATAGAAAAAATATATAAATCAGGTATTCATATTGAAGTGATAAATTTGATAATACCACAAGAAAATGATGAAGATTACCAGATAGAAAAATTATCAAAGTTTATATTTTCACTTAGCCCAGAAATTCCCCTTCACTTTTCTAGATTTTTCCCCTATTACAAATTGTCTGAAAAAATTCCAACCCCCTACAATACACTAAAAAAAGCAAAAAAAATCGCTCTTGAGAATGGCTTAAAATATGTGTATATAGGTAATACAGATATAGAAGGTGCTGAGGATACAATTTGTCCAGAGTGTGGAGAATTACTTATAAAAAGAAATCGATTTTATATAGAAAAAAACGTGTTTGAAAAATCAAAAGAGCCATTTTGTCCAAATTGTAATAAAAAAATTAATATAGTACTCTAGTTAAACAAATTTTGTGTTGCAGACTGGACAGGAAGTCATATAATAGTTGGCTCTATAGTTGCAAATTGGGCAAATAAAAACTTTTTGATCTACAAACTCTTTTTTTAAAAGAGGTTTTTTGCATTTTTCACATTTTTCATTTCTTATATTGTTTAACTTGCCACAGTGTGGACACTTTAGTGTAAATAAAAGCTCAGTGTGTACTCCACAGTGAGGACACCTATCCAATGAGATATCAAACTCTTTTTTACAGTTTGGACATTTTAAAATTAGATTTAAAGATTGTGGCTTTTTTTTAAATAAAGAAGAAAAAAAATCTAATATTCCCATGGTTTTCATCTGGTTTATTTAGGCTTTTTTAAAAATAGAAAATAGATAAAAACTAAAAACAATAGGCCGACAAAGATAGTTATAAATGCTAAGACAACTAATTCATATCCTATATTTGGTTGACTTTTTATAGCCAATTGAGAAGGAGAAGAAGTGTTAGTGGGCTGTTGCTCTTTTTCAGAGGCATTTTGCACATCGGATTGATTTTCTAAATTTTCTAAGCTATGGTTTGTGATAGTTATTTCCTCTATTTCTTTAGGCTGTTTTAGACTTTTTGCAAAAGTGCTGGTAGTATAATTTTCATAAATAAAGGTGTATTGTCCTTCTTCTGCGGCATTAATAATAGCAACACCAAATTCATCAGTCAAAATAGTTGTATTGAGCGAAGATGGAAGTTGTACAAAAATTGATTTGTTTTTTAGAGGGATATCTCCATATTTTAAAATTAATTTGATTGGCTGGCCAACAAATACTAAATCTGGGGAATTGAATATAATTGATCTATTTTCAAAATCAGATGGAGAGGATAAATCTAATTCTAAATAATATACGCCAGGGGAGTTATAAGAAAAATATTGGCTATATAGCTTTGTGTTTTTATCTTCCAACATTATTCTATATTCTGTTTGTGGATAGAGAGAATAAAATATAAAATAGCCTCCTCTATAAATTTTACTTGTGGCACTTTTTAGCCCCCTTTTATCGATTAAAGCCAATTCCTTTTTTTCTATTGGAAAGTAATTTTTAAGTTTCCCATAAAGCGAGTAGGTTGTGGTCTGCTGAGGTAAAATAAATTCTAGAGAAGTTGGAGAGTTTAGCTCTATTAAATAAATGTTTGGCTGATAATAATCTCGCTCTAATAGAATAAAGTAAATGCCTTCCTCTAAATCAAATTGAGCCAATGCCTTTGAATCTTCACCAAATTTTTGATAGAGTGTTGTTTTCTTAAAATCCACTAATGAATTTCCACTAAAAATTGAAACATTAGTTCCAACTAATTTTATACCTTTTGGATCAAACACAGATATGTTTAGCTGTAAAGCAAAGGAGAGAGAAAAAAGAAAAACTGCCAAAAATAATTTTTTCATATATAAAATAAAAAGATAAAATATAAAAAGAAGAGGGTTTGTTGATAAGCAGAGAGCTAAAAATTATTTACATAATTGTAGATTTTTTAGAAGGTTTAAAAAACTCAGGGAAAGGAAGACTTAAACCCAAGTTGTAAATAAGGTTGGTCTAAATAGGTCGATTTCAAGTAAAGATAGTTCTTATTATTTATATTATATTCAACACCCCAATTTAGAGTAAATTTTTTACCAGTTGGACCAGTCATATAAGTAGAAGTAAATCCCAATCTCCAGGTATCATTACCATACATAACCCCTACAGCCAAATATTGATAGCCTGCACCACGACGAAATGCACAACTAACTTGGAGATTATTGAATAATAAAGTTGCAAAAGGTACCATCTCTTTTCCATTTTCTTCTACTTTTTTTACTCCTGCACTAACCCCCCAATTATTTTCAGAAACTCCAACATTGACACCACTAAACTTATCCCCCTTTAAGTATACATTACCAAGAATGCCAAACTCTTGATTAAAAAAATGAACTAAAAGGTTTCCTTCTTTAGTGTCTTTATTATAACCTGCCCAAAATTCAAAATTGTTAAAGGTAGCACCACCTATCAATCCATCAGGGCCATTCCATCCAACAGTATAACGAGCAGAAGGAGTATTAAGAGAAATACCTAAAATTGGACGAGAAAAAGCAGAAAAACCATTAAGGTATAGCATCTCATTGAAAAATTTTAATGAATAGTTAATCTGGTTAATTATAAAATACCTAGTAAGTGGATCTTGTGCCTTTTTTAAATCTTCAGCTAATTTTAATATGGATTGAAAGGAAGTAGAAAAAATGGGATGATGCTGTATTAAAGATAAAACATCTGGGGAATTTGTAAAAACACCCAAGGAAGATCCATCTCCAAGATCTATATCAATACGAAAACTCCAAGAAGGTCTTATATCCTTCCCTCCTTCGGTATTAAAAACAAAAGTTATTGGGCCACTTTTTCCATAGGCTGAAAGAGTAGCTGTTTGTGAATCAGGATAATAAGTTAAAACACCACCTATATTTTCAGTACCACCTCCAGCACTAAGTTTTTTTGAAGAGAAAGTTGCAAGTGCCCACCAAGTAGCTTCTGCCAGATATAAAAGATCCAATCCTGGAAAATGAGGGGCTTGTTGTCTTTTTTGTAAATCATTTAAATCCTCTGGGCTACGATAAAGATTCTTGGCGGAGAAATTTCTTAATTCTTCCTCGTTTATATAAAAAACTCTTGCACCCATAAATTCGTTTTTACCTAATTTATAGATACCACCAATTACTTTATCTTTTTCAGGGTCTTGAGCAACACTTACTGCCATATTTTGAATTTTAAATGCAAAATAACCTGCTATTGTATCAGTATCTTTTCCATTAAAACTACCAGTTAGATTTTGTATTCCTCCGCCAACTGTAAAACTATTGGATAAAATACTTTTAAATTCAGCAAATGCATTTCTTAATTTGTCATCTTCTATTTTGTTTTCATCTACAGCTACATGAAACCACTGCCCACCAATATTAACAAAAAAACCAACAATTAATTCTTTTTGCCCATTTGATTCTCTTATTAAAAAGCAGGGTAAAATGTTTGCTCCATCTTTTGTTATTATTGCTGGATTATTTAGTGGATAAATTGGAGAATCAACAGGAGTAAAGGTGTAAGCACCTATCACTTGTGGTTGTTTGTTTGGATCAAGTACATAAGAAAATGGCTCAGAGGAAGAAAGAGGAGAACCGCTGAATAAGACTTCCCAAAAATCTGGAGTTTTATAATAGTTGAGATATGCTTGAAGTATATTTGCATATATTGTTCCAACATTTTCTAATAAAACCCCAGAAGCAAAATTTTCTTTTAACGCGCTTAGGCCTCCTCTAATAAAGGCTTGGTTAGATGAGTCTTCTAAATTTACACCTACATTTCCGGCAACACCAGTCATTAAAGTTCCACTTACTTGACCTTTCTCTGGCTGAAAGTTATTAGCTACAGCTTTATAGTTATTGTAAATTTGGACTATGTCATTAGTTAAATTTGCATGAGTAAGAAAAACCCTATTAAAAAACATGAAGGCTAGAGGAGAAGTGGATACCCAAACCAAAGGATATTTAAGACTTTCAAAAAATTTTTTGTTCTCTTTTAATTGATAATTAATAGTATTGGTATCAAAACTAAAAACTTGATTGAGAGCAGGATAGTTACTAAAAAAAGGAGAAGTAAAAGTCGGGTAATAAAAAGGATGAAGATAGGGTTGAGAAGAAAATAAAGAAATAGATTGAAAAAAATTAGTGGGAAATAAATTTGTTGAAAGAGGAGAGATATTAATTCTTCCATCTCTTGTATCTCCAACAGTCAAAATTTTAACAGTATTATAGATATTTGTATCTTGTAGTTTTGCCCCAACATCTTTTAAAAAATTAGAAGCATTAGAAGGGCTTTGAGGAGTATATAAATCCTGTGCAAGAGATAATATAGTGCGAAATACTATTGCTGCATCTTGTTCTGAAAGATCAGATCTAGAGAGAGTAATAAGAATATCAGATAACACTTCTTTGTTATCTTCTATAAGTTTTGGAGAAAAACCATAAGGCAAAAAAAGATTTCCATAAGGCGTGAAAATGTAAGTACCAATTAGTTGAGTGAGTGCAGAATCTAATTTATTTCTATCAAAATCCTTTTTATTTTTTATATTTTGCTCAAGCGTTTTAATAAAAGAATAAATAGAGAAGATTCTAAGATGATCATCCTCTTTAATTTCTCTAATCATGGCGGCTGTTTTTACTAAGCCTAACTTCCCACAGATATCCTGAAGATTCTGTTGAATTTGCTCAGGGGATTGTAGGGAAAGTATGGGTTGATTTTCTTTTTTTAGAAATTGTGGTTGCATTTCTCATCACTTTTATTTCTTTTCTATAACAACAAAAGAATTATTTTCTTGTGTTAAAAAATAAATGTTGATATTTTTATTATTATTAATTACATCTGCAAGATCTTCTCTTTCTATGAGGTCTTTATAAGAGATGGCTAAACGTTCTCCTTTTTCTAAATTTTCTATAAGTTTAGGTAATTCATCTTTTGTCAAATTTTCAATATTTACTATAGGCACATTAACATTTTCGATTTTTATATAATTAGTCTTTTGGGAGGAATTACTTGGTGGTTTTGAAGAGTGCAAAAGGGGCTTTTGTTCTTCTTCAAAAGTTTGCGTTTTTGGAGATTGTTGCTTAGCTGGAGGTTTTTTCTCTATTTTAGGGGCATTTGGGAAATCAGTTGATTGTTCTTGCTTTTTTTGAGCAGGTTGAGAAGAGGGTTTTTCTTTTTCAGAAGTCTGCTTCTCTAAAGGTTCCATGCTCTGCTCTTTTGGCAATAGCGTTCGTGGAGGTTGTTTTATTTTTTCTTGTTTGTTCTTTTCATCAACTCTAATTGGACTTACATCTTGTGGAATTTTTCTTTCTTGGATTATTAAAAGTTGATTACCATCTTTTTTAATATAAATTCTAACTTCTTCTGCAGTTTGGTCTTTTTTGGTATTTGGATTGAGGTCTATCAAATATGAATTACGATTTTTTTCTATGCTTATTGTATAACCCATTTTTACTAGCTCTCTTGCCATAAGATCCAAAACTTCTTTTATTGTCCTCTCGTCACAGTCGTAATCGACTATTATTGTTTTAGTTTTAGAGCTTAGACCAGATAGAAAATCTGACAATTCTTTTGGTACTTTTTCATCACTTAATGCATTGTTAAATGCATTTGAAGAATAAATAGGACCTGGAATTGCCCTTTGCGTTTGTGGAGTTTTTTGTTCTTGCTCTTTTAAAAATGTTATTTTTTTAATCGTTCCATCTTCATTGTATTCTATATCAAAATAAATAAGATAAGAGGAATTTAGAGCTTTTGGATTTTGTTCTAAAAGGTATAAAGATTCTTTTGGTATTTCTCCACGTTCAGCGGATTTTTTTACTAAGCTCTCTCTTAGAGTTTTATCTTTTACTCCTGCTGCAAAAAACAAAATATCAAGAGTTTGATATAAAACTTCATTATATTTTGCAATTGCTTGCTCTTGGGTTATACCATAATAAGCAAAATTATCTATATAATTAATTTTTGGTATCCCATCTTTCTTCTCTTTTCCAAGTTTGTATAAATCTTCCAGATATGACTTGAGAGACCCTATGGGAAGGCCATACATGCGCTCTATTTGCGTTAGGCTTAAAAATTTTTCTTCTGTGATTTGAGAAATAAGTTTTGAGATAAAATTAACAGTGAAGATTGAGCGATAATGCCAATACTGCCTACGATTATTAAGTTCTTCAATTTCCTTTTCCGGTTGTTGAGAGATCTGGGCGCCTTTTTGTTGCATATTTTGCATATGCTGCATAACTATTCTAATAAATATAAACTATTTAAACCTTTATATAAAAGCAAGACCTAAGATTGCACCTACAAGTGAGCAAATTAAATTGGAAGTAGATTTATTCCCTATTCCTTTTTCTTCTAGCACTCCTGCAAGAGAATCTGCCAGAGAACCTAATAACCCAATAAATGCTATTGTAAATATTTTCCATGGTCCAATAAAATCATAAAACAAAAAATGAGAGATAATACCTATTAGCAAAGCACCTACAAATGACATATATGTACCAAATAAAGAGATGCAGCCACTCTGTCCATTTCTTGCTTTTTTTAGTGTTGCTATGTCAATTGGAGGAGGGCCTAAAACCCCAAGTTCTGATGCAAATTTATCAGCAGTTATTGCTGCAACTGAACCTAAATAAGCACCACTGGAGCTAAAACCAAAATAAGGTAAAAAGACCATTGAGGTTGGTACTAAACCATTTGAAAGTACATTTTCCCAACCTCTCTCGTGCTCATAGAGCGCGTTTTCTCTCTTTTTTTTAGAGCCATATTTAGTTACAGCCACAGATAAAAACAAAAACACTAAAAATATTATAAAATAATTGGTAGAACCAAAAAACAAAACTACTAAGCCAAATAAAACTGCTAAACTTAACCCAAAAAAATCCAACAATAGCGGATTTGGCATTTTTATTCTTCCCTCTTAGAAGCATAGGGCTTTAGAATTTGTGCTGTCTTTTTTAAAGCCAATTGGACTTCTTTTTCAGACTTACAGCCAGTACAGATTATTTTTCCATTTTTAAATAACAATAGAGAGGATTTTGGCTCTTTTAGTTTAAAAATTGCTCCTGGAAATTGTTCTGGCTCATATTCTACATCTTCTATTTCGTCTGCAATTGCAAATAAGTCCAAAGTAACATTAAAATTTGCAGAAGCTACAATGTTTTCAATTACAAATTTTGCCTTTCCTTTTTTGTGAATAGCATTAGCATATTTAAATAGCATTTTTTGAGTTTTGTCTATTGCCTGCCTAACTTCTTTTTCAGACTTACAGCCAGTACAAATTATTTTTCCATTTTTAAATAACAATAGAGAGGATTTTGGCTCTTTTAGTTTAAAAATTGCTCCTGGAAATTGTTCTGGCTCATATTCTACATCATAAACTTTGAAGGAAATAGAATATAGGTCTAACTCTAATTCTAAATCTGCAGAAGCTACAATATTTTCTATTCTAAAAGTTGGATTTATTTTAATCCCCATTAAAACACCCTAAAACGATATATTTAAAAAGGAACAAACTAAATTTAAAAACCTTCCTATTAAAAGAATTAATTAAAGAAGGCAAAAAATAAAAGAAAAATAAGTTTAAAAATCCATAAAATTAAAAAAATAATATACTAATTTGATTTATTTTATTTTATGGAGGTAAGAAAAAATGAAAAGATCATTGGGTAAAATGTCAAAAAGGACAAGAAGGATTGGAAATAATGCTGCTAGATTAACAGCCAGTACTATTGTTAAAAAATACGAAATTGGGCAAAAAGTTGCGATTTTGCCACATCCAGCATATCCAAATGGAATGCCACATCCAAAATATAAAGGAAGAGTTGGGACAATAATTGGAAAACGAGGAGATGCTTATGAAATTCAAATTAGAGATGGAAATAAATTAAAAACATTAATTGCTACCCCAGAACATATAAAAGAGATTAGAGGTGCTTAAAGATGGTTGGAAAGAAAGAACTGGAGAGTAGGCCACTAACACTAGCAGAAGTTTACGAAATAATGCAAAAAAGAATGAGCGAATCAGATATAGGGTATGAACAACAAACTACTATTAATTATGTAGAGAAATTCAAAAAACTTGATAAAAAGCAGAGTGAAGAGCTGTTAGAAAAATTAAAAGAAATACCTGAGCTAAATTTAGAAACTGCTATTAAAATCGTAGACATTTTGCCAAAGTTTAGAGAAACACTTGAAGTAATTTTAGCAAAAGATAAAATTATTTTAGAAGAATCTAAAATAGAGCAGATAATGAAATATATAAAAGAGTATGAAGATATTGCTAAATATTCTTCTTCTAGGAGCGAGGAGAAAAAAGAAGCAAAAAGTCAAAAGGAAGAAAAGGAAAACTAAAACAAAGAATTATATAAAATAAAATAATAAATAATTAGGTGTAGAATATGGAAGAGGAAAGAGAGGAGTGGGGCTGGATAATTGACTTTTTGCCTTATGGAAAATCTGATCAAAAACATAGAGAGAGAGTAGTTCAGCTAATAGGAGAGAAATATTTCACTTTACTAGAAGGAATTGCCAAGCCTGAAGCTGAGCTAAATTTTGGGCAGAGAGTTTACATTGGAAAAAATCAACGCAATGAAATAGAAAAAATAAAACGAAGAATAGAATATGAGGATTTAACTTCTAGTGCAAAGGCAGAATTAGAGCCAACACTAAAAAAAATCGTTGAATATAGAGAAAAGGATTTTGTAAATTTTTATAATAAAGCTGGCCCACTTTCCATTAGATTACATCAATTAGAATTTTTACAAGGAATTGGAAAAAAACACCTCACTCAAATTCTTGAGGAAAGAGAAAAAAAACCATTTGAGAGTTATGAGGATATTAAAAGAAGAATAAATTTCTTACCAGATCCAGTAATGATGATTGTAAATAGAATAATCAAAGAGATTGAAGGCCATGAAAAAAATTACCTCTTTGTAAAACCAAGAAAAATGCTTCCTTTCAAAGAAAGAAGATAGATATGAGAATAGAAGATAGAAAACAACTAAAAAGATTAGGGCAACACTTTTTAAAAAATCCAAAAATTTTAGAAATGGAGGCCGATTTGGCTAAAATAGAAGGAAAAGAAGTTTTAGAGATAGGAGCTGGGAATGGGTCATTAACTCAACAACTTTTAGAAAAAAGACCAAAAAAGTTGATAGCTGTCGAGATAGACAGAGGACTTTGTTTTGAATTGAAAAAAAAATTTCAAAAACAAATAAGTCAAGGAATATTAGAAATTGTAAACGAGGATTTTTTAAAATTAGAAATAGAAAAAATAGACATAATAGTTGGAAATGTGCCCTATTATATTAGTAGTCAAATAATCTTAAAGCTGACAAAAATTAATTTTAAGCAAGCTATTTTGATGATGCAAAAAGAATTTTGTCAGAGGCTGTTGGCAAAGCCAGGAACTTCCTTTTATGGAAGGTTGAGTGCAATTGCAAATGCTTATTTTCAAATAGAGCCGCTTGCTATAATTACAAAAGATAATTTTTATCCCCAGCCAAAAGTGGATTCACAGCTAATTAGAATTAAAAAAAGACCAAATCCCAATTTGGAAAAAAACTTTGAACAAATATCTGCTGCTTTGTTTGCCCACAGGCTTGCAGATGTTAAAAATGCTCTAAAAAAATCTAGGAAATTTTTTGGATTTGATAAAGAGCAAGCTAAAGTATATTTCGAGAAATTTAAAAAGTATGACAAAAAAGTATTTATGTTAAGCTGGAAAGAAATTAATCAAATAGCAAAGGAAATTAATAAAATAGTGGTGAGATAAATTTATGGAATGGCTAAAAAAAACAAAAAAACCAAGTTATAAAAAAGAATATCAGATTTATCATATAACTCTTTTTTCTCTAAATTTGGTTTTAGCTATTGTTAATGCTTCTTTGTTTTTCTTAAAATATGGAAAGGAGATTAATATAGGATATTTGTTTGGTTTTGTTTTAATATTTTTATTGTTTAACTTTTATTATGGTTTACAACAACAGAAGAAAAAGCAAATTTTGATTTTTGTAAATCTTTTGTTTTTTCAATATCTTATTTATAATTTAGTAGAAAAAGAGATGTGGATTATTATTCCAAAGGTATTATTTTTTAAATTTTTAAAAGAGGATTTGTTAATTCCTTTTTTTATATTCGATATGCTGATTTTAATTATTTTTTATTATTTGAATGTGATCTACCCTGAACACAGATATGAAAAAAAATTCTAATTTAGCTTGCGAAGTTTTTTCTTTTCTTTTTTTATTTGGTTTTTTTTATTATTTAGAGCTTCTCCAATTTGCTGAGATGGAATTGAACCTAAATCCTCTTTTTTATCTAAAGAAATAGAAAAAGTTTCTTGGCCAATTTTGTAACTCACAGAGGCATTAGAAAATAAATCAGGGGGGCAAAAATAAGAAACCTTTTCAAAAGGCAAAAGCTTTTTTCTAGTTATTACAATAGTATTATCTTTTTGTTCTACTTTTAGTTGTACATCTTCTAAAATATCTCTAGAGGCTTGAAAAATAACTCCTACTTGGCCCTCACTAACTATTTTTGACAAAGAAGGTTCTTTTATATTAATATTTTTATAAGAGTTGTAAAGTAAATAAGCTAGGAGAATACCACTTAAAACAATAATAAAAAATCCAACCATGGCCAATAAGTCAAAAGAATTCTCAACTTCTGCTTTCTCTATAGGCTTATCTCTAACAACTAATGTTGTAGAATATGGACCATAGGAAAAAGTCCAAACTCCAGGCTGATCTAAAAAAATTTTTGTCTGCCCAAATTCATCAAGTTGTTTTGAAAAACTCTCGCCATTTGGTTTAATTATTAAAATAGAACTATTAGCCCCACCATCTACCAAAATCTCTATAGTTTGGCCAACTAAATTTGCTTGAGTTAAATAGATAGAAGAATATAAAAAATTACCTGAGAAATAAAGCAAAACAAAAACGATTGTTTTCAACAAATTCATATAAAAAATTATTGCATTGCTGGTTTTAAATTTTTTTCAATTTCTCTATATTTTATTCCCAATATTCTAAGTGCTAAAAAGGCTGCATTTTTTGAACCATCTACACCTACTGCTGCAACAGGTACCCCAGAAGGCATATTCATAGTAGAAAGCAAAGCATCTAAGCCTTCTAACTTCACATTTAGAGGAACCCCTATAACAGGTTTTATTGTTTTAGATGCGACAAATCCAGGCAAAGCTGCAGACAAGCCTGCCATAGCAATAAAAATTTCTGCATCTGAATTTAGTATTAATTCTTCCACTTTTTTTGGTTCTCTATGTGCTGAGGCAACTTCTATTTTATTCTCTACATTGTATTTTGTCAATATCTCTGAGCATTTTTTAGCATGTTCTAAGTCCGATTGACTACCAACTAAAATTAAAACCTTTGGCATTCTCTCACCTGTAGCTAAATTTTTTTCCAACTAATCTCTCATAGGCCTCGATATATTTTTTTGAAGTATTTTTTATTATTTGAGGTGGAAGTTTTGGGGGAGGAGGAGATTTATTCCATCCACTAGATTCTAAATAATCTCTCACATATTGTTTATCAAACGAGGGAGGACTTTCTCCTTCCTTATAAGTTTCAATATCCCAGTATCTAGAAGAATCTGGAGTTAAAACCTCATCTATTAGAATTATTTTGTCTTCAAAAATTCCAAATTCAAATTTTGTATCAGCAAGTATGATGCCCCTTTTTATGGCATAATCGTAAGCTTTGTTGTAGATCTCTAAACTCTTTTGTTTTATAAATTCAAATGTTTCTTTTCCGACAATTTTTTCTGCTTCGCTGTAGCTTATGTTTTGATCATGACCAACAACAGCTTTTGTGGAAGGAGTAAAAATTGGCTCTGGTAATTTAGAAGCAAGTTTGAGTCCAGAAGGTAGAGAAATAGAACAAACAGATTGTTTTTGTAAATATTCCTTATAAGCAGAACCTGCTAAGTATCCTCTCACTACACATTCTAATTTTAGTGGTTTTGCTTTTAATACCCCCATAGCCCTTAGTTCTAACTTCTCCTCTCTATTTTGTAGTTTTTTTGGAAGAACAAAATCTTCAATGAAGTGAGATTTTATTAGTGATTTTAGAAAATTAAACCAAAAAATAGAAAGCTGATTTAGTACTATTCCTTTATAAGGTATTCCTTGTTCAAAAACTACATCAAATGCACTTAATCTATCAGTACATACCATCAAAAGAGTTTTTTGGTCTAAGAGGTAAGTATCTCTGACTTTTCCAATTGAGAATTTTTCTAATGGCAATTTTGTTTTTGTTATAACTTTCATTTAAAATAAAATTGCTAAAAATATTATAAATGTTACTATAAACAAAGCAATCAGAGAAGTTTTTCTAATTTCTTCTAAATCCTCTAATTTTAATACCTTGAGAGAGATTACAAAAAACAACATTATACAAATCAAAATTATAGAGACTAAAAAATAATTCCATCTTATATAATTCTCTTCTGAAAATAACAACAGAAATAAATAAAAACAAAAGATTAGAAATAAAAGAGAGGCATAAAAAGCTGCCTTTTTTGGACCTATTAAAATAGGCAGGGTTTTTGAGTTTCGTGCTTTTTTATCTCCCTCCATATCTTGTACTGATTTTATAATTTCTCTAGCTAATCCTACAAAAAAAGCTCCAAAAAACAAAAATACTATTAGCTGAGGAAAATTTAGAGAATTAGTTCTTGCTATATAGCCAAATGGAAAAGCAATTGCCATTGAAAATGCTATTGATAAATTTCCTACCAATACAAGGTCTTTTAATTTAGAATTATACAAAAAAGACAAGATGGCAAAAAAAATAGCTATTAAAAATGCATAAAAATTAATAAAAAAACTAAAAAATACTCCTAAAAATAAAAAAAACAAACCTGCCCTAAAGGCATGTTGGGGGGAAATAGATTTTTTTACTAATGGCCTATCAAATCTTTTATTTAAAATATCCGTCTCTATATCATAATAATCGTTTAAAACAAATGCTCCCATGTTTATAAAAAGAGGGACTAGGAGGGAAAGTAAAAACAACTCAAGTTCTACAGATTTAGAGGCTAAAAATAAACCTATTAAAACACCTAAAGAAGACAATAATGCATGTTCAAATCTAGTTAGTTTCAGCCATTCTAAAAAATATTTAAAATAATTCATAAATAAATTAAGTTATAGAATTTTAAAAATATTGAGGAATGAGAGCTATGCAAGAAGACAAAAATGCTTTTATGGGCTTCAATTATCTATATGACTCATCTAAAGTTGTAGTGGTTTGGGCTCCATATGAAAAAACTGCTACATACAAAAAGGGCCAGGCTCTTGGACCTCTTGCAATAATCCAAGCCTCAAACCAGGTTGAGACTTATGATATTGAGTTAAAAAAAGATTTTATTGATGAGATTGGGATTCACACACTAAAGCCTCTAGAAATTCAAAACTTAAATGTTGAGCAAGCAATTGAAGAGGTTTATAAAACAACAAAAAAAATATTTGATGATAAAAAATTTCCAGTAATTTTTGGAGGAGAGCACTCTATTTCTCTTGGAGCTATTAAAGCCTCTAGGGAAATCTTTGAAAAAATAGATGTTTTACAAATTGATGCACATGCAGATATGAGAGAGGAGTATTTGGGCTCAAAATTTAACCATGCTTGTGTTATGGCAAGGGCAAGAGAATTTGTTAACGTTTTTTCAATTGGTATTAGAAGTTATTCTAAGGAAGAAGCAGAGGTTATAGAAAAATATTATAAAAATTATATTTATGGCCCAGATATTACTGAAGGTCAATTTTCCAAAATAATAAAGAAGTTAAAAGAGAAAGTATATATTACAATAGATATCGATGGATTTGACCCTAGCATTATGCCTGCCACAGGAACTCCAGAACCTGGAGGATTGGAGTGGGGACCTACACTAAAATTCCTAAAAAAAGTTTTTTTACAAAAAGAAGTTGTGGGTTTTGATATTGTAGAGCTCTCACCACTAGAAGGAGAAAATATTACAGAATTTAACTGTGCAAAATTAGCATATAAGTTGGTGGGTTATAAATTTTGCCTTAAATGAAAAATTACCATACATATCTTCTTCCACTAAATTCTAGAACATAGCTATAAAAAAATGTAAAACCTATGAAAATTGGATAAAAAAATAAAATTAAGAAAAATCCAGGTAAATGGGAGAGAGTAAATTTCTCGTTTGATAATTCAAAACTTTTATAACAAAAGAATGCCCAAAATAAAAACCCAGCGCTAGCTATTAAAAAAGAAGAATTTATTAGTTGAATATTGAAAATAGACCAAAGAAAGGATTGTAAAAATAAAACTGGAGAATAAAACAAAATTGGTATAAAGGAGTCGAAAAACAATTTAGAATAATTTAAGATAGACCAGAAGAAAAATATTGCTGTAAAAAATCCTGAAAATAAAATTAGAGGTAAAATAAATAGTCCTAATGTTTTATACTTTGGATTAAAAAACATATCAAAATAAGACAATAGGTTATAAATTGCCCCTCTAAACCATCGCACCCTTTGTTTAAATAATCCCTCTAAGCTAGATGGAACTTCAGTATAAACTAGAGATTCTGAAGCTCTTTTAATTTTCCAGCCATGTTTTTGCATCCTTAGAGCTATTTCCATATCCTCAGTAATATTATCCTCATCAAAATAACCTAACTCTTCAAAAACTTTTTTAGAATAAAGAGAGGTTGGTCCTGGAGTGACATACAAACAATCAATATAAGAAATAAGTTTGAAAAAAAAGCCAAAGGAAACGTTATATTCTATTTCCTGCATTTTAGCTAATAGAGAATCTCTATTTGCAACTTTAATAAAAACAACTACACTACCAACTCTCTCATCTGAGTAAAAGTAAGGTATAGTATTTAGAAGTGTATTTTTGGTAGGATAAGAATCTGAGTCTACACAAACCAGGATTTCTCCTTTTGCACTTTTTATACCTAAATTCAATGCTGCTGCCTTCCCCAAATTTTTAGGATTTTGTAAAAGTTTTATGCCTTTAACTTTTTTTAGTTTTTCGAATGAGCCATCAGTACTTCCATCATCGACTACAATTATTTCAAAGGTTTTTGGATATTCTAAATTTTTAACAGCTTCAATACACCTAAAAATAGTTGAAGAAGAATTAAAAGATGGAATAATTATAGAAACTTCTGGCCAATTTTGTATTTTTGGAAGGTCTTCTTTTTTTGACTTATATTCTAACCAAATAAAAAGATAAACAGAGAAGACATAGATAATAAAAATGCTATTTAATATAAAAACAATTTTATAAGAAACTACTAAAAAGATTAATGTGGCTAGTGCTAAAATAATCAAACCAAAAAGAATCAACTCTTTTTTTCCTTGTTTTTTAAAATGTGACCTGGGAAATAAATTTTGGTTTTTTTCCATCTAATCTTTACCTTTGCATTTGGCATTCTCTTCTTTTAATAAAGAGATGAGTTTTTCTGTTGTTAAATCATTAATATGATATTTTTTATCATTTATAACTAAAGATGGTTTATCATCCAATTTGTAAAAATTTTTTAAAGCCCGAATAAAAGGATAATCTACATTTAAGGGAAAGGCAAATGTTTGTACGTTCTCACATTTAGCTGTTGCATTTCTAATTATTGCATCGGTTGTTATACACTCTGGACAAGTAGATTCTACATAAAAAAATAAGAGTATGACATCTTTGTTTTCTGTACAAAAAGAATTTTTTTCTAATGCTAAAAGATAGAGATCAAAAAGATTGATAAAATAAGCTTTTTTCAATTCTTCTAATTCATAATTAAATAGATTTGCTTGCTCGTATTCCTTAAATTTTAATGCCAATTGATATGTTTTTGCACTTTGAATATCTCGTGGAATAGAAATCAACTCGCACTTGATAGTAGAATTTTGAGCAAAAGAATAAAATTTCGATAGTAATCTATTAGACTCACTCTCAAAAACCAAGTTTTGTACAAATTGCTTTACTTCTCCAGTTCTATTTGAATCTATAACAAAGGCTAAAAAAAGTGAAAAAAACGTTATAAATAAAGTTAATAGAGCAGCTTTTAAAAATATAGATTCCATAACATCAGCTGATTTTATTTATAAATAGACAATAACTAAAAAAATTAAAAAATATTAATCTTTAAAAAAAATTGGTGAAAAATTGACGGAATTAGTTTTAGTAGTTCTAACTTTTTTTCTTTCCATAATATTTTCTATAATTGGTATAGGGGGAGCATCTATATATATACCTCTACTTTATTTTTTTGGGTATGAAATTAAACAAGCCATAATAACTGCGCTTTTATTAAATATAGTGAGTTCTTTTACTTCTCTATCCACACAATATAAAGCCCACAAACCTTCTGTTGCTGAGTCTAAACATGTCTTGTTAATTTTGATCGGGATAATCATTGGGGGAGCACTAGGATCAAAACTATTCTACTTATTTGACCATGGCCAAATAAAAATACTTTTTGCTGCATTTTTAATTTTTCTGGCATATAACCTCTATAGAGATAAAATAAACTATAAAATAAAAGGTAGAAAAATTACAAATATTTCAAAAAAAGAAAAATTTTTAGTAGGGACTATAATTGGATTAACTGCAGCTTTGTTTGGGATTGGTGGCGGAATACTTTTGGTTCCTTTCTTTTTATATAAAAATATTGAGCTAAAAAAGGCTACTTTTTTTTCTCATTTATGCGTTTTTTTCTCTTCTATTTATGCTTTTATTTTGAATTTCTCATACCTCGGAAAAATTGAAGATATGCTTAACCTTTTTTTATTAGCCCTTGTTGTCGTAATAGGCTCAAAGATAGGTTCAAAAAACCTTATAGAAAAAAAGATAGAGGATAAAACAATTAGAAAAGTACTGGCTGGAGTGATGTTAATTTTTGGTATAAAAATATTTTTAGATGGAATGAGGATATTAAACATCTTTTAAAAGAGACTTGAGAGTTTTATATCCTGGGCTTTTTTTTAGTTTCTTTTTTAGAAGAGAGAAATATAAGATATTTTCTTTGTTTTTATAAAACCATTTTATAAAATAGGAGAAAAATATTCTTCTAAGAAAAATTGTATAGTTAGTAAGAGGATATTTTTCCAATTTTTTATAAAATAGAGGGATTGGCAAAAATCTTAAAATAGCACTTATAATAAATAGTAAAAAAAATGAAGGGATTATTTCTAAGCCTGCATATTTAGAGAAAAAATCTAAAAAAAATGCGCCAACTAATGAGCCACTGACTAAACCAATACCTTTTAACAACTCGAAAAATGAACTATAGGTAATTTTTAGTTGTGTAGAAGTTGGATTTAGCAACAATAAAAAGGCTACCATATCATAGCCTGCCCAAACAAAACCTGTGAAAAGATTTATAAGAAAAATATAAAGAGGGTCTGATGAAAAAATCCAAAAAAGTGGGACAAAAGATATAGCTATTGCACTTGAAATTAAAATTACTTTTTGCCCAAATACCTTTAATGCCCTCTCCCAATAAGGATAAGCTAAAATCTTTCCAAATCCAGTTGCAAAAACAGTTAAACTCCAAATCAAATAATCAAAATTTAAAATTTTTAGCATATAGATATGAAAGAATGGAGAAGCTACGTTAGTACCTAAAATTATTAGAAAGTTAAATAATGAGAAATGTTTATAAGATGCAAAATTTTTATCAGCTAAAAAAGATTTGAGATTGAATGGTTTTGAGAAAACCGA
>JAWAEU010000002.1:0-160309 GCA_038891055.1 Candidatus Anstonellaceae archaeon | reverse complement strand
AAATGATTCTATTATCTATCTATTCACAATTCAATATACACAGATATATACCACATATCTATTTCGATTCTATGCCCCTACTTCTATTATTTTTTCATTAAATTTTGAATACTCGAATGGTCGATTCTTTTTTTTTTTTCATCTTAGTTTTTTATCTTCTTTTATTTCTTTTAGCTTGTTTATCTCATTTTCTAATTCTAATTTGTATCTTTCTTTTTGTTTTAGCTGTGTATTTATTATATCTATTTTATTCATAATTTCTCTTTTTTCATTTTCTAAATTTTTTATAACTTCTAAAAGTTCTATCTTTTGATTTTCCTTTTCTTTAACCGTTGCCTCTTTTTGGGCTACCTCTAAATTTAGTTGCTGAATTTGTGCTACTAATCCTTCTTTTTTTCCTATTTTTTCTATATTCTCTACTATATTGTTTTTTTCTTGTTCTCTTTCCTCCCTAGTTTTTTTCAATTTTTCTAATTCTACAGAAATTTCTTCTAAATTTTTGTTAATTTGGGCTTTTGCTTTTATATTTTCATCAAGTTGATTTTGAATTTTATTATATTCCTGCCAAATCAAAGTAGCTCTGGCACTATCTAAGTCTTGTTTTCTTTTTTGATATTCTAAAGCAGCTTCTTTTTCTTTTTCTAATTCTTTCAAATATGACTCTTTTTCTGCAGCCAAAACCTTTGCTTCAGAAATTTTTATTTCGACTTGATTTAATTCAATTAAAGCTTCCTTCTTTTTTTCTTCAAACTCAGCAATTCCAGCTATTTGATCTATTATCTCTCTTCTCTCTTTAGGATGCATATCTACTATTTTTTCTATTTGTCCTTGTGCAATTATATTATGTGGACCAATCTCAAAATCATATTTCCTTAATATCTCTATTAAATTTGTTCTAGTTGTTATTTTTCCATTTACATAATAGTCGCTTTTTCCATCTTCGTAAATTATCCTACTAACCTCCAGTGTTTCTTTTTTATCTTCACTACTAATAATTATACTTACCTCTCCTTTTTTACTATCATGATTTATTAATTCAGAAGCTTTTTTCACTCTAATAGATTTGCTTGCCATCTCCCCTAAACAAAATCTTATTCCATCAGCTATATTGGATTTTCCAGATCCATTTGGTCCAACTAAAGCAACAAAACCTTTTGGTAATTCCACCTCTGCACTTTTAAAAGATTTAAATCCTCTAAACTTTATTTTGGATATATAATATTTTGGTTTTTGAAGTTCAAACTCCATAAAAATCTTTTTTTATTTTCTCATTTTAAATTTATAAAAAAATCTTTTAATTTAGCATTATAAGTAATTAACTTCTTGCAACACATTCTGCATCGTCTGGTCCAGTTATGGAACAATAATAATCCCCTATACAATTTTGTATTCTTACCCATTTACCTGCTCTGCATTCTTCAACAGTTAGGTAATCTGAAGTACATCTTCTTGCCCCATTTATAGTACATTCATCTATGTCTGAGGGATCTATTTGGTCTTTGCACTCTCCTTTATAGCAAACATTTTGACATGTTTGAAATTCTGTCCACTGTCCATTAATACACATATAAATAGTTCTTTGATTTTGCATCCAATCTTGTGGACTTCCGCACATCACTTGGCCAGGATCACAGAGAGGTCGATTATCTGCCCTGCACATATTATTTAGACATTTTTGATTAGAAGGACAATTATACTGGTTCCAACCCAAATATTGATCAGGTTGTTGCTTTTCACATTTTGAATATGAAAACAAATCTCTACAGATAATTTGGTTTTCTTTGCATTGTGCACATCTAGCAATATCATTTATTTCCTCACATTGTGTAGAGCAAGCCTGATCTGGTATATACCTAGCTACACTAAGGCTCTGATCAAACACGCATTTATAAATATAAGTTGGATCTGAGCTTAGACAAGCAGTATCACCTAAAGGACAACCAATATTAAATTTATCTTCTTCTCTCTTCTTTTCAGGAATTTCAACTCCTCCTTTGCTATCCTCTCCAGGAGTTCCAGGGAAATCTCCCCCTCTACCTGGTTCGTTTGGTCCCTGTGGTGTTTCTATGCAATCATATTCTCTATTTTGGTTTAGACCACAAACTCTACCAATTATTTGGCAATTAATACCGTCTTTCCAACTTCCTTTTTCACAATATTGTAAAATGTTTCCTCTGCATTTTTTTTGTCCATCAATACAAACCTCATCATCAAGCGGAATATTTTTATTTATACAAAAAGCATTCATATCCGTCTGTTTACAAATCTCTGGATCTATACATATTTTAATATCTTTCCATTCAAATTTTGCTTTTTGGGAATTATATTCGCAACTTTGCACAATATTTCCATTGCATCTTTTTGCTCCCCCTAAACAACTTCCAAAACTCAAAGAAGAAAAAGGATTTCCTCCAATAAGTTGGGTAATTATTTTTCCTTGTGTGATATATGAAGGTAAATTTAGATTTTTACATTCTTCTATATTATAATTTTTACAACTTCTAAATTCTAATTCTACTAAAATTTTTTGAATACTTCTTTCAGATATGTCAGAAAAACTTCTTATACCATTTATTATTAAAAATCTGTCTTCTCCAGGTTCTAAATATATATCTTTACATTCACCAGCAGTTCTTGGACCCTGCGGTGCTACCCATGCATTACAACTTTTAAGCAGTATAGGAAATCCCATTCCATTATTCAATCTAAAGGCTAAATTTATCTTTTTATCGTTTGAAAGAGTGCTATAGTGAGCTAAACAAGGCAAATCCGGCTGAAATGTACACTCTTCGTTCATAAACCTAGTGGGATTAAATAACCCAGAACTTATTAAATAAACTATCACAAAAAACACTATAAGCAAAGCCCATCCATATGTTGCAAGATATTCAGAAGCAGTTTGTCCTTTTTTATAAGCAGAATTTAATTTTTTCATGCTTATTTTATGGGAGGAAATTATTTAAATTTAATCCTATTAAATTTAAAAAGGTGAGAAAATGCCAAAAATTCAGGCAGATAGTATTTATGGAATAGTCAAGGAATCCTTTCAACTTTATGAAGATAATTTTGATCAAGTTGGCACAATCTATGCTTGCGAAAAAGGAATTGTTGTAAAGTACAAAGGGCAGCTAATTAGAGCACCATATGAATATGTAAGAAAAATGGAAAAAGTTTCAACTCTAGCTTTAGGTAAAGTGAGTATAATATTTCAAATATACGACGAGGCAGGTATAGAGCACAACATTGCAGCTGCAATAAATGATATTCATTATTCCTCTCTAAAAAAACTCTTTCCAAATCTAATATAAAACTATTTAAAACAATAATCTTACATCAAATAATTTTTTATTGCATTTTGGTTTGGCAGGGGATTTTTTTATTTAATTTAAAAATAAATTCAATTTTAATTGTTCGAATTGATGTTTTTTGGCCTGTGGTTGAGATTTTAATTCTTCTATAGGGTAGGCTTTTATATTGTGCTTTTTTAGCCTAGCTACAGTTTTTTTATTCTCTCCAAAAGCAACAAAAACTCTTTTTGCACCGCTTTGCTGGCAATATTGTAATATTTCACTAAAATCAGCATGATCTGACAATCCAAACATTTTAATAAAATTGCTCTTTTTTTGATATAAATAAGCCCATCCAGTAGCAAGAGCACCGAGAGTTTTATTTTTATAAATTCTATTTAAATTTTCTATAAATCTATCGTTAACCTTTTGAAAATCTAAAACCGCATGGAATTGGCCTTTTAAAATTTCTTTTGCTTCCTGACTTTGTAGCTCTATATAATCTAGCTTTATTCCTTCCTTTTGATAGATTTTACAAACACTAGCAATTTCTTTGCTTACTAAGGGGGATATATTCAAATAATCATTTAAGAATTTTATTATCTCTTGTGCTTTTCCAATTTTATAGCCTCCCCATATTATATTACAATTTTTATTTTCCTCAGCCCATTTTTTCATTTCTTGATATGTTTGAAGTTCTCTAAATTTTATGTCATATGCACCATATGTTCCATCTATTATTAGAGTGTCGCATTCTACTATTTCTGCTGCTTTAGTTGTAAGTCCATCTCTTAATTTTAAGTCACCGCTATAAACAACTTCTCCAAATTCTTCAGTGGTCAATTTTATTTGAGTGGAACCAATTATATGCCCAGCATTATAAAGTTTAATCTCTTTTTTAAAATTAAATTCTACTAATTCTTCTTTAATTTCAGCCAAAAGTGCAGTGGTTGGAGAGCACACTACCTTTTTTTTGAAACTAAATAAATGGTCTGCGTGAGCATGGGATAGATAATTTATATCACCTTCACTATTATCTAATCCTATGGTAAATTGGGTGCCGTTAATTTTTAGTGTTATGTCTTTTAGTCCAGCCATTTTCTCATTATTTTTATTCTCCCTTTCTATGAGCAGCAAGTTCTTTTTCTAACTTATCTAATTTTTGTCCTATTCTATCCAATGCCTGTCGCATTGAAGCTATTTCAAAGGTAATGGATTGCAAGTAAACCTTATCTAAAACAAAAGGAGTTTTTCTTACCTCTATTTCAGTAGGTTGTGTTTGTTGCTCTTTCATCTCTTGTTTTATTTGATTTAATGACTCTTGAATTGTTTGAGGTATTTTTCTTTTTGTTTCTATCTCTGTAGCTAATTCTTTCTCTACTTCTTCTTTTTTTATAGCTTTGGTCGATTTTTTTCTATTTACCTTTTTCAAAGAAGGCTTTTTACTTTCTTTTTTATTTTTTGTTTTTTTTCCAACCATTTCATCGCCTTTTTATAAAAATAACTACTGGTTTTTTTAATAAAAAAACTTTTTAAATTTTTCGTTTTTTTTACATCAACTTTCACTTATAATAACTATCCAGCACTTCCCTTATTTGTTTTGCTTTTTGTGGTCCTATAAATTCCACTCCTTCTAATTGCTTTTCAGTTGCAAAAAATATATTAATGGGGCTTTTAAACACTTCCAACAATTTTTTAGCAGTTTTTTGCCCAACTCCAGGAAGACTTTCGACAATTGATAATTGGTTTAGAGAAATAGTTTTAGTATTTTTTTTAGGATTGGCTCTAAATTCAAATTTTCTTGAGATTTGCTCATATCTTGCAATAGAATATAATAATTGTGAAGTCTCTTTAGGCCCTCTACTAAAAAAGAGAGTCATTTTAAAATCAGTAAGTAGACAGCCATATGCTCCATACAAAGCATTCTCTGTTATTCTAGCTTTTGAGCCATCTTCCTCTATGACAAATATGGCTATAGGCCAATTCTCCATATCTTTTGCTTGTGTAAAAGCCCTCTGATCTATAATAGAGCTAACAAAATCAGACTTTGTTTTTCTTTCTGCAACCACTCTTTGTGATAAAATAAAATCGCCGACATCTAATTTTTTTTGTTCTACTTGTGCCCCCAAACTTTGCAAAAGCTCCACATATAATTTAGGTTCATTACTATCGACAATTATTTTTGGTTTTTGTTCCATATTAAGCCACATTTTTAATTTTTTGAGTTAAGCTTTTAAATTTTTCTATCTTATATATGATATCATCATGATATCATCATGATATTTTCAAAATAAAAATTAAAAAATTCCAAGGTTGTTGGAAATGAAGAAAGAAAATTCAAAAGAACTGAGCACTTCTGTAGAATATATAAAAAATTTAGAAAGAAAAATTGCTCAGCTTGAAGAGAGATTAGAAAATTTAGATAAAAAAATTTCTTCTATTTCTAATATTTTTAATTATTCTGTTGCAGTAGATCCAAGGCAAGGCACCAGAGGTTTGAGTGGCGTTTGGGTTAGTGGCTCAAACGCCCCCACTTATATTTCTGTTCACTCAAATATAATGCTCTCTCCAATAGACGAGCAAATTCTCAAAGTAGTAAGAGAACGAGGTTCAGTTTGTGCAGAAGATATCAAAAATATTTTTGGCTATCGAGGTCAAAATGCAGCCTCTGCCAGATTGGCTAGACTTGCCAGCTTAAACATTTTAAAAAAATATCAAGCTGGTAGGAGGGTTTACTATTCATTTGATTGAGCAAGGCGACCTAATACTTATTTCAGAAGGGAAGGTTTTCTCACCTCCCACACCATTTTATCCCCATTTTTTGGGGTTTCTTCTTTTTCCTTCCCTTCTGAAATTTGTTTTCTAATGTAAAGTATTTTTATATTTTTTCATCCTTATATTAAGCGTGGAAGAAACAATTTTTTTTTCAAGTGCCGAATTAGTGCAATATACTGTTTTATATAAACAAAAAAAAGAATTGATTTTTAAGCGGGATTTTCTACTCTCCAAGGGCTTTTCTCCATCTTCAGAGGCAATTATCGCTTTAAATAAAGAATTAGAAGAAGTAGAGCAAGCATTAAGGCCTCTAGATGAAAAAATAAAAAAATTAGATCTAATTTTGATTGTGCCAAATAAAGTTGAAATAGACACTCTAAGTGCAGAAATCTCACAATATTCAAAAAATATGTTAACTGAAGCATTGGAAAAAAAGACAGGTAAAATTTACGAGCTTTTAGCAAAAAGAGCAAAATTTTTAAAAGAAAATTATGCTAACAAAGAATGCATTGCAAAAATTATTTTACTATCAAATATGCTTCCAAGAAAAGAAGCAGAAAAATTAGCTTTAGTTTTGGAGGCAAATGTTTATGATACAATTGATGTTAGTTCTCTCTCAGACTATCACAAAGACGAACTAATAAAAAATCTAAGAAGATTAAAACTTTCAGCAACTATTTCTAACAATCTTTTAGTGATTAAAAACCAATCTGAAGAATCAGAAAGTTTAATTCAAGAACAGGTTTACAAAATATTTCCAGAAACAAAAAAACCGGTGTGGATTTTAAAAGAAAACGAGCAGAAATGGGAGGAATTAAACAAAAAGTTTATGGAAATTTCTGGTAAACTTCAAATTCTTCTTACAAGAAGTCAAGCAGAGAAATTATCTGATGAAGAATTAGAGGCTTTTGATTATTTTCAAAAACAATATCTTGAAATAAAAAAGGAATTAAATTCTATGGTAGTAGAAAGCGAAACTCCTCTCACTGTTTCTTTTTTAAAACATGCTCAAAAGGAAAACCCACCGGCAAGTCCGGCTAAGTGAAAAATTTTTTTAGGAGTGAGTTTATGTCTAGTTATATTAAGGGATTTTTTCCCTCCCCTTCTTTATCTCTTAGAGAATATATTGAAAATTTAAAAGATGTTGGCTTGCAAGCCTCTGAACTCTACAAAGCAGCAAAAATAATAAAAGAAATTCGCAGAGAAAAAGCAACCATATTTTTAACATTCACTTCTAATATGGTAACCTCTGGTCTTAGAGATATATTTTGTTATTTAGCAAAAGAAAAAAAGATAGATGTGATCATTACCTCAATAGGTTCTATAGAAGAGGATATAATGAAAACCTTTTCTCATTTTGAGCATTGTGAATTTTTAGCAGATGACAACGAACTTTTTTTAAAAGGAAAAAATAGAGTAGGCAATATAGTTATTCCTTCAACTGCTTATGTGAAATTAGAAAAATTTTTACAACCATTTTTTGAGCAGCAATTAAAAAAACAAAAAGAATTAAAAAGAGCTCTATCACCTCATGAGATTATTTTAGATTTGGGAAATTATACTAATGATGAATCATCATTTGTATATTGGTGTGCAAAAAACAAAATTCCGATTTTTTGTCCTGCACCTACTGATGGAGCTTTTGGTTTACAATTATATTTTTTTAAGCAAAAATTTCCTGAATTTCAGATAGATGTTAGTGGAGATTTAAAGCCATTGGCTCAAATAGTTTTGGATTCAAAAAAAACCGCAGGCATAATTTTAGGTGGTGGTGTAGCAAAACATCATGCAATTGGGGCAAATATTCTAAGAGATGGTTTTGACTATGCGATCTATATCTCCACTTCCTCAGAGTATGATGGAAGTCTTTCAGGTGCACCAGCAAAAGAAGCAAAAAGTTGGGGAAAAATAAAACCAAAAGGCACCGTCGCAAACATCTATTCTGAAGCTTCAATAATTTTTCCAATTTTAGCAAGCCTATTTTTTGATTAATCTATTTCTATTTTATCTCCTCTAGCTATGCAATTTTTGATTATATCTTTTTTTACTTCCAGGGCATACTTTATAGGATAAGTTGTGGAGTATATTTTGCATTTTTCTTCTAAACATCTTTCCATTGTAAAAAATTCCAAAACTCTTCCCTCTTTATCTAAAAATATAATATCTAAATCAAAATTTACATCCTTCATCCAAAAGTTTCTTTTTTGCTCGCTATCAAACAAAAAGAGAATTCCTTCATCGTCTGCTATATTTGTAGCTTTTGAAAATCCAATTTGTTGTTCTATTGGCTGGTCAGCTATTTTAAAAAAAATTTTTTTACCACATTTAGGAAATTCTATTATAGTTTCACTGTCAAAGTCTTTATAGGTAATCTCTTTTCTTTGTTCTATAAAAAATAAAAAAACAAAACAAAATACTATAAAAGCTATTAATAAAAAAATTTTTCTCATCTTTTCACTCATCAAAATTTCTAAGATGGACACGGGGGGATTTGAACCCCCAGCCTCCTGCATGCCATACAGGCGCGCTACCGTTGCGCCACGTGCCCTCGACCCTATTTTTTATTTTTTTCAAACACTAAAAGCAGGAGAAATATAAATTATAGAATCGCCTCTTATAAAAACCGTACCTAAACCTCTTTTTACTTGTCCATCTGATAGTTGTTCTGCTTTTTCTAAAACTACATTCATATGTATATCGAAAGCTACCATTATACCTCTTATCTCATACCCTCCTTTCATTCCAACTATGACTGGATTGTTTATGGCAGCATTTAGAACATCAAAAGGCCTCTTTTCAATCATTTATTACACCTCTATCTTAACTTAGTTATTTATATTATAAAAATTTTTTTATTCAATTCTTTCTATATCATACCCAATTATATCATTACTATCTTTATATACTTGTGCATTTATTATTATTTTTTTAATATTTTGAGGCTCGAGATTTGTTTCTACTAAAAGTCCATTAATTCTTTTTAATTGATATTTAGTATTGTTTTCATCAACAATTTCCATTTTGTTTATTCTTAATTTGTTTATTATCTCTATTTTAGCTGTGGAGTTGTATAACTCTTCATATTTATCTACAATATTTTTAATTTCTTGTTGTTCTATATTTTCAAATTCTAATCTTGGCAGCGGAATTTCAACTTCTATATTTCTCTCTCCAAAAAACCTTATTATCTCTTGGTCATCTAAAAAATCTTTTTTAATCTCAACACCATTATCTCTTATCGCTATTATATATTCTGGTTTTTCTTGTGCTAATTTTTTTAGCATATCTTGAGTTGTTAAATTTTTTATATAAATATAATTAATTATTTTTTTTGTATAATTAAACTTGATCGGATAGCTTAATAAAAATTCCTCTAAATTTTTTCTTTCACTCCAAGGAAATATTAATATTATCTTTTTTGAGATTTGTTCTATATCCAGTGGTTTTACCTCTAAAACTTTTTGTTGGGTTGGAGGTTGTTTTATAATCAAATTTCCTATATTCAGTTCTTTCTCTTTGGCTGAGGAAGAATTTAAATATAGTGCTAAAAATTCAACTTCAAAGGTCTCTTCAACTTCAAAAATAGGGGATAATTTTTGCTTGCTTTTTTGATTTTCTATTGTTATAATTTCTCCATTTGGCAATTTCAGCTTTATGTCATATAATTCAATATCTGCGTGAGTTTCTACTATAGCCCCACTCTCCATAATCCTATTTGAAATTTGATACACTTCCTCTCTATCTCTAAGGCTCAAAATTATCTCTTTGTCAAATTTTATTACTTGTGTTAATTTTTTTTCCTTTTTTAATTCCTCTATTAATTCCAAAGTTTTATTATTTGCCTCCAGTACTGTAAGCTCTAAATCATATGAAGAAATTTTTGCTTTGGCTTGTGCGATAGCTTCTATATAATTTTGAGTTTTCGTTTGAGTTGTACTTGCTATTAGACTTAATGTAGAAAAAATAAATATTAAAATGACAATTACAGTTAGATATTGTTTTATTTTTTCTTTTGAAAAATCAAATGTTATTTTTATTTTTTCAAGCAAAGCCTTCATCGTCTAACCTAAAAATTAATAATTTATCAATTACTTTTAAATTAATATTTGTTGATAATATTTATTAATTTATAACTTAAGAAAATTTATTAAATTAGTGAGAATATGACAAAGATAGAAAAAGGAGACGTACTAATACTTGATCTTACCGGAAAAATAGCTGCAGATGGTACTGTATTTGAAACTACTAATGAAAATATTGCAAAACAGGCTGGTATTTGGTCGGCCGAATTTTCTTATAAACCAAAAGTGGTAATAGCAAAAAGCGGGATGATGTTGGCAGGTTTAGAAGAAGAAATAGAAAAAATGGAAGTCGGCGAAGAAAAGGAATTTAAAATAGGTTATGATAAAGCTTTTGGTCCAAGAGATCAAAATTTATTGAGAGTAATTTCACTAAAAGAGTTTAAAAAGGTGAATGTGGAGCCAATAGAGGGAATGGTAGTATCTTTAGATGGTATTTTAGCAGTAGTAAAATCAGTAAATTCAGGTAGAGTAATATTGGATTTTAATCATCCTATGGCAGGAAAAGACTTAATATACAAAATTAAATTAATTGACGTTATAAAAGATCCGGAAAGAAAATGCCAGGTTCTAGCAAAAGAATTTGATGCAGAAATAGAGATTCTCCACAATGATCAAAGCCAAAAACCTCAAATTACAATAAAAAAAATAGATCAAAAAAAGTTACAAGTTTTTTTAGCAATATTAAAAATAGCAATAGATGATTGGGCTTCAATAAAGAGCAGCTAATTTTATTTTTTTAATTTTATTTAAATTTTGTTTTATGTATCTGTAAATTTCAAATGGAACAAGTTGTTTTATTTTTTTAATCTCAAATTTTTTAAAAAGTATTTTTCTTATTTTTTCTCCTCTGTATTTTTCTCGCTTAAAAAGTTTAGGTTCAAATATTTTAAAATTTTTAAGTTTAGCTAATTTTAAAACAAGTAAATTTTTGCTACATATATCATATTTTGAGGGTGGAAATCTTTTTTTAATTTTTTCAATCCACTCCAAGTCATCCTCACAATCACTTATATCTGAAAATGAAATATCTTTTTTATATTTTTTTAATTTTTTTTCTATAACTTTTTTAATCATCTCTTTTCTTTCTTTTGCCAAGAAGGGATTTTTAAAATCTCTTTTTTGATTTGAGGAGCCGATAGCTATTACAGCTTTTTTATATCTTTTTAAAATTTCTTTTAGTGCCCTATAATGTCCTTTATGAAAAGGCTGAAATCTTCCTATAAAAAGAGCAATTTTTTGCTTGACTTTTTTAATTTTTTTGTTTTTCTCATCCATATCTTTCATTTATAAATTTTTAATGCTTAAAGTGTCTTATCCCACTAAATACCATTACCATTTCATAAGAATTTGCAACCTCTATTATCTCCTCGTCTCTTTTTGATCCTCCAGGTTGAATTAAGCATTTTACTCCCTCTTTCGCTAATTCTTCTACGGTATCTGGAAATGGCAAAAATGCATCCGAAGCAGCAACTGCGCTTTTCAATTCAAATCTATTTTCTTTTGCTTTTGCTATTGCAATTTTGGTAGCATCAATTCTTGACATCTGCCCAGCCCCAATCCCAAAAGTTTGCTCGTCTTTTGCTATCACAATTGCATTAGATTTTGTATGTTTTGCAACAATCATAGCAAAATACATATCTCTCCATTGTTCATCCGTAGGTTTATTTTTAGTTACTACTTGACAAGTTCTCAAATCATATATTATACTATCCTCATGTTGGTAGAGCATTCCACCAGTGATATGTCTAAAAGTTACATCTCCTAATTTTGGAGGAGTAAAAAAGTCAGAGATATCCAATATTCTTCTCGAGGCTTTTTGTTTTAATACCTCTAATGCTTCTGGTTCATATCCAGGAGCCAAAATTACCTCTAAGTATTGGTTCCCAATTAATTTGGCTGTCTGCAAATCCAACCTCTTTGAAAATGCAATTACTCCTCCAAAAGCTGAAAGAGGATCTGCAGCTAAAGCCCTCGTATATGCCTCTTGAAGATTTTTTCCTGTCGCAACCCCACAGGGATTATTATGTTTAATAATAGCTACAGCATTTTTATCATAAAATTCTCTTATAAGATGAAGTGCTGAATCAGCATCTAAAAAATTATTATAAGACATTGTTTTACCAGAATATATTCTAGCATCAAATAAAGAGCGTTGCCCAACTATTCTATAAGCAGCTGCTTGTTGATGGGGATTTTCACCATATCTTAGAGGATAAGCCCTTTCGAAAATCATTTTCATTCTATATGGAAATTTCTCTTGCCCTTCTCCTCCAAAATACCTAGAAATTGCCCAGTCATAATGAGAAGTTCTTTCAAATGCTTTTATCATGAGTTTATATCTTTTGCTTTCACTAACTTCTCCATTATTTTGTTCAAAATCTTCCATAAATCCTTTGTAGTCTTCTGGATCGACCAGTACAGTAACATACTTATAATTTTTTGCTGCCGCCCTAATTAAACTCACTCCGCCTATATCTATGTTTTCTATAATTTTTTCTTCTGTGACATCTTTTTGCGAAATAACTTTTTCAAAAGGATATAAATTTACTACTACCAAGTCAATGGGTTTTATTTTATTTCTTTTTGCAATTTTTAAATCCTCAGAATTATCTCTCCTCAGCAATATTCCTCCAAATATCTTTGGATGAAGAGTTTTTACTCTGCCTCCAAATATTTCTGGATATCTTAAATATTTAGAGATTTCAAGAGTAGGTATATCTACTTTTTTTAGCAATTCTGCTGTTCCTTTTGTAGCTATTATTTCTACTTTATATCTATGCAACATCTGAGCTAATTCTATTATCCCTGTTTTGTCATAAACCGAAATAAGAGCTGTTTTTATTTTCACAATTAATATTAAACATATTTATATTTAAAAATAATTCTTTTAGCCACTTTCACTTTTTTGTTCATTATTTTTACCCCATTCTTTTTTAGTTTTACACTCTGGATCTAAGCACATCTCAAATGTTTTTTTCCCCTTTCTATTTACTCTAATTATCGGAGTGTTACACTCTGGACAGATTTTTGATGTACTCTCTATTGTGGCTGAAGTTGGAAGCGGATAGGTTTGCTTACAATTAGGATAATTCGAACAACCCACAAATTGTTTTTTTCCAAACTTTATTATTTTCAATTCTCCACCACAAGCTTTACATTTTCCTATTATTGAATTTTCTTTTATGGCACTTACCAACCCGGAATTTAGATGTCTTCCAACCTCCGCCTCCTTCTTTTTAAATTTTTCTAAAATTTTAATTAGTAATAGCTTTCCATTTTCAATTATTTCTTTTGGTTCAACTTTCTTTTCTTGTATCTCTTCCATCTTTTGTTCTATTGTTCTAGTTAGTTCTTCATCTAAAATTTCAGGCACATATTTTTTTAAAATCTCTAAGAGTGACATACCAAATGGTGTCACATGTATCGAATTTCTTCCCTTTATATATCCTCTCTTAAAAAGTGTTTCAACAATTGCTGCCCTTGTAGCTTTGGTGCCCAATGAACGCTTTTCTAATTCAGCAACAATAGAGGCTACCGAATATCTTTTAGGCGGTTTAGTCGTTTTCTCTTCTATATTAAACTTTTCTACTTTTACTCTCTCATTTTCTACAAAAGATCCAATAATATTTTCCTCTTTTTCTAAATATGGTTTATATACCTCTCTCCATCCCTCTTCTATAATTCTAACTCCTTCTGCGCTATATTGTTCTAAGTTGCACTTCAATATTATTTTTGTGTGTTCTTTTTTAGCTGCTGGCATAAAACAAGCCAAAAATCTTCTCACTATCAAATCGTATAATTTCTGTTCATTTTTTGAAATATTTTCTGGAGTTAATCCAGTAGGATGAATTGCAGGATGGGCCGGGTCTTCCTTTTTTCCCTCAAGAGGTTTAAACCATCTGTTTGTTATTATTTTTTTACAATATTCATCATAGTTGGGTTGACTTTTTAATTTCTCTATAATTTTGTTCAATCCAAGTTTTAGAGGTAGTTTTTGAGAAGAAGTTCTAGGATATGAAATAAGAGAATTTTCATAAAGTTGCTGTGCAATCTCTTGTGTTTGCTGAGGAGTGAATTTAAATTTTCTATAGGCTTCTAATTGTAAAGAAGTTAAGTCAAATGGAGGAGGAGGGCTTTCTTTATACTCTTTCCTCTCTATTCTTTCTATAAAATGTGGGGGGTTTTTTGAGTTATCTAGTGCTGCTAGAGCTTCTTCTCTTTTTTCAAATCTTTTTTTTATGTGTAAAAATTTTACTTTTTTTGCTATGCAACTAACTTCCCAATAGGGGGTAGGTTTAAAGTTTTTTATTTCAATTTCCCTTTCGCCTAAAATATTTAATGCTGGGCCTTGAACTCTACCTATGCTCATAATTTGGAATCTACCAGAACTTTTTATAGCAGACATCAAAGCCCTTGATAGATTTATGCCATAAAACCAATCTAAAATATGTCTAGTTTCTCCTGCCATCGCATTTTCTAAATCAAATTCTCTTCGACTTTCATAAGCATCTATTAATTCTTCCTTTGTAAGAGAGGAAAATTTCATTCTCTCTCCATCTTTTCTTTTTGCAGCAAAACGCAATATGTTATAACCTATTAGAGAACCTTCAATATCGTAGTCACAGGCTATTATAATCTCATCTGCTTTTTTTACTAACTCTTCAATAGTTTTTATATAATCTTTAGTGTACCTTCCTTCTTTTGAAACCTTGTATATCTCTCTCCACTCAACCTCAAAGGTAGGATAGTCTGAACTTTTTGTTTTTTCATCCACAGTATACAAATGGCCGACAGCAGGAGCAACAACTATTTTTTTATTGTTACGCTCTATTTCAAAATAATATGCCTGCCCATAGCCTTTCTTTTTAGTTAGTGTGGAAGTAGTTAGACTTTGGGCAATTTTTTGTGCTACTTTTGGCTTTTCTGCAATTATTAGTTGCATCCTTCTCACTTCTATTTACTACTAAATAGTTTTAATATTTAGGTTTTTAAACACTAAACTTTAAAAATTTCTACTGCTACTCTTTTGAAAAATAGAAAATAAAAAAAAAAAGAAAAAATAAAAAAAAAGAAAAAAAGTTTATGACTCAAAGCTTTCTATTATTTGTTCAAATACTTGCTGTGGGAGTGCTCCTACAAAAAATAGCCCATATCCTTTTCCAGAAACTTCTATCACTCTAGCTTCTGTTCTATAGCTTGAGGTTATTTGTTCTGCTATTTTTTGTAGATTTTGTTTTGATTTCTCATTTTTTTGATTTTGAAATATTACAAAACTAGGTGTTCCTGACACTCCCAATTCTCTTCCAGCTTGAATTTGTTGATTTATTGTATTGTCTTTACTATTTCCCTTTAGGCAGCTTTCAAATTTCTCCATATCTAATTCCAATTCTTTAGCGATCTCTTTTAATGGCTCTTCGAATGTAGCGTTATATCCTCCAGAAAATATCTTATCAAACATTTCATAATACTTTTGTTGATCTCCTGCGCATTCTACTGCAACTGAAGAGAGTTTAGCACTATCATGAACTATAAAGTTCATGTGTACAAAATTTAATTTAGAGCTATATTTTTGTTCTAGATTTTTCAAAACAGCAAAATTTCTAATACAAAATGGGCATTGGAATTCTTCATAGGATACTAGGGTTAGTGGAGCATTTTTATCTCCTCTAATAGGTCTATCTGAAATTTTTAGATCTACTTTTTGAATTACTTGTTGTTCTTGTTTAAGTTCATTTTGATCTTGTTGGGGCTGTGGTAAGTTTTCCAATCCTCCCATATATTTCTTTTGTAATTGAAAAATCTCTTTTTGCATCTCTAAGCTTTCTTGCTGTATTTTATTTCCTTGCTCAATAGCTTGGCTTATTAAAGAAAAGCCAAAGTAATTAAAAAGACCTAAAATCAAAAAGCCGATTACCAAAGAAATTCCTAAAATATAGCTAGAGTTGTACTCTTCTTTTCCTTCAGTCATTATTCTCCCTCCTGTTTAATTTTAGTTATCAAAAAATTTTTATTTTTATTTTATTATGCAATATTAAATTTAAAAGTTTTATGCCTAAAACTTTTCTAATCTTTCTATTTTTGGTTTTCTTTCTTTATTTTACTTAATTTTTCATCTATTCTTTTTTCAGATTCTAATCTTTCCAAATCTACTTCTTGAAAATTTATAAATGTTATTTTTGTGGCAAGGTTTGGATGAACCTCTTTTATTTTTTGATAAATCTTTAATACTAGCTCTCTATAATCTCTATGTCCCTGAATAGAGGAGCGAAGTTCAATCAGATGAAATGCTTCTCTTAAATTGAGGTGCATATACCACTTTATCTTGTACGCCATAGGCACAACATATTGTGAAAGCTCCTTTCCTAATTCTTGTAATATAACTTCATAATTTTCTTTTGATTCCTTCATTGCCTCAACAAATTCTTCTTTAAATCCAAATTCTACTAACTCCTTAGGGATGTCATATCCATATTCGCAACTAAGGGGCTGTCTTACTTGAGTTAAAATTCTGTGTCTTTGGATGTCCCTATATTGCCCAAAATTCGCACATATTGCAAAAGTATAATATGGTAGTTCAAATGCTCTATACGGTCTATGGCGCCTATTTTCTCTATTTCCTATATACTTATCTATTAATTCATTTTTTTCTTCCTCATTCATCTCTTTGAGTTTGTTGACTGCTTCTATACTTCCAAAACCAAGTTCAAACAATATAGCCCAAATAATTTTCTCTTCTGCTTCTCTGTCATAATAAACCAATTCAACATCTTCATCTGACTTGTTTTCTATTTTGTATTTCTCTACAAATTTATTTAGATTATAATTTTTTTGTTTTATATATTCAATATGCTTCTTTCCATATTCGCTATTTATTCTTTTTACAAAAGAAGGAATTATCTTTATCAATTCTTCATACATCTCATTAGCGAGAGATTTTATCTCAGGAAAATTTGAAGCATACATTTTAGTGAGCAAATACTCCCAAGCCCTGCCATTTGCATAAACTCCCATATTAGTTAGTGTAGAAGCTGGAAGTAGTCCTCTAAGAATATCACAGGTTTTTGCTTTAATTGTGTTTTCATATGCTCTCTGAGAAATTTCAGGACTTTTTGGATATATCTCCATTAACTTTTGAAATACCTCCTTAATTAGTTTAGAATAAAGATCAAAAAGCATATCACAATTTTTTAAATAAATTTTTCCAACTTTACTTTCAACTATTTCCTTTCCTCTATAGTAGCGATAATTATTCAAACTATCTTTTTGATCAAAATATACATACCTAGTAGATTTTTCTAATGGGGAAAGCCCTATCCTGCTATCTTCTATAAATTTTGTCGCAATATTTGAAATCTGCTCTATAGCTAATCTAGCACCTCCCAATTCAGCTACTGAATCATCGCCATATCCTATCAAAACTCTATTATAAAATTCTTCTGCTTTTTGAGTTGCTATTATTTGATCTCTAACATTTTTTTGTTGTTGTACTATTTCATCAAAACACATCTCTGGATTTAGAATAAATTCTTTTAGTAATATTTCTCTAGCTGTTTTTTCTGAGCGTGAATATCTGGAGAATAATGCTCCTGCCACCACTTCTGGAAGATTTACAATACCATAAACATTTTTATCTAAGTTTGTACAATATTGTTCTAATATCTTTTTTTCAGTTTCATTAAATTTTTCCATTCCCCCCACCCAAACTTAACTTTATTTTAATATTAAAACTTATAATCTTATTTTACCTCTTTGCCATTCTCTTATTAATATTTTGCAGGCTTCATCAATATTTAACTCTCCTCCTTTTATATACAACCCTCTCTTTTTTGCTATTTCCTCAATTACTTCTTCTTCTTTTTGGCAGCTTTTAATTCCAAATTTCTCAAACAATTCTTTTTGTTTTTTTAGTTCAAAAAATTTTTTTATTATTTTTAGTGCAACATTATAGGGGTTTTTTACTTTTTGAGCATCTAAGGAGGCACTTAGAGCTAAAACTTCTTCATCTGCCTTTGTTATAGTTCCTGGGCTATCTATTATTCTAATTTGGTTATTGAATTTTATCCACTGTATTCCCTTTGTAATCCCACTTCTAAATCCACTCTTAGCTACTCTCTTTCCAACCAGAGAATTTATTAAGGAAGATTTTCCAACATTGGGCATTCCAAATATAAATACTTCTATTTTTTTTCCTTTATTTGCAAATTTTTTATATGCCTTCTCAATTATTGTCCTTTTTAGTTGTTCTATTCCCTCTTTATTTATATTACTTATAAAATACATGTCCGGATATTTCTTTTTAATTTCTTCTAAGTTTTCAACAAGATCACATTTTGCAGCAACCACAATTATTTTATCTCTATATTTTTTTTCTATTTCTCTAAACCTGGTATTTTGTATCATCCTGCAGTCCAACACTTCGATTAAAATATCACTCGAGCTAAAAAACTTTTTTATTTTCTCAATTTTCATCACTTCTTTTATACTCTATTAATTTTTTATTTTTAACCAATCAAATTAATTTAATGATAAGTGCAGTAATTTTTGACCTTGATAACACCTTAATAAATTTTTGGGAGTTTAAGCAAAAGGCTGTTTTGGCAGCAGCAAAAGTTATCTCTGAAACCAAACTTTTAGATAAAAATTTAGAAGAGATCTATGATGGTATATTCAATATTTATTATTCAAAAGGTGCAGATTATCAATATGCAATAAGAGATTATTTGCAAATTTTTCAGCTTTCTAAAAAAGAACATGACGATCTTCTACAACGGGCTGTTTTTGCATACAAAAATACAAAAGAAAATATTCTAAAACCATATGAGGGAATAATTGAAATGCTTGAAGAATTAAAAAAATCAAACCTAAAATTAGCCATATTAACTGATGCTACTTATAGCCAAGCGATAAATAGAATTGAAAAATGCAATTTGAGCAAATATTTTGATGTAATTTGCACTTTTGAACACTCTAAAACTTATAAGCCTTCAAAAGCTTCTTTTGTTAAAGTGTTAGAAGAATTGAGAGAGGAGCCAAAAAATGTTGCAATGGTTGGGGATAATCCTTCAAGAGATATTAAGGGGGCAAAAGAAATTGGGCTAACTACTTTTTTAGCAAAATGGGGCTTTTGTTATGGAGATGATGGAACTAAAGCAGATTTTATTTTAGAACACCCTGTAGATTTGATAAAAATTTTAAGAGAAATAAATTTCCCTGCAAGCATTTATAGTCGATTATATTGATTGAAATGCCTTGCCTTTCAGCTACATCCTGTTGTTTCTCCACAATCCAGACAAACTAAACAAGTCCCATTTCTCTTCATCTTCATAGAACCACATGATGGACATTGATCTCCGCTATAGCCTAATGCTTTTGCCTCTTTTACCATCTCTTCTTTCTCGGCACTACTCTCTTTTTGCATTTCTTCTTTCTTTATACTCTGTTGATTTGATTTATTGGGTTCTACTAGTTTTACTTGCATTTCTTTTTCCAACGGAGAGGGTTTTACATGTACAAAGTCTGTTCTATGTAAGTATTCATATCCCAATACTCTAAACACATAGTCTATTACTGATGTTGCACTCTTTATTGCCTCATGCCCAGTTACTATTCCATATGGTTCAAACTTAGTAAACACAAATGTATCTACAAATTCTTCTAATGGAACTCCATATTGCAAGCCCTTTGAAACAGCTATTGCAAAACAATTTAACAATGCTCTATAACCAGCTCCTTCTTTGTACATATCTATAAATATTTCTCCTAACGTGCCATCAGGATATTCTCCAGTTTTTAGATAAACTTTATGTCCTCCTATCTTTGCTTCTTGCACAAAACCTCTTCTTTTTGGAGGCAGTTTCCTTCTTTGCAATGTAGATAAAATTGGCCTTTGCATATAATCCCCAAAGAGTGATTGGACTTCCTGAGAAAGTTGTGCTAGTGCCTTTACGTTTTCTTGTTCTGATTCTGATAAGCTAATGAGTGGTTGAGATAACTTTGAGCCATCTCTATATATCGAGATACATTTTAGCATTAACAAATAAGAAAGTTCGTAGGCTTCCTTTACATCTTCTATTGTAGTCTCTTGTGGCATATTAATCGTTTTTGAAATCGATCCACTAATAAAGGGTTGGACAGCAGCCATCATTCTTATATGTGCTTTGTAGTGTATTGCCCTTGTGCCTTTTTTGCCACACTTAGATGCACAATCAAATATTGGGTAGTGTTCAACCTTTAGATGAGGCGCTCCTTCTATTGTCATTGTACCACATACATATTCGTTGGCTTTCTCAATTTCTTCATCACTAAAGCCTAAAAATTTTAGCAATTTAAACTGAGGATTATCTAAATCCTTGTCGCTTACTCCTAGAGATTTTAGAAAATCTACCCCAAGCACATACTTATTAAAGGCATCGTTTATGTCAAAAACATATGGAAGTTGTTTTTCTACTAAATCTACTTTTTCATCTGTAAATCCACTTTCTTTTAGCCTTTCTCTATTTATCGTTGGGCATCCAGCTAAAGTAGCATGACCCTTACAATAATTTTCAATTTCGTCTATTTGTGCTTTAGTATAACCTAATCTTTTTAGTGCTTTTTTTACAGATTGATTTACAATTTTAAAGTATCCTCCCCCTGCCAATTTTTTAAATTTCACTATTGCATAATCTGGTTCAATCCCAGTAGTATCACAGTCCATTAATAATCCAATTGTTCCAGTAGGTGCAATCACAGTTACATGAGCATTTCTATAGCCATATTTTTGTCCAAGTTCTAATGCCCTATCCCAAACTTCTTGTGCCTCTTTAACTAAATAAGAAGGAGCATATTTTGGATCAATTCCCATTGGAGTTATAGTTAGACCTTCATACTCTGATTTATCTACATTGTAGGCAGCTCTTCGGTGATTTCTAATAACTCTTAACATGTGTTCTTTGTTTCTTTCATATGCCTCAAATGGGCCTAAATGCATTGCCATCTCAGCACTTGTTTCATAAGCCTTACCAGTTAATATCGCACTTATGCATCCTGCTATTGCCAAGGCTTCTGGAGAGTCATATGGTACCCCTAATATCATCAACAAACTTCCCAAGTTTGCATAACCTAAACCTAATGTTCTATACATGTAAGATCTTCTTGCTATCTCCTTTGAAGGATATCCGGCCATCAAAACAGAGATTTCTAATACAATTGTCCATAATCTTATGGCATGCATAAATTCCTTAACTTTAAATACTCCTGTCTCTTCGTCTAAGAATTTTACTAAATTCAAAGAAGCTAAATTGCACGCAGTATCATCCAAAAACATATACTCTGAGCATGGGTTAGAGGCATTTATCCTACCATCATTTAAACAAGTATTCCATTCATTTATAGTATCATCAAATTGTACTCCTGGATCAGCACAATTCCAAGCCGCATACGCTATTTGCTCCCATAATTTTTTTGCCTTAACTTCTTTTGCTACTTTTCTATCTGTTCTTCTGATAAGTTGCCAATTTCCATCCTCTCTTAAAGCATTCATAAAAGCATTACTTATTCTAACTGAGTTATTTGAGTTCTGGCCAGACACAGTCAAGTAGGCCTCTCCTTCAAAATTTAAATCGTATACTGGCATGTCAAATTTATAAATTCCTTGTTGGACTAAGGAAAGCACTCTTAATATGTAATTTATTGGTACATTACAAGCAAGTGCTTCAGCAACTGCTTGTTTTAGTCTCTTATTTGTTTTAAAGTCAGTGGAGTTTTCTTCCTTTGCAACCTGCATTATTTTATTTAATGTCTTTCTCATACTATGTGCCCCACTATATAAAGCAGCAACTTTTTTTTCTTCCTCCATTTTCCAATTTATAAATTCCTCAATATCGGGGTGATCTATATCTACTATTACCATTTTAGCAGCTCTTCTAGTTGTACCTCCAGATTTTATAGAACCAGCAGCCCTATCATATATTTTTAAAAATGACATCAAACCAGAAGACTTTCCACCTCCAGAAAGAGGCTCTCCTGCACCTCTTAAAACAGAAAAGTTAGTACCAGTCCCAGAACCATATTTGAACAGTCTTGCCTCTCTAGTAAGTAAATCAAATATTCCTCCTTCATTTACCAAATCGTCCTTTAGAGATTGAATAAAACAAGCATGTAACTGGGGATGTGTATAAGCATCTTCTGCAGGTTTTACTTCTCCATTTTTTGGATCAACATAATAGTGGCCCTGTGGACTGCCCTTTATTCCATAACAGTGAGCCAAACCATTATTGAACCATTGGGGGGAATTTGGAGCAGCCATCTGGTTTAATAACATATAAATTATTTCGTCTTCGAAAGCTTCTGCATCTTCAATGGATGCAAAATATCCATATTTTTCTCCCCACCATCTCCAAGTAGAGGCCAGACGCTTTACCACTTGTTTTATAGAATTCTCTGGACCTAAAATCGGCTGTCCAGTTTTAGGATCTATTTTTATCTTTCCATCCTTATCTCTTTGTGGGACTTGGGTTTTTCTAAAATATTTTTGAGCCAAAATGTCTGTTGCAACTTGTGACCATCCCTTTGGAATTTCGACATTATCCATCTCGTATACTATTGAGCCATCTACATCTCTTATAATCGAACTTCTAATTTCATATTCAAACATAGAAAAAACATCTTGATCTTCCTTAGTAAAAACTCTTTCTATTCTCAATCCATTTGTTTCTCTCTTAAAAGAAGTTTGATTCTTTTCTTGTATTTCCTCCATTTTATCTCCCTCCCAAAAGCCGCGCATTTTTTTAAAACAATTAAAATTTATAAACATTTTTCTAAACACTTTTGTTTTTTTGTTATTTATCTAAATCAGGGCATTTTTTCTATAATTTTTTATATCTCTATCAAAAACAACCTACAGAAAAATTAAAAATTGCTTTTTTCCTAACTTATTCTATGGATACTCTCTCTAAAATAGATTTGGTAAAAAAAGGGGCAATTTTAGAAATCTTAACCTTAGAGGAATTAAAAAGTTTATTTGAAACTAATTCACACCCAAAGCACTACATAGGTTTTGAGATTTCAGGAAAAGTGCATCTTGGAACTGGCCTTCTAACAGCACTCAAATTAAAAGATTTTATGGCTGCAGGAATTAAGCCTACTATTTTTTTAGCCGATTATCATGCTTGGATAAACAATAAATTTGATGGCGATCTAAAAAAAATTCAAAAAATAGCGGGGGGCTATTTCAAAGCAGCCTTTATCTCTTTAGGATTGGAAGATGTAGAATTTATCCTAGGCTCAAAACTTTATGAGGAGTTAGGTTCTTCTTATTGGAAAGATGTACTTTTAATTTCTAAGGATACAACTCTTAGCAGGATGATTCGGTGTACTACTATAATGGGAAGAACAGAAAAAGAAAATCTACCTTCTTCTTCTATCATTTATCCTGCTATGCAAGTAGCAGATATTTGGGGGTTAGATGTAGACTTGGTTCATGCGGGTATGGACCAACGAAAGGTACACATACTTGCTAGAGAACTTGCACCAAAATATTCCAAAAAAAAAGTAGTGGCGATACACACAAAACTTATTCCTGGTTTGAGTGGAAAAACAAAAATGTCTTATTCTACTAAAGATGAGGAGATGCTTGAAACAAAAATGTCAAAATCCAATCCCACCTCCTGTATTTTTATTCATGACTCAGAGGAAGAAATAAAGAAAAAAATAAATAAAGCTCTCTGCCCTCCAAAAGATATAGAAAATAACCCAATAATAGAATATATCGATGCGTTTATTTTAAGAGATAAAGCATTTAAGATAGAGCGAGATTCAAAATATGGGGGGGATCTAATCTATTACAATATAGCAGATCTAAAAGCAGATTATGCACAAGGAAAAATTCATCCCTCTGATTTAAAAAATGCATTGGCATTAGAGCTAATTGATATGCTAAAACCTTGTAGAGATTTTTTTGAGAAAAATAAAGAATTATTAGAAGGGATTTAAAAATGGAAGAAGTAGTAGTATCTGCTTTCGCACCAACCAATATCGCAATTATCAAATATTGGGGGAAGCATTTAGATTTTGAAAATTATTTTATCCCAACAAAATCAAGTGCTTCATTTTGTGTAGATAAATTTTTTACCACTACTATTTTAAAAGTACACAAATCCAACTCTTTTAAAATAACTCTTAATTTAAACAACAGGAAAATTTTGCAAAATGAAGCAGAGTTTGTATATGTCCAAGACTTTTTTTTGCGCTTAAGTGAGTTTATCCCACAAATAAAAAATTACTCTTTTTTTATTAATTCCAAAAATAATTTTCCGACTGCTGCAGGATTTGCTTCTTCAGCCTCAGGTTTTGCCGCGTTAGCTAGAGGAATAGCAACAGCCTTTGAACATCTGGAGCCAAAAATTTTTGAAAAGTTCTTCTCGACCGATGAAAAACTCTCTTCACTTGCAAGGCTTGGAAGTGGATCTGCATCTAGAAGTATTCCAAGAGATGGCGGATTTGTTTTATGGGAAAGAGGTTATGATAAGTTGTCTTCAAACCCAACTAAAGAGGATATTCTTTTTTGTAGTTTTTGCAAATCTCTTTTTAATCCCAACCATTGGCCAGAATTAAAAGTGATTTATGTTGCTTTAGAAAAAAAAGAAAAAAAAGTTAAAAGCAGAATAGGGATGCAGCAGAGCCTAAAAACAAATCCTCTTTATTATAACTGGGTTGAGTATGAAGAAAAGACCCTCCTTCCTTCTTTGATACAAGCAATAAAAACTAAAGATTTTGAAAAATTTGCAGCTATCTCTATTTCTGCTTCAAACTATCTACACTCTATAATGTTAGGTAGCTTTCCACCTCTGATCTATTTAAATGATAAAAGCAAAGAAATAATCGAATTGATTTTAGAGCTAAATAAAGATAAATTAATAGCTGCATATACTTTTGATGCAGGTCCAAACCCAGTAATTTTTACCTTAGAAAAAAATAAAAATAAAGTTTTACAATCGCTTAACTCTATTTGTAGAAATGTTTTTGTCCAAAATATTGCAAAAGGTAGTAGTGGAGTTGTTGAGGGAGAATAAATGCAAATAGTAATTCCAGGAAAGATTTTGTTTTATGGACAATATGCAGTTTTAGAAAAAGGTTTTAGTGCTTTCTCTTTTGCTGTTTTAGACAAAAAAAATAATGGTGTTAATGCTTCTTTCAAGTTAGGGAGAAAGAGAATTATTTCAAAGCAATTTGGATTAAACTTTGAGCCAAAAAAATTTGATGTTTTGGTATCTTATCCATATCTTTTTGCAGAGTATTATCTAAAACAAATTGGTGAGTGGAAAAAAGATGTTGAAATCTGTTTATCTAATAGCAAGATGTTTGGACCTCCAAACTTTAAATCCGGTTTAGGAAGTTCTGCTGCAGCGACTGTGGCTATTGTAAAATCTCTGTTTTTGGCTCAAGGTTTGGATATAAAAAATAATTTGGAAATAATACATAAAATTTCTCAATATGCTTATGCTGCATTCTCAAGGAAATTAAGCTCTGGCTATGACATTGCAACAGCAACCTATGCCACTTCTATCGAATACAAAAGATTTGATCCAAAGTTAATAAATATTCAAAAAATTTTTGATATGGAATACTTTTTTAAAACAGTAAACAAAAATTGGAATTCTCTTACTATCTTTCCTCTATCTCTTCCACATTCGTGCTCTATAGTATTTTTCAATTTTTTAGGTGGTTCTACTTCTACTTCTTCTAATGTAAAAGTTTTCTTAAAATTAAAAGAAAAAAAGCACTCTCTTTATTTTGAATTTTTAAGAAAACAAAACGAGGCAGAAAAAAAAGCTATTAGAGCTATTTTAAAAGAGGATTATTCCTCTGCAAGATTTTATACTCACCAAGCAAGAGAATTTTTAAATTACCTCTCCTTAGAAGCAAAAAAGATGTCTAATAATTTTGATTTAATAGAACCTCCAAAAATTTCCAGATTAGTAGAAGAAGTAGAAAAGCTGGATGGAGTTATCGCAGGGCGCTCTCCTGGAGCTGGGGGAAAAGATGGGATTGCATTTTTAGTAAAAAAAGATTTTAATAATTCAAAAAAAATAATTCAACTAGCCAGAAAATTAGGTTTAAAATTAAAAGAAATAAAACTTAATTTAGTAATTTAATATTATAGGTGTTTTAAAAATGTTTACTTTTAAACTATATTTGTGATTTTATGGAACAACAACAAGGCTTATACCAAGAAGAAAAAAATTACAAAAATTTAAGTTCTTCAGAATTGGCAAAAATTGTTTTTTATCACAGGCCAGAGTATAAAAATATACTAAATCCCCAACAGCTCAAAATAGTGGAAGAATTTTCATATAGAATGATACAAGCTGGTCAAACTCTTAGGGATACTCTGTGGTGGTTAGATCAATTTATGTATCAAAAATCTCAATTTTTTGGGCTAAAGAAGGAAGATCCTTTGTTTGTTTTATATAATCTGAATGCAGAGGAAATGGTTGCTTTGGTAAGAATGGCCTATAGCATAACTCAAGACAAAAGATATGGTGCATATTTTAGAGACAGGGCAGATGGCTATAAGGGGGGACTAATAAAATATTTTATAGATTCCACGATAGGGGCTTTTGACTATAGAACAAGAGAGATAATTGAAGGCAAAGTAATTAAAGACAAGTTTCTAAATTCTCAGATAGATCCAAAATATACTCCAATTTTAATTGCATGGGACGAGGCTTCCAAATTAAGCAAAGAGAAAAAAGATCTTCTTTTTGAAAAAATAGTTGGTGAAAAACTAAAATAAATTTTTAATCTTTTTTTACTCTATTTTTTTATGGTAAACTTTTTATTGGTTGGTAATGCTGCAAGAGAACATGCTATAGCAGAGGCAATATTAAAATCCAAAGGAATAAAACTTTTTTGTTTTGCAAATGCTCTAAATCCAAAAATAAAAGAGTTGTGTATTAAAAGTGGGGGCGAATATACTATAGGCAATATCGAAGATAAAGCTCAAGTTGCAAGCTGGGCAGTAGAAAAAAAAATAGATTTAGCATTTCCTTCTCCAGATGCAGTTTTAGCTGCCGCAGTAGTAGACGAATTAGAAAAAAATTCTATTCGTTGTGCAGCCCCAACCTATCAGGCATCTAAAATTGAATGGGATAAAAACTTTCTAAGAAGTTTAATGAAAAAATATTCAATAAGAGGTTATCCTGTTTTTAAACATTTTTCAACTGAAGATGGATTAGATGATTTTATAGATTCTCTAAATGGTCAAGTTGCAATAAAACCATGCGGACTTACTGGAGGTAAAGGTGTCAAGGTAGTTGGATTTCAACTAAAGGATTCAAAAGAAGCAAAAGAATATGCTAGGGAAATTCTAAATAATAAAATAGGTGGAGATTTAGGAGTTTTAGTTGAAGAAAAATTAGAAGGTGAGGAGTTTTCTCTAATGGCCTTTACTGACTCTAAAGTTGTAATCCCAATGCCAATGGTCCAAGATCATAAGAGAGCCTATGAAGGCGATGTAGGTCCAAATACTGGAGGGATGGGCTCATATTCTCATTCTTCGTTTGTTTTGCCATTTCTAAAAAAATCAGATTATATTCAAGCTGTAGATATACTAAAAAAAATTATAGATGCACTAAACAAAGAATCAATTTTATATAGAGGAATAATTTATGGTGGGTTTATTGCAACAAAAAAAGGAGTTTATTGTATTGAGACTAATTCTAGATTTGGAGACCCAGAAGTTATGAATGTTTTGGCAGTACTAAAAACTCCTTTATTTGATATCTTAGATTCTATTTCAAAACAAACTCTAAAAAATAAAAAATTAAAATGGGAGAAATCTGCAACAGTTGTAAAATATTTAGTACCAAACGGCTATCCTGAAAAACCAATTCAGCCCTCTCCAATTCAAATCGAATGGGAAAAACTAAAAAACGTAGAACTTTTTTTTGGTTCAATTGACCAAAAAGATGGGGTGTTATACACTTCAAAAAGTAGAGCAATAGCTGTTTTGGCTAAAGCAAAAACAATTTCTCAAGCAAGTCTAAAAATAGAAAAGGTAATCTCTGCTATAAAAGGCCCGCTGTGGCATCGAAAAGACATAGGTTCAAAAACTCTTTTAAAAAAGAGATTTGAGCATATGAAGAAAATAAGAAAAAATTAACTCAAGCAAACTAATTTTTTTCTTCTAAAAATTTTTTAAATAAATCTTCTGCTTTTTCTCTGCTTATGTTTATTTTAGCAGCATTTTCTATCAAAAATTTTAGTCCAATAGTTTCTATATTCTCTTCATTTTTATTTTTTAAGTTGCTGATTTTTTCAAATAGGCTTAATCCCTCTAATTGATTGTCAATTTCTACTATCATATTTTCTCTTTTGATCTCTATTTGGGGGAAGAGTGCCTGTTTGTTAAGAGTACCTTTTAATCTAATTTTAACTATTGGATTTTCATATTTTTGACTTTCAATTTTTTCTAGTTCTTTTTCTATTGCACTTTTTATTTGGTTCGTTGTTGCATCGTATAATTCTATTTCTTTTACAATAAATTTTCTTGTAGGTATTTTTATAAAATCTACTTCTTTTGTCTTTGTATCTATTAATAGATAGCCTTTTGGTTCTTGTTCCTCGTCTTTTAATTGTGTAATTACAGTTGAGCCAGAGAGTTGGAGTTTTCCATTCAAATAACTTCTTCTACAATGAATATGCCCACACAAATATAGGTCATAACCAGCTGGCAAATCTTCTATAGAAGCAAAAACTTCATCACCCACTCCTATAAATTCTTGCAATGTTTGATGAAATACAAATATATTATATGCACCTTTTACTATTTTTTGCTCAAATTTTTCAAAAGCTTTTTTTACAAGATTTTCAGGAATTCCTTTTAAGCCTACGATTGCAACTTTTTGCTCTTCTTTTTCAAAAACTACTACTTTATCATGAATATTTTCTACCAATCCTAATTTTTCCAAAAATTCTATAGGGTCAAGATGAGTTTTTGGTCCATATTCATGAGTTCCAGCAATAGCCAGTATCTTTTTTCCATATTCTTCTCTAAGGTTTTGTTTTGCTTCTTTTAATATTTCTACAACCTCAACTATTGTATCTAAATTAGGATTTCTTTTATCAAATATATCTCCACCCAATATTATTATATCTGCTAATTTTGAAGCACTTATTATAGCTTCTCTCCCCTGTCTTAGAGCATCCTCTTCAAATCTCTCATAGCCAAAGTGAGTATCTGAAACAAAAGCAATTTTCATAAAAATATTTAATAATTTAAACTTTTTATATTATTCATATGAATGAGCAAATAATTTTTGCAATAGTTTTGGTTCTTTTAATACTTCTAATAACTTATCTTCTTACAAGATAGTCAATAAATTCCTATTTATCTTATAGGTTCATATTCTGTTTGGCTCTTATTAAAAAAATGAGTCATAAAATAATTTTTTGCATGAAACAAAAAATATTTTTTATAGCCCCAATTTCTTATTCTTCTCATAGAATATTTTACAACAGCATTTGGAACAAATACCACTTTGCCTAATTTTCTAACTCTTTTTATTATATCTATATCCTCTCCTGTAGTAAGATGAATATTCATTCCACCAACTTTTTTAAAAGCACTGGCTCTTATTGCCATATTACTACCAGCTAAATAGTCGAAACCTATAATAGATGATAGATAAGCCACAATTAAAGCCAAATATTTCAATATAAAAACTTCTATTTTATTTCCTTTTAGTGGTACTATCCATCCATATGTAGCAACCACTTCTTTATTTTCAAATGGTTTTACAATGTTTTCCAGCCAATCTTTTTGTACAACTGCATCTGCATCAGTATAAACATAAATTTCTCCATCTGCAACCATTGCTCCTGCTTGTCTTCCTGCCGCTATAGTTCTAGTATGTTCTGTGACTATTTTATCTGCATATTTCCTTGCAATAGTTGTAGTTTTATCTTCAGAGCCGCCATCAGCAACAATTATTTCAAATTCTCCACTAAATTTTTGCTTTCTAATGGAGCTAAGGCTTTTTTTTATGTTTTTCTCTTCATTTAAGGTTGGAATTATTATAGAAACTTTCATAACAGATCACAAATTTATTTTTGTTTATCTTTTTAGCCCCACTACTGTGCCATTATGATTTTTTCCTTCAATAGCATTTAAAAAATCTTGTCGATTTGTACCATCTACAAAATGAGTTTGAATTTTAGATCTGGCAACAATCTTACAAGCCAATATATCAAAAATAAAATTTGTTCCAGCCTTTCTTTCATCTGATTTTTGTGCAAGAGCTATTAACTCCTCGAATGTCAAATAGTCATATTTTATAGCGTCTTTTTCTTTTGGATCTTTAGAATAAACTGCCGATTTTGAAACATTTATTAATCGTTTAGCTCCAAGTGCTTCCGCAAGCAATGCAGCGTCAGTATCTGTTGTAATTCCAGGTATTGTACCGCCCATCAATACATATTTCTGTCTTTTTATATTTTTAGCTGCTTCTATAAAGTCATCAAAGATTTTTTCTCCAGCTTCTTTTCCAAGAGCTTTTCTTAATACCTCTGCATTTTTTTTTGTTATTTTAATAGCTTCTAAATCTGCATAAAATTGGTTTTTACCTCCGGCAAGCACTCTTTTTACTTTTTCTCTAGCTTCTTTTCCTCCACCAACAACTATTCCCATTTTATATTCTGTAGATTTAATTATACTTGAAATGTATTGTGCCATTTTTATAGATGGTTTTCCTTCGTTTATAAGAGAACCACCTATAGATAAAACCACAACTTCTCTCATATCCCTTCACTTTTTTATACTCATTTAATTTTTAAAATTCTCCTTGCAATTTCAATAGCTTTTTGCTTGTTTAAATATTTATTGTCATTTCCACACTGAGGACTAAAAATACATTTTGGGCATCCTGTTATACAATCACATTTTTCAAGTCTATCTAAAGCCATTTCTAAGCATCTGTGGTAGTTCCTTATTACTGGAATGCATGCCCCACTTCCCCCCTCTATCCCTTCATAATATATTATCCTTCCATTAGGATAAGACAAACCTCCAATTTCATTTTGATCTACCCCACTAATTGCCCCCATCATTGCTATAGTTATATGTTCTAATGCATGAAGTCCTTCCAAATATTCTTTTTCTTCAGGCTCTATATAATCTGCTAAATCTATCCAAAACCCCTCTGTTTTATAATTATAAACCAGAGGTCTTTTTAATTCATAAACCCCAATTACTTGATTGTTATATATATTTTTGAGAGCATATTTGCTTACACTATTTTGTATATGCAATTTTCCATATTTTATTTCCAAATCTTTTATTTTGTGTTCAGCTAGCTCTTCTATTATTTCTATTTCTCTTTCTTTGTAAGCCTGAGTATAAACATTCCAATCCTCCTCTGTTTGGTTTAGAGAAGACACGTATGCTTTTTTATTTTCCAAATCTAATTTTTCTACAATATATCTTTTACCACCTAACAAATATATTGCCCCTTCATATAGTTCTCCAATAGCCAACGAAGTTTCTCTCTCTCCAATTTTTTGTTTATCTTTTAGATCTATTATTTCTATTTTCTTATTTGTTCCTCTCAAACTAATGGTACGTGCCACCATAGCTCCTTTTTTAGTAGTGAAATAGAGGTCTTTGAATTCTGCCAAATATCCCTCCTCCAAAGCCTCTTTTATTATCTTAATATCTTTCTCTTCTATTTCTTCTTTTTTAAGCGGTTGGTCTTTAGCAGCTGCTATTAGATGCAGTTTTCTTATAGCATCATTCTGCTTATTTGCGTAGCAATTCTCAGGAGAGCCTTCCAAATACTCTTTTGGATTGGTTGCATAATACTGATCCAAGGGAGATTGTTTTGCAATAAAAAATACATAAGAATCTTGATTTTTTCTCCCCACTCGTCCTATTCGCTGTTTTGTTTTTGTAACTGATCCAGGAAAGCCAGCCAAAATACAAACGTCTGCATCTTTTATATCTATGCCCAACTCAAGTGCAGAAGTTGCAGCAATACATTTTATCTTACCTTCAGCAAAACCTCTTTCTATTTCTCGCCTTTTTTTTGGTGTAAGTCCAGCTCTATATACTTCTATCGGATACTCAAATTCTTGTGAGAGATAGGATATCCTCTCTACTAAATTGTGTGAGTTTCCAAATATTATAGTTTTTTTATCAATTTGTTTTGCTATTTTTATAGCAGTGCTTACTATGCTCTCGTCTGGATAATTAATAACATAATGAACAATTTTTCCTCTCGGTGTTCCATTAGCACTCACTACTTCAAAATTTCTCTCTCCAACCAGCTCTCTGCAAAATTCGTAAGGATTTCCTATAGTTGCAGAAGAGAGGATAAACTGTAATCTTTGATTGTTTTGGCTAGTTATTCTCTCTAATCTTTCAATAATATTTGCTACATGACAGCCAAAAATTCCACTATAGCTATGTGCTTCATCTATGACTACATATTTTAGATTAGAAAAAAATTTTTTCCACAGCGGGTTATTTAAAAGAATAAAATGAAGCATATCAAAATTTGTAATAAGACAGTGAGGTGGATTGTTTCTTATTTTTTCTCTTAAATGTTGGGGGGTATCTCCATCATAAACCTCGGCACTCACACCAAAAATTGAAAATTCTCTAAATCTGTTTAATTGATCCATCGCCAATGCTTTAGTTGGGTATATTAAAAGAGTTCTATTCCCTCTTAGGGCCTGGTTTATTGCTGGCAATAAGTAACATTCTGTTTTTCCTGAAGCTGTTGGGGCCATTATTAGCACGTCTTTATCTTGTAATATTTTTTCAATGGCCTGGTATTGAAATTTATAAAGCTTTTTTATACCTCTAAATTCTGCTATGGTCCTTATTTCATCTGCTACAATTGATTCACAATATTCTGCAGCCCTTTCTTTTTCTTCTAAAATAATTGGGCTATATTCTTCAAACATCCAAATCCTCGATTTAATAAGCTATTTACAAGAAAATATGTAAATAAGATAATCTCTCTCTTTTTTGTCAAGTCTAACAAATCCAAAGCGTTCAAATTGCACAATTTTATTTTCGTTGTCAGAAGCACAATTTGATTCTGCTACGCCCTCTATTATCTCTAATGAGTTTTCATTAAATTTTTCTCCTACATACAATTCTTTTGGTACATATACTTTTGCTAAAATTTTCTCTTTTTCCCCTACCCACTGGACCTTTTTTTCTTCTCCTACTTCTGCTAATTTTATCTCCTCAGCCTCCAAATACAACTCATTTTCCTTAATTTCTTTTTTAGTAATTTTTATAGAACAAAAATCTTTAAGTCTGATAATTTGTCCTATCTCTATTTCTTCAACATCTTTTTTTGGAACATATATCAACTCATCTTGCGTTATTTTTCTCTCTCTATATCCCAAGTCCTTTATCGGATGGTTTTTTATTTTTATTAGTTTTGTTTTTTCCAAAAAATTAACTTTTATTTTGGCATAGGGCTTAGGCACAAAAAATCTTCTTTCGCAAATTGGATCAATAAGCTTTTTGTTTATAGCTAAAAGTTTTTCCAAGTTTGGCTCACTTTCTACTTTAGTCAAGCCAAAAGATAAAACAAATTCTCTTATAGCTTTTGGACTTATTCCTCTTCTTCTAAATGCAGCAAGGGTTGGAAGTCGAGGGTCATCATATCCTTCGACAATTTTTTGTTCTATTAGTGGGTTTATCAGTCTCTTTGAAACAGGCATTCCTTTAATAGCAAGCCTAGAAAAAGATATGATAAGAGGTTTTCTTAGTTTTAATACTTCTAATATCTTGTAATATAATTCATCTCGTAATTCATATTCTTTGCTTCTCATAGCATGTGTTACGCCTTCTATGCTGTCTAATATTGGTGCAGCAAAATCATATGTGGGCCAGCAGCTATATTTTTCCTTTTGTCGATAGTGTGGAATTTTTATAATTCTAAATAAAGTAGGGTCGTGTAATGTAGTGTTTTCAGATTCCATATCACCTACAAATCTCAAAATAGCCTCCTCAGGGTTGTATTCTCCATTTATCATGGCTTGAAAATCATCTATATTCGAGCGGGCTGTTTTTTTAGTACATCCACATCTTCTTTTGTTTAATCTATTTTCTTTTATTTCTTCGCTAGAGCATTTACATACATATGCTCTACCAACTTTTATCATTTCAAAAGCATAAAAATAAAATTTTTCCATATAATCTGACGAATAAGATTGAGCAAAAGGTTCTATTTCAAGCCATTTGAGTTCTTCTTTTATTAATTCTACATATTTTTGTTTAGCTTTTTGAGGATTGGTGTCATCAAATCTAAGTAGCATCTTTCCATTATATTCCTTTGCAGCAAAATAATCCAAAAATGCAGCTTTTGCATGACCTATGTGAAGATATCCAGATGGCTCTGGTGGAAATCTTGTAACCACTTCGCCTATTTTTGCTTGTGGTAAAACTATTTTTCTTTGTTCTTCTGCATCTACTTTTTTTTCTTCTTTTTGTATATTATACTTTTTTATTTCTTCTTCAAATTCCTCCTTACTTAGATTATTTATTCTATAACACTCCTTTTGTATCATCTGCATAAGTTGTTTTATTTCACTTTTTTTCTCAGGAAATTTTGAAATTATTTTTCCAATTATTTTAGTAGGGTCTGCTTTTTTATATTCTAAAGCGTTTTTTAATACTTGGATTTTTATTTCCTCCTCTATCTCTTCCATCTTCTATCCCTTATTTCTTTTAATTTACTATTTATTTCTAAATCGCTCATTTTATTTATCTTTTTACATATCTCCCTAGCATAGTGCAAAAGTTCTTTTTGGCCAGCGTTTTCATCTAAGCCAAACTTTTTTGTAGTTTGGTCAACCACTATTTTTGGAATAGCAAGCTTATATTTATTGCAGCATTCCAAGCCAGCATAAAACATATACTTTATTATCTTATTCTCCAACATTTTTTCCACTTTTTATCTATTCTTTTATTTTTCTATTTGCATACATCAAAAGATCTATTTTTCTTAGTTGCATTAGTTGAGCCGTCTTTCCAGTTATCACAAGGGGAGCTTTTTGAAGTTCTTTAATATCTTTAGCTCCAACTAAAAACATTACTCTTTTTAGCTGTTCTCTCATGATTTTTATTTTCGTTGCAGGATTATTTACTAAAAAAGGTTGAGAAGCAGAAGCAATTTCTGCACCAAGGGCAATTGTTTTTGCCACATCTATCCCATCTCTTATTCCTCCAGAACCTATAGTAGGCATTATTTTGGAGCATTCTGCAATAGCCACTGTAGTATTATATCCCCATTCTTCAAATCCTTTTATTTTTCCCCCTCTTCTATATTCTACTTTACTCCAAGAGGTGCCTCCTCTACCAGAAACATCAATATATCTAATCTTTGTTGACAAAAACATCTTTGCGACTTCTTGAGTTATACCAGCCCCCGTTTCCTTTACAATTATAGGAACGTCTATTTTTTCTGCAACTTCTACTATTTTTTCATATACTCCTTCAAAATTAGTTTGCCCTTCGGGTTGTATTGATTCTTGCAAAGGATTTAGATGAACTGCAAGAGCTTCAGCTTCTGTTTTTTTAATTGCCCATTCTATCTGTTCTATCTTATATTCTTTTAATTGTATTGCTCCTATATTTGCTATTAGTGGGACAGAGGGACAAAATTTTTTTACCATATAACTTTCACTAACTTTTTCATTTTCTAGCATAGGTCTATACGAGCCAAGTGCTAGAGGTATTAAATTTTCCTCAGCAACTTTTGCTAATTTTTCATTTATTTTTTTAGCAAGTGCTGTACCTCCAGTCATGCTGCCAATCATAAGAGGAAGATTTATTTTCTTTCCTAAAAATTCTGTTTTTAAATCTATCTTTTCTAAGTCCAATTGCGGAAGAGCACAGTGAATAAACTCTATATCTTCAAAGCCGGCCGTAGAGCTATATTGGGATTTTTGACTTTTTGCTATTTTTATATGTTCATCCTTTCTTGAGAAAATCATTTTTACACCTTAAACAAAAGCAATAGAAGCATAAGCCACTACTCTATCCTCTGAAGAATTTGTTTCAATCCCAGAATTAGTATACTTTAATAGTTTCCCTTCCTTTTTTCCTACAAGTTTTGCTATTTCTATAATAGCTGAGATTGGCTCATGTCCGCAAATGCTTAAATTTTTTGCCCAAACCTCACTCTCAAACCCGTCGTTATCTAATTTTAATATATATTCAATCGCCAAGCTGTCTAACCTTTTTGCTTTTTCTCCACTTATATAGTGGCTAAAATCAGAAGAGGCTACCACCACAAAATTCTCTTCACTAAATTCTTTTTTTTTCATAGTTTGATAAATAGCCTGTCCTATAGTTTTTATGATATTTTTTTCTCCAACTCCTATACAAAGTGCAACTATTTTAGCCTTTGGATTTATAACTTGAATAAAAGGGAGCATCACTTCTATCGAGTGCTCGTGGAGATGTGCCAATTCATCTGCCTTTATTAATAAACAATTTTTTAAAAGTGCAGAAGCAAATTTTTGATTTGTATTTATAACTCCAAGAGGTGTTTTCCATTCTTCAAGTGAGAGTGCTATATTTTCTCCCATTCCAGTGTGATTTGGACCTATTAATATAACCGTAGTATTTTCTTTTGCTAATTTTTTTTGAGCAGCTAAAAAACTCAAAGCAGCAGTTTTCCCAGAATACATATAGCCGGCATGTGGGCTAATAATCATGTCACTCTCAACTAGCGTGTTATTTTTTTTAGCAATCTCTAGCAAATATTTAACTTCTCTTTCTAAAGAAGATTGAGTTGATGGATAAAACATTCCAGCAACAGCAGGATATCTCATAAAAAAATATTGTTAGTATAATTTATTATTCTTATCCCCTCTTTTTCTTTTTTATTACTCTAAACCAAAATAGTGTACTTACTTATATATACTTGGGTAAGTAAAATCAAAAAGAAAGGTACTATAAACAAACAATTTATTAAGGCAATTAGAAGTGGTGCAATTAGTGGTTGTGCTAAAAGTTCAAATACAAAAATTATAATATAATCTAAAATACTCATCAAGAGCAGGAAAGCAAGAAGAATTTGCAAAATCAAAATAGGTTTTTGTGTAACTATTCTATAACTTTTTTTAAGTGCAGTTACAATTCTATCTTCGTCTATAACTATCGCTGATGGCGCAAACAAAATAAAAATTCCACTTATTGCTCTAAAAAGCGGGCTTATATACTTATTCAAATCACTTCCAAATGTCAAAAGCTGCATTACTAAGTCTAAAATAATAGCTGCTAAAAAAATAATAAATAAAGAATTAGAATATTTTGTAATTTTTTTTATTTCTTCTGTGGTTAATTTTCTTAAAGTTCTTTGCATCTTAACTATAAAATTAATTGAAACAATAGCAAAGCTCAATAAATAAAGACTAAAGAGAAGAGGTATTATCAAAAGAAAAAAATCCTGCGCTGTTATATCTACTATTCGACCTGTTCTAAGCCAAATTCCTCCTAATGAAAAATAAAGAGGACTTGCTCTATTTATAATATTAATAATTAATGGTGCAAAAAAAGCAATTAAGCCAGGGAAAGAAGCAACCAGCACAACAAAAAAATTTTTTTTGTAGATCTCAAAAGTATATTTTAGTATAGTGTTTTTCATAAAATTCTCTTTATTTTTTATCTTTTTAAAGTTATAGTTATGATGGAAAATTAAAAAACTTTTTAAATATTTTGTTTCATTATCTTTTTGGATTAAAATGTTTAAATTAAAATCTGATTATGACTTAGTCTTTATTCTTTTTTTTATTTTTCTCTCTATAGCCGCCTCTAACATCTCGCTTTCAAAAGTTTGGGGAGCACCAGGTCAAACCTTTACAATGTTTGAATTTTTAGCACCTCTTCCAGCAGCATTTTTAGGTCCACTAAAAGGAATAGTAGTATTAATAATAGCAAAAGGTTTTAGCACAATTTTTTCTTCAGCCACTTTTGATTTTGTAACTCTTATTCGCTTTATCCCTCCAATTTTAGGTGCTTATTTTTTTGCAACTTTTAAGCAAAATAATAAAAACAATCTCTTTGTTTTTTTTGTAATCCTTAGTTGTATATTACTTTTCATAATCCACCCTGTAGGTCAAAAGGCTTGGATCTTCTCACTTTATTGGCTAATCCCAATTTTAGTTATTCTATTGCCCTCATCGAATGTATTTTTTAGAGCACTGGGAGCAACTTTTTCACAACATGCAATTGGCTCTGTAATTTGGCTTTATTTTGTCTCGCCAGCTAATCCTGAATTTTGGTTAGCACTTATTCCAATTGTAGCTATAGAGAGACTAGTATTTGCAAGTGGTATAGCCTTCAGTTATCTAACTTCTCTAAAAATTTTAGCTATATTAAACAACTTTGTGTTTTTAAGACTTTTTAAAAAACAGCCACTATTCTATCCATACATAGAAAGGGAGAAGAACAAAAAATAAATTGATTTTTTTTATTTTTGTAATTCTATTTCTTTCTTTAACAAAAAGAATGCCAAAAGAGCAAAAGTTTCAGTCATAGTTAAAAGTACTACTAAGAGCGTCTTAGATATTTCATACAAATACCCACTTACTATGCTTCCAAAAAAAATTGATAAACCATATACTGCATTAAATATTCCATATCCAAATCCAAGTTTTATTGAAGGTATCAAGTCCGTGATCGCAGCCTTCATAATAGTCTCATGACAAGCCATAACAACTCCCCACAACACAATAGCCAAAAAAATAAAAACAAAGTTAGTTGAAAATATTGTTAGTAAAATAAAAACAGCCATTGGGGGTAAAATTAACAAAATATTCAATCCAGCATATTTATTTTTAGTCTCTTTTTTTATTTTGTCATAAATTCTGCCTATTAATATTGCAAAAATAGCATCTGCACCCATTGCTATTGCATATAAAAGTGGTATAAACTTATCAGAAACTATTTGATTAATTTTTAGATGATATCCAATAATTGCAAAATTAATAAATCCAATTGTAGTAAAAAAAGTAAAGAGAGCATATATCCAATAAATTTTAGGAAAGTTTTGTTTGGGTATTATTTGTTTTTCTTGTTCTTTTGGCAATTTAATCTTTTTAGAATATTTAAAAAAAGTGTAGAATAAAATTATCTCCAGAGCAATAAAAAATATCCACAAAAAATTGTATGCATTTTGATAAGCTGCTAACTCTTTAACCTCATTTGTAGCTGTAAAAAACAAAAAACTAAAAATTAGTGGTCCAATAATTCCACCTATTTGATCTAGAAATTCTAGCAAACCAAAGCCAAATCCAACTCCTACTTTTTTTGCAGGATATGAAACTATTGTATCTCTAGCAGGGGAGCGCAATCCTTTTCCAATTCTCTCAAGAACTAAAAATATTGTAGCTAGTGGCCAAAAATCTATTATCCCTAATATAGGTACTGTGAATAATAAACTGTACCCCAATATAACAAAAAACCAATATGCCTTTGTTTTATCAGAGAAATACCCAACTATTATTCTAATCAAATACCCCACTACTTCTGCAACTCCAACTACTATACCAATAATATATGCATTTGCACCTAAAACGCTAAGATAAGGGCCAATTACTCCTCTAGAGCTTTCATATATTATATCTCCAAATAAACTAATAATTCCAAATAAAATTAAAATTGCAAATAGATCTTTTTTATTTGAATTTTCAAAGAATTTTGTATGTTTTTTTAACACTTCCCCCAAACCTCTTTTAATTTTAACACTTCTCTAAACTAAATTAAAAAAAAGAAACAAATAAAAACAATGTACCCGTATTTCTTTTTATGACAGATGTTGTTGTTTTTGAAATCTCATCCGAAATTGCAAGAAAAATTGGAGGAATTTATACTGTAATAAAAACAAAATCAAGTTATATCCAGAAGTATTACCCAAACTCTTATTATTATATTGGTTTTTATGATGAGCGCTGTACCCAAGAACTTAGATTATTACCTCCACCTCCATTCATAAAGAAAGTTTTTGACGAATTGTCATCAATCGGTATCTTCTGCTATTATGGAGAGTGGATTTATGCTAACAATGCACCTGTGCTTTTAGTAGATGCAAAACAATTTTCTTCAAAACTTGTAGAATATGTTGATGACAATAATAACAAAAGACATGACATACAATTAAACTATATAAAATATCAGTTGTGGAGACATTTTACTATAGATTCATTAATGGAAAAATCATGGGATTTTAATGAAAATGTTGGTTGGGGATGGGCTGTTGGAATTTTATTAGAAAAATTATTAGAAACTGAGGAATTTAAAACAAAAAAAATAGTAGCCCAATTTCATGAATGGATTAGTGGTGCTGCCTTATTGTATTGCAAATTGAGGAACCTTCCAATAGCCTGTGTTTTTACTACTCACGCTACTGTGTTAGGAAGAACTCTTTCTGCAACTGGTATAGATGTGCTTTCTTTAGCTTATAATTCTGTTACTCCAATAGAATTATCAAAAGCTTACGAGTTAAAAGTAGAAGGAAAACATCAATTAGAAGTACAAGCAGCAAAAAAGGCAGATGTATTTAGCTGTGTCTCTGAAGTGGTGGGCCAGGAATCAAGATATATTTTAGGAGTATCTCCTGATATAATAACCATTAATGGAATAGATTTAGAAAATTCTATACACGAAGCTCAATTAAAAAATCTCTCAAGTTATGTGCGCTCAGAATTATTACAATTAGCAGAAGCTGTTTTTCTACCATTTTTTAATGCAAGATATGATAATGCACTTTTAGTTTTTATATCTGGCAGATATGAATTTAAAAACAAAGGTTTTGATATTTTTTTAAAGGGTTTGTCCTATGCAAATAAGCAAATACTCTCGAGAGGGATTACAAAAGACAAACAAATTTTGGCATTTATTTTTACCCCTTCCTCTATTTCTGGTCCAAAAATTTCAGTAATAAAAAACTATCTCTTAATTGACAAGATAAGCGAAATTTTAGATGCTCTTCCAGCCCTCTCTCCAAAAAAGCATTATGCAAATATTTTAGAAAGAATAGAAAATACAAAAAATGAGAATCTCTATTATGATCTAAAAGCTATGTTAAAGAATTTTGTTAAAGAGTCAAAAGATCCACCAATTTCTCTGTTTGATTTGAATTATCCAAATGATCAAATAATTTTAACTTGTTTGAAAGAAGGATTAAATAATTCTCAGTCTAACCCGGTGAAAGTATTATTTTATCCAACCTATTTAAATCCAAATGATGGTTTGATCAATATGAATTATTCAGATGTTATTGCTGGAATGGATGTAGGTGTATTCCCATCTAGATATGAACCTTTTGGCTATACTCCTCTTGAAGCAGCATTAAAATATAATATAGCAGTCTCTACTAATTGGGCAGGATTTGGAAGATATCTTATTTCTTCTCCACTCTATAATGAAAAGGCAATAAAAATTTTAAACCTCAATCAAAGTGAAGAAAAAATCGCACAAGATTTAGGAAATTTCTTTGTAGAGCTCTATTATTTGGAGCCTCAAGAACTGTTTAAAAGAAAAGAAGAAGCATTTAAAATGACTCGTCTATTTGACTGGGCAAACCTAGCTAAAAATTACGTTAGAGCATATGAGCTTGCAATAAGTAAGTTTTTTACTACTGAAAGAAAATTTTATGCATCTCCTATTCCACTAAAAGTACTAAATCCTCTAAATATTGCAAAAGACAAATTAGCTTATGTGGTTTACGAAAATAAAAATAGTGGGATTAATAAAAAAACTCAAAACACTTCTAAAAAATCAAAATCTAAAAAATTAAAAAAGAAAAATTAATTGTTCGACTAACTATATTTAACAAAAGTTATTTGTGAATTTCTCCAATCACTTTCAAAAATTTCCAAATATTTTTTAATTATTTCTCCACCCACCAATATAGCAACTTCTCTATTTGTTTCAAGAGCGCTTTTTGAAAAATTGATAGAACCTATTAATACTTTTTCTCTATCTATTATGACCATTTTTGAATGCATCAATTTGTATTTAGAAGGTGAAAATCTTACCTCAATGTTTTTGTGTTCAAGTGCTTCTATCACTTTTTTAATATCGCTTTCTATTCTATACTCCAATATTATTCTTATTTTTACCCCTCTATCTGCACTCTCGATTAATTGAGAGATTATGTCTTTGTCTGTTAGGACATACATCTGTATGTCTATACTCTTTTTTGCTTCTTTTATTAAATTAATTATTTTTTCTTTTGCTCCAGGAGAGAATATTTCTTGAGCACTATTTAGACACATTGCCCTCTGCTGTTCTAACAAATAAAAAAAGAAAATAGAACTAATTATTATTCCAATAACTACTCCTAAGAAAATCTTTTTATCAAATTTAAACATCTTCATCATTTTTCATATTAATTTTATTAATCCTCTTCCAATTTCGTTTAAATCTGCTCCCATTATATTTGAAAGCTGTCTAATAAAAGTAAAAACAATAGTCAAACTAACTATTGGAAATACAATACCTTGTAAATATATTATTGAAATAAAGGATTGTAAATAAGAAATCTTTTCTTTTTCATTTTGAGAACCTAGAGATATAAAGTTTATTTGTTGATATAACTGTGCAGGATCTAGTTCTCCACTATCGACAACTTCCTGTAATAGGGGCGGAGGAGTAAATTTATTACAAGCAACTCCAGGTGGCTGAAGTGTTAACATAAGTGCTATAGAGATAGGGTAAACAGCAAAAAATCCAATTCCAGCAGCAATTAAAAATGCTCCAGCCCCTCTGCTATATGGAATTATTCTAAGTATTAGACCGATTTGAATAAGGAGAGGAGCAACATATTTTATTATAGCCAAAAAAGTTATTTGAATCCAATTTAGTAATATTCCTTGTGTTAATCGAGCCATTAGATATTCTATTTGTGAACTAAATGCTGTGGAATACCAGCCACCTAAAGCTTCAGAACCTTGAGCCTCTATTTTTAGTGAACCTTTAATTCTCCAGAACCAATTAATATAATATAAAAACATATACAAAGTTTTTTGACATCCTATATAGTTTTCTTTTAGAAGTGTTTGGCTAAACTCAAATGGATCAAAATAAATGTTTTTTATATCTCCATATCTTTTTATTGTCTCTTCAGCAAAATAGGGATTTGAAAGGTATATCTCCTTTACTATATTTAGCATTATTGACCAGCCAATTTGTATAGTCTTTAGCATAATAAAGACAGCTAAAAAAGTAATTATTACTTGCAAGTACTCTCCTTTTATCCAGTTTTTGAATCTCTCCAGTTGAAAAAAAATAGCAAGCATATGTAAAATAACTAATGAAAATAATGCAATCAATCCAATTAATCCTATATTATTAGACCATTCCATCCACCCAATACTGCTAAGAGGATCCAAAACGTAGTTTGGTAGAGACATTAAATCATCCTCGTTATATTACTTATATCCAGCCTAGAGCCAAGCAATTGTGAAAAAAACGCAGTGGCCTGAATATAAACAATAAAGTTTATTAATGGAAAAACCCCTGCAGCTACAAAATATTTTGCAGCTAGAGAAAAACCTAAATTCAGCAAAGTTATTGCAGCTTGTATAGACAAAAAAATCAAAGAAAATCCCCTATAAGCTGAAGCTTTATTACTAAACAAAGTATTTAGTGCAAAGATCCCCAGCCTCTGGTAATCACTAAAATCTTTTGCTTTTTGTAATTCAGAAAATTGTTCAATTATTTTTTTGTCATCAACATCTGAAGAATTTGTTGTGTCTAGATAAAAGATTTTATTTGGATCCCCGCCAGATTTTTGATATAGTTCGTTAGTTTTGTCTATTAATTTAGGATCATTTTCGTTGCTTTCCAGAGCATTTACTATTTTTTGTGCTTCTAGTGGTTTATAACTCTCTGAGGTAGCAATATCTGCTAATACAAAAGTAAATGGATAAAAAAATATTGAAGCTATGCTAAAGCCTAATACTGCACCACCAAACTCCCTGGTAGCAAAAAAAGATCTTAGCAGTATTCCTATAGGTATAAAATAATATGGAATAGCAATTAAAAAAAACTCTATTAACTTTTGCTGTACGTAAAGTGAAATAAATGTTAGAGTATAACCACTAATAGCAAATGTCATAAGATTTAATAATTGGCTAAACCCAGCTGCTGGGTCTATATTAAATCCCATCCCAATAGGGTGAGCTCCAACCGAATATTTTACAAGAAGTGAGATATAATAAACAGTTATAAATAAAATCTGATAGAGAACTTTTCCATAATTCTGTACGCGATCTAAGTAATGCTGCATAGAGCAATAGGGAGTTATTATATTCTCCTTAGTGCCTAAATTACACAAATCTGCTATGTCTTTAATTTTTTCCTCAGCATTTTTTGGATTTAACCATCTATAAAAACTACTTACGTCATAAGTGCACATCCATTTTAATAATCCAAACATCGTTATTAACAATACCACATTTACAAATATTTGAAATAATTCAAATTTTGCCCAAGCCTTTAGTTTTTGTTCTCTAAAAAATTCAGAAGCCATATAAAACAATGCTACTAAAAATACCATGGTGGACAATGTCAGACCAATAGGATAAATCCAATTCTCTCCCAAAACGTTTTGATAATTGTCAAAAAGTTCAAAATTTTTGCAATATTGTGGTATATTCATTTTTCTCAACCTAAAATATTTTTTCAAATGCACTAATATCTATTTCTGTTCCCAAGAACTTTGCTATTTCATCAATGGCTAAAAATGTTAAAAAAACAACTATTATTGGAATTATCAATGAAAGTATTATAACATATTCAATACTAATTTTGATAAAAGCAATAGTAAAAACTATTGATGCGACTACTACTAAGGACATAATTAAACCCTTAGAAAGGAAAAACATTATTCCAAATGTAATTATACTAGTTAGTATATTTTCTCCAGCATATTGTAGCGAAGTTTTTAAAATAGAATAAAGAAATTCAAACATACTCTCTCCAACTACTTTGCAACTTATATCATATTGCTTCATTTTTATCTGTTGCATTTTGTAATCTAAGCACTTATAAACATCTTCAAATTCTTTTCCATCACTACTAACTACCTTATAATTTATATCACTAGTTATTTTCATATACTCCCAATATATTGCAAAGGCAATATTTAGAATGAGCGGATAGATAAAGAAAAAGCCAATAGAAATGGCAATCAAAGCATTACCGATATTTTCAAGTTTGGTAGCTCTCAAAAATATTCCAATAGGTAAAAATAATGAAAATAATTTTGCTTTTATAAATGTCAAGAACCAAACTTGTGCATACCATATACCAGAGGCTGTAGTAAGAGAAGATAAAAGTATTCCCATAATGTCAAAAAAAGGTCTAAATGCAGGTGCAATTGAAAAACTAATTCCTATTATTCCGGCTGGTCTAAAATAAGGAGAAATATTACCAATTAAAGAGAACACTATTGTGTTGAGAGTCATAAAAGAAAACTTTTCCAAAATTTGAGCTCTAATCATCTTAGCTTGTTCTATACTAAAATCTATGTTAACTAAATTATATAAATAAAATTGAGAATATTGTGTGAAAGAAAAAAAAACAAAAATTGTTGTTATAATTAAAATAATTATTGCGCTTTTTATCACCGAATACAAAATATTTTTTGAATATGCCACTATCCTCTCTCCAAAAATCTCCCCAAGCATTATTCCTATAACTCCTACTAAACCTACAATAAATAAAGACAAAAATGAAATCGTTATCCAACTATAATCTGGTGCAATTTGAACCTCTAGATATTCTGGCTCAAACAAATTCTCGTACAAAAAAGAAAAACTTATTTGCAAAAATATTATCAAAAAAGCTAAAATCTTGTTCTTCATATCAATCTACTCAATCCAGCTAAATATGCATCTCCTCCAAATAGTGGGGAGAGCACTTTTAAGCAAGCAAGGGTAGTCATTAAGGAAATGAATGGTGCTATTATTGAAAATATAAAAACTTTTGAGATATTGTGAATTATTCCATTCTCACCAAGCAACCCCATTCCAATTAGCGAAGATGCAGCTCCAGTCAAATTAATCACTTTAAATGGAGCTAATATTGCTTTTGGAATTAGCATAGTCTTATCCCACCAATTTTCCTCCTCGGCTTTGGAATAACATATATCAACATATCTTCTTGCTTGCTCAGCTATAATCGCATCTCCCCCAGCTTCTTTTATTATATCTTTTCTTAAATTAATGCTTGATTCAATTGGTTTTGAAATACACTTACAATTATTATAATTACAATAAATATCTTTTTCTCTTCCATTTATAACTTTTCCTTCTGCATCTTTAGGCGGACAATTCAAAATTTTAGGATTTAGGTCTTTTAGGGTGGAGGCGTCATACTCATTACATTCTTCACCTTCCTCCACTATACCATTTGCACACATTGGACTATAATCTGGAGAATTTTTATCAGGTTGCTGTATTGCAAATTCTGGAGCTTCAAAATAAATTGTAGTAACAAAAGTACTTATCTTCTTTATATCCAATTCCCAAGGTCCAGTAAATGAATAATATATAGATGCCCAAAAGACATATAACAATGGCCAAACTATATAAAAGCAAACAGCTATACTAATTAATAGCCCGCCTAATTTTCTGGTAAAATGAAATACCCTTAAAAATAGTCCAAAAGACAAAAGATAAGGAAAAAATGCAACGTGCATTAAATCAAGAGCTATTTGTTGGGCTTTTAGAACTATGTAATTTTTTAAAAGAATATCATAACAAAATTGCAATAATTCGCTAATTGGCACAAGCCCAATTAGTGGTGAAATAGAAAGTACACTTCCTGGTGCTACTATACTTTTAAATGAGATTGACAAACTCATAAAGAAAGCTATTATATTATATATTCTCATTATGTTTGTAATTTGCTCTTTTGAGCTTTGAGCTAAAATTTCTAAATAGGTTTGCGCAATTTTTATATGGCATGGTCTATAGTTATCCTTTTCTTGATTTTGACAAGTAAATTGAACAAATTTTATCCACTCTTTTCCAATCTCAGTATTTTTTATTGGGGTGTATGCAGGTAAACTATTTAATATAAATGAAATGCTTTCCAGCAAAGAAAATAGAAAAAATAAAATCAAAACAGTATATATTACATTTGCAATTTCGGCCTTTACCCAAACTTTTAGATCATCTTTACTAAATATATGCCCATATGCCCAAACGATAGCACTTATTGCTATCATTATTGCTATAGCTAATTTTATTGGCCTGCTCCACTTATCATACCAATTTGAAAATTTTCCAACAATACTTTCTTTTGAAATATCTGTAGCTACTAAATTTCCGCTGGCTAGCATTAAAAACAATAAAATAATTAAATTAATTTTTTTCATTAGTCTAACCTCATAGAAATAAATTTAGTAAAACTTTGAATTCCACTTACAACTAATACCATGTTGATTGCAGGGAGAACTAAGCTCTGTAAAATAATATAGGATATATGAACAAAAAAGGATGCAAAATCTTTCATTAAGTCTGGAAAGTAATTTTTGCTAATAAGATCAGTCGTGTCAAGATTATAACTATTGTATAATTTAATAGCAGATCCCATTTCACTTCCAAACTCTTTTTTGTACATCTCGATTATTACTGTTGCCTCTATTACATACAAATATGGTAAAATAAAATAAAGGCCAAATGCAGTTGCTATTAAAAATGAGCCAGAGTCTCTTAATGTTGGTATAATTCTAATTATTATCCCTGCAGGTAGTAGTAATGTTATTGCTGTTGCCCTAATTATCTCTAACCCAATAGCTTGCACAATTAAACTCGAAGTAAATGGAGTTAATAAAAAGTTTATAACTCCTATGGATTTCTCTATTATTTCCATTCCAGGAAACAAAGGAATAGCGACTCCCCATCCATATGGATAAGCCCAATATCTACCTTTTAGGTTTGAAATATATTGCAAAAATGCCCTTATATAATCTAATTTTATATTTACTTCTAATGAGAGAGAAATTACTCTTTTCAAATATTCTGTAGCCAAAACAAAAACACTTTTATTTCCAAATTGGACAGATATAATATTATCAACAACAATGGCAAATCCAAATATCAACAGCCCTATCAAAACACTTATAATTATTTGTCTTACCTCTGCTTTTAGTTGTTCTACTAAAGGAAGTTTAAATAAGTTTATAGCCATATATCCAATGCTAATTACAAATATGATTATTGCAACTAATAACACAGATAAATCAGAAAATTGTCTGTAAAATGCAGAATTAAAAAAATTTTCCTCCCCTATATTTGGAAATCCTATATCTGCTGCTAAATTCAAATTCGCAATTAAAAAAACAAAAAGTAAAATTTTTTGGATTATTATTTTATTCATAATAATCTACCAATTCCAAAAAGTTTTAAATCTCCTCCCATAGCTTCTGCAATGTTTTTGAACATTATAAATGTGATCAATATCGAATTAACTAAAAAAATCAAGCTCAAAACCAACCACTGGCCAATAACTATATATTGGTCTAAAATTATTTCAAAAAAATATTCTGTTCTAAATGGAGTTGTAAACATACCCACTAAGTATTGAAGAAACTCTAGACCCTGAACTTTTATTGAGCCTCGTGGCTCTCCTATAAGATAGCCAAATATATTAAAAATATTGTTTTTTGTTTCACCAAGAAATCTTTTTGTTATTGTTTGTTGTTGAGAGGTAGGATATCTAACATCTGTTTGTGAATATATTTTTTCCTCTTCTATTTTTGCTTGTTTTATTTGTTCTTCTATTTTTTTAGCAGTTTCTTTCACCCGTTGATAATATTCCTCCATAGTTTCTCCTTCTTTTTTTGGAGGACATACTCCAATCAAAGTGTCGTAATTTGCCCAATTTAATAAAAGTGGTTTGTTATTTTCGAACAATGCATTAAAATAGATTTGCTCATTTATCCAAAGTGTTATGGGATAGATAAAGTATGCTGCAACCACTAAGGCAATGAGTGTAGAGCCAGTCCTTCTCAAAAAAGGTAAACATCTAAAAGCTATTGCTAGAGGTAAAACAAAATCTAACATACTCACATAAATAAATTTTAATATGGTCTTTTGAACAATAATATTTACCATTCCAAAGCTAACTATATTTGCAAGTAAGATTAAACTTTCTGATATCAAGTTTAATCCAGCTAAAGGAGAAAGTCCTATATCTGTTCCACTCACTATTGCTTCTGGCAAATAAATACTAAATCCCATGGTAGAGAGCGGACCAAGTAACATTTCAAAAGCCAAAATTCCAATATACATATCAGAAATATGAGAGAACATAATACCATAGTCTTCTTGATATTTTCCAACTTCTCTTATGACTTCATTGAAACTCATACTTCCATTAATATTTAGCTTTTTCATTTCTTCCAATTGATTTCTATCCTCTATAATGGGCAAACATCCCAAAAACCAATCCACTTGTTTAAATAAAGCATTTTCAGGCCTATTTTGTTTGGAATATACTTTTTTTGCTTCAGCACATTCTCCACTTTTAATAGGAGTTGCAGAATCAGAAAAGAAAGTCTGTTTTGCTAAATTTGCAGAAAATTCTTGATAGGCTGCTAAGCCTCCAGTTAAAAAAATTATTATAACAACAGTAAAAAGAAGGTTTGTTATCTCTTCTTTTGCAAACGCAACTGTTGTTGGTATTTTTAGAAATGTGCCTACCATATAAGCCAAAGAAGAAATTATAATCGAAATCATTAGCCCAACTATCGCAAGCATGTAGTACTTTCCAACTAAAACAGAAAAATCCAAAGAATAAGCTAGTTCTATAAAAAAAATAAATAGCATTAGAATTTTAACTACCAGGCTTTCTTTCATTCTCCTTCTTAATCTATATGGTTAGTTAAATTTATATAGTTTTAACTCTCACTTCTATATTGGATAAAATGAGAAGGGAAAAAATATTAGAATTTAGTTTAATTTTTTTTTCACTTTTCTTTCTTTCTCTTTCTTTATCTTACAATCTTCAAAGGCCACTAGAGCAAGAAAGTTTTATTATTCTAGATTTATCTAATTTTTTGTCTAGTGGAGAAATAAAAGCAAAAGCTTTCTATTATGCTTCAAACTTTTCTGAAAAAAAAGAAGGTAATTTTTCTAGACTATCTCAGCAAGTTTCAAAAATTCCGGCAACAGGAGCTTTAGTTTCTTTTTATATAAACGATCAGCCAATAACCGACGAGAATGGAAATATAATTTGTCAGAAAATAGAAGTGGATGAAAAAGGAGAGGCTATTTGCAAAAAAGCACTATACATCTTAAGCCCATTTAAAGATAAAAAAGTATTGAAAGTGTGGGATTTAAATACAGACCTTATAATTACTGCAAAATTAGAAAAATCCCAAAAGCTCCCTCTAATTAAATCTTCATTTTCGGAGCCCTTTTTAATTAGTTCTGGAAAATCTTTTTCTTCTTCCTTTTTTTTAAGTATTAAAAACATAGTCTCCTCTCCTTCTGCACTTCCAACCTGTATACTTCTCTTTATCATAGGTGGTTTATTTTTTGCTTCTATGTTTTATCAGGGAAGAAATCCTTTTTCAGTATTTGATATAACAGTACCTCTAATTCCAAATGTAGGAAATCCGAGAGTAAAGCCAGCTACTGTGCCAGCAAACCTATCTATGATGAGAAAAGAGGTTATGTTTCAAACTCGCAAAATAGAGCTTATGATGCGTCTTTCTAAAAAATTTCTTACACCTCAAGATGCAAGAGTTGTAGATCGCCTTTTAAATAGACTAAAAACAAAAGCCTCTCTTTCACCACAAGAGTATGCTACATTTAGAGAACAACTCAGTCAAATAGCACAAAGGGTTCCAAAAATAAGGAGATTTTATCTAGATGCCCTAGATGCTTGGCAGGCATTAGTAGCACAATTAGAATCAATTGCAGCAGCAAGGGCAGGGCCTGTGGATCAGAGGTCATTTTTATATAAATTAACATCTAATGCAGGAAAAGGACTAGCTAAAGTTACTTCCAAATTTCCATTTTTGAGATATGTGGATTATTTACCATTTGTATATAGAGTAAGAATGGTAATTACTAATTGGATAGCTTCAAGAGAAGCAAGTAGATATTTAACCAGATCCCTTCTAAAAGGAACATTTCAAACAACCATAGCAAGAACTTATCTTGCCCAAAAAATTGGCCTATCCAGATTATTTTCAAATTATAATCCAGATAATTCTGTAGTAGGTTATATTCCAAATATCGTGGATAAATTTAGACTAAAGACTTATAAGACTGCCGATGCTCTAATTCAGCAATATGCATCTCTTTTTATTTTTTCAATATACACTCATGTGCTAAAAGATAAAAAACTATTTGACAGAGGAGCTTTACAAAATCATCCAGAACTAGCAGAAATAAATGGGGTTTTGCAACGCCTATATGCTAGAGCAGCACAAGCCGCAAATAACACCATCAATAGAGAGAGGCTCGATCCAAATGCTTTAGAGAGATTAACAAACATTTACTTTTTAGAAGAACTAGCAAATTATATTATTAGAAATAAAATACCTCTAAACTCTTTAACAGGGGAGAGATTTTTTAACAAGCAAGTCTTAGAGCTATTTTTAAAGGATTTGAATGCAATTAGAAGTGTTATAATACGCGATATATCTGAAGCAAATTCTTTAGGTCAGAGAGCATTACTAGAAGATGGATCTGTAAGATTATCAATCAGAGGTTTTAATCCAGATTCTGTTTTTGAGAGATATAATATTTTAAGTTCAATAGTAGCTAGACATGCAAAAACCACAGAGCCACTAGTGCTAATAGGCAAGTCTTTAGTTGAATTTTTTGAAAATATTTTTAGAACTCAAAATCTTGATAGGGATAGAGAAATAAGATATGCCTTTATTTTAAGAAAGATTGAAGAAGAAACTCTAAAGGCCAGATATATTCGCTTTTTATTAGGGCAAGAAGCAGTTTATCAGTCGGCTAACCTGCCTTTATTTCAGAGGCAGAGAATAAACTCTCCTTTAGCAGGAGGGGATTTTAATACTTGGTTTTCCAGAGTTCAACAAGAGGTTTCATCTACTAAAATTGCCCAAATTGCAGAATATGATAAAGCTTTAGAGTGGGCAGCAAGAAGATTTATTAGTGGATTTTGGAGGTCTAATACTACTTTTGGAGAATCAGATTTGAGAGCAAAAATTTTGAGACTTAGTGATTATTACTCTTTTATACATGGAGGAGGTTCTATAGATTTATTTGATAAGTTTGATAACAACTATAGAAAGGATCTGCTTACTTATTATTCTCTAAGAGAATCATTTAATTTCTTTTTCCCAAATGCAAGGTGGGGGGCAGAAGGATTTGATTTTTGGTTGCAACGAGGTGTTTTATTCGAAGATTTAAAAAGAGCAATATTTATAAATAATGCAAAAATGGAGCTCTTACCACTGCCCTCTTCATATAGCTGGAACAAAGAGGGATATGTTAATGGAGCTTCTATTTCTACTGTTGAGCACAAAAATAGAATTTTTATGTTTTACAATCTTTCGCAAATTCTTCCAGTTTTATTTGGTTCTGACTATGCAGAACGTCTGGTAGGCGCCAAATTTGTAGTAAACACCAGAACAGGATTTAAAATAGGTACTATTTCTGACCCAGACTTTATAAGGATTTGGAATGCAATAGATAGCGAGGCAAAGAAGTTTGTCCAAATTTCTCAATTTTCCAGAGAAGGAGAAAAAATGAGAGCATTTAGAAATCTAGAACAGCTCTCAAGAGATATTGACAGGTCAATCTCATTAGTTTCAACTGGTTATATATTAGAAGGAGGAAGAAATCTACCTAATCTAAACAATGAGACTATAAATGTGAGTAGATTTTCTGAATTATTTTATAATATGATGAAGTTTAGTGAAAATATTTTTGTAGGCGGAACTTCCCTAATGAGCTCAAGGTTGCAGGAATGGTATGCTGCTCAGGCATATGCAAGAATGGTACTTTATAACTTTACTCAAAATTATAATCGTGGGCTTTACACTTATTCAGAAGAAGAAAAGAGGGAAGCTGGTCTTACTACTTTTGAAGATGAAAAATTATTTAAAAAATATGAAAAAGAATTACAAGGAACTTTAGGTCCAGGTAGATTTGACACTCAGGGATTGCTAAATAGATTTTTTAATGTTGCAGAGCAAACTGTAATGAGAGACCCAAGAATAACCTATGGGTCTGGTTATGGTTTAGATCCAGCCATTATGTCTGGTTATCCTACAGGTCAGTATTATCCAGAGCATCCTAGATTATTTTCTTTTTATGAAGGAATTCCTGGATCTAGATTAGCTTATCCTTTTATCTATATCTCATATGAAATTGGTAGATTGTTTGCAATTTTAAATAGACCTTTCTTTACCCTAACTACTGGATATACTACTGCCTATCGTTATGACCCAGAATATGGATTTTTATACGGACACCATGAGAAACCATCCTTTTTTCAAGCAATTCGCTCCTTGTTTAAGCCATCTTACAATTTTGATGTACCTAAAATAGTTGGGGATATGCTAAGCACTGTTGGAATAAAGTTAGGTAGTTCTATAAATAATTTTAGTTTTAGGTCTTATATCTCTGATTTAGAATTTGAAAGAGAAAGCAGTAGATTTTTCAGCCCTATTGGAAGATTCTTACGAGATGGTTATTATGTAATAGAAAATAGAACTGGTAGAGACATCACAACAGCAGGTGGTTTGCATAGGCCTTATGAACTAACTGCGGCTTGGGAAATAGGCTCAGTGGTAAAAAGAACTTTGGTTCCTGGTAAAATCTACTATGACTGGGAGGAAAGATGGCAACTCTATCCATTTGCAGCTTTTAATCTTACTCATCCACTTCAAGGAGGCCCACTGAATAGAATGAGAATAATACAACCTCAATTGGAATCATTAGCAAGGGCAGGTAGAGTAGAGCAATACTTTAACTATAGTGGGCTTGGAACTAATTTTGCAATAGAATCAAATATGGACATGTATAAAATAAACACATCTTTAATTACTGAATATCATAAAATACAACTCACAATTCAGTCTTTTGGACCTCTAAATTCCCCATTCGTTTTTCCAATTGCTCCTATACCTGTATTAGGGTGGCAAATATTGAAGAGAAATATTCCGGCAATTAGAAATCAACCCTATAGCTCGCTTCCTCCAACAAGAGGTTTTAGTTCCGCACTCACTCCTCAAGAAGCTTTAAATGAAAGACTAATGAGAGAGGCATCTTCTGCAGCACTTGATAGTAGAAGGGAAACTTACTTCTGTCCAATTCACAATATAGAGTTAAGAGCAGGCACTCTCTGTCCAATCTGCCGCACTCAAGAAGAAGCAGAAGCTCAAAGATTTTCAAATAAACTTAGATTGTCTATTTCAAGAAAATTTTATTCCATTTCAAATACCATAAAAGCCTTTAATCCATTTATTGCTGACCATTTTTTAAACACAGTTTATTGTCCAATTCACCATATTCCATTTGAAAAAGGTACTGTTTGTCCTATTTGCGCCAATGAAAAATTAAGAAGACAAGAAAATATATTTAATTTAAATCTAAGTCCGACTGAAAATATGTCAGTAAAAGATATAATAAAAGAATTTTCAAGATATGAAAAAAGAATAGAGCGAATAATAAAAAGAAAAGATCTTTCAGAGCAACAAAAGCTAGATCTAATAGAAATCCTAAAAGAAGAAAAAGAAAGCCTCGCAAGAAGTTACAATCTAATAGATGAATTAGATAGAAATTACAATTATAAATTAGCCTACGAACGTCTTTATTATGAAAATAGGTTAATAAAGAGGAAAACAGATAATTTGGACTTTTCTAACCAAACAAATCTAACTCCAAGTTAAAAAGAAAAATATTAAAAATTAATTTTTTTAAAATGTGTTTATATGAATAAAAAAAATTTAATATCATTTTTTTTAGTTTTTTGGTTTTTGTTGTTTTTTGTAGGCTGCGTTAAAGTAGAAGAAAAAGATAGGCTAAACCAAACAAATTTTTTTGATTTTACAAAAAGACTCTATAATCCAGAATATAAGAACCCCTGTACAATTTTTTTGTGTACTAAGAAAAATCCAGACATCTTAACTTCTTTTACACAATTTTTTAAGAAATTCTTAGGCTTAAGAGTAGTAGAAAACGACATAGCTTATTCTAATTGTGATTTTTATTTTTCTAATGCAGCATATTACAAAGAAATTTTAGAAAATTTTAATCAAGAGAAAGGATGGTGGCCAAAATGCGAAATTAATTCTACTACTGTCCCATGTGCTCCAAGATTTTTTATGGTAGGGCAGGGGTCAAATCCAGGAGATTTTTCCTTAGCACAGCGTTATTGTGATGGGCAGCTCAATATGCCTGTATTTTGGATAATCCCAAATAAAGAAAAAAAATTAGATCCACCTTCTTTGTCTTGGCTTTCTTGTGAAAACTCAAAGTCAAGAATTCCTGTTTTAGTATTAAGAACAGTAGATGTTGCACCAGATGGAAGTTTAATTGATTCGGCAGAATTTGTCAATTTTCTCCAATCTCTAAAAGACAAAAATAATCAATATGATAACTACTATGGGCCTATTTTTATTACTACTGAGGCTTTGGCAAAGCCCTATTATTTTGATCAACAAACAAACCGAAAGATTCTAAATATTACTTTATTAAACAAAATTGCAAATCAAATAGAGCTGATAAAAAAGCATTGCTCAAGCTGTATAACTGTTTTAGCTCTAGAGCCAACTTTTAATGAAAACGGACTTCCTGACCTCTGCCCTATAGATTATTTTTATGACCCAAAATTTGATTTTTCCAAAGTTTTAAATTCTGTTAATTTTGATCCTCTAAATTGTTCACAATATTATCCCTCAGCTTCTCTTTCAGAATATCTATCTAGGCCAGCCAAAACAAAAAATTTAGATATTGACGTAGTTGGAGTTGGTGTTTTTGCAAATAGTTTCAATTATTCCATTTTATCTAATTATTGTTCTCCTTCCTATGTAATCTCTGCTCATCTACAATATTCTTCTGATGTCATAAAATATTTTGAATTACCAACCTTGTGGTATGCAATAGCAATATCAGAAGGGCCAACTATTGCAGCAGATTGCGAATTTACTAAAGAAGATGTAGCTCTTGCTTTTGAAGGTTTAATAAATAGTATAGAGGCTTTTAGAAATAAAGGAGTAATAGGAATTGCACCTTATATTTTTTTAAATAATTATGCTAATTTGCCAATTCCGTGCACTAGCCAAAAAACCGTCCTTATAGCTTCAAAATTGGATTTACAAAAATTAAAAAATGGAGAGAAGATTGATTCTATCTCCAAGGAAAAAAATATTCTAATAAATAGGATATTTTATAATTCGCAAAGCAAAGTATTTTTTGAAGGGCAGGATGGAAATTATTACTTGATTTATAATGAAGGAGAATACTCAATAGTAAATAAAACAGGTTGTCAATTTGGATTTAAAAATTTAGATAACACCCCACACAACAATGCTTCTTTATTTTTTTGGTTTTCTAATTGTCAATACTATTTTTTAAATAGAGGTACTCTATTTTACACCCCTTCAGATCCAACTTCTGTTAGAGAAGGGGATAAAATATTTTCTTCTACCTCTAACAATTCAGCAGTATTTGTAGAAAAGATAATTAAAAGAGAAGACAAGTCTGTATTATTTGCTGATAGTGCTGGTGCTTTTTATCTCCTTACAAAAGATGGGTCGCTAAACAAACTCTATCTTACCACTTCAAATTTTTTACAATATACTGTCTCTCCTCTAATTTTTCCCAGAAATGGCTTATTTAATAGTGGTTGTTTAATCTTCTCTTCCGGAGCTGGAGAAAAACTTTATGCAAAAAATTCTTTTTTGGCTTCAGATTTGTCTCATGCTTCAACTGTAGTTTTAGAAGAACCTCGAGATCCGCAATTGCAAAAAAATATTTCTTTGATGCAATGTGGCCTTTGCTTTTTTTCTAGTCCAATGCCAAAAGAATTTTGTTCTTTAGGTACTTCTGTTTCATTTCCAAAAAATGCTTGTGTTCAATATCCTCAAATGGATGTAGCTTTTATTATGAATGAAGCAGACCCTATATTCATGAGAGCAATAGCTGTTGGTGAATCTGGATTGGGGAGAGCTGCAGAAAAGGGCGCTTCTTCTCCAGCTTGTCAAATTGGGAAAGGTACTTCTTTTTATAGCTGTAATGCTCAACAAAAATCTCTAGAGGCTTTAAAATCAAAAGCAAACAATTACTGTTCTGAGGCAGATATTGAAAGAAATTATCCATCAGATCCTTCTTATTATGCATGTGGTTTGGGCGTGATGCAGTGTATAGATTTTCCATCTTCATATGCACATTGTGGAGGTTCGGCATACAATCCTTTCAACCCTTATGATTCTGCATGCTGTGGTTCTACTAAATTTATGGCATATTTTTCAGCAGCAAAAAAGCATATTCAAAGTTTGAGAAATTCTAACGAATTTATAAAACAACAAATCACAGACGAAAAAGAAGAGTGGTATGCTGCCCTATTAGCAGCTTATTCTTACTTTCAAGGAGAACATTTTTCCAAAAAATTAAAAAATCAAAAAGATACGCTGGAGCAATATCTTTTAAAATACTCTAAAGAACATGTAGATAAAAATATTGACTTTGCATATTATTTTGTACAATATTATGTAGATGCTGGAAGCATAGCCCCCTACTATGGAATAAATGTAATAAAAAGATATAATGAGGGATTAAAGACTTGTAATCCAGGCTGTCTATTTACTGATTGTGATTATTTAAGACAACCAATCTAATTAAAAATCTAAAAAATAGAAAATCAAAAATAAAACAAGCTAAAAAAAATTTTATGTAGTGTTTTTATTTCTTTATTATCCTACTCTTTTATTTTTTGAATTTGTTTTGGTTCTCTAACTATTCTCTCAAGTGCCATTATCTGGTTGTTTTTGTCTAGTTGTTTTGGAAAGTGTTTACCCCTTGTAGTATAATTTTTTTCATAGCTTTTTGCCTCGAATAGTTTTACGACCATTTTCGCTGTTTTTTCTACCTCGAATTCTTTGCATGAGAAAATGTCAAATGAGGCGTAATTTTTCTCAGGATAGGTATGAATTGAAATATGGGACTCTGCAATTAGAACTATTCCTGAGATGCCCCAATCTTCTGGTTTTTCTCCACCATCGTATTTAAATACATATGGTGGAAGAATTTTCCTCATGCCAATCTTTGATGGTAGGTTACTGAGAAATTCATATATAAAGTTTATGTCTGCTAGTTTGTCTCTGTCACATCCATACATATCCAAAGTCAAATGCGGTCCATACATTTCTTTCTTTTTCCTCCTGTTGCATATCCATTTTGATATGCAATAAAAATTTATAGTAGTTACATTTTTTAAATATATCGTTTAAATTGTTTTTTTTGCAAAAATCTCCTCTAAATTTTATCTAATAAAAAAATAATTTTTATATCTCTTTTTATTAAAATTAAAAACCTTTTTTTTATTCAATTTTAATTTCTCTTTTACTAATCAAAATCTTAAAATTTTATTTTTGTTTATTGATTTAAAATAGCACTTTTTGATATTTTAATACCTTTTTTTCTTTTAATAGCCGCTATTGTACCTGAGATAAACAAAAGCTCAAATTTTAGTTGTTTTCCATTACAGTGTGAAATTAAGCTAAAAAATGGGCAGATTTCTTTTTCTTTTCCACGATAACATCTAATAATTAAATCTTTTTTATCCTCGTCATAATATATTATTTTTATTCCGTTTTTCACTATTCCATAAACACCAAAAAATTCTTCAATTATTTTTTCCACCTCCTCCCTTTTAATATCTGTTTTTTGCATTGTTTTTATTTTATACAAAATATATCTCTTTTTTTCCTTTAGTGTTGTTTTTATCATTTTTTCACTCTTTCAATTTTTCTCCATATATTTTTTTCAAATAGTTGCTATCAAATTTAAAATAATTTGCAATTAACATTATCTCGTAGCAATTTCTAAGCTCTAAAAAATTTCTTGCAAGAGTAAAAAACCTAACTTCGCAATTATATTTTTTTAGTATCTTTAGACAACGTTTTAGTCTTATTAATCTTTTGCAAATCTCTTTTTTTTCATTTAAAAAAAAATCAGATAAATTTACTGCAAATATGATGTTGTTTGCTGAAATGCTTCTTGCTAAAGCCTCGTCCATCTGATAAGTAGGAACATTTATAATTCTGTATTTTTTGAGCTGAGTTTTGAGTTGATTTAAATCATAAAAAATTCCAAAATAATTTTTTGGAAGACTTTCTAAGCACACAAGCTGCATTTTTGTTTCTTTTTCATGCTCCTTATCGGCTTTAAATCTAATTAAATCATACATTCTATAGCAGACCTCTTACTCTTCTTCCTGCTGCAGTTAGGCCTCTAAAAGCTCTCTTTGTTCTCAATCTAAGTTTTTCTTTATATTTTTCTCTATCTACTAAAATTACTTCATAGTAGACTAATTGACCATCCTCGCCAACCCAATAAGAATTTAATACTTCCATATTAGAATATTTTCTTGCAGCTTTTTGTTCTGCCTGCAGTTGCTTTGAAATTTTAGCTGATAGATAAAGTACATTCTTTGCAGGCTTTCTTCCACCTCTAGGTGTTGGCCTTTTTCTCTGTCCCTTTTTTATTTTTACTCTTACCACAACATAGCCTTGCTTTGCCTTGTAGCCCAATGTTCTTGCTCTTGCTAAATTGGTAGGTTTTTCCACTCTAACTATTGTAGGCTCAGCTCTCCATTTTGTAAGCCTTTCTCTATATTCTTTACTTCTGGTTTTATATTCTTTTTGAAATGTTTGTTTTATGTGTTGGTATAATCCCATTTTTTCACCTTTTCCAATTCAGGCTAATGCTGCCTACATCTTGGATTAATATATTTTAATAAAAAAATATTATAAATATTTTGTAATTTGTATATAAAATCAAATTAGTATTTTTATTCTAAGTGGATTTGCTATAACTACATCAAAAGAAATTTTGCGATGTTTTAGCTCTAAGTCTACTTTAAGTCCGTTTGGCTCGTGAGTTAATTTAAACTCGCCTACAATAGCACTATTGTCCTGAGCCATATTTTTTAAAATTTTTATTAATTGTGGATTACTTTGAAATAGTAGCTCGAGAGCTTTTTCTACTCTACTATCAACCGGATATTCCTCTACTCTTCCACTAAGCAAAGAAGTAAGTTTTATGATGTTGTGGTCAATATAAATCTTTCCTTCTAATTCTTTTACAAAAAATTTTTTAAATTCTGTTATATACGCTCTAGCATAGTCATAAATTTTTCTCTGCTTTATTTCCTCTTCTATTTGTTCTTTTAGTTGGATAATCTCATTGCTTTTATTTGCTATTTGAAGTAGATTGTGATAGAGTGGAGATTTTTTGAGCTCTTGATCATTTTTTAAAACATCCTCTATTATTTTAACTCTCTGTTTTGTAGAATATAGCCAGTGCTTTAGTTGTTCTTGTAAAATTTTTTTATTTTTTTCTTCTATATGTGGTAGAGTAATTACATCCATTCCTCTTTTTATTTTGTGTAAATTATTTATTACTGCTTCAAATTCTCCATTCAATTTTTTTTCATTTTTTATTATTAGACTATCTCCCAATTTTGATAATAAAAAATTTGCTCTCTTTTCTACTTTTTTTAATTCAGTGGCATATTTATCAAAATCTCTCAAATCTTTTTTTTGTTTAAATTCACTTATAATTTTAGTAGTGTATTTTGCAAGATTGTATGTTTCTCTAAAAATCTCTCTGCTGTCAATTTCCTTACTTTTTTTTGTTCTGTTAATTAATTCATCCATCAAAAAAGAAGTTTTTTTTTCTATTTCTACAACTTCTCTATTAATTTGAGCAAGTTCTTCAAACTCTTTTTGTACTTCTTTATTCTCCATTCTTATCATTAAAAATAAAATGTTGATATTTTTAAATCTTTTTTATTTCCCTTTATCCCTTTATAACCGCAATAGGTTTTAATCTCACTACTGGTTTGGATAGACCTGCTCTAAAAACTGAATCAATTACCTTATCTATATCTTTGTAGGCTTGTGGAGCCTCTTCACTTATTAATCCAATTTCGTTTACCAACAGTATTATATTTTGGTCTTCTAGATTTTTTACAACCTCTTTTTGGTGGAGTTTCTTTTTTGCTGCAGCTCTAGACAAATTTCTACCAGCTCCATGGCAGGTTGATCCAAAAGTTTTTTGCATAGCTCCATTTTGACCAACTAACAAATAACTAAAACTTCCCATGCTCCCCGGTATTATTACTGGCTGGCCAATCTCCTTATATCTTAATGGAATATGTTCATTTTTTGGTCCAAAAGCTCTAGTTGCACCTTTTCTATGTACACAAAGCTCTCTTCCACCATGTTTTTCAAATTTTGCTATGTTGTGACAAACATCATAAATTAGTTTTATGTTCTCCCCAATACCTTTTCCAAAAACATTTTCAAAAGCCTCTCTTATCCAATAAGAAATAAGCTGTCTGTTGTTAAAAGCATAATTTATTGCACAACACATTGCACCAAAATATCTTTGAGCCTCTTTACTTTCTATTGGGGCACAACAAAGCTGCGGATCTGCTAAATATATGCCATACTTTTTTGAGGCCTTTAACATCTCTTGGATATAATCACTACAAATCTGGTGGCCAAATCCTCTAGACCCAGAGTGAATCATTATGAGAATTTGATTTTGTTTTAATTCAAATTTTTTTGCCAAATATTCGTCAAATATTTTTTCTACTTTTTGTATTTCGATAAAGTGATTTCCTGAGCCAACTGTGCCTAATTGATTTTTTCCCCTATCCACAGCTCGTTGTGAGACGAATTCAAAATTTGCACCATCCATTTTACCATTTTCTTCGCAGTTTTCTAAATCTTCTTCTGTAGCATAACCTTTTTTTAGTGCCCATTTTAATCCTTCTTCAACTGCTTCTTTTAGTTCAGATTTTTCCAATCTAATTTTTCCTCTCTCCCCAACTCCAGATGGTACCAATTTAAAAATTTCTTTTGCTAGCTGCTGTTTTTTTTCTAAAATATCTTTTTCTTCAAAGTTTGTTTTTAATAATCGCACTCCACAGTTTATATCAAATCCTACTCCTCCAGGTGATATTATTCCTCCTTCCTCTCTATCAAAAGCAGCAACTCCTCCTATCGGAAACCCATAACCTTCATGGCCATCTGGCATAACTGAGGCGTACTCCGCTATTCCCGGTAAAGTAGAAACATTTTTTATTTGTTGAATCGTTTTATCTTCTTGCATTTTTTTTACTAACTCCTCTGTACCATATACTACTACATCCACATTCATTTTTCCTTCTTTTTTTATTTTCCATTCTACTGGACTAATTTGAATTAATTTTTCCATATTAAAAAATAAGAAAGTTAAATTTATATATTTCATTTCTGTTGATTTTTAAATGAAATTTGCCTTAAAAAATAAACGACAAAATTCTTTTTTTACTTTGGATGTAGAAGCACTAGAAGACCTTCATAAATATTTGAATTCAATTTCACTACCTACTCAAACTAATCAAATTAGTAATTTTCATCCTTTTTTTATTTATTTGAATTCTTTAAAATATTCTTCTATTTCTTGGAAAGAGCTAGTGGAAGGAAAAAAAGAATTTGTTTTTAAAAATTATACCTATCCAGATCTTTTGGAGTTAAAAAATATTGGAGAAAAATTAAAAGAATTTGGATTTAATTATTCTCTCTCAATAAAAAATGGCTTTATTCTTTTTTCCATTTCTCTAAACATCTCCAAAGAGCAAAAAGAAAAATTAAATAACTTAATAAAAAGTGGAAAAACACCCTTTAGCAGCTTTCTTAGTAATGAATTTAGAGAGAGATCTTACTATTTTCCACCAGCGGATAACACTTATGTGAAAAATACTTCCCCCTATTATCCAGATCCAATAAATACCAAACCTGAAAATGAATTTAGAGAGAGATCTTACGATTTTCCAGCAGATAAAACTTATGTTGACCAAAGATACTTGGTCACTAACGATGGAAGGGTAGTACGAACTAGTGGGACTGGTGGACTAAGCCTATCTGAGTCTATCGTCGAAGTCTCCAAGGCATTTTTTAATTTTTTTGTCTCTGTCGATTCCATAGAAAATATCTTCAAGGGCACAGCGAGTAAAGAAGATTATTTCATGGTTGGTTTTGATTTATTAACTTTTGTAGGTTTTAGTCTAGCTATAAAGTTAGCACGATCAAGTGTAAAATATTTTAGAGGTGTTAAAAAATTAGTTTCCTCTTCAGAATTGAGGAAATCATTTCAGACTTTACCAAAAGGAATTAAGTTTTTTGCGATCTCTTCTGAAGAGAATTTGGCTCTTTTTTTAAAAGAACCTACAAAGTTCACTAATCTTTTTTTACAAAATTGCAAAAAAGCTTCTAAAAAAACTACAGAAAAGATTTTGAGAGGTATAGAAAGTGGAAAATATATTAACGTAGATAATGTAATTTTTAAAGGGAACAAAGTAATAGGATTTTTTGATGAAGCCGGTACTTTTTACAAATTAAATAAGCCGCTGCTTGTTGCCCGCTCTATTTTTACTGGTTTTAATGCTTATTGGGCGTATACTCTAGTGGATAAGGCAATAAGCGGAGATGAAAGTTTTAAAGAAGACTTAAAGTATTACTTTATAACCCTCGGGTCATTTTCTATTTTAAGCAAGTTTCCAACAATTTTTAAAATGACCATGGATTATCTAAAAAAAGGTGAGCCAGTAGAAAAAATAGTTTCTCTTTTAGAAAAAAAATTTAAAATCAGAGATAGTAATTTGAGAAATGAATTAAAATTATTCGTAAATAAGACTTCTGATTTATTTAAAAAATATGGTTTTCAAAAAGTATTCAATGGAATTTCTCTAGTTCTTTACTATAGTACACCAATTTATATATCTAATATGTACGTCGATTCAAAAAATTCAAATATTGCCATACCCACAATACAAAATCCTTCTAATCATCTCTTGATATCAGACTGCCAGAGATTTTCTTCTTCATTTGCCCTTCCTTTTGATGATTTTATGTCTCTAAATCCAAAATATCAAGAGGCTTATAAAGAAGTTTTAGATAAATTTGGAGTAAAAGTTAAAATCGAGAATGAGGCTTTGTATTTAATTTTTACAGAAGAGTTTATCCCACCAAAATACTATCCTTCAGAACCAGCTGTTAAATTTTGGGAAAAAGTATTTCAAGAAGCAGAGAAAGATAATTCTACTCAGCCTTTCAGTGAAAAAGTAAAAGACGCATTTAATAAATTAGTTTCATTTAGTAGTACTAAAAAATTTTTTGAAGTTTTAGATAGCGAAGAATAGAATATTTATGCTCGCATAACTAAATTTTTAGTTAGAAGGAAATGCCTCTGTTAGATTTAACAGTGGAAAAATCTATTGGGAGAATTGGTAACTAATTTTGATGAATATCTAATTTGAACTTATCATAATTCCAAAGTCTGTAGGGTTTTTTATGGGGGTTTTAGCAGCAATAAATTAAAATTTAAAAACTTAATTTAACTAAATTTATTATTAAGTAGGGCTAGGCGGGCTCGTAACTCAGCTTGGCTAGAGTGTCTGGCTTTTATGGTTTATTTATTAAAAAGCCAAAGTGACCAGAAAGTCGTGGGTTCAAATCCCACCGAGCCCGATTTTTTTAATAAAATTTTTATTCTTTTATTAGTTTTTAACTTCATTAAGTGTTTTTAGCACAAAGTTAACTTTTTATTAAATTCTTTCAAAATGTTTTTTATGAACTTATCAAAAAAAAGAATATCTAAGTTGGCAACTCTTTTAGAAAATTCTATAAAAAAAATTTCTAAATATAATGCAGCAATAGCATTTTCTGGAGGTCTAGATTCCACTACGCTGGCAGCTATTTCAAAAAAGTTTTATAAGCCAATTTTGATAACTCTAAGTGCTTCTAAAAATGCTGAAGATCTCATTTATGCAAAAAAAGTTTCAAAGGAATTAAAGCTACCTCTGAAAGTAGTTTATATCGACAAAAAAAAGATATTGCAAGCCTATCCCACAGTGTGGAAGATAATGCCAGGAACATTGGTAGATTTAGAAATAATGATAGCAACTTATTTTATTTGCAAAAAGGCAAAGGAAGAGAAAAAAGAGGCAGTAATTTTTGGAAGTGGTGCAGAAGAGCTTTTTGTAGGTTATAACAAGTATTTCGTTGCACTTGGTGAGGGAAAAAATCTAAAAAAAATTCTTGATTTAGAATTAAAAACTCTTCCAAAGAGAGATATACTCCGAATAAAAAAAATTGCAAAGATTTTTAATTTGCTAGCACTCTTTCCCTTTATGGATAAAAAATTTGTAAAAGAAGTTAAAAAAATAGATCTAAAATTTCATATAAATAAAGAGCTATCTAAACCAGTTTTAAGAGAAATTGCAAAACTGTTTTCTGTGCCTTCTCAAGTGATAAATAGAAAAAAAAGAGCTTTGCAATATGGCTCAAATGTCCATAAAATCTGCTTAAAATTAGCAAAAGAAAATAAAATTTATGCACTCCCACCCCGCCCTCCATTTACCTATTAAAAAAATTTAGGAGGTATTTTAAATTTTTAATAGGTCTTTTATTTATGGAAAACAAAGTCGAGGAGATTTTTGAAGGGGTATTTAAGATAGATAATTTTCTTGCAACAAAAAATTTAGTAAAAGGCACAAGGGTATACAATGAAAAACTTTTTTCTATAAATGGTATCGAGTATAGAGAGTGGAACTTTTTTAAATCAAAGTTAGCAGCAGCAATAAAAAAAGGTCTAAAAAATTTTCCATTCAAAAAAAATAGCGAAGTTCTTTATTTAGGTGCTTCAACGGGTACCACTATTTCTCATATTTCAGATATTTTAACTGAGGGAATAGTTGTAGGAATAGAATTTGCACAGAGGCCAATGAGAGAGCTTTTAAATTTAGCAAAATTAAGAGAAAACATTATACCTATTTTTGCAGACGCAAACCATCCAGAAACATATTTTGAAAAACAAGAGGAATTTAGAGCCGACATTATTTATCAGGATGTAGCTCAACCAAACCAAGATGAAATCTTAATAAAAAATTCTAAATTTTATTTAAAAAGAGGGGGGGATGCTTTTTTATGTATCAAATCCCAGTCTATTGATGTTGTTTTAAAACCAGCTGAAGTTTATAAGAAAGTTATAGAGAATCTAGAAAAAAATGGATTTAAAACCATCCAAAAAATAGAACTCGAGCCATATGACAAAGACCATCTTTTTTGGCATGGCAAGTATTTAATTTGAGTAAAAGAAATAAATTTAAATTTTCTTTACTTTTTATTTTTGTGATTTTTATGGGAACAACAAAAAACATTTTGTGGTTTGATGAAATAGATAAGTCTTTTTTGCCTGATGTAGGTGGAAAAGGGGCAAATTTGGGGGAAATGAAAAGGGCAGGTTTACCCATTCCTGATGGTTTTTGTGTAACTGTTGCTGCATATTTTAAATTTTTAGATTATAATAATTTGCGTCCGTTCATAAAAGAAATGTTAGAAAATTTAGATTCAGAAGATTATGATAAATTAGTCAAAGTTTCTCAGACTATAAAAACTAAACTTTTAAGTTCCACAATTCCAGAAGAAATAAAAAGAGATGTAATTGGGGCTTATAATGAGCTGTGTAAGAGAAAAGGAAAAGAAGTTTATGTAGCAGTACGCTCATCGGCAACTGCAGAAGATTTACCAGAAGCTTCTTTTGCAGGCCAACAAGCAACTTTTTTGAACGTCTCAGGAGAATTGGATGTCTTGCAAGCAGTAAAAGAGTGTTGGGCTTCTTTGTTTGAGGCAAGGTCTATTTATTATAGAATACAAAATAATTTTGACCATTTGAAAGTTGGATTGAGTGCAGTAGTACAAGAAATGGTACAATCTGAAGTTGCCGGGGTTATGTTTTCAGTTGATCCTGTCTCTCAAGATATTAATCTAATATCAATAGAAGGAGCATATGGCCTAGGAGAAGTTGTGGTTTCAGGTCAGGTAGAACCAGATCATTATTTAGTAAGCAAGAAGGATTATTCTATAGTTGAAAAATTTATTTCTCGCCAAACTTGGGCTATTGCTAAAGTACAAGGAAAAAACCAAAAGGTTGAAGTGGATGATGTTTTGCAGGAAAAACAAAAACTACCAGATGAAAAAATAATCGAGCTTGCAAAAATAGGACACAAAATAGAGCAACATTATGGCTTTCCACAAGATATGGAATGGGCAGTAGAAAATAATAAAATTTATATTGTACAATCTCGCCCTATAACTACACTAAATCCCCAAACTATCCAAAAGTTTAAATCAGGTCAAAAAGATCTCTCTGGTGCACAAGAAGGCAGGGCTGTTGTAAGTGAAAAGAATGTTAAAGAGAGTATAGCTGTTTTGGTTTCTGGTTTAGGAGCCTCTCCAGGAATTGCAAAGGGAAGAGTAAAAATATTACATTCTGCAAAAGAGATTTCAAAAATAGAAAAAGGGGATATTTTAGTTACAGAAATGACCTCACCAGATTTTGTTCCAGCTATGAAAAAAGCAGCAGCAATTATAACAAATAGTGGGGGAATGACTTGTCATGCAGCTATAATCTCCAGGGAGTTAGGGGTACCATGTATTGTTGGTACAAAAAATGCTACTGAAATTTTAAAAGAAAATCAATTTATAACGGTAGATGCTACGAGGGGGAAAATATATGATGGGGATATAAATTTGGAAACCGGCACTTCAACTACTGCCCAAGAGCTTGAATTGAGGGGAGCGCAAACTTCTAGTTATATACCCACAGGAACAAAAATTTATGTAAATTTGGCAGAGGTTGAATTAGCTGAAAAAGTTGCAAAACTTCCTTGTGATGGTGTAGGGCTATTAAGAGCAGAGTTTATGATTGCTGATATTGGAGTCCATCCAAAGAAAATAATAAAAGAAGGAAGACAAAAAGAATTCATTGACAAACTCGCAGAAAAACTAAAAGTTTTTGCAGCAGCATTTTATCCCAGACCAGTTGTTTATAGGGCAACTGATTTTAAAACAAACGAATATAAAAATTTAGAAGGAGGGGCAGAATATGAACCGCTAGAGGCAAACCCAATGATGGGCTATAGGGGATGTGCAAGGTACATAAAAGAGCCAGAAGTATTTTCTATGGAACTCCAGGCAATTAAAAAAGTAAGAGATGAATATGGTATGAAAAATTTATGGCTAATGCTTCCTTTTGTAAGAAGAATAGGTGAACTGAGAGCAATTAAAGAACTTCTAAAAGCAAACCAAATACACAAAACCAGAGATTTCAAATTGTGGATTATGGTAGAAGTTCCATCTACTGTAATATTGATAGAAGATTTTTGCAAAGAAGGTATTGACGGAGTTTCCATAGGTACAAATGATCTTACCCAATTGCTTTTAGGAATAGATAGAGATAATTCCACTCTGGCTGATGAATTTGATGAAAGAAATGCAGCAGTACTAAAATCAATCGAGAGAGTAATCAAAGTATGTAAAAAATATGGTGTAACCTGTTCTCTTTGTGGTCAGGCACCTTCTGTTTATCCAGAATTTGCAGAAAAACTGGTAGAGTTTGGAATAACCTCTATATCTGTAAATCCAGATGCAATTGAAAGAACAAGAAAGATAGTTGCAAGTGCAGAGCTAAAAGTCCTTCTTAACAGATTAGCAGAATTAAAAGATAAAAAATAAAAAAAGAATAAATTTATCTGATTTTTATGTCATTCTTAGAACAATTTTTCTTTTCTTTTGCATTATTTTCTTTGTTCTCTTTTCTAGGGGGTTTAATTTCTAGTAGATTAAGGCAACCTGCAGTTGTAGGTCTATTAATTTTAGGAATGTTAATTGGACCAAACTTTTTTGGTTTTGTGACAGATGATGATACAATTAAAATATTAGCGGAGTTTGGAATTTATTTATTACTATTTTCTTTAGGTCTAGAATTTTCAATTGGAAATTTATTTGGCTCTCTTTCAAAAGTGATATTTAGTTATGTTTTTTCTTTTATCTTTTTATTTCTCATAGGATATGAAATTGGTTTTTACTTTTTAAAAGATGTTTTTCTAAGTGTTTTTTTTGCTTGTTGTTTTTCTTTTTCTTCTACTGCAGTATTTGTAAATCATCTTCGCAGTTGTTCTAAAATTGAAAATTTAGATTTTTCAATACCTGTTTTTCTACTCATTCTTCAGGATTTGGCAGCAATTACTGTCTTAACTGTATTATACTTAATAAAAAATCAAATTTTTGGAAATTTTTCAGAGTTGGATTTTACAACTAGTCTAATAAATAATTTGTTCTTACCAATATTTTTCTCTCTTTTTATTTTGAGTTTTATTTATATAATTTTGAGAAATTTATTAGAAAAGCTAATACAAGTTATTTATTCCTACATAGACGAAGAAAGTATAATTTTGTTAGTTTTAAGTCTTACAACTATTTTTTCTATATTATCTAATGCCATAGGTCTCTCTCCATCTATAGGTGCATTTTTGGCAGGAAGTTTAGTATCCTCTCTTCCGATAAAAAAAATAGCAAAAAAAATCATCTCCCCATTTTCATACGCATTTGTCTCTTATTTCTTTTTATCCTTAGGTTTGTTAATTTCACCAACCTTTATTCTTTCTAACCTTTCTTCAATAATCTTGGTTTCATTTTTGTTTTCACTCTCCACTTTTTTAGTTATATCTTTTGTAACCTATCTTGTTGGATATGAACAAAAAAATGCACTATTTGCAGGCGCCATGTTTACATCTATAACAGAATTTAGTTTGGTTATAGGTAAGGAACTAAACTCATTTTCTAGTTTTGATTTTGTTTCATTTTTTTCAGCTATGCTTTTAGCTTCAACATTATTCTCTTCTTTTTTAGTAAAATCAGTTCCTTATCTTTCACTTCTTGGCTATAGATTACATTTAAAATTCAAATTTTTATCTTTTATAAGAAATCTTCGTTCCTATATTTTATCAGTATTAGCTGAATTTGAAGGAAGGGGCCCATATTTTCTAAAGGCAAGAAAAATTTTCTCAGAATTTATAAAGGATTTTGGAAACTATGCCCTTTCTGGTTCCATTATTTTTTTGATTTTTAAATTTATTGGAAATAGTTACATTTCTATTTTAGGTTTTACAGTTCCAATTAATTATTTATTTTTAATATTCATCGTAGCTTTATTTTTGCCAACATTTTTGCAACTTATAAAGCAATTGGTTTTATTTTTAGACGCAGTCTTTTCTGTCTTTATTGCTCACACCACTTTTTCCACTCAAGAAAAATTATCTAAAAAATTGTTTTATAACTCTATTTCATTTTTATTTTTCTTTTTCTCTTATCTATTCATACCAGCAATTTTTAACTACCTAAATTTACCTTCACAGCTCAACTTTCTAAACATTATAGCTTTATTTGGAATAATCTTAACCCTATGGGATACTTCTAAATCTTTATTAAGTTCTCTACCAAAAGGAAGATGATTTTATGAGAATATTGCTACAATTTCCAGAGGGATTAAAAAAATTTGCAAAAGAAGAAGCAGAAAAATACCAAAAAGAGGGGCACGAAGTATTCATATCTGCTTCTCCTTGTTGGGGAGGCTGTGATTTAGCTATAGAAGAAGCAAAGAAAATAAAAGCAAAAAAGTTAATTCATTATGGCCATTGCAAGTTTCATGAAGTTAAGGGAATAAAAGTAGAATATAAAATTTTTCCAATAGATGTCGATTTAGATTTAATAAAAAGAGAAATAAAAAAATTAAAAGATTACAAAAGAGTAGGATTAGTAACCAATGTTTCTCATATTCATCAATTTTCTAAGTTTAAAAAAATTTTTTTAGCTGAAGGTTTTGAGATATTTACTTCAAAAGGAAAATTAACTCAATATGAAGGACAAATTCTAGGTTGTGATACTCTAGCTGCAGATAATATAGCTAATAAGGTAGATGTAATAGTTTATATAGGGGGTGGAAATTTTCATCCATTAGGTATTTCTTCAGCCAAACCTGTGTTTGTCATAAATCCTTTTTTAAATCAGTCTTATTTTATAAATGAAGAAATCAAAAAAAAGGAAAAATTACAGAAAGGAATGTTAATTGCGTGTGCCCAGGCTAAAAACATAGGAATTATTGTTTCTACAAAATCAGGTCAATTTAATTTAAAAGCAGCAATGATGGCAAAAAAACAATTAGAAAAATTTAATAAAAATGTTTTCATTCTAGTAACTAATGAGGTAAATTTTGAAGCATTAAAAGACTTTTTATTTTTTGATGCTTTCATAACCTCTGCCTGCCCTAGACTAGAAGATGATTATTTAAGAGTAGAAAAACCAATTATAAATATTTCACGTCTTCCAGCTCTAATTATGCTTTTAGAAGAACTTAAAAATTAATCTATTCAATTAGTTTCAAATTTTTTATCTCTTATCTTCTTGTTATATTCTAATGCAAATCTATGTGCTTCTCTAATTAGATATTTTATTAGTAAAAAAGCTTCTTTGTAGTTTTTTATATCTAATGGTTTGTAATCTTTTGCACTATATATCAGCTCATTTTGTTTTTCAAATGAAAACAGCTCTATATCTAAACCCAATTCATCCAAAGCTCTCTTTGCTGCTCTAAGCTGGTTGATTCCTCCATCTATCAATATCATGTCTGGATATTCCTTGCCTTCTTGCTTTAGCCTTTTATATCTTCTATAAACAATTTCCTTTATTGATTGAAAATCATTTTGTGTTTTAGTAGTTTTTATTTTAAATCTTCGATAATTTTCCTTTGAAGGTTTAGCGTTGTCAAATCTTACCATAGAGCCCACGATCGCTTCTTGACCTAAATTAGAGATATCAAAGCATTCTATTCTGATAGGATATTTTTGCATATCCAATGCTTTTTTTAGTTCTATTACTGCAATGTCTGTTCCTCCGGCAGATAGTTCTAGGAATAGATTTTTTAAGATCAACTCAATTAAATTTTTACTTTTGGATTTTGTTGCATCTAAAATTTTTACTTCTCTGTTTGCATTGTGACTTAAATATTTCTCGATTAATTTTCTATTTCTTGGTAGTTTATTTATAAAAATCTTCGAGGGAATTGGATTTGTTTGATAATACCCCTTTATAAATTCTTCTAAATAATCCTCTTCCAAGCTTTCAAAAGAATATTTTTCTCTTCCACAAATCACTCCTCTTATCATTTTCCAAACTTGAGCATATACTCTATTTCCTTCTTTTATAATAGCGATATAATCTTCGTTGAGGTTAGAAATCTTTTCTATGTTTTGTTTAGTTAATAAATTCTCTAAACTCTCTATTGCATTTCTTAGAGTTATTGCTTTTTCAAAATTTTTATTTTTGGCTTCTTCTAACATTTTTACTTTTAGTTCTTCTATATATTCTAGCATCTTTTGTTCATCTTCTAAAATCTCTTTTAGCTTTTGGATATTCCTGTTATATTCTTCTTTACTTATCTTTTTTTCGCATGGTCCATCACAATTTCCAAGATAATACTGCAAGCAAACTTTTTTTGGCATTTTATTACAAGTTCTTATTTTAAATATTTTTCTTAATGTCTTTATAAATAGAGCTTTTGGATCTCCAAATAAAAATGGGCCATATATTTTTCCAACAATCTTTTTTATTCTTCCTTCTCTATTTTTTCTTACTATAAGAAGACGAGGAAATTCCTCATTGGTTATAACTACATATCTTTCTTTTGAGGCTTCTTTTAGCAATACATTATATTTAGGGTAATGTTTTTTTATTAGATTTGATTCTAAAATAAGTGCTTCTAATTCATTGTTTGTAATAATCGTTTCAATGTCAGCAATATTTTTGATAAGTACTAAGGTTTTTCCCTCAGCTTTATCTAAGAAATAACTTGAAACTCTTTTTTTAATATTTTTTGCTTTTCCAACGTATATCACATTAGCATTTTTATCTTTGAAAATATACACACCACAGCTACCTGGTAAATTTTTTATTTTTTCTTTTAAATTTTTATTCATTTAAATACCTCTTGAGATATAAACCTGTATAACTATTTGGGCACTTTATTATATCTTTTATGGTTCCTTGAGCAACTATTCTACCTCCATCCTCTCCTCCTTCTGGGCCCAAGTCAATTATATAGTCCGCACATTTTATAACATCTAAGTTATGTTCTATTACTATCACAGTGTTATTTTTTTCTACCAAGTTGTTTAATACTTCTAGTAATTTTTGTATATCTGCAAAATGTAATCCAGTGGTAGGCTCATCTAGAATATATATGGTATTAGTGCTATTAGCTATAGTTAATTCTGCAGCTAATTTTATTCTCTGAGCCTCTCCACCAGATAGAGTAGTGGCACTCTGACCTAACTTTATGTAATCTAATCCTACATCTGAGAGAGCTTGTAATTTATTTTTAATCTGCGGTATGTTCTCAAAAAATTTAAGAGCCTCTTCTACTCTCATCTCTAAAACATCATATATATTTTTATTTTTGTATTTTACCGAAAGGGTCTCTCTATCATATCTCTTACCTTGGCACTCATCACAAGTGATATATAAATCAGGCAAGAAGTTCATTTCTATTTTTATCAATCCAGCTCCTTCACATTTTATACATCTACCTCCAGCAACATTGAAAGAAAATCTTCCTGCCTTCCACCCTCTTTCTTTCGATTGAGGCAATTTAGAAAACAATTCTCTTATTGGGCCAAATGCTCCAACATAAGTAGCTGGGTTAGATCTAGGAGTTCTTCCAATTGGGCTTTGGTCAACATTTACCACCCTCTCTATTTGCTCAATTCCCTCTACCCTTTGGCATAGAGAAAGGGTATTTATCTCCTTATTTTTAGTCCAATATTCTAAAATAGGATAGAGAGTTTCTGAAATTAAAGAAGATTTTCCAGATCCAGACACTCCACTTATCACACAAAATACTCCTAAGGGAAAATTAACATCGATGTTTTTTAAATTGTTTTTATTGCACCCTATTAGTTTAAGCCACCCAAGTGGTTTTCTGATATTTTTCTTAATTTCTATTTTTCTCTCACCTCTTAAATATTTTGCAGTAAGTGAATTTTTATTACTTAAAAATTCATCTTTTGTGCCAGCAAATACTACTTTTCCACCATTTTCACCTGCACCAGGTCCTAATTCTACTATATAATCTGCATTTTTAATTGTCTCACTATCGTGTTCTACCACAATTATGCTATTTCCAATATCTCGTAAATTTTTTAGAGTGGAAATAAGTTTAGAGGTATCTCTTGGATGTAATCCTATAGATGGTTCATCTAAAACATAGATAACTCCACTCAGATTAGATCCAATTTGAGTAGCAAGTCTAATCCTTTGTGATTCTCCTCCAGATAATGTTTTTGCCATTCTCGAGAGAGTAATGTAGTCTAATCCAACATTTATTAAAAATTCTAATCTTGAAGTTATCTCTCTTATTATTGTTTTTGCTATAATAGTTTCATTTTTCTCCAGATCTAGATTTTTAAAAAATCCATATGCTTCTTTCACAGAAAGATCAGTTATTTCAATTATATTTTTTTGCCCAACATATACGCTTAATGCCTCTTTCTTTAGCCTTGAGCCCTTACATAGCGGGCACTTTATTTCTCTCATGTACTTAGAAATTCTTTCTCTAAGTTGTTCTGATTCTGTTTTGTTATAAAGTCTTTCCAATTCCCCAGTAACTCCATAAAAAACTCTATAGCCTTCCCATCTAATTTCTTGATTTTTACCTTTTACTTTTATATATAGTGGATTGGGGTTACCATACATTATTAGATTTTTTTGTTCTTCTGTCAATTTTTCATAAGGAATATTTAGTGGTATTGAATTTTCTTTTGCAAAAGTGAACAAAAGGGTCATATAATAATTAGAAAATTTGTTATCCCAAGGTTCTATTGCTCCTTCTATAAGGCTTTTATTTTTATCTTTTACTACTAACTCCGGGTCTACTTTATATTTAAATCCTATTCCTCCGCACTCAGGACATGCTCCAAAAGGAGAGTTAAAAGAGAAAAATCTTGGTTCTAATTCATTAAAAGAAAATCCACACTTAACACAAGATTTTTTTTGAGAATATGTTATAAATTCTCCTTTTTCTAGTTCTATTTTTACAAGGCCAGAAGATTTTTCTATAGCTACTTCTACACTCTCCGCAATTCTACTTCTTTCCTCTTCTTTTACTTCTACTCTATCTATCAACAAATCTATATCATGGTATTTATTTTTATCAAGTTCAATTTTGTCCCTACTAATCAAATATAATTTTTTATCAACAATTATTCTATCAAATCCTTCTTTTTGTAATTCCTCAATTAATTTTTCAAAGCTACCTTTTTGCCCTCTTACTATAGGTGAATAGATCGAAATTTTCTTATTTTTATAATTCTCCATTATTTTCTCTACAATATTGTCAACAGTCTGAAAGCTTATTTCTATTTTACAATTTGGGCAATAGGGCTTTCCTATTTTCGCATAAAGTAATCTTAAATAGTCATAAATTTCAGTTATAGTGCCTACTGTAGAGCGAGGGTTTGTAGAGGCAGTTTTTTGATCTATGGAAATAGAAGGCGAAAGCCCTTCTATACTTTCAACATCTGGTTTTGTCCCAATTCCTATAAATTGCCTGGCATATGTTGAAAGGCTCTCTACATATCTTCGATGCCCTTCAGCATAAATAGTATCAAATGCCAATGAAGATTTTCCACATCCAGAAACCCCACAAAAAACTACTAACTTCTCTTTTGGTATTTCTAGATCGATATTTTTTAAATTGTGTTCTTTAGCACCTTTAATTTTTATTATTTTTTGACTCATTTTCTCACTTCTAAAGCGGATCAATTCTTTCCTTTAGTCTTTATTTTTGTTTCCAGTAGGGTTTTTAATTCATTTATTTTATCTCTAAATTCTATAGCTCTTTCAAAATCCAATAATTCTGCAGCTACTTCCATTTCTTTTTCAAGTCTAATTATTTCATTTTTTATTTGTGTTATTGTTCTATATTTAAATTTCTCCTCAAACTCTTCTTCTGGGGCCAACTTTTGTCCTATTCCTTTCTTTATACTCTGAGGAACAATATTGTGTTCTTTATTAAACTTTATTTGTATCTCTCTCCTTCTGTTTGTCTCATCTATAGCTTCCTTCATAGACTTCGATATGCTATCTGCATACATTATAACTTCTGAATTTGCATTTCTTGCAGCTCTTCCTATAGTTTGAATTAAGGAAGTGGTATCTCTCAAAAATCCTTGTTTGTCCGCATCCAATATTGCAACTAAGGATACTTCAGGAATATCTAATCCTTCTCTTAAAAGATTTATTCCAACTAAGCAATAAAATTCTCCCTTTCTAAGTTGTCGAATTAATTCACTACGACTAATAGTATCTATTTCAGAGTGCATATATCTTGCCTTTATGCCATTTTTTATTAAATATTCGGTTAAATCCTCAGCCATCCTTTTTGTTAAAGTAGTAACCAAAACCCTCTCATCTCTTTTTTCTCTTTTTTTAATTTCTTCTATTAAGTCTTCTAGTTGAGATTTGGTAGGTTTTACAACTACTAAGGGATCAACGATTCCTGTTGGTCTAACTACTTGTTCTACTATTTGTATAGAATTTTTTCTCTCATACTCTCCAGGCGTAGCAGACACAAAAATAACATCTTTTAATTTTGCCTCAAACTCCTCCCATTTTAGAGGCCTGTTGTCATATGCAGAAGGAAGTCTAAAGCCATAATCTATCAAATTTTTCTTTCTGGTTCTATCTCCATGGTACATCGCATGAAGTTGAGGAATACTTACATGACTTTCATCGATTATGATAATAGCATCTGGAGGCAAAAAATCCAAAAGGGTGAACGGCGGCTCTCCAGGAGCTCTTCCATCAAAATGCCTAGAGTAGTTTTCTATTCCATTACAATATCCTGTTTCTCTTATTAGTTCCAAATCATAATTTGTTCTTCTAATCAACCTTTCTCTTTCTATAGGACCTAGGTTCACTACCCACTCCTCTAATTCTTTTTTTATTGATTCCAATGCCTTTTCTTTTGTTTCTTTGGAAAACATATAATGTTTTGCAGGATAGAGCCTATAGTGAGAAAGTTGTTTTATAATTTTGAAATTTAGTGGTTCTATCATTTCAATTCTGTTTATTTTTTCTTCTTCTAATTCAAACCTTATAAGGTTTGTATCATAGGAAGGAAATACTGTAAATATATTTCCTTTAACAAAAAAATTTCCAGGCTCAATTACCTTTTCGTTTCTTTGATATTGCATTTCAATTAATCTTTCTATTAATTTTCTTCTGGATATTTCCATTCCAACACTAAGTCCTAAAGACAAATTTTTGTATTCTACTGGATTTCCAAGACCATAAATGCAAGACACTGTTGCCACTATTATAGATGGTCCATCAGTTAGCAAATGGCTTGTACTATTTAATCTCATCCTCTCTATTTTCTCATTCATCCTGGAATCTTTTTCTATGTAGGTGTCTGTCTCTGGTATATAACTTTCTGGTTGATAATAATCAAAATAAGATACAAAATATCCTACTTTGTTGTTAGGAAAAAAAGTTTTAAATTCGGTATAAAGTTGAGCAGCTAATGTTTTGTTATGAGATATAACCAAAGCAGTTCTATTTACTTTTTCCAACACATTAGCTATCGTGAAGGTTTTTCCAGAACCAGTAACTCCTAAAAGAGTCTGTTTACCTCCCCTTTTTAATCCTTCCACAAGCTGAGCAATCGCCTTTGGTTGATCTCCTGCTGGTTTATAAGCTGCTTTCAATTCAAAGTGATAGCTCATACTAAACCCAAAAATAATTTAAACTAATTTTTTATATTCTATTATATATTATTTTTTAGTTTTTATATTTTTTTAGTTAGAGTAGTTTTCCTCTTGTTCTTCCCTAATTAATTTTTCTATCAAGAAGCTCAATTCTTCTTTTTTTCTTTTAAATTCTTCCTCCTCTTTTTTTGTTAATTCTATTTTTTTTACCAGTTGAAATGGCAAATATTGTTCTGCCGATTCTTGTTGCAACATACTTTTTTCTTTTTCTGAAGGTACTGTAACCTCGACTATTTCTGTTTCCATCATCAAACCTTTCAACTTGTTTGAGAGTTTTTTGCCCTCTTCTTTTAGTTCATCCACATTTGTTAATATCATTTCTATTTTTTTTGCCCTCTCTAAAAGTTGCTCATATCTTTGTTTATTTTCTCCAAGTGATTCCTTTGCATCTTGGATATCTTTTAGATATTTATTCCTTGCATCCTCTATCATGTCTATTATCTTAGCTATCTCGGCAGCTTCTCTTTGATATTTATCTTGGATATTTTCTAATCTTTGGATAGTTTGTTGATAATTGTACAAAAGATTTGAATAATTATTTATAGTTTCTTTTATATTGTTAAATTCTTCTTTCAGTGGGCCTGCCAGTTCTTTGCTATCTTCTATTATCATAGAATAGAGCTTTTGAATCCTTTTTTCTATCTCCCCAGGTTTATAATCAACTATTTGTTCTGAGATTTCTTCTAATCTTTTATTTAGTTGATTAGATTTTTCTTCGATTTCCTTTGCTTCTAGTAATATATTTTTAGCCAGTTTCAGTAATTCTTGCTTGGAATATTTTAAATCGTTTAACTCGCTTTTTATTTGTGAGATTTGGGCATTATAATCTACATCTTTTATTTTTTCCTCAAAAGTAGAATAAATTTTATTTATTTCTTCAAAAGTTCTATTTATTTTCTCCACTTTCTCTTCAATCTTTTTATTCAACTGGTCCATTCTTTCCTTTAGTTCTAAAGCTTTTTTTGTATCTATACCTCCGTCTTGCCTTATGAGCGAATTTATTTCTACTAAGGTAGTAGAAGCTTTTTTTATCTCATTATGCATTGTTTGCAAAACTTGTTTTTTCTCTAATAGTTGTTGATCAATTCGATGGGTTAATATCTCTGCCTCTTCTAAGTCGCCAGCAACTGATTCAAGAGCTTTTTTTGTTCTATCTTTTAGTTCTAAAAATTCATCCTTTACTTTTTCTAAATCTTCGACATTTTCATCAACCATTTTTTTCATACCACTTAATTTTTTTATTATTTGCATTCTCTTTTCGTCTATCTCTTCTTTTTTTTGCTGGTATTCTTTTTCTTCTAGACTTCTCCAAATCAAATACTCCTTTGTAAGACTATAATCAATTTTAATTATTTTTTCATCTTCCAAAGTTTTTGCCCATATTCTAACAATAGAAACAGGCACTTTTAGTATAGCTGCAGCATCTTGAATCTCGATCTTTTTTTTCTCTTTTATAAGTTTTATTAGATTATCTACACCTGTGTGTACTAAATAATCATCCAAACCCATATTATTTCAAAAACTTTTAAGGCTTTTAAAGTTTTCCTTCTATTTTTTATTAGGTATTATATGCAACCACAACTTTCAGATGTATTTGATAAAAAAGAAAGTGACCCTATAGAGAGATTTAAATTAAAATCTCTTATTTTAAATAATCTTGGGCCAAATGGGCTAAGAGTTTATAATGCAATTGATGGTAAGAAAACAATCTCAGAAATAATCGAGCTCTTAGGGCTGGATGAAAAGGAAGTATTAGAAATAATGGTTTTATTGATAAAATTAGGGGCTATAGTAGAGGTTGGCCAAAGCTCCAAAGAAGACTCTTTTGCTCTATCGCAAAAAAATTTAGATATTGAAAGCTCTTCTGTTGAAATTCCAATAAGCCAAGAAGAGCAAGCTGCACTCTCTCAAAATTTAGAGAATGATATTAGCAATTTTTCAGAAGAAAAAAACCTATCTGAAGCAGAAAAAGAAATTTTTCAAAAATTTGGCCAAGTAGGACTTAAGGTTTTTTCAATGATTGATGGTTATCGCTCTGCACAGGAAATAATGGAAGAGGTAGGTATAAACGAATCTTTACTAATAGAAATATTAGAATTTTTGAATGAGAGGGGATTTATTACTTTAGAAGTTAAAAATAGTCCTAAAGAATCAGCCCATTCAAAACAAAAAAATGAAGAGACTCGCAACCCAGTTTCACCAATGGTAGAGAAGGAACCATTTCCTTCTATTTCAACGATGGATGAATCCTATCTTGTCGTTACACCTAAATTAAATAAGCTTTCAGTTGTAGATTCAACAAAATTAAAATTTCTTTTAAAATTTAAATATAAACTTAATCTTGATTTTATAAAATATCTAAATGGAGAACATGATATTATAGATTTATTCTTTCTTTATGAGATCCCATTGCAAAATTTATCAAATATCTTAAAGGAATTAAAAAATGAAGGTTATTTGTCCCTCACTCCACTTACAAGAAATGAAATAGAAAAAAAATATGGCACTATAGCATTAAGTGCCTACAAAAAGTTTGGAGTTTGGGGGCTACTTCTTTATAATTTTATCGGAAAAACTCATTCTCTTTTAGACCTAGTCAAAAAATCAGGAATAGACCCAAAGAAAGCTTCTGATATTTTATTATTTTTATCAAATGTTTTAGGGTTAGATATAAAAATAGATAAAGAAAAATTATACCAAGCACTTCAAAAATCCTAAAATAATTTAACTATTCTTTTATTAAACTTATACTTCTTTTTTCCAATATTTCAAAAAGTTTTTTATTTTCTATTTTTTTATCAAATTCTCCTTTTATCTTCAATCCATATTTATTCAATATCTGCTGTAAGTTCTCTTCTCCAAAATATACTGCTATAAAATTTTTATCTTCTTTTGGTTTGAATTTTTCTATTGCTTTATTAATTTGTCTCTCTCCACCAAGTTGTAAAAGAAACTCATTTTCTATTTTTTTTGATGTAGGGGTAGATAAAAAAGCAAAGTAGGTAAGATATGCCGCTATTTCAATTTCTCTGCAATCTGCCAAATTTTCGCTATTAATAAATGTAAGTGATATATTCTTTTCTTTCATTTCTTTTAAAATCTCTTCTACAGAGTGGTTTTTTTCAACTACAATATATTGGGCGATTTTCATTTTCTTACTTTTTTATTCAATAACTATCGCATTTACTACTCCATCCTGTCCAACTCTATTTGTAATTTTAGCTTTTCCTATTTCAGTTTCTATTATTCCTCCCTTTGTAAGAATATTTTGCCTTGTGAAATGCCTATTATCTGGAGTTTGCAAAACCTTTTTTATTTTTACTTTTTTTATCTGGCCATCTTTGTCTTTAACATTTGCCCACAATATTGTCTTTAGTTTTATTTTTATAGTATTTCCTCTACCTTTTATTATTTTCTTTATTTCCTTTTCTCCAATCTTTGTATGGGTTGGAGGATTTCCATAATGAGCTAATTTATTGTCAAAAGCTCTCCTTTTTTTAGCTCCTGTTCCACTTGATTTTGTTTTAATAGGTCTGTGATAAATTCCCATATTCCTCACACTCAGGATTATTTTATTTATAATTTATTTGTCTTAATTTTTAAATCTTGCTTCTCTAAATTTCTATAATAAATAAATTATCGATGGTCCGATCAAAGCAGCCATAAGTGTTATTCTGTTAATTCCCAACTTGTAGGTGTAAATTCCAAAAATAGAAGAAATAACTAGAACTACTATCCCCTCTATTCCACAAATCAGGGCTATCATTGCAATTAAATAGATCAACAAAATTTTCAAAATTTGATATATTTTTATACCACTTATATTTCTTTGAATAAAAAGTGAGAGGAATTCCAACAAATAGGTACCAATTAGAAGTGAAAACAAAAATATGGCAGCATAGATAGAATAAGTATATGGGTTAAACTCTACAAAATTTTTTGCTATTGCCACTGTCCCTACTCTGGCTATGGACGCTGTTGCTGTTGAGAGGGCTATAACATTATGACTAACTTCTATCGCTACCAGATGAGCTAAAAATTTTCTCACATCATCGAGTTTTATAAAAATTCCTGAGAGTAATGCAAGTTGAGCTGGGCTAGAAATGCCTGGAAGAAAGTCAGCTAGTGTACCAACTACAACTCCCCAAAAAACAACCTCAAGAAAATCAATCTTTTTGTTTTCTATTTTTGTTTGTTGTTCTATTTTTTTGTCTTTTTGCATAAATAAGATATATGGTACAGTAAAAAATCCAACAAACATTGCAAAGAGTGGCTCTATAATATCTCTACTTAAAACGACATATCCCCAAATAGCGCATAAAATAAAAACTATAGCAGCATATAATTTTTTCTCCTGTTTTAGTATAAAAAAACTCGATGCAAAAATAAGAATATATGGCAAATAAGGTTTTATCAAATTATTTAAATCATTAAAAATAAAAATAAGCAAATATCCAAATATCACTGCCAACAATGCAGCCACGAGTGCAGATATTTTTACTATATAAATTGCCTCTTTTAATTTGCCTTGAGCATACATTTTTTGACCAGGGAGTAGAGAAATTATAATCTCTCCTTGCGGTATTCCAAACATTATTGAAGGTAAAAACAATATTACACTATAGGCTCCAAGCATTGCAATTAAAATTATCCCTATTTGCTCTAGGTGAAAGTTAGAAATTATAGCACTAACACTATTTGGGTGTAGCCCAGGAAAAATTCCACAAAAAATTCCAAATAAAATTCCAATTATCAAAGCCACAATCATTTTTTTTCACTTTATTTACTTTTATTCCTCTCCACCATATTATGAACTTTTAGATAGAAACTATTGTAAAATCTTTTTGCTTCTCCATATAAACACACTAGCTTTCCTTCTTTAAGAGTTTTAAAATCATAAAATTCATTCTTATAACTTAAATGGGCATTAAAGCATTTTTCTTTTTCGCAGATTCTCATTAAAAAATACTTTTCTAATTTTTCTACTTTTTTTATTTCTCCGCACACTTTAATTTTTTGCCCATCTTTTAGATAATAAAATTTAGAAAAATCAGTTTCTTTATAAAAACTAAAATATGGATTTAAAATTAACAAAAAAATTATTCCAAAAAAATATATAAAATTAATAATACTAAAAAAATCTTCTTCGATCATTTGCACTATTTTATTTTTTTTGTCAAATTCTAATACATTATATTTAGATTTTTCCATATTTTGCTATTTTTAATTGCAAATTTAAAAAAGCAATGAAAGAAAGAATTGCTCCTATCCATAACAACAAAATATATACTTCTATGTTAAGAACATACAATGAAATTATAAATATTAATAATATGCCTCTTTCAACCCTGCCAAAAATAGTGGATAATTTAGAAGCCTTTTGACTACTCATCAATTTTCTATGGTCGCAATAGGCTTTTGAAAAAGCATGCATAAAAGAACCAAAAAACAAAATAATTAATGCAGGAAGAGCAGTTTTTTCAAATAATAAAAATGGAAGCAAAATAAAAAATTCTGCAACTCTATCACACATTCCATCTAAATATGCACCATATTTTGTTATTTTATTTTTCTTTCTGGCTATTGCACCATCTATAGCATCTAAAAAGAAAGTAAAAAGAACAAACAAAATAGCCAAATTATTTTTTGTATAAGTTAAATAAGCTGAGATTATAGAAAAAGGTATAGAACTTAAGGTTAGCAGGTTTGGTTCTATATCTATTTTTATAAATATATCGGCTATCTTCTCAGAAAAAAAAGAAAATTTATTTTTTAGCATTTTTATTCCTTCTCTTTATTCTTTATTTTATTTTTTACATATTCTATAAATTCTCCCTCAGTCATTTTAAACTGCTTTCCATTTCTCACTCTTATAGCTAATTTATTTTCTTCAATTTCTTTATCTCCAATTACTACTATATAGGGTATTTTTCTTAGTTGGGCTTCTCTAATCTTAAGATTAATAGTTGCCTCTTTTTTGTATGTCTCCGCTCTTATTTTATTTTCTTTTAATTTTTTTTCTAATTGAAAGCAAAATTCTTGGTGTTTTTGAGAAATTGGAATCAAGATCACTTGCATCGGGCAAAGCCAAATAGGGAATTTTCCTGCATAATGTTCTATTAATATAGCTATAAATCGTTCTAATGAACCATAAATTGCCCTATGTATTACAACTGGGTGATATAGTTTTCCATCTTTTCCTTCATATTTTAATCCAAATCTCAGAGGCATTTGGAAGTCAAGCTGACAAGTGGATAGTTGCCAAACTCGACCTATTGCATCTTTTACTTTAAAATCAATTTTTGGCCCATAGAATGCCCCATCTCCTTCATTAATTGAATATGGCATATTTAATTTTTTTAGAGCATTTTCTAAAGCCTCTTCTGCTTTTTGCCATAATTTTAAATCTCCCATGTATTTTTCTGGCCTAGTAGACAACTCAGCTTTATATTCAAATTCAAATATAGATAGAACTTTTTGTGTAAGTTGTAAAACCTCTATTACTATTTCTTCTATTTGTTCTTCTGTGCAAAATATATGAGCATCATCCTGTGTAAATGCTCTAACTCTCGTCATGCCAGATAAAACTCCAGAAAGCTCATGCCTGTGAACCAATCCAAATTCTGAAATTCTAAGAGGCAAATCTCTATAACTTTTTGCAGAATTTGCAAAAATTAACATGTGTCCTGGGCAGTTCATTGGTTTTATTCCATACTGCTGTTCGTCTATTTTTGTAAAATACATATTATCTTTGTAATGATCCCAATGGCCAGATATTTGCCATAATTTTGTATTTATAATTATTGGTGTTTTTACTTCTCTATAGCCCAACTTGTTTTGCTCCTCTCTTATAAAATTCTCTAATTCGTTTCTAATTATCATTCCATCTGGTAGAAAAAACACCATTCCAGGAGCCATTTCTGAAAACATAATTAGGTTAAGTTCTTTTCCAACTTTGCGATGATCTCTCAAGGCAGCCTGCTGTAATCTATTTAGATATTCTTCTAATTGCTCTTTTGTTGCAAAAGCAGTGCCATACACTCTTTGTAATTGATCATTTGAAGGATCTCCTCTCCAATAAGCCCCAGCTACTTTTAGTATTTTAAAAGCACCAATATATGAGGTTGATGGCAGGTGAGGGCCAGTACACAAATCAAAAAACTCGTCAAAATTTTTTGGAGTTTTTTTAGTTTTTCTATTATAATAGACGCTTATTTTTCCATCCTCTAATTCTTCAATAATTTCTAATTTATATTTATTATCTTTATATAGTTTTTTTGCTTCTTCTTTGCTAACTTCTACTCTCTCAAATGGTTGATCCTCTTCAATTATTTTTTGCATTTCTTTCTCTATTTTAGTTATATCCTCTTCTTCAAAAGGAGTTGTTCTATAAATATCATAATAAAATCCATCTTCTACTACTGGTCCTATTGTAAGTTTAGCATCTTTATACAATCTCAATATAGCCTGTGCCATCACATGGGCAGTAGAGTGTCTCAAAATCTCTATCCCAATCTCAGAGTTTTTCTCAATAAATTTCACTTCACAATTTTTTTCGATTTTTTTTGCAAGGTCAACTAGTTCTCCATCTATTTTAATAGCAACAATTTCCTTTATATCCTTTTTTAACCTTTTTAATAATTCTATTCCATCTACTGGTTTTTCAAATTCTAATTCTTCCTCTCCTACTCTAATTTTAATCTTAGTCATAATTTAAAATAGTTAAAAGAGTTTAAATTTTTATCTCTTTGTTTCTATACATTAAGAAGATTTTTTTGCATCAAATTTTGCACTACTTTTATATTTTGTTCATATTTTGGATTTGCTGGATTTGATTTCTTAGCAAGCTCAAAATATTTTACTGCTTCTTTGAATTTTCTATTTAAATATTTTTTTATCCCGATCGCATTATAAGTTGCTGCAAGAGCTCTATCTACAGCTTCATTATTAGGTTGAATATTCTTAGCATCCAATAATCTTTTGAGAGCTTTTTCATATTCTTTATTTTGAAAATAAGCATATGCCTCCATTGTCAAATGATAAAATTTTTGTTCTTTTATTTTTCTTTCAGCTATTTTTATATTTTCAAGATATTGTGGATTAGTTGGCTCTAACTCAAATGCTTTTTTAAACATTTCTAAAGCTTCGCTTATTTTATTTTCCTTATAAAATTTTACTCCGTTGTTGTTATAAGAACTAGCAAGAGCAATCTTTATTTGGGGATCTCTTGGATTTTGTTTTATTAAGATTTGAAAGTTTTCAATAGCCTTTTGATAATCCCCTTCTTTGTAATTTTTTACTCCTTGATTGTAAATTAGTATAAAATCTTTTTCAGAAAGCTTCCTCATATTCTCTAAAACTCACATTATCTTTTTAAATCTTTTTAATTTTTTTAATTTTTTATTTAAATAGCCAGGGTAAAAGATTTAACAAAAATGCAGCAGAATTTATTATAATTATTAAATCTGCTAATTTTTTATTCTCTATAGAATTTTTTATTATCCTATTTCCATCAAAAAAAGGTATAAATAATAGATTAATACATCCAACTATAACGTTTAGAGAAAAAGTAAGTCTTAAGGTGTTTAATATAAATTCTACTATTTCCATTCCATCTGTGTATTTATACACAAATTTATACCACTCCTTATAATATCTCTTTATTTTGTCAATATTTTGGCCTTCTATAACCTCATTCTTACCATTTTCCATTTCTAGTTTAATAGTTTGATTAAAAGAGAAATTTTTATTTTTTGAAAAAAATTCTTGCGGCAATATTCCATTTATAGTATTTATTTTTGTATATTTTTCTCCATCATAATAGTAATAGCCATCTAATCTATATGGAGTAGTTACACTCATAATAAGTAAGATTAATAGAAATGACAATAAACCAACATACAAATTGGATGTACTTCCTGCAACAAGTATTTTATTTTGCTTTTCTTTCTCTATTTTTAACATCTGTTCCTCATCTGGCTCCACAAAGGCACCAACTGGCAATACTCCAAAAAGTACAATTCCACTGGATTTGAGTTTTATTTGATATATCCTAGCTAAAATTCCATGAGCCAATTCGTGTACTATTAGTATTACGACAAATGCAATTATTCCTTCTAGTAGTGGGAGATTTTTTCCAGGAAGAAGTATCGTTCCTCCAGCAGGTGGCAGTGAGGTGGAAGTTATAGATTTTCCAACCATCGCCAAGAAAAATTCAAAGATTTTTATTAAAAAGCTACTCACTATAAAAAGAGAATATAAACTTATAGAAAAAAAGACAGCCCCAGCCACTCCAAAGAGATTTGTTAAAATATAAAAAATAGTCGCAAAATCAATGGAAATCTTATTTTCAAATAAATAAAATTCTATTTTATATTCATAAATATTTTGTTCTTTTAAGTATTTAGAAGCTAAAGTCAATTCTTCATCTCTAATGCTGCCGCTTAGTGCCAACTGTGTATATGGTAAAATCAAATTTATAAATATGAAAAATATCAACAGCCCAAAAATTATTTTTGTTTTCCATTTTTCCTTTCTATTTAACAAAAATATTCCAGCTAGTCCATATCCTAAAATAAATCCACTCTCTGCTAAAAATATAAAGATGTTCTTATATTTTTGTGCAATTTTATCTATAAATTCAATAATTTTTCTATCTTTAAAGAATATCAACCCAAATTCTCCTTCTAGATTTTTTAGACCTATTAGGATCTCTCCGCTTATGACCAACAAAAGTGTAATAATAATTATTTTTGGTATTGCAGGAATTTTTAAGTCGATCAGATAAAAAAGTAGGCTTAGGCTAAATATCATAACTAATAATGCCGCAATATTTTGGAATTTTTTGTCATTTGGCTTTTTTTGTTTAACTACCTCTCTTATATTTTTAGCCCAATTAAAAAAAACTAAATTAGCTAAATCCACTATCTTTTCATCCTTTTTTTCCTCAAGCTGTTTTTTTATTTTTTTATTATTTTCATCTTCCATTTTTTATCCACTTTAGATCTTCTATTCTTTACAGCCTCAGCTAATAAATAAAAGTAAAGAAATTAAAATTATTAATCTTATTAGTTATTAAATTTTTAGCTAACTTGTCTTTTTGTTGCTGGTGGTTGTAATGGAATGCGAGAGTTGCGGAAAAAAAATAGAAAAAAATCAAGCTTATTTGGTATTAATAGAAGGTGCAAAATTAAATGTTTGTAGAGAATGTTCTACTCTTGGTACAATTATTCAAAAACCACTCTCAAGCCAATCCAAATCTTCTCCTTCGCCCAACTCTAAAGAGAACCTCAAAGATTTGGAATATGAATTAGTAGATGGTTATGGGCAAAAAATTTATCAAGCAAGACAAAAATTGGGAATTTCTTTGGCAGTATTAGCAGAAAGACTATCTCAAAAGGAATCCTATTTGGAGAGAATTGAGAAAGAAAAAACAATTCCTCCCCTCTCATTAGTAAAAAAGTTAGAATATGAACTTGGAATAAAGCTACTCTCTTCTTCAGTAGAACTTCCAACTTCCCAGCCATCTTTTTCTTCCACCTTAACGTTGGGTGATATATTAGAAATTGACAAAAAGAAAAAAAAGTGAGATTATATGGGTTGCGACCTTTCTTCTCTTCTTGATCCCTCTCCAACATCTCTGGAAGCGCTCTCAAACAAAAAACTAGCTATAGATGGAAATAATATCTTATACCAATTTTTATCTTCCATAAGGCAGCCAGATGGAAGTTTGCTTATGGATAGCAAAGGAAACATTACTGCCCATCTTTCCGGCCTTTTTTATAGGACTATAAAATGGCTAGAAAATGGCATTTTGCCAATTTTCATATTCGATGGCAAACCTCCTTCTTTAAAAGAATCTGTTTTACTTGAGCGACAAGAAAGAAAAGAAATAGCTAAAGAAAAATTTACTCAAGCAATAGAAGAGGGTGATCTAAGTGCAGCTTTTAGCTTCGCTCAGCAAACTTCAAAACTCACCCCACAGATGATAGAACAAGCAAAAGAATTATTGCAAGCAATGGGAGTACCTTATCTACAAGCTCCTTCAGAAGGTGAGGCTCAAGCAGCCTACTTAGTAAAACAAAATCTAGCATGGGCTGTAGCATCTCAAGATTATGATAGCTTACTTTTTGGAGCACAGAGATTAATTAGGAATCTCTCTTTTAGTGGAAAGAGAAAAGTGCCTAAAAAAAATATGTATGTTTCAGTAGATCCAGAAATAATAGAATTAGATAAAGAATTAAATAAATTGGGTATTTCCTATCAGCAACTAATTTGGATAGCAATATTAATAGGTACCGATTTTAATCCAGGAGTATATAAAGTTGGACCAAAGACTGCCTTTAAAATAGTAAAAAATTCAAAAAGTTTTGACGAGGCTAAAGACTTGCTAATAGCAAAGTTTAGCGAAAGAAAGGAAGAGATAATAGAGGCTCTCAAGAATTATAAAGAAATAGAAGAATTTTTTATTTCCCCCCCAATAGAAAAAGCTTTTAATATAGAGTTTAGAGAGCCAGATAATCAAAAAATAATCTCCATTTTGGTAGATAAATATGAATTTTCTTTAGAGAGAGTGGAAAAATCATTATCAGAATTATCAGCTATCAAAAAAGAAAAGAAAAGCCAAAGTAAGCTAGATTCATTTTTTTAGCTCTATATTTCAACTTCAACAATATCTCCATCCTTTAGTTTGTAGGTATATCTTAGGTTTTGTCTAGCAACTATCTCAATTATATTTTCTGGGTTATGTCTATAATAAGGAAAAATAATTCCAATTTTTTTATCTCTAAATTTTGCCTTTATTAATTTTACTTCTCTATATGTTCTATTTTTTTGTCTAAAACCTCTAAGCAGATATTTCCTTTTTTTTTGAACTCTGTATTTAAATTTTTTTAAGTTTTCTTTATCCAATTCTACATTAAGTGTACCTCTGTAAGGATAATATTTTAAAATTTTGTAAAATTGCTCTCTATATTTTTTTAAAGACATAAATTTTTTTCCTTCCCCAAGTCCCTTTTTTATAGCCCCAATAATTTTCATTTTCTCACTAAAACGGCCTCAGACGCTGTTAGGCTTTCAGCATTTTTTCTTAGCGGTTGTTCATTTCTTCAAAGGCCATTATTAATATCTTCTTCTTTATTTATAAATTTTAATAAAACTAACAATTAGAATTTATCATAACATGAGGCACTCCACTTGAATTATATTGTATTTTTATTTTGTTTTCTCCAATTTTTAGAGGGAAAGAGCCGCAAATAGGTGCAGTAGTAGTACTGCTAATTACCTGTCCATCTTTAAGTGTAATTCTAATTTCTTTTTTTAGATTCCAATCCTCTATATTTTCTAAAGAACCAATATAAGAGAAAGTATAATCTATCGATGGTGGAATTGTAACTCTGACTTCTTTTATTCCACCTTCGCCTATAAAATAAATAAAATCTGCCTCGCTTGCTATTTTTTCTACAGTTTGTTGAGCCAATCTTCTGTCATCAAGTGTATAAATTTTAGCAAATTGAAAAGGCAAAACAAATAAAATAGCAACTATAGCTATCATTACAACTATAAATACCATCGTTGCTTCTACAGAAAGTTGTCCTAGTTGTTGCCCTTTGTCCATAATAATCTAACTTATTCTTTCTACAATTTTTTGAGCTAGGCTATATTTTTTTTCTCTTTTTTCTTGATGTTGTTGAAACCATTCTAATGCTTTTTTTATTACTTCTGCTTTACATTCTCCACAAAGTATTTTGCCAGAAGTGCAATTTTCATATCGCCGGCTAAGGTCATTTTCATCTATTTCAAAAAATATTTTGGCTATTTCAAAAATATAACATTTTTCAATTTCTCCCCCAAGTCTTCTCTGTTCTTCAGCAGTGCTTCTTCCACCAGTAATTGCATTTTTTAATTTTTTTTCAATCTGTTTTAGGTCTTCGCACAAATAAATCAAACTTTGAGGGTCTTTTTTAGACATTTTTTGCTGTCCTTTGAGATTTTTTATAAATCTATGATATGTTGCAGCAGGTTCAACTAATCCAAATTTTTTAGCTAAATCTCTAGAAAGCCTAATGTGTGGATCTTGGTCTAATCCAACAGGAACTAAAACATTCTTTGGGCCTCCAAATTTTTCACTTTGTGGTAAAAATATATCAGCCATTTGTACAAAAGCACAGATGTAGTGGCCAATATCTTTTTCTCCATATAAAGCTGCAAGTGTGGCTGGAGTTACTTTTTGGCTTATCAATAAAGAATTTTTCAGTACTGTAGGCTCAGTACTTTGTCTATAAAAATAAGTATTTTTTTCATCTATTCCAAGTGCCAAAAGATCTGCTAAATTTGAGATTGCATTTTCTTTTGCCTGCTCTAAACTTATATTATTATCTATATAACTTTCAATATCTGCTATGCAGTAGTATACTTTAGCATTAAAATATTTTTGAAAAAATATTATCTCGTCTGCTGTTTGTTTAGAGCCTAAATGAAAATCTCCAGATGGCTTTATTCCACTCATTATGGCTATTTCTTTCTTTTTGTCATAAGCTTCTAAAAATTTATCAAAATCTCTATGACCAACTATTATATTTCTATAAAAAAGGTAGCTATTTGCAAACCTACTTTTTATTTTTGGACTAATTGTTTGCATTCCAAATTCTTCATAGAGGTATTTTTCTTCTATTAACTCATTAGACCAGGGATCTATCATTTTACCCCTCGACTAGTCATATAGTTTTTTTATTCTTTTATCTCTTTTCCAATAGTAATTCCATTTATATCTATTAAATATTGATATAAGCTATTTTCATGAGCACTTCCTCTCATCTTTATGATATCAATCACTCTTATTCTTTTATTTTTTGCTATTTTCCATCCCAAATGAATGAAACCGTCTGTATAATTTTCAATTCCATGATCAGTATGTGGTATGGCGCTCTGATCAAGATGTTTCTCCTCAGCTATAAGGAGAGTGGTAGTGCCCCACTTTCTTAAGCTGTTTATAAACTTATGCATAAATAGTTGATTTTTTTCTTGTAAAAAAGCATTTAAAAGAGGACCAATAGGATCTAATACTACTCTCTCCACCCCCAAAGTATCTATTATATCTATTATCGCATTCTCTTTTTGAAAAAATGAATTCAACTCATTGTGAGGATATTCTATAATAAGTAATTTTTTCTCCCTCTCTAATTTGTTTAAATCCCACATAAAAGAACTCATATTTCCATATATAAGATATTTTGGTTGATCAAAAGAAATAAACATTCCAGCCTCATTTCTTTTAGCTCCTTCTACCAAAAATTGAATTCCAAAAGTAGTTTTTCCACTCCCTGTACTCCCAGCAATTGTTATTAGGCTTCCTTTTATAAAACCTCCACCTATTATTCTGTCCAATCCTTCTATTCCTGTAGAAATTCTATACATATTTCTCTTCACTCCTCATTGCTTTCTTTATTTTCTTTATTAATTTTCTCCATAATTTTTTTACCCAATATTATTTTTGTTGCAATCTCTTGATCGAATCTCTTTTTTTGTTCTTCATTCATTCCTTTAGTCAATATATGATTAGTCAACTCCTGGCAGAAAGTAGAGAGCTCAATTAAGGATAACTGAAGTTGCCCAGCGTCTATTTTTTGCTCCAGAGGCTCTTCGATTTGTATTGCTATTGGCATATAAGTCATTGCTAATCTCACAAGTGAAGGAAAATCCTCTACCAACAAAGTTGTCTTTATAGCAGTAGAATATATCCCATCTTTTTCTAAAGGTTGGTCAATTTCGCTTATCCCAAAAGCAACTCCTTTTTCATTTGTAATTTTTGAACTAAAACTCACTGCTAAACTTTGCATATTTTCAGGACTATTTGAATGCACATCAAAATAAAAATATACAAAAAATCCCCCTCGATTTATCACTCTTTCTTTTAATTTTTCAAAACTACTTGTTTGTGTCATTTTATCCCCAAATTTTTTTAGTCTTTTAATATTTTAATTCTTTGTTTTTGTTTTTTTATCCATTTTTAGTATTATCATTAAATCTGGTCCAATTCTCTTTATTTTCTCTATTTTAAATCTTATAGCTTTTAAAATATTCTTTATATTTAGTTTTTCTACCATATTTATTCCATCTTCTCCAATAAGTATTGGGCAATAAAACAAAATAATTCTCCAAATTAAACCTTCTTTTATTAGGCTAGTTGCCACTCTGGCTCCTCCTTCGCAAAGTATATTATTAAAACCATTTTTTTTGAGGTAGTTTAATAAGAACTTTAAATCTACTTTTTTGTTTTTAGAAGGGCATTTTAATAGCTTAGCTTTTTTGATAAGTTTTTCTTCCGTATTTTTTTTAGCTTTACAATATGCTATTAGCACATTTTTATCAAAAAAAATTTTTTCATTTCCTTTTACAGATTCTAAATTATAACTAACTATAACTCTTAGAGGTTGCTTTTTGGAATTTAATATTTTAAGAGTGGGATTATCTTTTTTTAGGGTATTTAGACCTATTAAAATAGCATCAGCTTTCTTTCTTAATTTTTGGACAATTTTTCTAGATTGGAGAGAACTTATCCATTTTGAGCGATATGTGGAAGTTGCAATTTTTCCATCTAAACTTATAGCAAGTTTTAAAATAACCTCTGGCAGCAGGGCCTTTTTTCTTTTTTGTTCTCTAAAGTATATTTTATTTATTTTAAAACCTTCTTTTTGTAAAATACCCCCAACTACTTCTATACCATTTTTTTTGAGAATTCTTGAACCATTTCCCCTAACCATTTTATTATAGTCATAGTTTGAAAAAACCACTCTCTTTATTTTATTTTTTATTATTTCTAAGGTGCATGGAGGAGTTCTACCATAATGGTTGCAGGGCTCTAAATTTACATACAAAGTAGAGCCTTCTAAAATTTTTTTATAATTTCTATATTTTTTCTTCACACTATTTATAGCCTCAACTTCTGCATGTGCAAGCCCTGCCTTTTTATGATATCCTTTACCTATAATCTTACCATTTTTTACTATAATTGCACCTACTTTTGGGTTGGGGTAAGGGTTTGCTTTTTTTGCTAGTGCAAAAGTTTGGCGTATGTATTGGGCGTCTAGTTTTTTTTGTATGATTTTATTATTCATCTAAATCAACCAATTCAATTTTGTTCATCTGTTATGAGATGTCCTAATTTTTCTTTTTTTGTCTTTAAATATTTCTTAGAATAAACACTTCCTTTTACAGGCAGTTCGATCCTTTTTGTAACCTTTATTCCAAATTTTTCTAACTCTAAAATTTTTTTTGGGTTGTTAGTAATAAGCTGGATTGATTTTACTTTAAAATATTTAAGTATTTGAGCACCTACTTCATAATCTCTCTCATCTGCCTTAAATCCTAATTTTAGGTTGGCTTCTACCGTGTCATATCCTCTATCTTGTAGCCAATAAGCCTTTATTTTATTTTTTATACCTATTCCCCTCCCTTCTTGTTCTAAATAAAGCATTATTCCAGCCTTTTGCTTAGCAATATATTCCATCGCTCTCTCATATTGCTCTCGGCAATCACATCTTATTGACCCAAGAGCATCTCCGGTTAAACATTTAGAATGAATTCTACAAATAACATTTTTTTTGTTTTTTATATTTCCTCTAACTATTGCAAAATGAGCATTCTTTTCTCTATCTTCAAAGCAATATAACTCAAAATTTCCAAAAATAGTTGGAAAAAAAGCTTTGGCAATAAATTTTATTTTTTTCATTCAATCTACCTTTATTTTTTTCTTTAGATTTTTTTTATAACCTCGATCAAATCTCTAGCAGCTAGAATTGCCCTATTAGAATATTCTATTGCTCTTTCTTTTGCTTGTTTATAAGTAGCATTTGGTCCAATTACTCCTAGAGTTATTGGTTTGTTATATTTTAAACTTAAGTCCATAAGAGTTTTTGCAAGTGATTGTGCAATAATTTTATCGTGTTCTGTTCCTCCTTTGACAATCGCTCCTAAACAAACTATTCCTTCTATTTCTTTTTTTCTAGCAAGCCTTTGTACCACTAGGGGCATGTCATATGCCCCAGGAACTTCTGCAACTTCGACTATTTTTAATTTATTCTTCTTTGCACTTTCAATAGCATTTTCTAACATCATTTTAGTAATCTCGTAGTTAAATTTTGAAACAACAATTGCTATTTTGCTCAAAATTCTCACCTATAATTTTATTTCTCCTTCGTCTTCTCTTCCCTGTCTTATTCCCTTACCTGCATTTTCAATTAATTTTTGTGGGTCATAAATTAAAAGCACAGCATTTAGCACATGTTTTTTTATTCTATTTTCAGTTAGTTTATAAAAATCTTTTTCATCAAATTTTCCATTTATTATACTCTCAGTAGAATGTACAAAGACTTCTATTATGTGTTTTGAATATTTTAGTTTTACTTGTGCAATACTCAAAGAAGCCTGATTTGCACAAATCTCGTCTATCGGGCTTAATCCAACCATTCCTAGTGCCATAATAATATCGCATTTTTCTTTTTCAAATAATATCTGACATTCCACAGCTAAATCCTTTATTCCAGGTACAGTGCGTCTAACATATTCAATTTTTGGATATATTTTTTTACTATTTATGCTTTCTATTTCCTCGATTGCTATTTTTCCCATATTTATTCTTGCAAAAGTAGTATCCACAATTCCTATTTTCATCCCTATCCCTCAAAATCATTTTCTTTCAATACTATTATTTTATTTCTTGTAGCATATTTTTTTACCTCTTCTAAACTTTTTGCTTTTCCATCATCTGAAAGCATTTCACATATTAGCATAGCGGGGCTTAGATTTGCTAATTTTGCCAACTCTATAGAATACTCGCTATGTCCTCTTCTTTTTTTCAAATCTTTAGCTATTAGAAGAGGTATATGGCCAGGGGAATAAAAATTTTTTACAAATTCAACTTTTTTCATCTTTTTTTCTAACCTTATAATTTTTTCAAATTCTCTTGCTGTTGTAGCTCTATCCTCGTCAGTTATACCAGTATAACATTTTTTTGAGTTTATGTAGAGTGCAAATGCAGGCTCATCATTATATGGGGTTTTGTTTGCGGATAATTTTTTATATACTCCTCCCATTAAATTTAATTTTTTATGCAAGTAATCCAATCCAAGCTCAGTTGCATTCTTTCTATCAGTAACTAAACAAATCAATCCTCCAGCTTCTTTGCGCATTTTTTTTATAACCTCTTTTGTACAAAAAGAAGCATGTATTACTAAATCAGCTTCGTTCTCTCTATTTGGAGAATCACATATTATAACAAATCTGCCTTTTTTTAATTCTAAGGCAGCCATTTTTAAAATTTTTTTAGTCATTTTGTTCATTCCTCAATAATTCCACAAGTTGAGAGTAACCTAAATTATAATATTGTTTTCTTTTTCTCAAGTCTTTGAGAGTGTAGGTGTTTTTTTCAATTTCTTCTTTTCCAATTATTATGATGTATTGAAAATTATTTTTTATAGCATAATTTAGTTGTTCTTTTAGATCTTTTTTTTGGTTTAGATTTGTACTTACCACAAATCCTTCTTCTCTTAATTTTTTTGAAAGTTCTACCGCATTTTTATAATAACTTTTGTCTAAATAGGATATATAAATGCCTCTAAAAAACTCTAAGTCTTTTAACAAGTACATTATTCTCTCAATTCCAAAAGATATTCCAACAGCAGCTATTTTTTTTCCATATAGCGCTGTCAAATTATCATATCGCCCTCCTCCAGCAATCGAGCCTATTTGATCCGAGAGCTTAATTTCAAAAACTGTTGAAGTGTAATATTCTAAACCTCTTGTTAAACAAAAATCAATTTTTATTTCTTCACTACTCATTCCATAAACCCGGCTCAAAATTTCTACAATATTATTTAGCCTTTTCATTCCTTTTGGAGAGATTTGGGAGGCTTTTTTGTAGTCTAAATTAAAAATTTCTTCTATTTGTGTAGCACTCAGGCCAATCTCTTGCAATTGTTTTATTATTTGCTCTCTATCCATTTTTTCAATTTTATCCAAAATTCTCAAAATTTTATTTTCATCCTTTTTTTTATTATATCTTTCCACTAAATCTGAAAGTATTTCTCTGTTATTGAGATATATTTTAAAATTACTAAAACCTATTTTTTTCAATATTTCAGAGCTTATGGCAAGCAGTTCTGCTTCTGCTTCTTCGCTCTCAAGTCCATATATATCTGCGTCTACTTGTGTAAATTCTCTTAAGCGACCCTTCTGTGGCTCCTCTCTTCTCCAAACATTTCCAGAGCAGTATCTTTTGTATGGCAAAATCAAATTATTGTTTGCAACAAACCTTGCACTTCCTACTGTAAGATCAAACCTTAAGGCATACTCCGAATTCTCTATTTTAAAAATTTGCCCCCTTATCTCTTCTCCTGTTTTTGCCTCAAGAGTTTGAATCATTTCCATTGCTGGAGTGTAAAGTTTTTCATAGCCCCATTTTTTTAAATTTTCTTCAATTAGGAGAATTATTTTTTCTTTTTTGTAGGCTTCTTCAAAAGCATAATCTTTTGTGCCTTTTGGAGTTTTAAAATCCATCAATTTCACCATCATATTTTTATATTCTATTTTTAATTTTTGGGTTTAATCTTTTATATTTTAAATTTATTAATCTAAAAATCTTATTAAATTAAAGTTTTTTAGATTTTTAAAGGTTGAGAATATGGCTGAATTGGAGGGCGAGAGAGGATAAAAAAAGCCAAAGAGTTTAGAAATAGTAATAAAAATAGATAATTTTTAGAAAAATTTGAAGAATTTATAATCATATTTTTTGGATTTCTATTTTGCGGTTTTCTTTAGTCATTTTATCTTCTACTAAAATAGTAAACTTTAAAAAGGCGGTTATTTTATGAGAAAAACTTTTATTTTGGATTTTTGCAGGATAAATTCCACTAGGCCAACGAGAGATTGGATTAGATGCCCCAATTTTTCTTGGATTTTCCCCAACATATGGAAAATAAACAATTATTCTTTCCTCTGTTATGGCCATATTTACCATTATTAAAAACTTTCGATTTATTTTTAAATCTATCTTTTTTTTATAGACAAAAAACGAATTTTTTTATTTTTATGTTGTTTTTTGTTTAAAATATTGTATAAAAAGAGGAAGAGTTTTTAACCAAAAATGCCTTTTATTTAAATATCGCCCTCGTAGCTCAGTGGTAGAGCGCCTGTCTCGTAAACAGGAGGTCGTGGGTTCAATCCCCACCGGGGGCTTGATTTTTAAACCATTCTATTTTATTTTTCCCAGCTTTCTTTTTCTCCTCTATATATTTGGATGAGGGGGTGGGGTAAAATTTTTTTAGTATTTATTTTAAGCAATCTTTTGTAGGATTTATAATCTCTTTTTTTTAATTTTTTTAAAAGATGTAAAAATTCATATTCTATCTGTCCACTGCTAACTTTTATTTTTTTTAAAAGTTTGTAGTATTTAACTTTAGTGCTATCAAAATTATACCCTCTTTTTTTTGCCTCTAACATTACATAATATAAATAAGTGTTTATGGCTTTTAGGGGAGCGGGGTGAGTTTTAAATCTTAGTAGTTGAGGATGATTTTTATATCCCTTAGTCTTTCCTTCTAAAACTTTTTTTGCCAGCAGCCCCTCTCTCCATAAAGCAATTAGGCCAATTGTATCTAAATATTGAGGATGAATAGACCACAGGCGCATTACTTTTATTTTCAAAAGTAAGATTTTTATTTTTGTTTTTATATAATACTTATAAAGAATTAAGTTTAGCCTAGTTTAGATTATATTTTATAAAAAGGGTGTGCTTGTGGAACAAATAATTAAAAACAACAAAAATAATATTACCAATAATAATTTTAGGGAAATCTCTCCATTAGTAGATTTATATTCTATAAAATATTTTGGGGGAATAAAAAATTGTTTGGAATATGGCAAGTATTTGTTAGATATAATTCCAAGAGAAGAGTTTTCCAAGATTTCTAGTAATGAGGGGTTAGTAAATTTGTTTAAAAAATTAGATTTTATGTTTCTTAGTCCTAGAACCTTTAAAAAAATTAAAAACGAAATTGAGCTTTATGGCTACAAAAAGATAAAGAGTGCGATTGCAACAGTGGTACTCTTTGACTCGATAAAAAATTTAGATGTAGAGGGAGTAAAATTTGCTATTGAATGCGGGGCAATTTTAGAGGCAAAAAAACACAATTCGACAATATTTGCAGCACTCAGCAAAGCTGTCTATTTTAATTTATACAACCCCCACTATACTCTAGTGCAGCAATACAAATCTACTTCTTCTACTTTATACAAAGTAATAGAAGAGAGAGTAGAGGAAATTAAAAAGCTATTGCAAAATAAAACTTTTTAAAATTTTTTTCTTATTTTATTCATATGAAAAAATTTTTGAGTTTTAGTTTGATTTTCCTATTATCTGTATTATTTGGGTGTGTGGATAATTCTTCCAACCAGCAACTTCAGCAGCCTCTATCTAGTAGTCAAATTTCCAATCAAGAAATTTCACCACAACAAAAAACCAAGGAGATCAATCAGCAATCAAATCCGGAGCAAAACAAAGTATTTAGTATGCAAGAAGTCCAAAAACATAACAACAAAGAAGATTGTTTTATTGTGATAGATAAAAAAGTATATAACATGACGGAGTTTATAGCTAAAAATACTCACCCCCAAATAATAGTTGAGTTTTGTGGAAAGGATGGTACACAAATATTTTATAATCGTCCAAATTTAGGTCCACATCCAAAAAATGCATTTTCAACACTACAAACTTATTATATCGGAGATTTACAATAAAGTAAAATAAGATTTATAAATTATCTTTATTTAATTTTTATCATGTTGATGGCTTTTTTTGAATTGGAAGGATGGGAAAAAAAGATTTTAAAAAAATATTTTCCAAAACACAAACTTTTATTTTTCAATGAACCATTAAGTGCAAAACATATACCTCAAATAAAAAAAGTAGAAATTTTAGGAATATTTATATATTCAAAAATAACTAAAGAAGTTTTGTCCAAACTTCCAAAATTAAAAATGATAGCAACTTTTTCAACAGGTTTTGATCACATCGATTTAGCAGAATGTAAAAAAAGGAAAATTGTCGTTTGTAATGTTCCAAGTTATGGTTCGCATACTGTTGCAGAGCACACTATTGCTCTCATGTTAGCTTTAGCAAAAAAAATAGTTCCTTCAATAGATCGCACAAGAGCAGGCAATTTTTCTCTTGAAGGCCTGCGCACTTTTGATATCGTAGGAAAAACTTTGGGGCTAATTGGTTTTGGAAAAATTGGCTCACATGTTGCAAAAGTAGCAAAAGCACTCGGAATGAAAGTAATTGTTTATGATCCATATGCAGACGAAAATTTAGTGGATTTGTTAGACTGTACAAAAGTCTCTTTGGATTATCTGCTAAAAAATTCAGATATTATTTCGCTGCATGCACCACTCAATGATCAAACTAGGCATATAATAAATCATCAAACAATAGCAAAGATGAAGAGAGGAGTAATTTTAATTAACACTGCCAGAGGGGGATTGGTAGATACAAAAGCCCTCTTAGATGCTATTGTAAACAAAAAAATTGCAGGTGCTGGTTTAGATGTTTTAGAAGAAGAAAGCGCAATAAGAGAAGAAAAAGAGCTCCTCTCTGCAGATTATCCAAAAAAGCATGATTTGCACACTGTGGTAATAACCCATATGTTAAGAGAACATCAAAATGTTATTATCACTCCACATAATGCTTTTAATAGTAAAGAAGCATTAGAGAGAATAGTCCATACCTCTGCTTCAAATATTTTGTGTTTTTTGGAAGGGAAGGTTCAAAACTCTGTTGAAAAAAATTAAATTAAAAGATACACAAACATTTTTATTCTTTTTTAAACACTATTATAATTAGTGGTGAATATGAAAATAAAAAATATTGTAAAAAATGCAGCTATTGTTGGAGGAGTAGCTGTAGGAACTTATCTATTTTATAAGGCAGGATTAAAATTAATTGACAAATATTTGGATTTTAAAATAGATCTTAGTAGTCCTCTTTCAATGACCGACGACAAACTAGAATTTTTTAAATCTGCTAAAGATTACAAAAAAATTACTAACAAATCTTAATTTTGCCTTCTTTTTTTATTTTATTTATTTTTTACATTTTCAACTTTTTGTTATATTTGTAACATTATTTTTTTTAATAAAAAATTTTTTATTTAAATTATGAATAGGTTTACTCAAATTGCTAAGATTGGTGGAGGGATTCTATTAAACCGCCAATCTTTTTATAGGGCAGCTGAGATATGCAACCAAACAAAAGTAGATGTGGTTGTAGTTTCAGCAGTAAATGGAATTACAAAGCTTTTAGAAAAGGCAGCTGTGGCAGCAAAAGAAAAAAGACAAAAAAGGTTTGAAGATTTTTTTAAAATTTTAGAGATTCATAATTCTATTTATTCAGATAAACAAACTATAAAGATGCATGAAGAGCTTTATAAAGATCTTTTAGAGATTTCAAAATCTAAAAATTTAACAAAAAAAGAACTGGCAAAAATAAAATCCTTTGGGGAGCAGTTTTCAGCATACGCTTTTTCCAAAATATCTGGTTTTATATTATTAAAACCACAAGAAATTCAAATTGGGGCTAAGGGAGATTATCTTGAGGCAAAAATAGATGGAAAGAATTTTAATTTTGAATTATTTAAAGATGGTCAATTTGTAGTGCCAGGCTATTATGGAATAGATGGAGAAGAAATAAAGCTATTTGGAAGAAGTGGCTCGGATTATACTGCAGCATTTTTGGCAAAAATGCTTGAGCCATCTACTCTTTGCTTCTTTAAGGAAGTAGATGGATATATGACTGCAAATCCAAAGATAGTGCCAAATGCAAAATTAAGACAATATATCAGTTACCAGGAGGTAAAATTACTTGGAAATTCTGGAAGCGAGATAATACACCCGGGAGTAGCAGAAATTTTAGAAAATTCCTCAGTTGTTTGTTATATCAAAAATTTTTATAAACCAGATGTAGAAGGAACTGCTATTTTGACCCAAAAGCCACAAAATGAGAATGGTTTTTCTATATCTTACAAGGAGGTATCACTAATTTCAATAGAAGATGTTTCAATGGCACAAGCCCCAAATTACGCTGCACATGTCTTTAGTATATTGGGAAAAAACGATATTAGTATTGAAATAATTGGCACTGCCCAAACTGTGCTCTCCTTTACTGTAGCAAAAGAAAATGGCACAAGGGCAAAAAGATTACTTTTGGAGGCAGGCTATAGTGAAATTTTGCTAAATCAGGATGTAGGTTTAGTTACTATTGTTACTGACCTCTACAACTATCCAATTCTTCTAAAAAAAGTTTTTGAAAAAATGTTTGAAAAAAATTATAATTTTTATTTAATTTCGCAAGGAGTCCAAAGCCCAGCTCTTTCAGTTGTAGTAGATAGTTCCTCTGCACTAAATATAGTTAATGATTTACATCAAAAATTGCTCGAAAATTAAAGTGATAGAGATGCTTTTAAATCCACTCAATTTAAAAGGCACAACAATTTATATTGAGAATGTACCACTTAGAACAATTTACTTAAGGTTTGGGCCAGGTCCAATATATGTATATAGTCAAAAAAAATTAGAGCAAAATTTTGAACTTCTCAGTAATGCTTTTAGAAGTAATTGTTTTAAAACAAAAGTATATTATGCAATAAAAGCAAATTCAAATCCACAAATTATTAAGATATTAAAAAAATGTGGTGCAGGAGCAGACTGTTCAAACTTAAATGAAATAAAGTTGGCCTTGTATAGCGGAATAAAAAAAGAGGAAATTCTTTATTCTGGAAACAACAATCCATTTGATGATTTGTTATATGCTGCAAAAAATAACATAGCAATAAACTTTGATTGGATAGATCAGTTCGCAAGACTTTCAAATATAGCTAATATAAACTTAAGCAAAAATTTAATTAGTTTTCGATATAACCCTCCAAAAGGTATAGGAGAGAATAAAAAAATAATTACAGCTGGAAAAAATTCTAAGTTTGGAATGGATAGACAAACTCTTTTTTCTGCTTATAAATTAGCAAAAAATAGGGGAATAAAGAGGTTTGGGCTACATATGATGAGCGGTTCAAATACTCTTCAAATTCAGCCATTTTTAAATCAGCTAACACAGCAGCTAAAAATAGCAGGCGAATTATCTAAAAAATTTGGAATTGAATTTGAATTTATAGATATTGGGGGAGGCTTTGGAGTAAAGTATAGCCCAAATCAAAAAGAATTAAACATAAAAAAATTAGGAAAAAAAATTTGCTCTCTTTATACTCGTTTGTGTAATAAATATAAAGTAAAAGCTTCAGTGGGAGAATTTCCTACTCTTATAATTGAGCCAGGAAGATATTTAGTTGCAAATAGCTCTGCCTTGATCTCAGAAATTACAAACATAAAAAATTTAAAATCAAAAAAAATTATTGGGCTTTATGCTTCAATGGCAACTCTAATTAGGCCTGCTTTCTATGGTTCTTATCATCATATTTATATTGATAAAAAATTAAATGGAAAAAAAATAAAAGCAGATTTTGTTGGACAGGCTTGCGAGTCTTCAGACTATTTTGCAAGAAATAGATTAATTAGTGAAAATGTAGAAGTAGGAGATTTGGCTGTAATTTGTACTGCTGGAGCTTATGGCTTTTCAATGAGTAGCAATTATTGTAATATGTTAAAACCAGCAGAAGTTTTGGTAAACAAAAATAAAATAAAACTAATACGAAAGCGTGAAAATTTCTATGATCTTTTAAATTAATTTATTTTTCAAAAATAAAATGTACAAAATCAGCATTTTTTAGCTGTAGGTTTAAAAGCTGTGGAGGTTTTATTTTGGTGACTAATTCTATTAGTGCAATGGCAACTACTCCATGACAAAAAACAAGAATTTTTTTTCCACGATAATTTTCTTTAATTTCTAAAAAAATTTTTTTTACTCTCTTTTTTAATTTTTCATAGCTCTCTCCATTTGGGCAGTGGGATATAAAATTACTTAATTCTCCATTCGGGTAAGGAATAAAATATTTTGGATAGAGTTTTTTTATCTCAATAGCACTTTTTCCACTCCACTCTCCAAAATCTTGCTCTTGAAGTTCTTTTATTATTTTTGCTTTCATTTTATATTTTTTTTCAAAATAAAAAGCTGTTTGGATGGCTCTTTTGAGTGGAGAGCAAAGAATTATATGTGGTCTTATTTTAAAATTTTTAGCTAATTGGGCTGCTTGTCTTTTTCCTTTTGCAGTTAGTCCAACATCTATTTTATTTCCATTAAATATATGTTCCTTATTTCCATAGGCTTCAGCGTGCCTAATGACAATAATTTCGGTCTGCTTTTTTTGTTTTTTCATTTTTCCCACTAAATTTTTCTTCATTTTATTTCTTTAAGTTATTCTTTAAATAATTCCATAAAATATTTAAAGATATTTTTTCAAAATTAGTTTATCAGCCTTTAGACTAAAAACTAAAATTTTTAGAGAGGGTTTTTATGGTAAGAAAAGAATATGTAGTAGAAGAAGTACAAAAGATGATGGGAAATTTAAAAAATGTGCGAAATATAGCAATTTGTGCTCATGTAGATCATGGTAAAACTACTCTTACTGATTCTTTGGTTGCGAGAGCTGGCTTAATTTCAAAAGAAACTGCTGGAGAGCAAAGAGTTATGGATTTTGATGAGCAAGAACAGGCTCGTGGGATCACTATTAAAGCAGCAAATATTTCTTTAGCATTTCAGTTAAATGGAGAGGATTATTTAATTAATCTTATTGATACTCCTGGTCACGTAGACTTTGGAGGGCATGTTACAAGAGCAATGAGAGCAGTGGATGGTGTGATATTAGTAGTAGATGCTGTTGAAGGTGTTATGCCGCAAACAGAAACAGTTTTGCGTCAGGCACTAAAAGAAAAGGCAAAACCAACTGTTTTTATAAACAAAATAGACAGGTTGATAAATGAATTAAAATTGGATGATCAGCAAATGCAACAAAGATTAGTAAAAATAATTACTCATGTAAATAAATTGATCTCTCAATATGCTCCTGTAGAATATAAAAACGACTGGCAAGTGGACGTAAAAAAAGGAAACATTGCTTTTGGCTCTGCATTTCAAAAATGGGCACTCTCCATAGTTAGCATGCAAAAATTTGGAATAAAATTTTCTGATATAATCTCACTATGTAAAGAGGGAAAGATAAAAGAATTAGTTGAGCGCTCTCCACTCGATGAAGTTCTATTAGAGATGATAGTGAGGCATCTGCCTTCTCCAGATGTAGCTCAGAAATACAGAATTCCTACTATTTGGAAAGGAGATATAGAAAGCGAAGATGGTAAAGCCTTAATAAATTGCGATCCAAACTACAAAATGATCGGGGTTTGTATTGGTGTAGTTAATGATCCTCATGCAGGTGAAGTTGCAATTTTAAGGTTATTTAGTGGAAAAGTAAAGAAGGGAGATATGCTCTATCTTGCATCAAAGTACAGAGAAGAAAAAGTACAACAAGTAGCAATTTACATGGGCCCAGATAGAGTAATGGTAGACAATGTTATTGCAGGAAATATTGTAGGTATAGTCGGACTAAAGGATGTTTATGTGGGGGAGACAATATCCCAAGGTCCAGTAGAACCATTTGAGCAGATAAAACATTACTCTGAACCAGTAGTCACAAAGTCAATAGAAGCAAAGGATTCAAAAGATTTGGCAAAATTAATCAATGTTTTAAGGGCACTCTCTAAAGAAGACCCAACTTTGAAAGTGGAGCTAAACCAAGAAACAGGGGAGCACCTTATTTCAGGAATGGGAGAACTTCATTTAGAAATCATCGAATATAAAATTAGAAAAGAAAGAGGTATTGAAATAGTTACCTCTCCACCAATTGTAGTATATCACGAGATAATAGTTGGAAAAATCACCCAACCAATAGAAGGAAAATCTCCAAATAAGCACACTAAACTTTATTTTATTGTAGAGCCATTAGAACCAGAAGTCTATCAGGCAATATTAAATGGAGAGATTCCAGAAGGAAGGCCAAAAGGAAAACAACTGGTAGAAAAATTAGTAGAGTGTAAAATGCCAAGAGAGCAAGCAAAATCAGTAGTCGATATTTACAACAAAAATGTGCTAATAAATGATACTCGAGGTATTCAATATCTAAACGAAATTATGGAGATGGTAATTCAGGGATTTGAGGATGCAATGAATAAAGGCCCATTGGCTTGGGAAAAAGTTGTAGGCACAAAGGTCAGATTGGTTGATGCACTAATTCACGAAGACCCAGTCCACAGAGGTCCGGCCCAAATAGTACCAGCCACAAGAAGGCCTATTTATGCAGGATTACTTACTGCCGGTATGACTTTGCAAGAACCAAAACAGCGAGTTACCATTCTAATTCCACAAGAGTATTTATCAGAAGTAATTACAATAGTACAAGGAAGAAGAGGACAGGTGTTGGATATTCAACAAGAAGGAGAGCAGGCAACAGTAATTGCAAAAATGCCAGTAAGTGAGATGTTTGGTTTTTCTGACTCTTTGCGCTCTGCCACTCAAGGAAGAGCAATTCCTTATCAGGAATATGAGGGATATGAAAATCTACCAAAAGAACTTTTAGATAAAACTATTCAAGCTATAAGAAAAAGAAAAGGCCTACCTCTGGAAGTACCAAAACCACAAGACTTTATGGATTAATCTCCATTTTTTTGTTAGTTTCAAGCAGCCCTAAATACAAAAGAAAGGCAAATAACTAACCAGGTATTTCTTTGCTGTTTGGTTGAGATTTTTATTCTAAAATTTTTCTATTTTATTTTCTATACTCATCAATCCATTTTAGCAATTCACTTTTTGGAGCAAATCCAACTCTCTGATCCACTATCTCCCCATTCAAAAAAAGCACTAATGTAGGCACTCCACTTACTTCAAACCTCTCTGCAAGTTCTCCTTCTTCATCCACATCTACTTTTCCAATAGCAACATCTTGTCTTTCTTTTTCCACTTCTTCTAATATTGGCGAGAGCATTATGCAAGGACCACACCAGGTAGCAAAAAAGTCTACCAAAACTAATTTTTTTGAATTTATAAAAGCTTCAAATTCCTGCTTTGTTAATTTTTTTGGCATAATTCCACCTTAAAATTTTATTTAACATTTTTATTTATACAAAAAAGTTTTTAAATACCAAAGTATTGGTTAAATTTTTCAGTTAATTTTATTCTGCTAGTTCTACCGAGGGGTATTGTTTTTATAAATCCTTTTTCTTCTAATTCTGCTACGTCTTGGTATATTTGAGCTCCTAATTTTTTGAACAGTTCTCTTTTTGTAATATTTTCATTTTTCGCAATAAAAGCCAGAGTTTTTAGTGCATGTTTGCTAATGTCTACTTCAGAGGCAAATTGTCGCGCTGGTTTTGCATATTGTTGTTTTATTCTCATAATCCATTTATTTTTAAGCTCATTTGTTATCTCAATAGCTGTTTCTTTTTGTTCATAGCGCTGTTTTAGTTCTTCTAAAAGTTTTTGAGTTTCATACTTGTCCTTTTTAATTAGTTTTGCCAGAGCTTCTACTGTTAGCCCTTCTACAGCCATAAACAAAGCAGCTTCCATTATTGTCAGTGGGTCATATTTTTCTATATCCACAACAGGCTCGATTTTGCTAATCTCTTCACTCTGCACATTCTTCAAAAGTTCAGAATTATAATTAACAAAAAGTGGTTGATAAACTCTCTGTTGTGGCTCTAAAATTTTAAAAAAAGAAAGATAAGAAATAGTTTGTGGTTGGTCAGTTTCTTTTATCTCTTGTTTTTCTATTTTTGTTTGCTGTTTGTGATTAATTTGTGTTTCATTTTGTTCTGTTTTAATTGTTTTTTCTATAACTTCTTTTATATCTAATTCCTTTTTTTCTTTAGGCACTTTTGTTTCTTCTATTATATTTCCGGCTTTGTCAGTTTTTATCACTCCACTAAAATTTTCTGTTTGATTTTTTGGCTTTAGATAAACAAAAACTTTGGATTTTTTCATCCTATTCACTCTTACCAATTTTTTATTATTGGTTTAGTCTAATAAATATATCGCCAAAAAATGTTTCTTGACTTATTGTTATTTTTTCCTTTTGTGCTAAAAACAACAAAGGTATAAGTGTGTAAATCACATCTTTTTTTGTTTTATTCTCTAGCAGTGCTGAAAACATCACTAAGCCATAGGCATCTGCCATTTTTTTAATCTTCTCATATATCTTTTCCATTTCTTGGTCAACTTTGAATTCATTTATTTTTATTTCTATTAGAGGTAAAAATTTTTCTAATTCTTTTTTTGTTTCTTGTTTTTTTGCAACTTTCTTCATTACTTCATCAATTGCTCGCATTAACTCTTCTATGGTTATTCTTCCTTTTGGCGGTATTCTTCCTTTTAATTCTATTGCTTGAATCTGTTCATAACTAAGAGTATCTACAAAATCTTCTAGTGTAGTTTGTTGTTCATATTCCAGTATTCTTGAAGTCTTTATTCTAAGTAATATTGCAGCAGCCAAAATTATGTTGGCAGGCACATGCAAATCTAAATATTTTATCTTTTTTATTTTTTCAATATAAGCAGAAGTTATCTTTTCTAAATCTATATCCCAAGGATCTATTTCTTCTTCATAAATCATATCATAGAGCATTTCTCTCCAACTAGGATAGCTAACTATCTTTTCTAAATCCATCTCATTAGAATTTGATCTATTCTCGAAAATAACTGCAGATTTTTCTATTTGCCTATCCGACATAGTTTAATTTTTATAACTAAAAATTATAAACTTATTGTTTTTTAGTTTATTTCCACTCTCCCAAAAATTCCATCATAACCTGGGAAAATTTTGATTTTACCTCTTCGCATTTTATCTATAGCCTCAGCCAATCTTTTATCTAGCTGAGCTATCTTATTCGTATCTAGTTTGAGTAATATTTTTAATTCAGGATATTTAGCTGTCAATTCAAAATATTTTTGTTCTATAAATTTACTCTTTTCACTTTTTTTGTATATTTCTGCTAATAATTTTTTTAGTGGAATTATATAACAAAATTCTGCCTTTATCTTTGGAGAATCTTCTCTTTTTGGACATAATATTTCTATTCTACTACTAACTCCTTGAGCAATTTTTTTGTTACATTTGGGGCACCTTTCTTGAAAGGACTCTACAAAATAATTACAATTTTTGCAACCGCTAGCATAATATTTTCCTTCTTGTGGAAAGAATTCTATTGTTTTTTTTATTTTTTTATTTTTTATAGAATTAAAAAATTCTCTATAATTTAACTTCTCTAATTGTAATATGGTAGCTTCTCTACCAATATTATCTAATGAATGAGCATCAGAAAAAGAAACTAATGCAAAATTATCTAAAAAAGCACATCTTCTATTCATAGGTGGATCTGAAGAAAGTCCAGTTTCTAGTGCGTATATTTTAGAGATTTTTTCTCCAAAAGCCTCCTTTATATTGTCATAACCACTCTTTGAGCCCAGTAGTCCATACCATGGAGTCCAAATATGTGCTGGGATAAACAAAGCCTCCTTTTTTATTGAAAAAATATAGTCTAGTGTTTCCATCAGATTTAGTTTTAGACAAAGTCTACCATCTACTCCCATGTAAGATTTTTTTTCTACTGCATCATTAAATTGCTCGCATTCTTCTAAATTTGAAAAAATAATCAAATTGTGAATTCTTCTTTTTTTGTTATCTTCAAATATATTATTTACTTCTGTAGCTGGAAGAAAATAAACACCATCCAATTTTAAAAATTCTTGGTTGGATTGGCCTTTAAAAATTTCTTTTAATTCTCTTAGATAAGTTTTATGTGTAAAACTTCCAGTGCTCACTAAATCTATTCCTTTTATTTTGCAATATTTTGCGATATTTGGAGCATCTAATTTTTTAGAGCAGCCAATATCATATTTAGTGTGAATGTGTAAATCGCATATTATTTCTTTTTTCACCTTATATCCCCAACATTAATATTTTAATTATTATTGTATTTTTTATTTTTATGTCTTTAGCTTTAGGAACTAATGGAGTGAGAGCATTATTTGATGAATTAGATGGAAAGGCAGCAATGGATTTAGGTTATGGGTTTGCTGAATTTATCAAAAGGATCACTAAAAAGAAAAATCCATCAATAGCGATAGCTAGAGATATGAGACTTACCTCGCCTCTCTTATATTCAGCAACAGCTGCTGGTCTTATGAGGGGAGGGGCAAATGTAGTTGGTTTTGGGCTTTTGCCTTCTCCTGTGGCAGAATGGGGGAGGCAATATTATAATTTAGATGGTTTGATAATTGTTACAGCATCCCATAATCCGCCACAATGGAATGCTCTAAAATTTGTGGATAATAAGGGGGTTTCTATTTCTTCTAAGAGAGGTAGAACTATTTGCAATTTTTTGCACAAGCCATATAAAGACATGACTTATCTTGAAGTTGGACAAAAAAAAGAAGTAGATATTTTAAATCTCTATTATAAAGATGTTTTAGACTTTGCAAAGAAATTTAAGTTCAAAAAATTAAAAGTAGTTGCAGATTTTGGAAATGGTACTTCTTCAGTAATTCTCCCCCAAATTCTTGAGGCCCTAGGTATGCAAACAATTTTTCTAAATAAAGATTTGGATGGGACTTTTCCATCTAGGCCATCTGAACCAGTTGAAGAAAATCTCACAGCTTTAATTTCTAAAGTAAAGAATTCGAAGGCAGATTTTGGAATTGCATTAGATGGTGATGCAGATAGAATAACTTTTGTAGACGAATTTGGTAACTGGATTGTAGGCGACAAGTGCTTGGCAATTTTAGAAAAATTTATGTTAGAAAATTCAAAAGAAACAAAAAAATACGTAATTACCACTTATGCAACTTCTAAAGTAGTGCAAGAAGTAGCATCTGCCTTTGAAGTAAAAACAATATATACTGACGTAGGTGCACCTTATTTGTCAGAAAAAATTTATAGCCTAAAAGAGCAATGCTATATAGCTGGGGAAGAAGTAGGTGGAATTGTAATTCCCTCTTTCTCGTTGGCAAAGGATGGAATATTGGCAGCAGTTATTTTGTGCGCAGCAGTATCTCTCAAGCCTCTCTCTGAGTGGGTGAGTGAACTTCCCTCATTTTTTAATTATAAAATTAAAATTCCAGTCTCTGCAAATAAGAAAGAGATTATAATAAAAAAATTCTTTTCTAAAATCAAAAGCAATTACAAAAGGGTAGTTAGTCTAAAAAATGGTTTTAGAATAGACTTTGAGGATAGTTGGGTTTTGGTAAGAGCTTCTGGTACTGAAAATTATATTAGAATTTTTGCAGAAGCAAAATCTTCTACTTTGGCTAAAGAATTAGCAACTTCTTTTGCAAATAAAATAAAAATTTAGTTATCTTATTTATAAGTTAGATATTTAAATTTTCTTTTTCTAATTTTTTGTTGCTTTTGGTGCTTTTGGTGAGATAATGAAAGCTGTTTTGGTTTGTGGTGGCCTTGGTACCAGACTAAGACCATACACTCTCTCCATACCAAAACCAATGTTAAGGGTTGGTAATAAACCTATTTTAGAATACTTAATTTCACTATTAAGTTTTTATGGAATAAAGGATATCTATTTAACTGTTGGTTATTTAAAAGAACACTTTAAAAATTATTTTGGGGATGGCTCAAAATTTGGGGTTTCGATAACTTATTTTGAGGAAAACGAAAGTCTTAACACTGCTGGCTCTATTCTACCTCTAAAAAGCCATATTGATTCTACTTTTTTAGTTATGATGGGAGACCATTTAACAAATATCAATTTGAAAAAATTGATAGATTTTCATAAAAGAAATATGCCTCTTGGAACTTTAGTTTTAAAAAGGTTGGATCACAAACTAGAATATGGTTTAGTAGAGTTCGATCAGTCTTTTTTTATAAAGAAATTTTTAGAAAAGCCAACAATTAGTCATTATATAAACACTGGCATATATGTATTTGAGCCAGAAATTTTCGACTTTATAGGTCAAAAAGAAGATTTTGCAATGGATGTTTTTCCAAAAGTTTTACAAAATAATAAAAAACTAAAAGCATATTTGATGGAAGAATTTTGGGTTGATGTAGGCACCACTGCAGAATATGAAAAAATAAATCAAATTATTTCAATCGTAGAAGGAATTTCTCTAAAGCCTAATTTTTGAGAGTTTGATTTTTATATTCTTTTTTCTACATCGTCCCAATTTATAATTTTAAAGAAATTTTCTACATAGTCTGCTCTTCTATTTTCATAATCTAAATAATATGCATGTTCCCAAACATCTATCACCAATAGTGGTTTTGTATCAACAAGATGCATTAGATTATGCTTTTCTATTTGCATAATAAAAAGATTTTCTTTCTTTGGCTCATAATACAAAACTGCCCATCCAGAGCCTTCTACGGAATTTGCAGCAGCACTAAATTGTTTTTTAAATCCTTCATAAGAGCCAAAATTTTCTTTTATCATTTTTGCAATCTTTCCATCTGGCTCGTTTTTATTTTCTGGAGGCCTTAAGTTTTTCCAAAATATCTGGTGTAAAAAATGTCCATTTAAATTAAATGAGAGGCTTCTGAGGGTTGCAGCTACATCAATTTCTATCTCTCCTTTTGCATGTTTGTGGAGTTTTTCTATGGCAGCATTTGCATTATTTACATATGCTGCATGATGCTTTTGGTGATGTAATTTCATTATTCGCTCAGAAATTACTGGCTCAAGGGCATTGTATTCATAATCTAATTTTGGCAATTCATATTTATTCATCATATTTCTCACCATATATTTCTTTATCAAAAAAGTTTATAAATGTTAAACGCATAAAACTTTTTTTTATTCAATAAAACTAATTTTTTTAAGATTTTCTACATTTTTATATATTTTTTAAAACAAAAGTTTTATTAATATATTTCTTTATCTATATTATATTATAATTTATAACAAAATAAGAGTGGTGAGAAGGTGGCAAAAATATCTTTTGATATTGGAATTAAGCCAAAAATAGTTTTTTCACACTACGTTCCTCCAAAAGATTTAAATTTAAATCCACAATTAGAGCCAAATTTCTCTCGCACTACCTATTCTAAGCAATTAGATGAAATTAAAGAAAAATTAAACAATTTAGATTCTCTACTCTCTCAACCAAAGAAAAATTTCAAATCCATTTCACAAACATTTGTGGATTTATGCGAGTTTTCTAATAATATAAAACTACCTAAATTAAAAAAAGATTTTTTGACTATAGTTGTAGATATTATTATTCCGACCTCTGATTTGATTTTTTCTAAATTAGAAAAGATTAAAAATTATCCACAAGAAGGTGTTGATGAGCAAACTCAATTAAAACAGCAGAAGATTAAAGAAAACTTCTTTGAGTCTCTCTCTTTTATAACCATAATCAACAACCAAGTAGTGTTTGAGCAAAAATTAATCAGTTATTTAGTTTATTCTCATTGGCTCTATTCTCAATTTGGAGATGAAAAGACAGCCCTAAGAGCAGACCAAGCATTTAATTTAATTCAATTTTATTTACCTCTTTACTATAAAAATTCCATAGAAAATTTAAAATCTTTGGAAAGTAAGCCATTTCATCCACAACTTCTATATACTTATTTCAATTCTTTTTATTTAGAAATGCTTAATTTTATCTCTCTTTTAATCCAGAGTGCAAATTTTCAGCTAAAAATAAATCCAAAGGCAGGCTATAAATTTTTAGAATTTGCAGAAAAGTTTTTAGCTCAATTAGAACTCGTTGGGCAGAGTGAGGAGGGTAAAAAATATGAAAAGTTAAAAAATGAAATTGAGAAATTGTATTCTTTTCTCCTAAATGTTAAACAAAGATATAATATAGAGTTGTCTGAGCTAAAAACTTCCCCACAAAAAGAAGAGCAGCTAACACCTACCCCCAATCTGCAGCCTAAGAAGAAAATAAATTTAAAGGATTTTATCAAAGAGTTTTCTAAAATTGCTTTAAACAAAATAGAAACAAAACTCCCAAAATATTTAAACTTTTTAGGTAAGGCATCTTTAGGTTTTAGCCTAGGTTTATTTTTCTTGGATATTATTAGTCTAAATTCATATCTTTATCTTTCATTGAGTGGAGTTGGCTTATTGCTTGCTTCAAAATTGCTTGAAGACTTTAGAGAGAAAATACCGCTCATTGTTCCAAATATTTCTAAGCTTTCAGTGGTTGGTGGCTTAGGTGGGCTTTTTTTGAATTTGCCTCTCTCTCAGCAAATTATTTTTGAAATAGGGAAATTTATTAAATTTGAAATAAAATCCCTCTACCAGCCCCTACTCTATCCACTGCAGTATATATTTTCAGCGTTTTCCTCTTTTGTAAATTCTACTCCAATTTTTGGCTTACCAACCTGGTCTGTGTTATTAGTAGGCGGCTCTATTTTATGGCTTGCAAATCTGGGGGTAAATATCTATCTCAAGAAGAAGAAAAATTAATAAACAAATTTTAGAAAACTAAAAATTCTATAATTTCCTTATTAGGAGGTAGGGAGTTTTTCTAATTTTCTCAAAAGTTTTTAAAAGAGCAGTTTTTTTATCTTCTGTGTACTCTTTTGGATAATAAAATTTTGCTATTTGGTTTATTTTTTTTATGCTATTAATTTTTTTTCTTCCCAAAACAATAGGTTCTATCCGTTCTATAGGAAGATGGAAGTTATAAAAAAATTCTATGTTTTGTCTTATAGTTAGTGGTGAAGTAGTCAGTAAAATTTTATATTTTTCTACTATTTCTTCTTTGGTAAAATAGTTTCTCATCTCCATATAATTTTTAATAAGATTTTTTTTGTTTTTTTCAATTAATTTTGCATAATTAGGAGTTTTTTTGTCAATACCTAATTTTTCTAATATTTCAACCGAGCTTTTTAGACGCTCAATTTTATAAAGTAAAATATTTGGATAACTAAATATTTGTTTTTCACTCAAGCCAATATTTTTTAAATATTTAATTCTTGCTTTGATATTATTAATATTACAAAACAAAAATACCAATTGTTTATTTAAGTCTTTTTTCCTTACTCCAATTTTCTGTAATTGCTTGTACCTCTCTTTTATAGTTTTTTTATTCCACAACAACACCTTTGTATTTTTCAAAATATCTCTAAGTTCTATTCCCATTTCTACCAATGTTTTTATCTTTTGTTTAATATTTTCAGTTTTTATAGAAAGTAATTGTGGGTTTTTTATTATCTCTTCTTTTTTTATTCCAAGTTTGTTTAAATTTTCAATTTTTTGGTTTATCTCTTTCTCTGTGAATTTTAAAATACCAATTATTCTAAAAAGTTTTTTTTCTTTCACTCCGATTTTTTTTTAAAAATTCATAAGTTTGCAAAATTGAAAGTGGGTCATTTTTTAGCCTACTGAGTAAAAATTTTATATCAACTTCTCTTACTTTTTTTCCAATCTCTTTTTCAAAAAATTCTTTAGTTTTTTCAACCCTCTCTTTCTTTTTTAATTTTTGCAATTCTCTAATTTTTGGCAATTGATCTAAAAATACTTCTTTATTTAAAAATAAATTTTTTTGAGAAAAATGTTCTTTTTCCATCTTTATCATTATATCTAACTATATAATATAAAAGTGTTTTAAAAACTTAAAAAATTTTTTTAGAGTAGGATTTAAAAGATTTAATTGAAAATCCTTTTTTATGAAAAACCCTCTTCAGTCGCTTTCTTTTCCACTAAAAACAGGGGTTGGTTTTGGTCTAATCTCTGGCACTATTACTACTTTAGGATTAATTGTGGGTGTATACTTTGGTACCAGATCCACTCTTGCAGTAATTGGTGGAATAATTTCAATCGCAATAGCAGATGCTTTTTCAGATTCTCTTGCAATGCATATTTCTGAAGAATCAAAATCCAATTCAAAAAAAAATATCTTTCTTGCCACTATTTTTACATTTTTTTCAAAATTTTTTGTAGCATTAATCTATTTACCTGCCTTCATAATTTTTTCAATAGAATTAGCTATATTAATTGACATTTTAATAGGTTTTTTTATAATTACTCTCTATAGCTATCTAATTGCAAAACAAAACAAATCTTCAGCTGTTTTTACCATCATGGAGCACCTAGTTGTGGCTTTTATTGTTATTTTAATAACTTATTTTGTAGGAGATTTTATTAACAAAAATTTGAGTTAAAATTTTATATCTAAACCTCTCTATTTTATATTATAACACAACAATTGCCGACGTCGCATAATCTGGTAGTGCGCCGGTCTCGAAAAAATACAAGCAAGAAAACCGGTTCCCCTCGTGGGTGTGCAGGTTCAAATCCTGCCGTCGGCGTATAAAAAAATTAAGCGATAGGTTTTAATTTTAATTTTTCTATATTTTTATATGATAAATACAAAGAAATTTATAGTTTTGAATTTTAAGGCGTATAGTTCTACTTATGGCTATGGAGGTTTAACTTTGTGTAGAATAGCAAAAGAGATATCAAATTCTTATGGTGTGCGTATAATAGTTTGTCCAAATGCTTTGCTTTTGGCCCAAGCAGCCGAAATGGGGGCAGAGGTTTTTGCACAGCATGTAGATGGAAACAAACCAGGTCCATTTACAGGTTCTATAACTGCCAAAATGCTTGCAGAAATAAATGTCAAAGGCTCACTTCTAAATCATTCTGAAAAGCGCCTTACTCCAGAAAATATAAAAGAGGCAGTAGATTCACTAAAAGAAAACGAATTAGAATCAATGGTTTGTGTGCAAGATGTTGCCCAAGCCATCAAATACTCTTCTTTTAGACCTACCTATATTGCAGTGGAGCCTCCAGAACTAATTGGTAGTGGTATTTCTGTCTCTACAGCAAAGCCAGAGCTAATAACCTCTTCAATTTCTGCTATAAAACAAGTGGATGAACACATAAAGGTAGTCTGTGGAGCAGGAATCTCAAATGCAGAGGATGTAAAAAAAGCAATAGAATTAGGTGTAGATGGAGTTTTATTATCTTCTGCCTTTGTAAATGCTCCCTCTCCAAGAAAATTTTTAGAATCTCTTGTGGCGGCACTCGAATAAAAAATCGGAGAAAACAAACTACATTCTCAATTAAGGGAGATATTACTTGTTTTTTCAACTCTAAAAGGGGCTATCAACTCTAAAATGACTAATTTATTTTTATAAATAGTTTTTTATATTTTCTTAATTTATATAATAACACAAATCAAAGTGAAACACAATCACAATAAAAAAGCTAAAAAAGAAAAAAAGTTAATAATAAAAATCAAAAAATACTACAATTTTGTGGGGGGTAGTATGTCTTCTAATAAGATAGAACTAAGGGTTGCAGAAGCTCTACAAAATGATGTTGGTAGGGGTTTAGTTAGAATAGACACTAAGGCTAGAGAATTATTGGGAGTATCTACTGGTGATATTGTAGAGCTTCGAGGAAAAAAAACCACAGCAGCAGTGGTTTGGCAGGCCCATCCTCAAGATGAGGGACTAGATATAATTAGAATGGATGGCTATATTAGGCAAAATAGTGGCGTGGCTTTGGGAGATAAAATAATTGTGAAGAAGGCTGAAACAAAAAATGCTACTAAAGTGGTATTATCTCCACTACAATCAATAAAATTTTCACCAGGTTTTGATCAAATAATACGAAAAAAATTTATAGGTCGCCCGATAACAAGAGGAGATACTATTTTTGTAGGTTTATTTGGTGCCTCTATTCCACTCATAGTTACTTTAGTCCAGCCATCTGGAAGCGGCGTAGCAGTGGTTACAGAAACTACTGACATTGTAGTGAAAGAAGAAGGAATAAAAGATGCAAGCGCAGCAGGAGCTCAAATTACTTATGAAGATATAGGTGGCTTAAAAGAAGAAGTGCAAAAAATCAGAGAAATGGTGGAATTGCCTATGCGCCATCCAGAGTTATTTGATAGATTGAGAATAGAGCCACCGAAGGGAGTTTTAATTTACGGCCCTCCAGGTACAGGAAAAACTCTACTCGCAAAAGCAGTAGCTTCTGAATCAGATGCTCATTTTATTCATATAGCAGGCCCAGAATTAGTTTCAAAGTATGTTGGTGAATCAGAAGAAAAGTTAAGACAAATATTTAAAGAAGCTGAGGAAAATGCTCCTTCAATAATTTTTATGGATGAATTGGATGCAATTGCACCTAAAAGAGAGGAAGCAACTGGCGAGGTTGAAAGAAGAATTGTAAGTCAGCTTCTAACTTTGATGGATGGCCTAAAAAAGCGAGGTAAGGTTATTGTAATTGGAGCAACAAATAGGCCAAACTCTATTGATCAAGCACTAAGAAGACCAGGGAGATTTGATAGAGAAATAGAAATTGGAGTTCCAGATCGAAAGGCAAGAGAAGAAATTTTACAAATTCACACTAGAGAGATGCCAATAGATGAAAAGGATAATGAAAATGGCAAATTGATAAAAGAACTGGCAGCAGTCACACACGGTTATACTGGAGCAGATATTCAACTCTTGGCAAAAGAGGCAGCTATGAAAGCTCTTAGAAGATTTTTGCCTTCTATTGATTTAGAGAAAGATATTCCTCCTGAAGTATTAGAAAAAATAAAAGTTTGTAAAGAGGATTTCTATGCAGCCTTGAGGGAGATTCAACCATCTGCTCTAAGAGAAATCTTTTTTGAAAAGCCATCTGTAAAATGGGATGATATAGGGGGTTTAGAAAACATCAAAAAAGAATTAAAAGAAGCAGTAGAACTTCCAATAAAGCATCCAGAGTTATTTCAAAAATTTGGAATAAGGCCACTAAAAGGAATTTTGTTAGTCGGCTTGCCAGGCACAGGTAAAACTCTTTTTGCAAAAGCTGTTGCTAATGAATCTGAGGCAAACTTTATTTCAATCAAAGGCCCAGAAATACTATCTAAGTGGGTTGGAGAATCAGAAAAAACTTTAAGAGAATTATTTAGAAAAGCAAGAATGTCTGCCCCATGTATTATTTTTATTGACGAGATTGACGCAATAGCTTCAATTAGAACAGGAGGGGAATCTGAAGGTTCAAAAGTAGAAGAGCGAGTAGTGGATACACTTTTAACAGAGTTAGATGGTTTAAAAGAACTAAAAAATGTAGTTTTAATAGCAGCAACCAATAGACCTGATATTTTAGATCCAGCCTTGTTGAGAGCAGGAAGATTTGACAAAATTTTAGAGGTGCCAATTCCAGACCTTGAGACCAGAAAGAAAATATTTGCAGTACATACTAAAAAAATGCCTATTGCAAAAGATGTAGATTTAGATAAATTAGCAAAAATAACTGAAGGTTTTAGTGGTGCAGACATCGAGAACTTATGCAGAGAGGCAGGAATGCAGGCAATAAGAAAACTATTTGATGAAAATTCAAAATTAAAAGTAGATATTAATAAAATCCAACCATCAGTAGTGATGCAAGACTTTTTAGATGCACTCAAAAACATAAAATCCTCATTTACAAAAGATGATTTAGAGAGAATGGATAGATTTAAAAGTAAGACCAACAAAATGTATGGCTAGAGTGCTTTTTTGCAGGTGTGTGATTTGAACTATGGCTTTAAAATAGATTTTGAGGAATTTCTAAATATTTTAACTTCTATAATTGCTATCTCTTTAAGTATAACTATTGCAAATTTTGGCTTTTCTCTCTCTGGAGCACAATTCCTTAAATTTTTTGGAATTTTTAGTGTTACTGTAGGTTCTGGTTTTTTATTTCATGAATTGGCACACAAATTTGTAGCAATAAAATTTGGCCATTATGCAAGATTTATCTCTTGGCAGTTTGGTTTAATTTTAATGCTCGTTCTCTCCTTTTTAATTGCAATTTTCAATCTTCCATTACCATTATTTTTAGCTCCAGGGGCCGTAGTAATTTTTTCAAATAAGAAAATATCTTTATTTGAAAATGGCATTATCTCGGCAGCAGGTCCAATTACAAATATCTTGTTGGCATTAGTTTTTTTCATTCTTTTTGTTTTATTTTCAGTCCAACAAGATTTGGACAATCCGATCTTTTTATTATTTTTTATAGGGGTTAAAATAAATCTTTTTTTAGCTTTTTTTAATTTGTTGCCACTCTATCCTTTGGACGGCTCAAAAATTTTTTCTTGGAATAAATTTGTTTGGTTTATACTTTTTTTAATTTCTCTAATAGGTTTTTTGATTTAAATAAGCAAAGTATTTTTTAATTTTTAGCAGATGATTTTTTATATGGAAGTTCTTTTTCCTCAAGAAACTAAAATTGCCGAAGGAGCAGAGGCAGTTATCTACTTAGTTGAACTCAATGGTTTAAAATTTATAAAAAAATTAAGAATAGAAAAAAAATATCGCCAAAAAACTCTAGATTATAAATTAAGATATAGTAGAACCAAATCAGAAGCCAAAATTTTGCATAAAGCAAAGCAAAGCGGAGTTAATGTCCCTTATTTGCTTGGAGTTCAAAACGATTTTTTGCTTTTAGAATATCTAGAAGGCAAAACTCTAAACCAATTGGAAAAAGTAGAAAAAAGATTTCTAATACAAGCTGTGCAATATTTAGCTGCTTTACACAAATCCAATATAATTCACGGAGATTTTACTTTTGCAAATTTATTTTTAACAAATTCTTCTGAACTTTATGTTATTGATTTTGGCTTGAGTTATATCTCTAATGATGAAGAGGATAAAGCTGTCGATTTATTAACTCTAATAAAATCATTGCCAAAATCCCAAGGTGAAATAGTTAAAAAATACTATCAAAAACTTTACTCCCCTTCAATAGTAGAACTTGCAAAAAAAATTCAAAAAAGAGCTAGATATGAAGCTAGGGGTTAAGCCATTTTATAATTAACTTAACTTATTTTAAAAAACTCTAATTTTTAGCTTATAGCTCTCCTACTCTTCTTTTGAGTTTTCTTTTCATCCTTTTTCTTCTTTTTTTAATCCATTTCCAGCGCATTCTTCCTTTTTTCTTCCATTTTCTTGGTCTAGAACCCAATGCAACACCTTTAGCTATTTTTTTATATTTATTTTTAGAGGTTAAATTAAAAAAGCCTTTTGTTTTTTTATTTTTTTATGAATAAAAAAGAAAAAGATAAAAACATAAAACGAATTTTATCAGACATAGAACAATTTTATAAAAATTTAAATGAGATAAAAAAAACTCCCTCCAACAGCTACATAATAGATCTTGCTATTAGATATTGCCAAGATTGTAGTTATTGGTTAGAAAAAGGAGATCTAATTAGTGCTTTTGGCTGTATTAATTATGCTCATGGTCTTATAGATGCATTTAGATTAAATAAAAACAAAGAGCACTAGTTATTAAATCTTAATCGAGGCCTCTAATTTTTTTAAGTCATCTATAAAATTTTTGTTTTTTACCACTGCTTGTTCTATGTTTTTTACTTTAAGAGGAGACTTACAAATTATTCCTGCGATTATAGCTGCCATTGTATTATATTCTCCAGTTGGTTCTATTATTCCTCCATATAGTTTAGAGGGAGAAATTTCAAAATAATTGTCAATATATTTTATTTTTGCCCCAATTTCAACTAGTTGGGAAGCAAATTCTTCTAATTCTTTTAGTTTTTTTTGCTTGTATGGCACAAAAGGCCCTATTTTAAATGTTTTTTTTGCCTTTGTACCTAATATAAATAAAATTGGTAAAAAGTAGTTCATCCCCTGTGGTTTAATTTCAGAAGGAAATTCAAATTCCTCTTCTTTATTTTCTATCTCAAAAAAATTAGGGTATTTTTTTATTTTATGACTTATATTTTCTATCAATTTAATTTCAGGATAGTAAAGAGTGGTTGGAATTTTCACTTTGCCTTTCCCATTTAACAAAAGTGCAGCCAAGTAATACATAGAAAATTTGACACTTGGAGGCAATTCAATTTCTTTTTCTTCTCTAAAATATTTTTGAGCTACAAAAAAACTTCTTTTATTTTCGTCAAAAAAGTATTCATATTCTGCAATATCAAAAGCATTAGCAACATCATAAATTTCTCGAAGTGTTGAATTGTAGTCATCCATAACTGCCAAAAATTCTATTCCAAAACTAGCCGCAGAAATAATAAAAGGGGCAGCAAAAAAACTTCCTTCAATTCCTTCAAAAGGTAAATAATTTTTATCCATGTTTTTTGAGTCTATTTCCATTTTACCTCTGAGAGAGTGTATTCTTACTTTGCTATATTTAGCATATTCAAAAAACAATTTTTTACAAATTTTTGGAATTTTTGGATTTATAAGTTTTGTTTTGTCAAAAGAAAAAAAACTCAAGCCCATCATATATCTGGTAAGCTCTAAATCATTTTTTAGGTCGATTTGATATTCTTTTTTTGAAATTGGAAAGATATCTATAACCTCGTCATTTATTACAATGTCAGCCCCAAGTTGATTTAATCCAAAAACAAGATTTTCTATTTTTTTTGTTCTCTGGTAATTTGAAATTATTCCACCAGAATTTAGAGATAAAAGAATTAGAAGAGTTTTTAGCAAACTCTCATCAGCAATAGCTGCTATTTCTCCTTTTAGCTCTTTATTTTCGACTATAGCACTAACCATGTAAATACAACATATTTTATTTTTATATTTTTTTGCTATTTTTATTTTATGGAAATTAAAGAAGGGCTAGCGAAAATAAAGCTAAAGCAAAATGTTTTTTTTAATCCAAAAATGAAGATTTGCAGAGACTTAACTTCTCTGTGGATTAGTACTTTAGGAAAAATAAATATTTTGGTGGATGGCTTTTGTGCTTCAGGTATTAGAGGAATACGCTATAAGCTTGAAAACAAAAATGTCAATCAACTAGTCTTTTTTGACCGAAGTAAAACAGCCATTTTAAATACTACAGAAAATTTAAAATTAAATAAATTAGAAGGTAAGGTTTTTGAAGGAAATTCAAATAAATTCTTTGTAAATTATCAAAATTTTGATTTTTGCGAAATAGATCCTTTTGGAAGCCCAGCTCCTTATTTAGATTCTCTTTTTTGGGCAGATTATAAACAAAAAAGAAGATTTATTTCTATCACAGCAACTGATACTGCAGTTTTATGTGGAGCTCATAAAAATGCTTGTATTAAAATATATGGCTCAAAGCCAGCACACAATTTTATTTGTCACGAGATAGGTTTAAGGATTTTAATTGGATTTGTCGCAAAAGTGGCAGCTAAGTATGACTGGGAGATAATTCCCCACCTTTGTTTTTCTTCGCTGCATTTTTTTAAACTATTTTTGGAAATAAAAAAGTCTGCAAGTGGAGCAGTCAAATCCGTAGGGCTTTCAAATTTTTTATATCTTTTTTGTTCAAATTGCCTCTATCAATCTAAGGCAGATTTATTTTTACCACCCTCCAAGATTTGTCCAAATTGCGGCAAAGAATTAAACTTTTTTGGGCCTATTTGGTCTGGGCAATTAGCTGATTTGAATGTTGTGGAAGAAATGAAAAAAAACTATCAAAAAAAGGATTATCTCCAAAGCAAAGACCTCGAAAAATTTTTGAACGTCTATAGGCAAGAAATTTCTATTTGTGATTTTTATTATGATATTCATAAAATTTCTTCAAAGTATAAAGTTCCAATCGTGCCAAGCAACCTTTTGATTGAAAGTTTAGCAGAACAGGGATTTTTGGCTTCCAGGTCAACTTTTTTATCTACTGCTATTAGGACAAATGCATCTATTAGTCAAATATTGCAAACAATTAATAATTTAAACAAAAAAATATAGTAAGTGGGTGCTAAGTATGGATTTAGAAAAATGGTCTGGATTTTATAAACTAAGTTTAGAGCAAAGAATTCAAAGAATTAAAGAGTTTGCAAATCTTACAGACCAAGAGGTTAGCGTTTTGACTTCTAACCAACAACTAAAATTAGAAATAGCTGACAAAATCTCAGAGAATGTTATCGGTACAATCTCTCTCCCACTCTCCATAGCTCCAAATTTTATTATAAACTCTAAAGAAGTTTTAGTGCCTATGGCAATTGAGGAGCCTTCTGTAGTTGCTGCAGCAAGCCATGGGGCAAAATTAGCTGCCAAAACTGGAGGTTTTAGGACAAGTTATAGTGGCTCTATTATGATTGGCCAAATACAACTAAGTCAAGTAGAAGAAATCGAGAAAAAATATAATTTAGTATTAGAAAAAAAACAAGAGATTTTAAAAGAAGCAGCTAAATATGCTTCGAACATAGAAAAGTACGGAGGAGGAGTTAAGGATTGCTATCCAAGAATTGTAAACACAGCAAGAGGAAAAATGTTGGTAGTAGAATTTTTAGTAGATGTAGTTGATTCAATGGGCGCAAATACCATAAACTCTATTTTAGAGAGTGTTGCTCCATTCTTGCAACAGTTGATAGGAGGTAAAATTCGCCTCAGGATTTTATCTAATTTATGTATTCATAGAGTGGCTAGTGCAACTGCTGTATGGAAGGCAGAAGACTGTGGTGGAGAAGAAGGTGTGGAAGCAATTTTAGATTGTTGGGCTTTGGCAATGTCAGATCCATTTAGAAGAGCAACACATAATAAAGGTGTAATGAATGGAGTGGATGCAGTGTTAGTAGCATGTGGACAAGATTGGAGGGCAGTAGAAGCTTCAGCCCACTCTTATTCTTCATTGAAAAATGGAGCTCTTACAAGTTATCAAAAAAATAGTGATGGGGATTTGGAAGGAAGAATTTTATTGCCTCTTGCAGTAGGTGTAGTTGGAGGCACTTTGCTATTAAATCCAACAGCAAAAATTTGTCTAAAAATTATGGGGGTGCAGACTGCTGGCGAATTTTCACAAGTTTTGGCTGCAGTCGGCTTAGCACAAAATTTTGCTGCTCTAAGAGCTTTGGCTTTAGAAGGAATTCAAAAAGGCCATATGAAACTACATGCAAGGCATTTGGCAGTTGCAGCAAATGTCCCATCACAATATTTGGATAGAGTAGTTGAATGGATGGTAGTGAATTCAAAAATTTCTTTGCAAGGAGCCCAAGAAGCCCTAGAGTTTTTTAATAAAAATAAAATCTAAAGAACTAATTATTCATTATGAGGACAGATAAATATGAATGCACTTTTTGCAAAATTTAAAAATAACTTGAATGGTTTTTGGATTTTTTTTATTGCAATTTTTTTATTCAATTTTTTTGTTATGTTAGCTCCTATTTTAAAACTTTTTAAATATGACGAAGTTGCAGATGGTATTTATTTTGGTTTTTCTTTTACTTGTCATCAATTAAACTCTCGCTCTCTATGTCTGTTTAATAATTCTATAGAAGATTGCACAACAAATAGTTCAAAGTTAGAATATATAAAAACAAACACAGTGGTAAAAGAAAATAAAATTGGCTATAAGTTAGCAGTGTGCGCAAGAGATGTTGGAATTTATTTTTCCATGCTTTTGGGCGCAATAGTTTGGGGATTTATAAACAAAAAAGATTTGAAAAATATTGACCAACCACCTCTTTTATTTTTTATTTTATCCCTAATTCCTATTGGGATTGATGGATTAGGTCAACTTATGGGTTTGTGGGAAAGTTCTAATCAAATAAGATTAATAAGCGGTTTTATTGCAGGATTTGCTTGTGTTTTTTATGTTATTCCTCTAATAAATAGAATATTAGACTAAACATCACATTTATAAATATTTTTACACAAATTATCATTATGAAAAGCGCAATAAAAAATAAATTTGAAAAATTTAAAGAAAATAAGCAGTTTTTTAAAAAAATATCTCTTTGGTCTAAAAAGCTCTTGGTCGAAGGAATAATGATAACTCAGCTTTTTTCTTGCTCCTTATTTAATAAGAGTGTATCTCACTTTATTTTTAGTAGCCAAATTTATGAATTCTCACAACTAACTAAAAAAACAGTGGTAGCCTATAATAATATGGACTTTAATTTATTAAATACTGGCTCAGGTGTTTTTAATCAATCAGAGGATCAAAAAATTATAAAAAACTTTAAAAAGTTTTCTAAACTCATAAAACAATCTCATTTTTATCTTAATGAAGCTTTAACTTCCTCTCTCTCCTCATTAATATACAAAATAATAGAGAAAAGACATTCTATTTATTACTCCTCATATTCTTCCGCCCGTTCAATAGCTGATGAATGGGAAAAAGAAGGATATATCACTTTTGTTATATCTGAGACAAAGCCACCAGCTATACCTACTGGTCCACCAGATATGTACTTTGCTTATGGAAAAAAACAATTCAATTTATACGATTTCAATTCTTTTCCTTCTTTGATAGAAACCCTGAGGGAGTTTGATAGACTCGCAAAGGATTATATAAAACTTTTTGAACTTATTGAAAAAGACAGCCGTTTTTCACACATTATTGATGATAATTTAAAAGAACTCAAAAATTCTATACAACAAACTATTAGCTGTCCTTATTATCTGCTTCTTTTATCTTACCCTATAGAAATAAAATTAGCAAAGACACCAATTGAAAAAACTCTTATAGAACAATATGCCAATTCCCTCAATTCCTATTCTGCTATCAATGACCAACTAATTGCACTGTTAGATAAGGCTATTTTAGACCTCAAGACAAAAGACTCTCTACAAACAGTCCAAAAATCCTTCCAATCCTTCCATGGTTATGAAATAACTACAGAAGGAGGAGAAATACGTGAAGAGTTGTTATATCCTTCACCAATAGTAGAAAAAATTTCTTGTGTTTGTGATAGAAAATTCTCTGCCGAAGAGTTAGAAACACTAAAAAACTCTATTTTTCAAATGAAAAAAAATATTGAATCCAACTACAATAATCTTAAGTCCAAGAGTCAAGATTCTAGTAACAAAAAATTAGACAAATAATTAATTTGATCTATTTTTTTTCGGGCTCGGTGGGATTTGAACCCACGACCTTCACTTTAGGAGAGTGCCGCTCTATCCAAGCTGAGCTACGAGCCCTATAAAAATTTTTAATCAAAAAAGCATTTAAATATAATTTGTTTTATTTTCTTTAATGAGCCTAAAAAAATTTTTTATTTTTTTAATTTTTATTTTAATTGCCTTTTCTCAATCTCTTAGTGAGCAACCTTCTGTTTCACCCAGCAAGATTTATTATGTATATATTAATTTTTACGATGAGAATAAAATTGGAGTAGAAAATGTATATTTCTCTATAACCTATCAAGAATTTCTAGATAATAATTTAGTTACAAAGACTTATGAGGGAATTAGTGATATAAATGGGCAGGCAATAGCTCAATTAGAATTTGATGAAAACGCTTCTATAGAGAAATTTTTTATTCTCTATTACTACTACCCCCTTCACTCTTCTAAAAAAGTTGTGGAATTAAGCCAATATAAAAACAAAATTGAAATCGATGTGACTCTTCCTCTAAACCTAACAACAGCTAAGATAAATTTTTTGGAAAATAAAAAAGGGGTAGCAGATGTTAATTTTTGGTTTGTAAGGCCATTTTTATTTCATAAAAAAACCTCTAAAGACGGTTCGATTATTTTTAAATTACCAAAAGGGAGTGTTGTAGAAGGCTGGGTTAATTACAAAAACTCAAGTAGCTTTTTTAGTTTTATTTTAAATCAATCAAGTAGCTTTACCATTTCCTATCCATTTGCAAATAGTTCAAATCTCGAGTTTTCTGAGATATATAATTTAACTAAATTACAGATTAGCAGTACTAACAAAAAAGCTTACGCTCTAAAACCACTAATCGTTTCTGCAAATAATATAAATTCAACCTATTTTACAGATGAGTTAGGATTTATTTACATTCTCAATTCCCCAACACAAAATCTAGAAGTATTTTATTTTTATGCAGATCAGGCCCTGAGCAATAGATTGAACCTTTCTAATAATTCTTTTTTTAGACTTTTTATTCCAACTCTTTTGCAATTCCAAAAACCAAATATCACTTATTTGGGAGAATCTTGCTATAATGTCCAGCTAAAAATAACAGAACCACGAAAAGGTGTTATTCAAAAAGTTTATGCAAAATCTATAGATTCAAACGACAGTTATATCTTCACTTTGGAACAAAATCAAGTAGTAGATGAAAAAGAATTAATTTTTTATAAAATTTTTTGTGTAGCCAACAATACCTTTTTTGATGTCTATGCCCAAAGTCCCTATGAAAATGCCTCTATTAGAATAGAACTTTTAAAACCACCTGCTGAGCCCTCCCCCCCATCTAATATCCAAGATGATATCCCCTCTTCATTAAAAGAAAAATTAAAACAAGCCCAAACTACAGAATTATTAATTTTATTGGGAGAAATTTTAGTTTTATTGTTAGTTGCCTTTGTTTTTGTAAAATTCAAAACTCAAGTTTATTTTATAGTACAATCCATTTTAAGATTTTTTTATGTTTCATTTAAAAAGAAAAAGGAAGAATAAATTTATTTTGGTATTTTTATAATAATTCTTTTTCCAACTTCTCTGTTATTTTTTATTTCTCTATAAAGATTTTGCCAAATTTTTATTTTTTGTTTTTCATCTAAATTAAGCCCATCTAAATCTCTTTTTAAATGTTCATATTTATAGGCATTTTTTTGATTTTCTTGAAAGTATGGTAAAAATTTTTCTTTTCTTCCATCCAGATATTTATAAATATCTAAATTTATATTAAATTCAATCTTATCATTTTCAATTTTTATTATATCCCACAGCCTATAGTATATCTCTATCTCCAGAGGTTTTTCTAATATCACAATAGCTGTTTTTCCTGGTTTTGTTCTATTAACTATCTCCCAATCCTCTATCTCTCCCCTCAAATGTTGCTCTATTAGTAGCTTAATTTGCTCGTCAGTTTTTACTATTTTACTTCTTACTAATATTTTTCCAACCATTCTTTCTATGGACAAATTATCATTTCTAATGCAACCATTAGAAGAAAATCTCGCTCCAACTATCTTATCTCCTTGAAATCTACCTATACTATTTACCATACTTGTACCATGCATTCTAATCCTCATTCCATCTATATTACAAATTTCTATTTTTATTCTCCCAAGAGGGTTGGTAGGTTTAGTAGGCTGAGAAGTTTTATCTGGCGGAGAAGGTTTAAATTCCCCTGCCTCAGATTTTGTAGGATAAAAAGAAGGCCTAATATATATCTTTTTTTGCAATACTTTTCCAAGCGGGGTTCTTTTTCTAAATCCCCCAGGACAAATAACTGAAGAGTCTATAGCAATACTATTTTCATATAAGACATTTTTAAATCCAGCTAAATTTATCAAAAATTTAAAATTTGGCTCTTGTGCACTAAGCAATAAGCTATTTATACTAAAAAAATTGCTAAAAAGTTTTTTATCCTCTTTAGTAGAGGTATATTTTTTTTATATCCACTATTTTCTTCCATATTCTCAGCTAAAATCATAAATTTATACTATTTATAATTATATTGTAGAGTAGAAATTTAAATTTTTGTGTTAATTTTAGTATTTTTGTATTTTTAAAAAAAGTAAAAAAAAACTAAACATTTAAATACTTTTCCATCTATAATATAGTATATATGGTATTAACACTTTACATGGCAGGCTCGCCATCCACTCCGCTTATAATAAATTTAGAAGAAAAAAAGGATAACTTAGAAGTTTTTTGCTCCAGTTTGCAGATTTTATCAAAGCGAGATAAAGACAAAACAATTTTGACTATAATTAGGGCAGTGATGCACTATCCTACAAACAAGCCAATTAGTGCAACCAACCTTTCCAAATCTCTGTCAGTGAATAGAATAACTGTGTTGCATCACTTAAAAAAACTTCAAAGGATAGGTCTTATACAAAAACAAAAAACAAAATATTATTTGGTAGATCACGCATTTAGCAAGTTAGTTTTAAAAGCAAAGGAAGAGACTGATAAGTTATTTGAAGAACTCTTACAAATAGCCTACAAGTTGGATAGTATTGAAAAGTGATTTTATGTCCACTCAAAACAAAAATTCAAATGTTGAAAAATCAGAGGAAAATCAAGAGGAAAATATAAAAAAAGAACTAGCTCAGTGCGAGGAATACAAAAAGGACCTACAACGCTTGGCAGCAGAATTTGACAACTACAAAAAAAGAACACAAAAGGAATTACAACTGGCATACCAAAAAGGCCAAGAAGATGTTTTATCAAATTTATTGGACATCTATGAAGAAATTTTAATTTCTTTAAATCATAATAATCAAAATGCAGATCCACAAACTATCCAAAGAGGTTTAGAACTATTACAAAAAAAATTAGATAATTTTTTTTCTAGCTATAAAATAAAAGAGATTGACTGTAGCGGCGAGCCAGATCCTCATTTGCATGAAGTTATTTTAGCAGTGGAAGGTGAGCCAGATGGAAAAATAGCTCAAGTTATTAAACGAGGTTATACTATTGGAGACAAATTACTAAGAGCAGCAAAAGTAAGCATTTATAAAAAACCTAAGCAAAAAGAAAACAAAAATAAAGAAAATGAAAAAGTTGAAAATAATATTCAAAATACTCAAAATAAAGTTGATTCTTCTAATAATTAAATAAAAGAGGTGGTTTTATGACAAAAATAATTGGAATAGACTTGGGAACTTCTAACTCTGCAGCAGCAGTTTTAGAGGGAGGGAGACCAGTTTTAATACCTTCTGCAGAAGGAGCATCTTTGTATGGAAAATCATTCCCTTCTGTTGTTGCAATAACAAAAGATGGCCAAATTTTGGTAGGAGAACCTGCAAAAAGGCAAGCAGTCTCAAATCCAGAAAACACAGCAACTGCCTTTAAAAGAAAAATGGGAACTAATTACAAATACAAGTTAGGTGGAAAAGAATTTACTCCTCAAGAACTCTCTGCTATGGTTTTAAGAAAGATAAAACAGGATGCAGAAGCATTTTTAGGTCAGCCAGTGACTAAGGCAGTAATTACAGTTCCAGCATATTTTAATGACAATCAGCGACAGGCAACAAAAGATGCTGGTCAAATAGCTGGTTTGGAGGTTGTAAGAATAATAAACGAGCCAACAGCAGCAGCATTGGCTTATGGTTTAGATAAAAAGGGCCAAATCCAAAAAATCTTAGTTTTTGATTTAGGTGGAGGAACACTGGATGTTACTATAATGGAATTTGGAGATGGAGTATTTGAAGTCAAATCAACCTCTGGAGATACTCAGCTTGGAGGTACTGACATGGATAATGCAATCGTAGATTACTTAGTTGGCATATTTTTAAGAGAGAGTGGAATTAATGTACAAACTGACCCGGTTGCTATGCAAAGATTAAAAGAGGCAGCTGAAAAAGCAAAAATAGAACTTTCTACCACCTTAGAGTCAGAAATAAATCTTCCCTATCTCACTGCTGATGCCACTGGCCCAAAACATTTTGTTCACAAGCTAACAAGAGCAAAATTAGAAGAAATTGTAGATCCAATAATTCAAAGATGTAGAAAACCAATAGAAACTGCACTGGCAGATGCAAAATTAACTCCTCAGCAAATAGATAGAGTAATTTTAGTTGGTGGTCCAACAAGAATGCCAATAGTACAAAGATTTATAGAAAATCTATTAGGCAAAAAAGTAGAAAGGGGAATAGACCCAATGGAATGTGTGGCATTTGGTGCAGCAATTCAGGGAGGTGTTTTAGCAGGTGAAGTAAAAGACATTTTATTGTTGGATGTTACTCCACTCTCGTTAGGTTTGGAGACATTGGGTGGAGTATTCACTAAAATAATCGAGAGAAATACCACCATCCCAACTAGAAGAAGTCAAATATTTACTACAGCTGCAGATAATCAAACTTCAGTAGAAATTAGAGTTTTGCAAGGAGAGCGACCAATGGCAGATGACAATGTAGAATTAGGTAGATTTCAGTTGGTTGGTATACCTCCAGCTCCACGAGGAGTGCCACAAATAGAGGTTACTTTTGATATCGATGCAAATGGAATTTTACACGTCTCTGCAAAAGATAAGGCAACTGGTAAAGAACAAAAGATGATAATCACAGCCCCAAATAAAATGTCTAAAGAAGAAATCGAAAAGAAAATCAAAGAAGCAGAGCAATATGCAGAGATAGATAAAAAGAAAAGAGAAGAGGCAGAAATAATAAACGAGGCTGATATTACTGCCTATCAATCAGAAAAAACATTAAATGAGTTTAAGGACAAAATCTCTCAAAACCTCAGAGAGCAAATAGAAAAAACAATTAAAGAATTAAGGGAAGCTTCAGCTAAAAAGGATATTCCAACATGTAAAAGACTTTTGGCAGAATTAAAACCACTTTTATCTCAGATAGGGCAAGAAATTTATAAAAACGCAGGCAATCAGTACCAATCCCCAGGAGATTCTTCAGATCCCTCTAACCAAAAGAAAGATGATGATACTATAGATGCCTCGTTTACTAAAAAATCTTAATTTTAAATTTTTAGCTTGATTTTTATGGCAACAAAAAAAGATTATTATGAAATTTTAGGAGTCCCAAGAAACGCAACTTTAGAGGAGATAAAAAGGGCTTACAGGCAGCTAGCACTAAAATACCATCCAGATAGAAATAAAGATCCAGGTGCAGAAGAGAAATTCAAAGAGATTTCAGAAGCATACGCTGTTTTGTCAGATCCTCAAAAACGCAAAATATATGACGAATATGGCCATAGTGGCTTTGATCAGATGTATAGTCAAGAGGATATATTTAGAGGAGTGGATTTTGAAGATATATTTTCAAGCATTGGCTTAGACTTCGATGAATTTTTGTTTAGAGATTTTTTCTCTCCTGGTTTTTCTTCTTATAGAAGAAGAAGTAGAAAGTATTATGTAGGTGAAAATTTATCTACCTCAATTTCTATTTCATTACAAGAAGCTTTTTTTGGAACTAAAAAAACAATTTATATTCAAAGAAAAATACAATGTAATGTTTGTGGTGGTAGCGGAGTAGCTCCAGGCTCTACACTTATTACTTGTCCACAGTGTGGTGGAAGTGGTCAACTTCAAACAGTAAAAACCTTTGGACCTTTTGGTAGATTTACATCCATTACTACTTGTCCAAAGTGTAGAGGAAAAGGTCAAATTCCAAAAAAGAATTGCACAAATTGTAATGGCGAGGGAATAATAACAAAAAGAGAAGAAATAGTGCTAGAAGTACCTTCAGGTATTTACGATGGTGCAAGATTAAGATTGGATCGAATGGGAAATTGGGGTCCTGGAGGTTATGGAGATTTGTATGTTTTAGTCGAAGTAAGACCAGATCCTAATTTTAAAAGAGAAGGAGATGATTTATTCACAGAGCAATTGATCCCATTCTCAGTTGCGGCATTGGGTGGAAAAATTAAAGTAAAAAATATTGATGGCTCAGAATTAGATGTAAATGTGCCAGCTGGCACTCTTTCTCACACTCTTTTGCGCTTAAGAGGAGAGGGATTTCCAAATGTACAAACAAAGAGAAGGGGTGATCTGTATATAAAAGTAATAATAGACGTTCCAAAAAAATTAACTTCAAGACAAAAAGAATTATTAAAAGAATTTGAAAATGAATCTCAAAAATCTAAATTTTGGGTATTTTAATGCTATCTCTAGATAAATTAATTAGTTTAACAAATTTTTCTTATTATAATAAAAAAGTACCAACAATTTATTGTGATTTTTCAACCTACGCTCAATCAAAAAATAATGTTCTTGGTAAAGCCAATGCACTAAATTTTTTGTCAAAATTCCAAAAGAGCGAAAAAGAGGAATTAAATATTTTAGAATTGGGCTGTGGTAATGGCTCGTTTGCTCTATCTTTTTTAAATTTTTTAAAAAACAAAAATAAAAAATTATTAGAAAATATAAACTATTTTTTAGCAGATTTCTCCCCTCCAGTTTTAAATTTAGCTTTTAAAAATATAAAAAAAAGTTTTCCAAATTTAAATTTAAAAAAAATTTTATTTGATGCAAATTCTCCTAATTTTAAATTTGAAGAGCGCTTTGATTATATTCGAGCAAATGAGCTTCTGAGTGATTTAGGAGCAAAAGTGTATGTAAAAAAACCACCTTTTTTTTATGAAGTAAAATACGACTATAATTTAAATTTTTCTTTAACAAAACTAAAGCCTTCTAGTTCTGTACTCTCAATTCTTAATTATTTTCCTGAAAATTTTTTTATACCTTTCAATTTTAAAGCAGCAAAGCTGCTCTTTTATTTATATGGGTTTTTAAATAGGGGTGGATATGCGGAATTTTTTGATTATGGTTTTTTCTCAAGGGAGGATTTTATTTTAGAAGAGGAAGAATGGAATAAATTGATTGTAAGAAAATATTCTAACCAAATAACAGTGGATGTAAATTTTTTTTATCTTCAAAATTTTTTAAAATCAAAAAGTATTTTTCCCCAGCTAAAGCTTCAAAGAAAGTATATAGAGGATGTTGTTGGAAAAAAGCCATTTAGAGTTGAAACCACTGAAGGATTGGATTATGTTTTTAGAAATTCTGCCATAGAAGAAGAAGATTATTTTTATTTCTTAGGATTTTCAAAATAGATAACTTTTTTATTTTTTAATTTTTTTGTATTACTCATGAGATACCCAATTTTGCTTTTTAATTTTGAAAAAGAGCCAAATCCTAATTTCTATTATTATACTTCTCTGAACTTGGATGGCTGCGCAGTGCTTTTTTTAAAAAATAAAAAAATTTTATTTAGTTCTTTACTAAACAAATATAAATTAAAAGAATTTTCTAAAGAATTTGAGGTCAAATTAATAGATAAAAAAAGTTTTTCTTCTGAACTAAAGAAATATATTTATAAAAAAAAGATTGGCCTTGATTTAGATTTTTTATCAGCAACGAAATTTTTAATACTAAAAAAGAAATTTAAAATAAAACCTCTAAACATTTCAAAATTTTTTTCAAAATTAAGAATGAAAAAATCAGAAAAAGAAATAGCTTATATTAAAAAGGCAGCAACTATCTCAAAAAAAATTTTAAGAGAAATAACTCCAGAAATTAAAAAAGGAATGAGTGAAATCCAGCTTGCAAATTTGCTTAAAAAAAAGGCATTGGACTACAATGCAGCTTTAGCATTTGAGCCCATAGTAGCTGCAGATTCATCTTCTAAAAATCCTCACCATACTCCAACTAACAAAAAAATAAAAAGATTTTGTCTTATAGATTTTGGAGTAAAATATAAAAATTATTGTTCTGATATTTCAAGATGCTTTTTTTTAACAAAAAATTCCAAGGAAGAAAAATATTACAATATAGCTAAAAAAATTTTTAGAGAATTAGTAGGCGAGCTAAAGGTTTCTCCTACTACTTCTATTTTTTATAAAAAAACTTACAAAATTTTAAAAAAATATGGATGGGAAAATATTCCTCACTCAATAGGACATGGCATAGGATTAGAAGTGCATGAGCCTCCATTTTTCTCAAAGAACTCAAACTATAGTTTAAATTCTACCGTCATAGCTCTAGAACCAGCTTATTATTGTAAGGATTTTGGGGTGAGGTTTGAGGAAGACATTGCAATTACAAAAAATAAAAAAGTACAGATTCTCTAGCAGCCATCTCTTCCCCAGCAGTCTATTACATTTTTATTAGGCTCACTATTGATTCCAATATCAACTCTGATTTTTTGTGGTAGCATGGTGGAGCGAATTGTGTTTATAGGATAGCCTTCATTTTTATTATAAAAATATGCTATAAATTCTATTTCTTTCCAGTCTTGTGGTTTGTCGCTCTTGAGGTTTTCAATACTAAAACCATTTTCTCTTTCGCCAACTAAATACAAATATAGATTGTTGAATTTGTGAATTGGATTAGTTTTCTGTTGATATTCTAGTAGTCTTAGGACTAAATTTTCAAAAAAGTTAAAATCATAGTCAAATGGCTTTATTGTGTGGGAAAAGAATATGGTTGCAAGAGGTTTATTATCTTCTAACAAAAGATTTGAAAATCTATTTTTTATATCTCTTCTGGGATATAGTCCTAATTCCCTATTTGGCTGGATTTTTATAAAAAAATTCTTTGTAATTGCTTCAACCATTTTTCTCACCAATTATTTTATTACACTCATTTAAATAAAAACCAAATGTTACAAATATAACAAATATTAGAAAAATTTGGATTTTTTATAAAAGTTGAGTAGAGAGAAGGAAGAATTTTTAAATAATAAGATATATAAATTAATTTTGCTATTAGTTTTTTAATAAAAATTAGTTAGAGGGAATTAGTATGAAATTAGTAATCTCTGATCCAAAAACAGGTAAGTCTTATCAATTAGAATTAAAAAAAGAAGCAGATTACTTTATAGGTAAAAAAATAGGGCAACAAATAGATGGCTCTTTTATTGGCCTTGCAGGATATAATTTAGAAATCCGAGGCGGTTCTGATTTTGCAGGTTTTCCTATGAGAGATGATTTAGAAGGCAGCCAGAGAAAATCTCTTTTGCTTTCGGCTGGTCCTGGATATAGAAGAAAGGAAAAGGGAGTAAGAAAAAGAAAGACCGTTGTTGGAAATACCATTTCTCCAGATATAGTGCAAGTTAATTGTGTTATTAAAAGCTATGGCCCAAAGCCAATTGAAGAATTAATTCCAACAACAAAAAAGGAGGAGAAAAAATAAAATGGTGCAATTATGCAGGCACAAATAAATATTGGTCTTTTTGGCCATGTAGATCATGGTAAAACCTCTCTAACCAAGGCTTTAAGTGGAAAGTGGACAGATACTCATTCTGAGGAAATAAAAAGGGGAATTACAATTAGATTAGGTTATTCTCAAGTTTCTTTTTACAAAAGAAAAGATCAAGAATTTTATTTGCCAGAACACCTAATTGCAGAAGAAGAAAAAAAGGATTTTGTATTTTGTAGAGAAGTTGCTTTTTTGGATGCACCTGGACATGAAACTCTAATGGCTACAATGATTGCCTCTGTAGCTTTAGTAGATGCAGCACTGCTAATTATAGCAGCAAATGAACCATGCCCTCAAGCACAAACAGCAGAACATCTGGCTGTATTAGATTTAATGGGAGTAAAAAACATAATAATAGTACAAAATAAAGTTGATTTAGTAAGTGAACAAGAAGCACTCAAGCACTATGAGCAGATAAAAAATTTTGTAAAAGGAACAGTAGCTCAAGATGCTCCGATAATTCCAGTTTCAGCAAATTATAATATAAATATAGACGAACTTGTAAAATGCATAGAAAAAAATTTTCCAACCCCCAAGAAAAATATCGAACTTCCACCAAAAATGTATGTAGTCCGTTCATTTGATATAAACAAGCCAGGTACTCAAATTGAAAATTTAAGAGGCGGAGTTTTTGGTGGTTCAATAGTGCAAGGAAAAATAAAAGTTGGAGATGTTCTTTCTCTAAGGCCAGGTCTTCTCAAAAAACAAAAGGATAAACAAGTCTTTGTGCCAGTGGATCTAAAAGTAGTGAGTATAAATACAGAAAAAGGTCCAGTAGAGGAGGCTGTAGCTGGAGGTCTAATTGGAATTGGTACTTTGCTTGATCCTTCATTAACAAAAGGAGATTTGTTAGTTGGGCAATTATTTGGAAAAGAAGAGGCTTTGGGTTCTTTTGTATCTGAAGCAGTTATACAATACGAATTAGTAAAGAGGCAAAATTTTCAAAACGTGAGTTTTAAGCAAGAGGAATTAATAGTTCTATCTGTAGGTTCTGCAACAACCTTGGGTGTAATTAAAAAAATAAAAGAAAAAAGTTTGCATGTAATTTTAAAGAGAGGAATTTATGCTTCTTTGTCTGACAAAATAGCAATTTCAAAAAAGATAGAAAAAGGTTGGAGATTTGTAGCTGTTGGAAAATTTTTATCTATTAAATAGTGAGAGATATGCGCAAAAAAAATGTAGACCTCTCTACTTTTGAAGGAAGAATAAAAAAACAAGGTTATCATCAAGTAGGTCTTCATTCAGCTGCAAAAATTTGCAAATATGCAAAAGATTCAATTTTAAACAAAGGGGGCTGCTATAAACATAAATTTTATGGAATCTCTTCTCATCAGTGTCTTCAATGCTCGCCAGTTTTGCAATTTTGTAATCTTTCTTGTAGATTTTGTTGGAGAATAATACCAGAAACAAAAACAGGTTGGCTTAAAATGCCAAAAGAATTTAAATGGGATGAGCCAGAATTTATAGCCGAGGGACTTATAAAAGAACAAAAAAGAATAATGTCTGGTTTTGGAGGAAACATATATGCAGATAAACAAAAAGTAAAAGAAGCTCTAAATCCAAAACATGTAGCTCTCTCACTAATCGGAGAGCCAACCCTCTATCCAAAACTTTCGCAGCTAATAGAAGAATTTCATAAGAGAAACATGACAACTTTCTTAGTTACTAATGGTACTAACTACAAAGCATTAAAAAATTTAAAAGTACTTCCAACTCAACTTTATATCTCTTTGGTTGCTCCTGATAAAAAAACATATCAATATGTTACAAACATATCAGAAAGTCAGGCAAAAGTTTTTTGGGCAAATTATATAAAATCTCTAAAGCTTCTAAATAAACTCTCGAGTAAGACTAGGACAGTTCTTAGAATGACATTGGCTCATAATCTAAATGATTTTAATTTAGAAGGCTATGCTAAATTAATCAACATTGCAAAGCCCCATTATGTAGAAGTAAAGTCAATGGTTTATGTAGGTTGGGCAAGAAATGCACAGCGAGGATTGAAACTTTCAGACATGCTAACTATGGAGGAAATCAGAAGATTTGCTTCAGACTTGGCAGATTTAACTAACTATATTTACACAGATGAGCACGAGTTATCTAGAGTGGCACTTTTGTGTAGAGATAAACAAGCCCAAGCTCAAAGAATTTTAAAACTATCCTAAATCTCTCCAAAATTTTTTTTATTCTCCAAAATCTTTTTTAAAAAATAGAGTTCTAAATCGTCATAATCCAATTCAGGATGACAGGTAGCTCCAATTATTATACTATCTGAAGAGCTTTGTTCTAAAATCGCAATTTCATTGCTATTTTTTATTTTTGCAATTACCTCTATTTTTTTTCCAATTTTTTTTATTTTTGGTGCTCTAATAAATGCAACTCTTTTTCCATTTAAAATCTTTCCCTCAAGTTCAGCATAAAAAGAATCAATTTGCGAACCATAGGCATTTCTTTTTAATTCAATATCTAACAAATTTAGAGTTTTTTGCCATTTCTCTAATCCCTCTACTCTTTTTGCAATTAAGATCAATCCAGCGCAGGTTACTAAAAAATTTTTTATCGTTTTTATTTCCCTTTCCATGTTATTTTCTTTAATTAATTTATAAATCGTTGTACTCTCCCCTCCTGGTATTATCAGCCCTTCTAAATCTTTCAATTCCTCTTTTTTTCTAATCAAATTAATCTCGATCTCATTTTTAGCTAATTTTTCTTTCGCGCTTTGCATTGCTCTATAGTGCTCACTCACATCTCCTTGCACAGCCAATATTCCAATTTTCATTTTATTTCCCTACTATTGTGCTGTAGATATTGTCCTAATAATTCTTTTAATAATTTTGGAATTAAATTAATTTCTTTTTTTGGCAAAACATAAGCTATTCTTAGCTGTTTTTTTATCGCCTCTTTTTCTTTTTCATCAAGAGAATAAAAAAATCCCTCCATTGGAGCAAGCAGAAGAGTATAATTTTTATTTTCACTTTCTACTTTTCCTCTCTCAGCACACCAGATTACAAAATCCTTCGCATCAAAATTTTTAGGCACCACATTTCTCAAGTCAATAACAGAATAAATTGCAGCATCTGGACTAGAAATTATAATATTTGGAATTTCCTTTTTTAGCAAATTATGAAATTCAAATATTAAGTTTTTGTAATATTGTTGTTGTTCTTTATACCATTCTTTTAATTCTTCCTTTTTTAGATGTGCAAGTGCACCTATTATATATTGCCCTATTGCATTTGCACATAAATTTGCAGTATATTCTGCAACTAGTTTTTGATGTAATTCTTTATTATCTGTTATTATAGCACCTATTCTCAGGCCACAGGCATTCCAAACCTTTGATGCACTTTCAAGAGATATTCTTCTTCCTTCAATTCCAGGTACATCTTTGTTTGTTATTTTCCAAATGCTGCTTATTTCTTTCTCGCCGTAATAAAGTTCTCTATAAGCCTCGTCTGAAATTATCCACATATCATACTTTGTAGCAAGTTTAGAAATTTTAATGATTTCTTCTTTTTCTAAAAACTGTCCAGTTGGATTGTCATAAGGAATTATCACTATAGCACCGGGTTTATATTTTTTTATAGTCTTTTCTATTTCACTTAGATCTATCAAAGTATATCTTCCATTTTCGTTAAGATGTCTTTTAATGCATACTACTTTTTTTGAAAGCCTTTTTGCAAAAGAAATATAATTTGCATATGCTGGCTCAATTAGCATGAGTGGTTTTTTTTCTAAATTTTTATCTTTGGTAGTCCCAATTATAACTAACTCCATTCCTTGACTTGCACCATCTACTATCTGTGAATACAAATTAGTAGTGTCGATGTCACTGGAGCGCAAAATATTTAAAAAAGCCTCGTTTGCTTCTCTTGTACCAACTGTTTCGGTATATTGCACTACTCCATCTCTAAAAGGTGAATTTTGACCTCCTAAGTTTTTCATTCTCTCTACCATTGCAGGGTGCATTGGCAAAGAGACATTCCCAATAGCTGCGTTGATTGCAATACACCCATCTTTTCTTTCTAAAAATTTTATTTGAGCTAATCTAATCGGAGAGGGGCCTATCTCCTTTAGATGGTCAGAGATTTGTGGCATTTTCTCACCCTCATTTAAAGACATATCCTGTATTTTCAGACCAAAAATATAAATCTAATTTGCAAGGATTTATTTTTATTTTTTTGCAAAAATTTAGCATTTTTTGTTCAATTTTTAGATAAGTTTTTTTAGTAAGAGTTTTGGGAATTTTCTTTATAACCCCATATTTTCTTAAACTTTTTAATATATGTCGATCCAATATCGCAAGTTCTTTTCCAATCCCAATATTTCTAAGAAAATGACTGGCCTCTTTTAGTCCTAAACCTTTAGTTGTATTTGCTAAAAAGTTTCTCAATTCAATAGGCTCTCTAAAAATTTTTAAATATTCAAAAAACTTTTTTTTGTAAATTAGATCCTGGACAGCTGAAATACAATATCTAGCTTTTTTATTATGAAATCTCACTCCACTCTCTCTCAATATTTTTGCTATTTTTTTATAATTTTTGGGAGTTAGTTTTATTTTAGATAAAAAAAGCTTTTTCTCTGCTCTATGTGCAGCAAGAGCAGAGGAATTTGCTGCAAAAATACAAAAGCAAAGTTCTCTTGCAATTGCTTTTTTGGACCTAATATTATTTTCAAACTTTTTTATTTTTTTCTCTATTATAAGCTCTTTTTTTAAATAACCTCTTATCAATTTGCTAACCTTTAAGCTTGTGCCCATTGTTGCACCTAAAAACAAGATTAATCTCCCCTTTCTGCTAATCTTTGCTGCGCTGAGAGTTTATCGATTTCAATTCCTTCCATCTCTTTTCCTAACCCCTCTGAAATTTTTGCCAATAGCTGTTTGTCATTATAGTTAGCAACAGCTTTTACTATCGCCTGAGCTCTTTTGAGTGGATTTTGAGATTTGAAAATCCCAGATCCAACAAAAACTCCATCCATTCCAAGTTGCATACAAAGAGCTGCATCTGCAGGAGTAGCAATTCCCCCAGCAGCAAAATTTACTACTGGAAGTCTTTTTAGTTTTTTTGTCTCTTTTAATAGCTCTAAGTCTTTTATTCTATACTCTCTTGCCAACTCTTCTAGCTGTTCTTCACTCATTTTCTCTAAGCTCTCTATTTCTTTTTGGATAGTTCTGATGTGTTTGATTGCTTCCGAAATATTTCCAGTCCCAGCTTCCCCCTTTGTTCTTATCATAGCTGCACCTTCTTCAATTCTTCTTAGTGCTTGTCCTAAATTCTTTGCACCACATACAAATGGCACAGAAAATTCCCATTTGTTTATATGTTGTGTTTCATCAGCCACGCTTAAAACCTCTGATTCATCTATAAAATCAACTTCTAAAGCTTCCAATATTTGTGCTTCAACAAAATGTCCTATCCTACATTTTGCCATAACTGGTATTGACACTGCTTTTTTTATTTCTTTTATTTTTTGCGGGTCTGCCATTCTAGCAACTTTTCCCTCTCTTCTAATATCTGCAGGTACTTTTTCTAAAGCCATTACAGCGACTGCTCCAGCCTTTTGAGCTATTTTTGCTTCTTTTGCATTTGTTACATCCATTATTACTCCGCCTTTGAGCATTTTTGCCAATCCTGTTTTTAGCAAATATTTTTCATCCATCACAATCACTTTTTAGTGATATTCTCTTACAGGTTTTATATAACCTGATTTTGGTTTATATATATCTCCATTTCTAATCATTTCATCTATTATTTTGTTAGCTTCAAATTCTTCAATATTATTTTTAGCAGCTTCTGCTATTACCTCCTCAATTGGAATTTCTTCGTATTTTTCAGAAAACTCTCTTATTATTCCCATTATTATGCTAATCTTATTTCTCTCAGATTGTGGTTTTCCAACATTTATAATGTCTACATCAATTGCACCTGTTTGTCTATCTCTAAGTATTTGATCGTGCATAAAGTTAAGTAAATTAATTGCACGCTCTGCATCTTCCACAGTAGCAATATCTGAACCTCTCACTTTTGCAGAAGCTTCAGTAAGCCTAATTATCCCTTCAATCTGTCTTGGAGTTATTGGTACTGCTCCTTGCTTCTGTCCTCTTTCTCTCAATTCTACATAATATTGCTTGATTTTTTCAGAGGCTTCCTCAGAGAGTTTTGGAAAAATATTTTTTCTCATATAAGCAATATATTTTCTTATTAATTCTCTATCTTCCACTTCTTGTGGTTCAGTTTTATGTTTTTCTCGATGAGCAGATAATATTGCTTCTGCCATTTCAGAATCCTTTACCTTATCCAACACATCATAAATTGCAAAGATTAAATCAAACCTTGATAAAATAGTAGGAGTTAGATTAAATTGTTCTGCCGGAAGTCGATTTGGATCAAATCTTCCATATTTTGGATTTGCTGCAGCTAATATTGCGCACTTAGTTCTAAAAGTAGCAACTATCCCTGCCTTTGCAACAGAAATAGTTTGAGTTTCCATTGCCTCGTGCATTGCACTTCTTTCGTCTTCTGTCATTTTATCAAATTCATCAATACAAGCAAGTCCACCATTGGCTAATACCAAAGCACCTGCCTTTAGTGTCCAGCCCCCTTCCCCTAATTCGTCCTTCTCAGCAGTTGCAGTAAGTCCTGCACCTGTAGCAGACTTTCCAGAAACATAAATTCCTTTTGGTACTAATTCTTTTGCATATTGTAGCATTCTTGATTTAGCGCTACCAGGATCTCCGATAAGTAAAATATGTATATCATCTCTAATTGGCACTCCACCAGGAAGAGTTTTTCCTTTTGTGCCTCCAAACATTTGCAGTACGATTGCTAACTTTACTTCATCATGCCCATATATTCCTGGAGCTAAGGCATGTTGAAGTTTTTGATAAATATCTTTACTTTTTGACATCTCTAAAATTTTTTTTACTTCTTGCGGAGTTATTTTAATTTCTTCAAAATCCTTATTGATTGGATTTATATAATTTACTTCTAAATAGCGAGAATAAACTCCACCTATTTGTTTCATACCTTTTGTTTTAGTGGGGGTTTTTAGTCTCAAAATCCCAGTTAGTTCTACTGATTCTCCAGGCATTATTTGATTGACGTTATCGTCTTCCAAATAAAGCTCTATTTTTGCTGCAGGTGCTCCTCCTCTCACTCTCTCCAACAGCTCTTGACATTCTGCCCTTTGTATATCTACAAAATAGCTATTTTCCTCCTCCATTATCAGTGCCTTTTTTTTGCATTCTGGACAAATTTCAGGTGGAACTGTTTTTTTTGTGAGAGGAACTTTTAAGATGTAGTCACACATTCCACAGCGATAAAAGGCTACTTTCACTTTGTGCATTACCTCCGCTCTCTTTGTAATAATTCCTTTTACTGTTAGCAACTTGTCTATATGCTTTGAAGAAATATTTTGAATCATCAAATCGTTGTCCTTTAGACCAGCAATTCTAACGTGAGGTGCAAATTCAATATTTAGCATTCCAGCCTTTTCTTTTCTTATCGTTTTTTCAAAGGAACTTAGTGCAATATCAGGATTTTCGATTAAAAAGTCAGCTAAATGAGGATTAAATTTTTGTATGTCCTCAAAATTTACAATAAAACTTTTTTTCGTGGGATATTCTAGTTCTAGTTGAGTTAATTCTTCTTTATAATATTTTTCTACAAATTCCTCCCACAACTGCTGCAACTGGCTATCTTCAAAGGACTCTTCCATTTAAATCTAATTTTAAATTAATTTTAAAAAATAATAAACTTTTGCCTCTCAAAAAAGCTAATTTTTTATTTTAATTTTTTCCTCTAAATTGTTAGTATTACTTCTTCCCCAGTTTTTGGAGCAATCGCATCATATCCCATTATTTTTAATTCTTCGGCAAAGTCTATTGCAACTTTTTGATCCCCATGAATACAAATAATTTTTGAAGGATTAGTTTGCTTTACAAATTCAAAAAGTTCACTTCTTGAGGCATGGGCAGAAAAATCAAAATAACTTACTGGAATTTTTGGATAATACTTCTCTCCATCTACCTCAACATACCCGAAATTTTGTAATTTATATCCGTTAGTGTCTTCAACACAATAACCACTAAAAACAACCTCAGATTTTTCATTTATAGTAGAGAGATATTTTAAAGCAGGTCCACCTTGTAACATTCCAGCTGTACTAATTATTACTCCTGGCTGCTTGAGGACCTTTTTTCTATCTTTGGAATCTAAAACAAAATTACATTGTTCTACGTATTTTCTAAAAGTCTTTGGGTCTTTTATAAACTGGGGATATTTTAAAATTATTTTAGTTGCCTCTATTCCCATTCCATCTATCCATAGTGGAATATCCTTGGCTCTGTTTTTAAAAATAGCTAAAAGCTCTTGTGTTCTTCCAACAGCAAATGCTGGCAATAACAAATGCCCACCATTCTCAACTACTTCTCTTGCCTTTTGTACTAATTGGATCTCTAGGTCTTCTCGTATGGGATGCTCTCTATTTGCATATGTGCTCTCAATTATCAATATATCAATATCTTTTTCAATATGGGCAGGAGAATGCAAATATGTATGTGAGAGTTTAAAATCTCCACTATACAAAATTCTTTTTGATTTATATTCTACTAACACCGTAGCAGAGCCACTTATATGGCCTGCATCAAAAAGGGTTATAGTATTTTGTCCGATTCTTCTTTTTTGAAAATAATTTGTTATCAAAAATGACTTCATTGCCTTTATATGACTTTGCCTCTTATAAGGCAAACTTCTATACTCGCTTAAAATTATTTTTGCAGAATCCAATAGTAACAACTCACCTATATCTTTAGTTGGAGCAGTGGCTATTGTTGGTATATTGTTATTTTCAAACAATGCAGGCAGATAGCCGATGTGGTCCAAGTGAGCATGTGAAATAACTGCCAAATCTACCTTTTCATTTTGATAAAGTGGGTAGAGGTGAGGATCCTTCTTATTATGGATCTTAAGGCCACAATCAAGCACAATTTTTTTATCAGTTTGTAATAAAAAACAAGAGCGTCCAACCTCTTGTCCCGCCCCATATATTTTTAATTTTTCCATAATTTTAACCTTTTATACTATGCTTTTTTTAAACGACAAAATTTTAAAATTTACCCTCATATGCATATCATGGAAAGTGATATAAATTATTTAGATTTGCTGATATTAAAAAAATTAGAGCCAGATTCTACTGTAGAAAAATTTGGTCCACTTATAAATACCTCTTTTTTTGAAACAGCAAATATTTTAGGCACTATGAAAATCAAAGGTTTGATAGATATTCAAGCTTCAGTGGGCGGACTCTCTCCAATTATAATTTTACCAAAAGCAAAAGATTTGATTTCTTTGGCAATTCAAAAAGCCTCCGAGCCACTTGATAGTTTAGATTTTGAAATTCTAAGTTTGCTAAAAAAAGGAATTAAAGAACTCGTATTATTAGAAAAAACTCTAAATATCACAAGTTTGGATTTAGCATTAAGACTTTATAAATTGAAATCAAATGGTTATATTTCAGACCAAGTGCAATCTGCAAGAGTATATTTAAGTTTAACTGAAAAAGGATTTTTAGTCTCAAAAGAAAAAATAAAACTCGAGGGTACACCAACCACACTTTTAACTAAAGAAGAAATTCAAAAAATCTCAGAACAAAAAAAGGAGGAACTTTCTGATGAAATAGATGAAGAAATTAAAGAGTTAATAGCTGACCAAAATTTTTTATCTACTCAAAAAAAGCAACCACCCGATTCTTCCTCTGCCACCTCTGCCCAAAATCTTCCAAAGCAAAAACGAAAACTTCCCTGGGAGGTAGAACAAAAGCCAATCAAATTAGATAGAACTACTATGCTTCTCTCCAAAATAGAATATTACATTCAACATTATGGGTTTTACATACTTCTCAGCTCTATTTTAGTATTTTTAGTTATTGTGGCACTAATTTTGATTTTTATAAAATAAAAATTATTAACTACAGAATAACAACAGAATAAAAAAGTGAAAAAAATGGACAAATGCAGCTGGAAATTTAATTTTGAGCTTTTAAAAAAATACAACATACCTTATTTAGAATATGGAGTTGCAAAAAATCACCAAGAGGCAGTTAGAATAGCTTCAGAGATTGGCTATCCAGTAGCCCTTAAAATTTTTTCTCAAAAATTCTTACACAAATCTGAGCATCATGCACTTTCATTAAATCTTACCTCTCCTTCTAGTATAATTAGAGAATTTAAAAGATTAAGAAAATTGGATAGAAGGGCCGCTATAATAGTACAAAAGTATGTCCCATCTTCTTTAGAACTAATTGTAGGTGGAAAATTTGATAAGCAGTTTGGTCCAGTAATTCTATTTGGAATTGGCGGTATTTACACTGAACTATTAGCTGATTTTCAATTAAGAGTGTGTCCTATAAATTTAGAGCAAGCTCGTTCAATGATTGCTGGGCTAAAGGGCTTTGAAATATTAAAAGGTTATAGGTCTAAAACAAAGGTTGATTTAGAAGCTTTAGCAAAAATACTTGTTAGTGTCTCACAGCTGCTAATTGAAAATCCAATAGCAGAATTGGATTTAAATCCAATTTTACAAACTAAAAATGGTTTGTTTGTTGCAGATATGCGAGCTTTATATTGCCCACAAATAGAGAAATTCAAACCAACTTTTTATAAACCAAAAATCACAAAAAAGATAAAAAATTTAAAATACATATTTGAGCCACAGTCTATTGCAATTGTTGGAGCTTCTAAAAATCCATCAAAAATAGGACATGTAATTTTAAAAAATTTTGTAGAAGGTGGATTTAGAGGTGAAATTTATCCAATAAATTTACATGAAAAAGAAATTTTGGGCATTAGATGCTATAAAAAAATTTCTTTAGTACCAAAAAAAGTTGATTGCGCAATAATCTGCGTACCTGCAGCAGAGGTTTATAAAGTTTTAAAGGATGCAGCAAAGCACGAAGTACCTGCCGCAATAGTTATTTCTGGAGGATTTTCTGAGATTGGAAATAAAAAAGAAGAAGAAAAAATAAAAAAACTTGCACAAAAGCACAACATGGCGCTCATCGGTCCAAATTGTATGGGCGTAATTAATATAGAAAAAAATGTGGATAGTGTTTTTTTGCCAAAAGAAAAGTTAGCTAGGCCAAAAAATGGTTCAATAGCAATAATCTCACAATCTGGTGCTATTGGAGGATGTCTTTTGGATTTAGCAAATTACAATGACATAGCAATTTCTAAATTTGTCTCTTATGGCAATGCCATTTGCATTAACGAAACTGATTTATTACACTATTTTGCTTTGGATAAATCTACTAAAACAATTGCTCTCTACTTAGAAGGAATAAAAAGTAATGCTAGAGAATTTTTATCTTCTCTGGCTTATTTGTCTTGCATAAAACCAGTAGTAATTTTAAAGGCAGCAAAAACTTCATCTGGGGCAGCAGCTGCACTTTCTCACACTTCCTCGCTGGCAGGTTCCTCAGAGGTATTCTCCAGTGCAATTAAGCAATTTGGGGCAATTGAAGCGGAAGATATAGATGAATTATTTGATTTTATAAAAATGCTTAATTTTGAGCAACAAAACGGATTTGAATTTGGCTCTAATCCTCACTTTTGTGGTTCAAAAATTGCAGTGATAACTAATGGAGGAGGAAATGGAGTGTTGGCAGCAGACGCAATCGAAAAAAATGGCTTAGAACTTGTAAAATTTAGCTCAGCTACTGTAGAAAAATTAAAGAAAGTTTTACCTCCAATAGTGAATATAACAAATCCCCTTGATATTTTAGGAGATGCTACTTCGCAGAGATATAAAGATTGTTTAGATATCTTAGCAGATGAAGAAGAAGTTGATGCAATAGTTTGCATAGTGCTTTTTCAAACCCCCACCTTAGATAATTCAATTATCTCTGTTCTATCAGAGGCAAAAGATAAAATCAAAAAGCCATTTATAGTAGTTTCTAGCGGTGGAAATTTCACAAAAGAGCAACAGAGAATTTTATCTCAAAACAATGTGGCTGTATTTTCTACCCCCTCTACAGCAATCAAGGCTTTAGTGATGGCAAAAACCTATAATTTTCTCTGCAGGCTAAATTTAAGTAAAAATAAAGCACCTCTATAATTTTAAATTTTTTTTAATAAAAATATAGGGAGTTTGAAAATTTTTTATAGTAAGCATTTTAAATTTTAAGTTAAAAAATAGTTTTAAGAGTTTTAGCAAATTTCTTTTATGCTTGAGTTTTTATTCAAAAATTTCTTGACTGATATTTATGGAATTTCCAAATATCTATAATATAAAAAACTATAAATATTTGATAGTATTTCCTATACTTTTAATCTTATTCTCTTTGTTTTCTATTTTTATTTTTAGCCCACTTAAATTAGGTATTGATTTTAGTGGAGGCATTGAGGTACAGATTATTTCTAAAAACAAACCAAATTTGGAGATTTTGCTCTCAAAGCTAAAAGAAGAAAATTATACTCTTTTTTCTTATTCCTCCGAGCCAAATCCAACAGGTTATTTTTCTTATTTGGAAATTTCTAGAAGTCCAACGATTATAAAAGCAGAAAAACTAAAGTCTGATTTTTTTTCTAAGTACCCAGCAGCCTTAGATTTAGAATTAGGATTACTCTCGAATGCTACTAACAAAGAAAAATTAGAAGAATATAATTCAAAAAGAAAGGAATTAGATTTAATTGTAAATGAAATTTTCTTTCTGGCAGGAAGAGAAAAAAATGCCTCTTTTTATACTTCTCTAAACGCACTTTCAAAAGAAGTGCAGAGCTCTTTTGCAACTATTTATTCGGCAGAAAATCAAAAATTAAGAAACATTTTATCTTCATTAGAAGAAAATTCATCCATTTCTATAAAGGAAAGAAGTGCTACTCTATCTTCAGATTTTATAGAGAGGGCAATAGGGGTTGGTATAATCTCTTTCATTTTGGTCTCGGTAGCAGTTTTTTTAATTTTTAGAACCTTTATTCCATCTCTAGCAGTATTAGCTGGTGCTGCAGCAGATATTATAATGGCACTTGGTTTTATGTCTATTTTTTCTATACCTCTAAATCTTCCCTCATTTGCTACTTTGCTTATGCTAGTTGGTTTTTCATTAGATACTGATATATTGCTCACTATGAATCTACTCAAAAGAAAAGAAGGAGATATAAAAGAGAGAGCATATTCTGCAATGAAAACCGGATTTACAATGAGTCTTTCTACTATTGTAGCATTTTTAACCTTGTTAATGGTTGCATACATAACAAAAATTCAGCTTTATTTTGTGATTTCCACAGTAGCAATTGCAGGTTTGATTGGTGATTTAATAGCAACCTGGATGTTTAATGCAATTATTCTAATGTATTATATTGAAGATTGTGAAAAGAAAGGTAAGAAAATTTATACCGCCTCTATTAGTGACATTTTATTTAGAAATTAAGTGGTTTAAATGAAAATCACAAAACAAAAAATTATTAACTTGTTAAAAAATCCAAAAATTTTGTTTTTAGTAATTTTAACTCTTCTTTCAATTTTTTGGGTATTTATAAATGGCGGTCCATTTGGCGGTGGATTAAAATTTGGTATAGATTTTGCTGGAGGTACTATTATTCCTGTTTTATTAGCCCATCCAGTTGATCAAACAACCATGCAGTATTTAATAGAAAATATAAAAGTTAGAACAGCTACATTTGGACTAACTGAAATAAAAGTAACTCCTATTGGAGATAGTGAAGTACACATAGAAGTGTCTAAACTCAATCCAGAGTTAGTTTCAAATATAGAATCTATTTTATCAAGGCAAGGAGTATTTGAGGGAATTGTAGATGGAAAAGTAGCACTAAGTGGAGAAGAAATTTACCAAGATACAGTAAGACAGCTCAATCCACTAAATTATAGGGCTGATTGGGTTGTTGGATTTTCTCTTACAAAAGAAGGTCAAAAACGCTTTTCTCAAGTAGTAAGAGGAAAGGCAAATTATCCAATTTATATGTTTTTAGATAAACCAAATCAAGGGATAGTTTTAATTTCCAAAAAAATATTGCAAGATGCTATAGCTGAATTTCACAAAGAACAGGCAGAATTAAATCCAAATTATAAATTAAACCCACTAAATATTTCGGAGGCATCTGTCCTAAAAGCAATCTTACAAACCACAAAATTTGAAAATTCAAATTTAGTAGTGGTATTAGAAGAGGAGATAGTTGAAAAATTGGAAGAGGATATAAATAGTTCTATTTTTAGTGAGCCTGTGGCATATGTTTATGATTCAGTACCACAGTATATAATTTCTAAATTAAAAGAAAAGGGATTTAATATAATTCAAAAGCCATATTCACAATTTATACCAAAAATTGTTTCTTCAGCTGATTTTATTTATATCTCTAGATTAGAAGTCATTGGATTACGCTCAGCGGCTATTTTAAGCCCAGATGTAACAAATGGCACTACTACTGGCTCTTATATTATAAGTGGTTTTGCCCAAGGACAAGGGAGTCAAAAAATTTTAGATGCAAATTATAAAGCAAAAGAATTAGTAGCAGTATTAAAAGGTGGTGCTCTACCTGTAAAAATTTCTTTAGGGTCTGCTCAAGAGGTGCCTCCTGTCTTTGGCCAAGAGATTTTAAAACTCTCGCTTTTGGGATTAGTTTTTGCTTTATTGTTTATTTCATTATTTGTTGCATTTAGATATAAAAATCCTTTAGTAGTTTTGCCAATAATTTTTGTATCTATATGCGAAATAATTATTCTCACTTCAATAATTGGAATTTTTTCTATCGATTTAGCAGCAATGGCTGGAATTATTGCAGCAACAGGTATTTCTGTAGATGCTCAAATAGTTATAACTGACAATATTCTAAAGAGAAAAGAAAATATAAAAGATGGAATGGATTATTCCTATCAAATAATTTTGACAAATGCTACTGTTGCAATTTTAGCATTTTTGCCCCTAGTAGTTGCCTCTGGATTAGTTGAAATAATTGGCTTTGGCTCTACCACAATTTTGGGTTATTTATTGGGGGTTTTTGTTTCAAGGCCAGCTTATGGGGCAATTGTCGCAGAATTACTAAAAGATTAAACTTTTGTTAAAACTTTTTAAATTTTACAATAGTGTATTTGGTATGGTCAAAAGAATAGAAGTAGCTTTTAGATTCAACTTGCAAAATCAAATAAAATTAGAAGAACTACTAAGAAAAGAATTTAATTTAGAATTTTGCAAATTACTTATAGCCCAAGATTATATTTTTCAAAAAGATTTGGAGGATCCAAAAGCTAAATTCATAGCTGAAGAAATTTTGTGTGATAGTCTCACTCAGGTTTATTCTTTTGATAAACCATATGTTTTAGATTTTGATTTTGGATTAGAAATTAGATACAAGCCAGCAGTAAAAGATAATTTAGCAGATGCAGCATTTTTAGCAATTAAAGATGCAGACCAAAATTTTTCTACTAAACTAAGAACGTCTAAAATATATTTTATAAAATCAACCCCACAGCTGGCTCCACCCAGTATTTTAGAATTTGCTAAAAAAAATCTCTATAATGAATTAATAGAAGAAGCAGAGGTTTTCTCTATCAAAGAGGCAACCGAATTTTATTCAAAGCAGCTAAATATTTTTATAGAAGATGATAAAAAAGCTTCTTTTCAATACATCCAATTGAAAAAAGATAGAGAATATTTACAAAAACTCTCAAAACACCGCCTTTTGGCTTTAAGTTTAGAAGAATTTAAGGCAATTATAAAATATTACTCTAAGCCCTCTGTTATAAAAAAAAGGCAAGAAGAGGGATTAGGGCCGCAACCAACAGATGTAGAATTAGAATGCATTGCACAAACTTGGTCTGAACATTGCAAACATAAAATTTTTAACGCTAAAATTTCTTACAAATACAAAGAAGCTAAAAATACAAAAAAATTAAAATTAGATTCTCTCTTTAAGACTTTCATTTATTCTACAACCAAAAAACTAAACAAAAAATATGTCCTCTCTGCTTTTGTAGATAATGCAGGAATAATTTCAATAAATAAAAATTGGGCATTGGCAATAAAATGCGAAACCCACAATGCTCCTTCAGCATTAGATCCATTCGGCGGAGCCCTCACAGGAATTTTAGGAGTAAATAGAGATGTTTTAGGTGCTGGGCTTGGTGCAAAACCAATATTTAATACAGATGTATTTTGTTTTGCTTCTCCATTTTATAACAAGCCTCTTCCTCCTAAGTTATTGCATCCAAAAAGAATATTTGAAGGTGTGAAGGCAGGGGTTGAGAAAGGAGGTAATGCTTGCGGTATCCCAACTATAAATGGCTCTATTGTTTTTGATGAGAGTTTTTTAGGCAGACCTTTGGTTTTCTGTGGCACTGCAGGTTTAATGCCAAGAAAATTAAAAAATGGTCTAAAAACTCATCTTAAATATATTAAACCTCACGATAGAATATTTTTAGTTGGAGGAAGAACAGGAAAAGATGGAATTCATGGAGCAACTTTTTCCTCTCAACATCTAGACGATTTTTCTCCAACTTCCGCAGTGCAAATAGGAGATCCATTTACACAAAAATTAGTTATAGACTTTTTATTAGAATCTCAAAATTTAGGATTACATAGTGGTTTGACAGACAATGGAGCAGGTGGACTTTCTTCATCAGTTGGAGAGTTAGCAGGCTTGGTTGGGGGAGCTACAATTCATTTAGAGCGCTGCCCTCTAAAATATAGTGGCTTGGATTGCTGGGAGATATTTTTATCCGAATCTCAAGAAAGAATGACAGTAGCAGTACCTCCTTCCAAGGCAGGTGACTTTGTAGAATTGGCAAGAAAGCATAATGTAGAGGTTAGCGATATTGGAGAGTTTAATTCTTCTGGGTATTTAAAAGTAATGTACTATGATAAAACCGTTTTGTTTTTGGATTTAAAATTTTTGCACAAGGGATTACCAAAATTAAAATTAAACGCTGTGTTTGAAAAACCACAAGTTGTAAACCCTATTGTAAAATTAGAAGAAAAAGAAAATTATAATCAAGATATATTAGAACTTTTGAGTTCATTAAATATTTGCTCGAGGGAAAATGTGATTAGACAGTATGATCACGAAGTGCTTGGAATGTCTGCAATAAAACCACTTTGTGGAAGGTTGGCTGATGGACCTTCTGATGGTGCTGTAATTCAGCCATTTTATGAAGAGAATTTAGGAATTTGTATAGCAAATGGAATTTGCCCAAAATACTCTGAATTTGATTGTTATAACATGGCCCAATTGGCAGTGGATGAGGCAGTTAGAAATTATTTAGCAGTTGGTGGGGATATCTCTCATTGGGCTGCATTAGATAATTTTTGCTGGCCAGATCCGCTCAAATCAGAAAAAAATTTGGATGGAGAAAAAAAACTTGGCCAATTAGTTAGAGCAAATATGGGTTTAGCGGAGTTGGCGACTTATTATTCTCTACCTCTTATCTCTGGAAAAGACTCTATGAAAAATGACTATATTTTTGAGAATATCAAACTCTCTATTTTACCTACCCTATTAATTAGTGTTGTTGGAATTATCAAGGATATAAATCAAGCCATCACTTCTGATTTTAAGCAAGAAGGGGATTTGATCTATATCTTAGGAAAAACCTATGGTGAGATGAGGGCAAGCGAATATAGTAAATTAAAATCTCTTCCTCAAGAGCAACTTTATTGTCCTGCAGTAAGAAAACATGAGAGCTTTTCTCTTTACAAAAAATTAGCTGCTGCAATTAAAAGAGGTTTGATAAATTCTTGCCACGATTGTTCAGATGGAGGATTGGCAATAACTTTAGCTGAGTGTTGTATTGGGGGAAAATTAGGGGCAAACATAGACTTATCTATTCTTAAAAATCTTCTTGATTTGGATTATACTACTTTATTGTTTAGTGAATCTCCTTCCAGATTTGTAGTTAGCATAAATCCAAAAAATAAAAAAGAATTTGAGAAAATTTTACGAGGTTCGTTTTTTGCATGTGTGGGTAGAGTAGAAGGTTCTCAATTAAAAATTTTTAGCAAAGAAAAGCTTTTAGTCAATTTAGAAGTTGAGAAGATGAGTGAGCATTTTAAAAAAACTTTAGGGTGTTTGTTATGAATAAGCCACTTGCCTTTATATTAGCTGGCTTTGGAATAAATTCAGAGTTTGAAACAGCTCACGCATTTAGATTGGCAGGTGCACAAGCAATTATTGTACATTTTTCAGAATTAGAAAACAAGCCTTCATTATTTGAAGAAGCTCAAATTTTTGTTTTGCCTGGTGGGTGGTCTTATGCAGATCAAATTCAATCTGGAAAAATATTGGCAAATAAATTTAGATTTAAATTATTTCGGCCATTTAAAAAATTTATAGAAGACCAAAAGGTGGTTTTAGGGATTTGCAATGGTTTTCAAATTTTAGTACAGCTTGGAGCTCTACCAGGTTGGGGAGAGTGGAGAGAAAAAAGTTTTAGTCTTATACAAAATCAAAGCGGAAAATTTGAAGATCGCTGGGTTTATTTAAGGACAGAAAGAAGTGTTTGTACATTTTCAAAAAGTTTGGCAGAGTGTTTTTTAATTCCAATACGGCATGGGGAAGGAAGATTTATAGCAAAAGATTCAAAAGCTTTAGAATTGTTAGCTGAAAAGGGCCAAATAGTTTTTAGATATGCAGATCCAGAGGGGCTAAAAACTCTAACTTATCCTCACAATCCAAATGGCTCAACAGATGCTATTGCTGGTATTTGTAATGAATATGGAAATGTTTTGGGTCTAATGCCACATCCAGAGTGCCATGTTAGGCTATTTCAAAATCCATTTTGGACAATAAAGAAGGCCAGAAGAGAAAGTTTTTTTAGTGCCCTATTAAATAAATTCGATAAAAAAAATAAATTTATTTTTAATAATTGTTTGCCTCTTTTTGAATCTATTGTGCAATATGCAAAAAAGTTTTAAATTGATGTTAAAATTTTTAAAGATTCTGATTTTTAATATAATATGACCTGTAGGAGATTAAAAAAGGGGCAAGTTTCAATTGAACAAATTCTAATTTTGGGGTTTGTACTTTTAGTAGGGATTTTGATTTTAAATTTTTTTGGCTTTTTTGCTGATCCTATTGGTACTAAAATAAATCAATCAAAAATTTATTGGTCTTCTATCTCCTCACCTTTTAAATTAACTGAGTTTGGGATATATAAACACCAAGCAGCAGATGGGGTTTTATTTTCTGTCAGACTAAAAATTACAAATCCAACTAACCAAAAATTAACAATTAGAAAATTGGAATTCTCTTCTGCTTCTTTTGCGGATGTTTATCAAGGACAGAACTATTTGGGAAAGACTAATAATTTATATCTTACCTTTTTTCCATCAGAAAGCAAAATTATTGACATCTATTCCTTTGAGCCAAATTCCAAGCCAAATTTATACAATCCTTCAAAAGTTTTTGAGTCTTATTTGACCATTTATTTTGATTCAGCTCTTTTAAATCAAATTCAGCAAGGTTCTGTTCCACTGGTGGATTATATTTCCCCTTATGAAGGCTCTTATTCTCAGTATGAAAACATATTTAATAATGAAACTGGCTGTCCAACTGGTTTTATCCCCTGCCCCGATGTACAAAATTGTGTGCCGGATGGTTATTGTCTATCAAATGGCTCAGCTTGTTTGCCTCCAAACATAATTTGTAATAATGACTGCTGCCAAATAGGGGAAATTTGCTATAATGGTGCTTGTGTTCTCAGCGGTTCAATAAATTGTAATCCTCCAAATATTTTATGTGGGCCAGATCCAACAAATTCTTACTATTGTTGTAATGCTTCTAATTCTATTTGTGACCAAGTTTCAAAACAATGTGTAGTTTGCACCTCTCCAAATTCTATTCCATGCAATAGAGTGTGTTGTCCAGATGGACAATTTTGCAATCAGCAAACTTCCAGTTGTCTGTCCTCGTGTAGCCCTCCAAATTTTGTTTGCCCAGCAGGCTCTTCAAATTGTTGCAATGGCTCAATTTTTTCTTATTGTGATCCTTTAAGTGGTTCTTGCCTCTCTACTTGTAATCCTCCAAATATAGTGTGTGGGCCAGATGAAAATGGTATTACTTATTGCTGTGATTCTACAACAAGCATTTGCAATACTACTACAAATCGCTGTCAGTCCTGTCCTTCTGGGGTTTCTTGTAATAATCAATGCTGTAAACAAAACTATATTTGTTTAGGCGAAAACTGTTTCTGCCCATTACCCCAAAGATATTACATTGGCGGCGAGGAATTTTGCTGTCCACCTAATCATATTTATAACTACACCACTCAATCTTGTGAACCATGCCAACAGCCAACTATTTCTTGTTTAGATAAATGCTGTGAGGCTAATACTATTTGTGATATCTCCAACACTCCAACTACTTCTTGTGTAAATTGCTGTCCAGCAAATACATTTAATTGTGAGGATAAATATTGCTGCAAATACAAAGATGCTTGTATAAATGGTCAGTGTGTTAACTATTGCCTTGATACACAAATTGCTTGCCCAAGACCAGATGGCTCAATAATTTGTTGTAACCAAAACTCTGAACTCTGTAGCCAACCAGACGGAGCTTGTATTCCAACTGCAAGTTGTGAACCTAGTCAGCAATGTGGAAAGTTCTGCTGCAAAGGTACACAATTTTGTTATGATGGAAGATGTGTAGATAGCTACCCCCAGCCCCCCAAATGTCCTGATGAATTGTTTTCAACCTGCCCACAAAGTCAAACTTGTGGATTGGTAGGAGTAGACGAATTTGGAAATCCAATCATAATTAATGAAACCTGTTGCCCTGCCGGATATTATTGTGCAAATTACACTGGGCAGTGTTGTGCTGCTGAACCTTGTCCAAGGTTAATAGAATTTACTACATCCACCGGAAGTGTATTTGTGCAAGTGGGAGAATGTTGCGCTTCTGGTTCTGCTTGCTATCCTCAACAAGGACAAGATCTATCTAATCAAACTTGTTGTGAGTATAATGCTAGTTCAGCTACTTATACTTATAGAGAAGGAACTTCTGGATCTTATAGTGAGACTACTCTAACATTTTCTAATTATTGTGGAGGGTATTGCTGCCCAGATGGAAGTGGTTGTCTTAATAATATTTGTTGTCCTTCAGATTCTATTTGTAGAGTAGGGAATCAAAGTGTGAATTATACTCTTACCTGCTGTCCTGATAATAGCAGGTGTGGTGCAATACAGTCAGAGCCGCCTTCTTCAAGCTATGGAGATCTAACTTATGTTTGCTGTCCAGAAGATAGACAATGCAATATACCTGGGGATAGTGGTACGCTACCCTCCAGTTGTTGTCCGCCTGATAAAAAATGCAGTGGAGGAAACTTTTGCTGTGAGCAGGATCGCCACTGTCCTGCTACCAATTTATCAAATTCTCTTTGCTGTGAGCCAGGTTTAGAGTGTATTTATTCTTCTGAAAATAACGACACACCTCTCTGTTGTAATCTAAGCAATATTTATATAGATCCTGATCTAGGAAATGACTTTTATATTGATGTAGGTGAGTATAACCATTATCTTTCTTGTTGTCCTGAACCTGTTCAATGTGTAGATGATAATGGTAATATTTGTGAAGGAGAGAATAACGGTATACTTATAGACCCAATTCGAAAAATTATTAGATGTGCTAATTTAAGTTGTCATATCTCCTGTGGTTCAATTTGTCCATCAAACAAAACCTGCCCAACTGGAAGTGGAATACAATGTTGTACCGATTCTGAATGTCTAAAAAAATCTTCAGATAATCAAAATATTTGCTGTCCTTCTGCTCAACAAGCCTATGCTTGTGAAAATGGAGCTCTTCCAAATTCTACAAACTGCCCAAATGAAATTTGTTGTATGGATTCTAATCAGCTATTAGATCTAAGTGGTTTTTCTCCTCCTCCTCCACTACAATCTGGCAAATATTGCTGTGTAAATGATCCTAATAGTGGAAGTGTATTTGTTGCTTGTGGGAATAGCATTTTTCAAAATATAAAATTTGTTTGTTGCGAGGCAAATAAATGCAAAAAACCACCAACACCGGCCCTTTTTTCTGATTATTCTTTTTCTGATTATTCTATCTGTTGCCCCTCTCAAGAGGATATTCTCTGTCAGATAAAAGATCTATCCTATGCACAGCCTTTTGTATGCTGTCCAGAAAATAGATGTATATTCTATAACCCAATTTTCCAGCCTCATGATGGATTGTGCTGCCCTGAAAGTACAATTGCCTGTGTTCACAGAAATAGAGATCCAGCTAAGTTAGAATGTTGTAATCTTAGTATCTCAGTTTGTGTTGATCAGCCTGACCCAGAAAATCCAAATACTTATTGCTGTGAAAGGAATAGATATATTAGGCAGTGGGATCCAGATCCTTCTCCTAGTGGAAGTCTTGGTCCTTTTGTTTGTTGTAGTTTTTTGCAAATGACTTATTTTGAAAACGAGGTAATATGCTGTCCTAAGGACTATGAGCCAGCCCCAGGAATTGTTGCAGATGTGCCCTGTGTTAAAAAAAGTCCTTAAAAAATTTTTTTTATTTTAATTTATTTTTAAAAATTTTTTTATTATCTCTCCATCCTTTTTAATAATATAACAGCCAGTAGGAATGTTTTCTAAATTTATTTCTTCTTCGGCTTTAAATCTTGCAACCACTCTTCCCATTAGATCATAGATTATTAGTTCTTTTTTAAATTCTACATCCAATTTATCTTTTTTTAATTCTCCTACCACTGCAGGGTTTTCAATATAAAATACTCCTCCTACCTCTGTTTTATTTGAATCTCCATCCTCTACTACTAACTTATATGTTATTTTTGAATTATCTAAAAAGTCATTTTTTGCCCACCACACCACAGTACTATCTTGATTAGTTAGAGTCCAAGAACCTTCTTTTATTTTTCCATCTTCCCATACATTCATTTCAATAACTTTTATTGGCTCATTAAACTGAATAGTAATAAATGTTTTTTTACTAACTGAAGTCTCTCCATCTGTAGGAATTTTTCCTACTACTCTGGCTGCAATTGTATCTTTTGGCACCCACAAACTATTAAATTTTACAAATCCATCTCTTGCTATAGTTTTATATGTTGGATTATCATCTAAAATAATTATTTGCTTTTTATTTGGAAATAAAATTTTAAATTTGTTTTGTGGAAGTAGGTGGGTGAGTGAATCTCCCCGTAGAAGAGTATCTGATTTTTCTCTGACCCACCATCTAATTGGATTATCCTTGTCATCAAACATATAATATCTTTCTATCTCTTTAACCACAATGGAATTTAACCACTCATACACTCCATCTTTTGCTCTATTTGCACTAAAAATAGTGGTTTTCCATACGGAATGAAAATAATTAGCCACTGAATCTATAGGAGGCGGGGTTATTCCCTCTGGCCATTCAGAACGAGGAGGAGGATACTCTCCTGCTTTAGGAGGTCCTCGAGAATAAATATAACTCTGAAAAAAATAAAATGAATTATAGGGGTTTTGCATAAGACCATATAAATCCCGCCCCATTCCACCCCTCCACCTCACCCCTTTGCCAAAATAATAGCTTTCAGGTGGTGCTCTGGGGTACACTCCAGGCCATGGATAGGAAATATCTATTTTATACATAATCCACTTAGTAGTATCATATTTTTGACTGTTTTTAGAAAACCTATAATAAACCATGTCCTCTACTTTTTTTCTTTTTTCAGTTCGGTGGTAT
>JAWAEU010000001.1:0-236714 GCA_038891055.1 Candidatus Anstonellaceae archaeon | reverse complement strand
TGGAGAAGCTACGTTAGTACCTAAAATTATTAGAAAGTTAAATAATGAGAAATGTTTATAAGATGCAAAATTTTTATCAGCTAAAAAAGATTTGAGATTTAATGGTTTTGAGAAAACCGAAGTTTTACTTTTTTCTGGGATCTGACTAACAAAATAAAAACACATTAGCCTTGCTACAAAAGCTACAAAAAATAATAAGAAAAACCCATGGAAAACATTTTCTCTAAATACTGTACTTAGTAGATATCCAGAAATAATAATTGTAAAAAATTGGAAAAAAAGCATATATCGATTTCTAATAGAAAAAAATTCTGGCAAATTTGATTTTCTTATTAAATCGCTTATCCATGAATTCCATAAAGGAGAGGGCACTGTTCCAAAAATAAAGTAAGCAGTAAACAAAAACAAAATAGTAGTAAAAGAAAATAAATTTGGATAGAGACTAAAGAAAGAGAAAAATAACCAAATTAAACTTTGAAATAAAATTCCACTTAAAATAATTTTTTTTCTGTCCAGTATAAGTCTAAATAGTTGTAAAGAAAAAATTTCGAATATAGAGCCTATCAAGATAGGCAGAGAAGAGAGAAGCCCAATAAAGTAAGTGGGAGCATTTAGAGCTATGGCAAATGGAGTTACATAGTTCTCTCCTGCACCAACCATTATAGACCAAAAAATTCCATCTTTTTTTGTTAGAGAAAAAATTTTCTTTTTAATTTTTATCCCCTTTTAAAACAGAATTAAAAAATAATAAAAGATTAAATAAATAATAGAAGAATAGATTTTTTTATTTTATTATTCTAACATATTGTATGAATAATATTGAAAAAGATTTTGTAACATTTTTATACAATAAAAATTGCATTAAAATAGCTAAAAACAAGGACGAATTTTTTTTATTGAAATCTGGAAGAAGGTGCCCAATATTTATAAATATGGGTAGCTTGATAGATGGTTTTTCTCTTTCTTATCTTTCAGAAGTATATGCTACAAAAATATACAAATTGTTAGAAGAAAAAAAAATTAGCCAAATAGATTATGTTTATGGACCTGCATATAAGGGAATTGTGATTGGAGCACTAATAGTTGCAAAATTGTATGAGAAATATAAAATAAAAACAAAATTTATATACGATAGAAAAGAGCAAAAGGAGTATGGAGATAAAAAAGCAGATGCACTAATAGTTGGACAAGATCAAATAGAGGAAAATAGCGAGGTTTTGATGGTTGACGACGTGATTACTTCAGGAAAAGCAAAAATTGAGGCTTATGAAAAACTAATGAGTATAAAAAAAATAAAAATGAACGGGATATTAGTAGGAATAGATAGAGAGGAGATGGGAGAAGAAGGAATATCAGCAAAAGAAGAAATAAAACAAAAAATAGGTTGCGAGGTATATAGTGTTATTAACATAAGAGAGATATATGCTAATCTAATAGGAAAGATAACCAAAGAACAACAAAAATATATAATAGATTATATAATGGAATGGGGAGAAGAAAAAGCAAAGGCTTGGGCAAAAATAGAAATGGAAAAAATAAGGTGAAAAATTGAGTTATTATAAAATGCTTGAAAAATTTAGCAATCAATCAGGTAATATTTTATGTTTTGGCTTAGACCCAGTAATTGAAAAAATACCTTCTGAAATTGAAGGCTCTATTAAACAAAGAATAGTGAAGTTTTATAGTTCTATTATACAACAAGCAGGAAATAGAGTAAAAATTCTAAAACCAAACTATGCTTTTTTTGCCCAATATGGAATTGAAGGAATTTTTGCACTTAAAGAATTAATAGATAGCTACAAAGAAAGCCATTTGATAATATTAGACGCAAAGAGGGCAGATATTGCAAATACCTCTAAGGCTTATGTAAAAGAAATTTTTGAATTTTTTGGAGCACATGCTACCACAATTTGGCCTTTTATGGGAAGTGATAGTGTTGAGCCATTTTTAACTTATTGTTTGAATAATTCCGCTGGTGCCTATATTTTATGTAGGACTTCTAACCCCTCAGCAGAGGAATTTTTTGCAAAACGATTTGATGGACAATTTTTATATGAGTATATAGCACAAAAAGCCCAACAATGGGCTGAGCTCTATCCACAATCAGTAGGTTTAGTTGTTGGAGCTACGGCACCAGAGGACTTAGAGAATATTTTAAAACAATTAAAAACCCCTCTCTCTTTATTAATTCCTGGAGTAGGAAAACAGGGGGGCGATGCGAAAAAAATTATGCAGATATTAAAAGAGTACAGGATGGAAAGATTATCTGTTATAAATGTATCTAGCTCTATTTCTTACGAGTATATAAATAGTGGGCAAGATTATTTAACAAGTGCATTAGAACAAATAGAGAAATACTCTGAGATGGTAAAATTAGACTAATTTTACTATTTTGATATAAAAAGTATTGGTTAGTAGTGCTACAAATTATATTATTTTTCCTGCGCAAATAACAATGGGCTTTTTCTTTGAAAATATTCCGTTTTCAACTACTCCACAAATCTCATTTAGCTGAGCTTCTAATTTTTTTGGATTTTTTATCTCTCCAAAATAAGCATCTACTAACCAATTTTGATTGTCAGAAACAAATTTTTGAGATCCCTCCAATCTCTCAGAAATTTTTTTTGCCCCCAGATTTTTTAGATGGTTTAAAATTGCCCCATGCGCAAAGGGAATATATTCTATAGGTATTTCTTTGTCCAAAAATCCTGAAGGCGAGATCTTTGAACTATCCACAATAACGATAAATTTTTTAGAGTTATAAGCCACTATCTTTTCTCTTACTAAAGCCCCTCCATACCCTTTGATTAGGTTTTTGTTTTTATCTACCCTATCAGCTCCATCTACAGCTACATCTATAGTTTTTACATCATCTAAAGACACTATTGTCAAACCTGCATTAGTAGCATTATTTTTTGTTCTAGAAGAAGTTGCAATACAAGTTATATTTATACCTTCTTTTTTAACTTTTTGAGCTAAAAGAGAAATAAAAATATCTGCAGTAGAACCTGTGCCAAGCCCAACCACCATATTATCTTTTATAAAATCTAGGGCTTTTGAGGCTGACAAAAATTTTTCTTGCTCGACACTCTTGTTCATAAAATTTTATTTAAGTTATAATTAAAAAAACTATTTATTTTAAAAATGAGATAGTTTATTTTAACAAAAACTACTACACACTAATCTTAAATTTAAAGATTTAAAAAAATTAAAAAATTGTAGTGGCAGAATTGAAGTTACTTGCTGAGATATTGCAATAATCCCTTTAGACAGAATAGGGCTCCTAGTACCATTGTGAGTATTTCAAATGTAATTATTCTTGCAGAAATAGATAAGAGTAAAAGACCAATTGCTAGGTTAAATAGCCCTTTTCCTTCATAAAATTTTTCGCTTTGGACAATTATTGAAGGCATTTTTTCATATTTCTCATGGCTTTTTTTTACATTTTTCATAGACATCACTAAAATATCAAAAAGAATTAAAATTATAAACCAATCGGTAGTTAAATTTTAGTAGTCAAGTTGTCTTTTTTGTGGTTTGTATGAATAAAATTTTAATAATATATGCATATCCTAATGAGGCAGAGCATGGAAAAAAAATTTTAGGTGCAGTGATAGATACACTCGACAAACAACAAATAAAATATAGTATAATCGACTTGTATTCTGAGAATTTTAATCCAGTTTTAAATTTTGAAGAATATAAAAAATATGGGGAATATATGTCGTATGATGTTGCAAGATATCAAAAAGAACTAAAAAATGCTTCTATATACGTTTTTATTTACCCTGTTTGGTGGTCTACTCCACCTGCAATTTTAAAAGGATTTATAGATAGAGTGTTTCTACCAAATTTTGCTTTTAGATTTGAAAATAATTCTCTAAAAGGACTACTTGGGGGAAAGGTAGCTTTGGTTATTTGCACATATGGGGGGAGTGCGGCCCATGAACAAAAAGTTGGTTTTGTTTCAAAAAAATTTATTCAAAATGTAGTATTAGAGAGTTGCGGCATAAAGACACAAGTATTTGAGATCTACTCAGTGGATAGAATGGATAAGACTGTTTTTGAGCATATTTTATTTCAAATTAGTGGGGCTATAAATAGAGTAATTAATTTGTATAAAAACCTCTATACTCAACAAAAATCTTTAAAAGAAATGATTGAAAAAAGCCAACAAAAGCAGCTAGACCCCTCGAGGGATTTAGATAGGAGTGGTTTTGAGGATTTGAAATACTTTCAAACAGAACAAAAAAAAGCAAAACAAAACGCAAGAAAATCTAAACGCTTTTAAACTTAAAAGTTTAATAAATATTTAGTGCAATATTATTATAGCCATACGTGGATGGCACTCAGACCAAAGGGAATGAAGCAGCTGTCAACAACGTATGGCAATTTAAAAATTTAATAACTAAAAAAGCTTTCTGAAAATGCTCATAATTTGGGTGTGCTCATCATGCTAATAAAATTTTTATTTTATAAATATACGAATTTTTTAGCAAAAAAAATACCTAGACTCCACCCAATTTATTGAGCCATTTTCTGAAAGCTTCTTTTAGACTGAGGGTGTAGGGTGAGAAAATGGCAAAGACATATATAGATACAGTAAAGTATATAGTGCATGCATCTTGCGAGATAGATGGTTTAGTGGAAAAGCCAGATGTAGTTGGAGCAATTTTTGGACAAACTGAGGGATTGCTTGGAGATGAGTTAGATTTACGAGAATTACAAAAAAATGGAAGAATTGGAAGAATAGTGGTAGAATTGCAACCAAGAGGGGGAAAATCTATAGGTATTATAAAGCTACCATCTTCTTTAGATATGGTTGAAACCTCTATACTTGCAGCTGCATTGGAAGTAGTGGATAGAGTAGGCCCATGCGAAGCAAAAATAAAGGTAGATAAGATTGAAGATACTAGAAACTTGAAAAGAAATGCAGTGATAGAGAGGGCAAAGGAGCTATTAAAAACCCTTCTTACAACTGAGATTCCAGATTCCAGAGAAATATCTGAACAAGTTAGAGAAGAAGTAAAGACAGCCGAGTTATCATATTTTGGGCCAGATAGACTTCCAGCAGGACCTAATATAGAGCAATACGATAGTATAATATTAGTAGAAGGAAGAGCCGATGTTTTAAATCTTCTTAAAAATGATATAACGAATGTGGTTGCGATAGGAGGAGCAAATGTACCAAAGAGTATTATCGAATTAACAAAAGAGAAAGAAATAACTGTATTTTTAGATGGAGATAGAGGAGGAGACATAATATTGGCAGAGTTATCCAGATTAGGTGAAATAGACTATGTTGCAAGAGCTCCCACTGGAAAAGAGGTCGAAGAGCTTACAAGAAAGGAGATAATAAAGTGTCTAAGGGCAAAAGTGCCTTTTGAGCAGAGAATGGTTTTTAGCGAAAAAGAAAATAGTAATAGGACTGAGACCTACTACAAGCAAGCAAGACAACAATACTATCCTCAAAAAAAGCAAAAATATCCAGAGCAACTAGAAACCCCAACTTCTCAACAAAATTCTACTTCTTCTTCCCAAAAGCAAGAAGCTGAAATGCCCATCTCTTCTCAACAGAACACCCCTTCAGTGGAGATGGAAATTCTTACCGATTTAGAAAAAGAGAAGATAGAGGAAGAGCTACCTATAAGTCAAACTGAAAACAACCAGCACTACAGTGTAGAAGATTTGGAAAAAATAAAACTACAGCTTATAGAGGAATTAGATGGGCTTATAGGAAGTGGAAAGGGAAGAATATACAAAAATCCTAAAGAACTTTTAGTTGAAATTCAGGTAAGAGATATTATAAAGACTTTAGAAAACTCAACAGAACCAATATTTGCAGTAGTATATGACGGCCTGATCACTAAAAGACTTGCGGATTTAGCCTCCCAAAAAGGAGCTAAAATAATTGCTGCATACAAATTAGGAAATATTTCGCAAAAACCACAAGATTTAATTATTTATACAAAGGAATAAAAATTACAAAGGAATAAAAATAAATTTTTTATTTTTTCTTTTTTTATTTATAAAATTGAGCAAATATGGGCCCATGGTCCAATGGCTACGACACCTGCTTGACGTGCAGGAGATAGGAGTTCGATTCTCCTTGGGCCCATTAGAAAAATTTATTAAATTTTAGATGAAGATAAAAAATCTAAAACTTTTTAAACTTTTTTACGAGATAAATAGAGGAATTCTACGACGATTTATAAATCCGAAAAATTTATATACCCGTCTGTTTATTAGTTTATCATCAAAACTATTTTTAGCAAGAGGTGTAGAGATGAGCGTAGAAAAATGCCCAGAATGTGGAAGTAAAAAAATAATTAAAGATTTTGCTAAAGGTGAAATTGTTTGTGGTAACTGTGGAATTGTGATAGAAGAAAATATAGAGGATCACAGGCCAGAGTGGAGATCTTTTGATGCTGAACAGCGGGAGAAAAGAGCTAGAGGAGGAGCTCCTATAAAATATATGAGGCCAAATAAAGGTTTAGTAACTGAAATAGATCAATATAACAGAGACATTAGAGGTGCAAAAATCTCACCAAAAAAACAAGCACAACTATATAGAATGAGAAAATGGCACAAAAGAGCCTCTATTGCTTCTTCTATGGAGAGAAACTTAGCAATTGCTCTATCTGAACTTGATAGAATTGCCTCTTATTTAGGTTTACCTGACTCAGTAAGAGAATCTGCTGCACTCCTCTACAGGCGCTGTATAAAGGCAGAATTGATAAGAGGAAGGTTAATTGAATCAGTAGTTGCAGCTGTTATTTATGCTACTTGTAGAATGCAAGGAAATCCAAGGACATTGGAAGAATTGTCAAAAGTCTCAGGAATTGAAAAAAAGGAAATAGGACGAGCATACAGATTTATTAGAAGAGAATTAAATCTAGATATACCACTAACAGATCCTTCTCAATACGTACCAAAATTCACCGCTGCACTAAAACTATCCGGACAAGTACAAGAAAAAGCAATAAAGCTTCTCAAAAAAGCAATTGGAAAAGGCTTGATTTCTGGAAGAGGACCAACAGGAGTTGCTGCTGCTGCAGTATATATTGCCTCTGCCTTGTGTAATGAGAGAAGAACACAAAAAGAAGTAGCAGATGTAGCTGGAGTAACAGAAGTGACCATAAGAAATAGATATAGAGAACTAAAAAAAGAACTTGGACTAAAAATAGCTCTATAAAATTACTAAATTTAATATTCTAATAAAAAAGAAAGTTTTAAAATACTTATAGATGTTTTTATAATAGGGAGGTTGATCTAATGGCAGAGGCACCTTTAGGCAAAGAATTTATCTTTAAATTGCCCAATGGAACAGTAGTTGGAAGAGCAAAAAATTTGGAGGAATTAATAACCTTGATAAAAACAGCACCAATAGATGCAGTCTTATACCATGCAAAAGGCAAACACTTTTCCCCTTGGCTTGAAATGCTAGGGCTAAAAGATTTGGCTAAAAAACTCTCTGAAACAGAAATTAATGACAAAACTGCTAGACTAACTTTGCTAAGAATTTTGCGCTCAAAATAGAAAATAAATTAAAATAGAGGTAATAGAGCAAAAATAAAGTATTTTCGATTGATTTATTAATTCTTTTTTTCAAATTTTTATTATGCTCGAATTTTTAGTTGTCTTATTTGGTAGTTTTCTAGCTGGATTTGCTGCAAAAACTGCTGACGAATTTGAAAAAATAAAAAAATTATCTTCTCTAGCTTATATTTTTTCTTTTGTATATTCGCTAATATTGGGAATTTTGAGTTGTTTTTTTAATTTAGCAACTTTATATGTTAGTTTAGCATTAGCAAATGCAGTTGCAGGGAAAATAGATAGCAAAACGCATTTGGCTGGATTTTTTATTTTTACCGCAATGATTGTATTATTTAACATAAATCTAGACAACCTCTGGCTATTTGGATTATTCTTTATTGCTGGCTTTTTAGATGAGATGTTCTCTAGTTCGAAGATAATTTTTTTGAGAGAGAGGATTATTTTGCCTCTGATGACAATGCTTGCTCTGATGGTTTTTTCTAGCCCGATTTACTTTTTTTCTATTGTTAGTTTTGATTTAGGATATAAGCTTTTTATTTTTCTAAAACCACAACTAATTAGAAATAGTGGTTAGATGTTTGACTTAGAATTTTTAAGCCATTATCCTTTCTTATCTGATGCAAAAAAATATGTGCAAAGTTTGGAGATAGAGATAGATCAAAATATTTTAGAGCTTGGAAAAAAAAGATTGCTGGATGGACTTACTTCTAATCTAAAACCAATATTGGAATTAAATGAGGAATCTTTTAAAAATAATATTTTAGCTTATGCCGCTTCTCGGTTAATTCTTTCTAATTGGAAAAACATCTATATTCGCCAAAGAATGGCAATTGCTGAGTCAAAGCTTGCCAGATATTACCTCCAACAAGAAGAGAATTTAGGAAATATAAAAAATGTTGCAAATGAATTTCAAATTGCTTTTAAGGAAGAGAAAAACAGAATAAAAACTGATATAATAAGTTACCTAAAATATGCTCCAAAGGATATTCACTATAAATTGATTTATATGCCACTAAAGAATGGAGAGATTTACTTATCCAAAGATCAATTTATTAGAGTTTTAGAAGAAGCTATTAGAACAAAATTAGAAGTAATTCCACAACATAGTTGGACAGCTAATTTAGAGCAAATAAAGCAGATTATAGAGGAATTAAACAATTTTATTCCAAAACAAAAATTAGATCAAATAAAAATCGATACTACAGATTTTCCTCCATGTATAAAAAAACTAATTGCACAGTTGTCTTCCTCTATCAATGTTTCCCATTATGGTAGAGTAGCACTAGTGATTTATTTAATAAAGGCAGGATATTCTAACGAACGAATACAGAAAATTTTCTCATTTGCACCAGATTACAATCCAGACATTACTTCGTACCAAATAGAATTTATTAGAAAGAAAGGTTATAATATGCCATCTTGCACTACTATGGAATCAAGTGGTTTGTGTATTGCCGAGTGTAAATGCTCCAATCCTACTTTGTTTAGAAGAAAGATACATGGAAATAATGCAAAGAAAAGTGTTTTGCCGGAAGATGAGGAGTATGCCAAATATTAATATACCCTTTTGGCTTAGCCAAAAATTCAAAGAATACTACAATAAAAATTTTATAGAAATAGATCAAATTCAAAAAAGAGAGTTTGGGTTTGGTAGCTATGACAAAAAAATAGAATATAGGCACATCTCTTTCTCTTCTAATAAAGAATTCAATAACAAATTAGCTGAGGATGGACCTCACTATGTGTCTTATTCTGCTGCATATTATAATTATCCAGCTGCAAGACCAATGCAAAAAAAGGAATGGACAGCTGCTGATTTGGTTTTCGATTTGGATGCACATGAAGAGTCTGCTCTTATTAACCCTCTCAGTTTAGAAAAATTAAAAACAAAATTATTTGCATTGATTGAGATTTTAGAGCAGGATTTTGGTATTTCAAAAAGCAAAATTAAAATAAATTTCTCTGGGTCTAGAGGCTACCATTTAAGAGTTTTGGATGAAAATTTTAAAACTTTGGGGAGATATGCAAGAAAAGAAATAGTTGATTATATAGATGCGATAGGATTAGATATTTCAAAGTTCTTTTTTATAGAAGGTAATAAAATATTTGGTCCAAAATTGTCAGATCTGGGATATAGAGGAAAAATAGCAAATAAAATTTATTCTGTTTTATTAGATGAAAATAAAAATAAACGATATTTTGGAAGAATTTTAGAGATAGAGAAATTCAGAGAAAAATATGGGAAGGAATTAGAAAAAGGAGATTGGACCTTTTTAGCTTCTAAACTCCTAAAAACTCAAAAAATAAATATAAACAGCTCACTTCAAAAGCTTTTGGAAAAAATAAAAATAATAATAGAGCAAGAGGGCCCAAATATTTTTAGCAAAGTAGACACAGATGCCACAGTAACAGTAGACACTTCAAAACTTCTAAGGGCAGAGAACACAATACACGGAGGCTCTGGCCTTGTAGCAAAAACCATTGAAAATTTAGACAAATTTGAACCATTTAAAGATGCACTGGCATTTTCTATGAAAGAAGTTATAACTATCCAAACACTTGCAGATATTCCCCAATATGAATTTGGAGATAGAACATTTGAAAAGATTGAGAGGGGAAAAAAATTGGAATTGCCACAAGCATATGGAATTTATCTAATATGCAAAAAGTTGGCTATTGTGTTGGAAGAAGAATAATACTTAGTCTTGGGACTTTTGTTCTTTTAACTCGAAATCAATTATTATATTTTTTATTTTTGTTTGTAGCTGCCTATAACTTACCTTAGCCATATCAAACATTTTTTTAGCTGCTTTTACTGAATCAGTTTCACTATATTTGTCAGATAAATATATCACCTCTTTTATTCCAGATTGTATAATTAGCTTTGCACATTCATTACATGGAAAAAGTGCAACATACATCCTACAATCATAAAGCTCCTTAGTAGAGTTTAATATAGCATTTACTTCTGCATGAACGACATAGGGATATTTTGTTTCGTTTATGTTTTTCCCTTCTCTTGCCCATGGAAGTAAATCATCAGAGCAACCGATTGGGAAGCCATTATAACCAATTCCGACAATCTTATTTCTTTTGTCGACAATGCATGCCCCAACCTGAGTATGTGGATCTTTACTTCTCTTAGCAGAGAGAAGTGCAATCCCCATAAAATATTCGTCCCATGAGATATAATCGAGCCTTTTAGTAGTTTTTTCCATATTCTCACTTAAATTATTTACAAGCCAAAGGCTTAAAATATTATTAATATTAAATTAGTTTATGAAGGCATCAAAAATTTTATTATTTTTACTAATAGTGGCAGTAGTTTCGTTCTTTTTATTCCTAAGAATATTTAATTATACTACAGAACAAGATGCAAAAAAGTTTTTTGAAGAAGATTTAAATTACACCTATCCTGATGCAAATGAAAAAAAGATAATTTCTATTCAAAGAGTGGCTGAGGGGGAAGAGGAATACGTTTTAAGAGCTTGGGTTTCTAGGGGCCTTGACACACCCTGCCCTGAAAAAATAGAGGTGCAATATTCCTATCCCTCAAGAAATTTTTTGGGAAATGAACTAAAACTTGTCAGTGGGTGTAGTGTTTGCCAAACAGATAAAATAAATTGCCACATCATCTACCCAGAAGAAGCGATAATTGCTTCCCATACTTATGAGGGCACAGAAAAAATTAAGGAATTTATAAAGAAAAATCAAGACGCTAAACCTTCTGTAGAATTTTTAGAAAATTTTGAAGGAAATAAGTACGTTTGGAAGGTAAATTGGACCTCGGAAAATGGCTCAATGACCATTTATATAAACCAAGCAGATAATAAAATTTTAAAAATAGAATAAAATCTTTGAGGTGTCTTTAATGCCTTTTGAGCCAAAGAGATTTATAGAAGAAAAGACTAAAGAAGCAAAAAAAATAATTGGAGATAAAAAGGCTCTTGTTGCCCTTTCTGGTGGGGTAGACTCTTCAGTCTGTGCAATGATAGTCCATAAAGCTATAGGGAAAAATTTGCATCCACTATTTGTAGATACTGGATTAATGAGGAAGAATGAGGCAAAAAAAGTAAAAGAGATATTTCAAAATTTAGGTTTGGAAGTGATAATTTTAGAAAAACAGGGAATTTTTTTAAAAGCTTTAAAAAATATAACAGATCCTGAAAAGAAAAGAAGAATAATTGGAAAACTTTTTATAGAGATATTTGAAGAATATGCTAAAAAAAATAATATTTCTTTTTTAGTGCAGGGCACAATAGCGCCAGATTGGATTGAATCTGGAGGGGGTGGGAGAGACACTATAAAATCTCATCACAATGTTGGAGGATTACCAAAAAAGATTAATTTAAAATTATATGAGCCTCTGAGAGATTGCTATAAGCACGAAGTAAGAGAACTTGCAAAAGAACTTAATTTACCTCCTGAAATATATAATAGACAACCATTTCCAGGTCCTGGCCTAGCAGTTAGAATTATAGGAAAAATAACTGAAGAAAAAATAAAGATACTTCAAGAGTGTACTGCTATTTTAGAAGAGGAGATTTTAAATGCTGCCAAAGAAGGACAAATAAAACTACCTTGGCAGTATTTTGCTGTTTTATTGGATAGCAAAGCAGTTGGAGTAAAAGGAGATGAAAGAAGTTATGGTTATATAATTGCTATTAGAGCAGTGGATTCATTAGATGGTATGACAGCCAACTTTTCAAAAATTCCACATCAAATATTAGAAAAAATTTCTACTACAATAACTGCAAAGATAAGCCAAGTGAACAGAGTAGTTTATGACATCACTAATAAACCACCAGGCACTATAGAATATGAATAGCTAATTTTTTTTATAGATAAAAAGAAATATATCCGGCCTTACTTTAAGTACTTTGTTTAATATCTCAAATTCGTCTTTGTAGAGCTTGGTAAGAATTTTATAAAAATCAAAATCTATTTTTGAAAGTTTTTCAAAATTTAATATCTTTCTCTCTTTTTGACAATATAATAAATAAATTCCAATTAGTGGCGGTAAAATAACATATCTTACAATAGAATTATTGTTTTCAAAATTTTCTAAAATCCATTCCCGATGGTTGTTAGATATTTTAATAAGAGGAGAGCTGTCTTGGTTAATCTTTTTTTGTAGTTTTTTTATTTTAGTGTAATTCTTTTTAAAAAAATTTCTAATAAGAAAATATTTGGTGGATTCATCTAAATTTATAAATGGTTGGGAAGAAGAACTGTTATTTCTTTTTAATTGCCTCCTTTTTAGAGAAGCTAATACTAATTTTTCTAAAATATTGTTTTTATAGTTCTTGTCTTTCCATTTGATCTTAAGTTTTAAGCTTACCTGTTTTCTCTTAGCTTTATCTTTAAATCTCTCTTTGGCATTTTTGGAGATCTTCTTAGCGGCAGAGTGTTTTGCAAGTGAGTGAAGTTCTTTGCTGAGGAATATAGCTTCTTGATCAGAAAACCAACCAGTACTTTTAAGTAAAAAACAAACAATTGAATTTTCAGAGCCATACCACTTATTTTCTAGTTCTTTTATTCTTAGAGGGAGGTGTTTTGCACTCCAAAACCAATGCTCTTTATTGCCACGTGCTTCTAATAACAATCTTCGATTAAACAAAAGAGAAGGATTCTTTAAAAGATTATCCTTAGACTTTATATATTTTTTAAATTTTTTAATTAGTTGTTCAAGAGTATATTTTGGAGGCCTTCCACTTTTTTCTTTATTTTTTATAATATTCTCTTCTAGTGGTTTTTTGTTTAGAAGTACATTTGGCTTATTCACAACTTCGACTTTAGGATTTATAAAAGACTTCATTAATATATAATTATGAAAGTACTTATTATAAATTTAGGCTCTCAATATACCCATGTGATTTGGAGAACTTTTAGAGACTTGGGAATAGAAGGAATTATCCATCAACCTACATTGCCACTGAAAGATGCACTATTTTTTAATACATATGTGCTCTCAGGTGGGCCTTCTTCAGTGCAAACAATGAAAAAAAATGTTGCCATTTCAATTTTAGAATTAATAAAAGAGGAAAAATTGAACAGACCAGTTTTAGGGATATGTTTGGGCCATCAATTAATTGCACATGTTTTTGGAGGAGAGGTAAAAAAAGGAGTTAGTGGTGAGTATGGTTTAACTGAAATTGAAATAATAAAACAACACCGTATTTTTGAAGGAGTGCCTAAGAAATTTAATGCTTGGGCATCTCATTTCGATCAGGTTTATAATTTACCCCCACAGTTTACAGTTCTTGCAAAATCTAAAAATTGTCAAATAGAGGCTTTTGCACATAACATAAAGCCAATAGTTGGATTACAATTTCATCCTGAGGTTTGGCATACACAATTTGGAGAAAAAATAATTTCAAATTTTATAGAATATAGTAAAAAATACGTTGATTAAATTCCAATTTTTGAGAACAGATCTAACAAATAATTTTTGGTATCAGATATAATTTTTCTGATGTGTAGAGCTTCAAAATAATTTTTATCTAATTGTTTTTTAAGTGCTGCTGAAAGATCTTTGTTGGAGTTTTCTATGAAAGAGATAAGAGGCTGTGAATATTTTTTCCACTGACTTAGGGGAGGGGGATTGTGAAAGTCATTTTTTATTCGTTGTTCTAAAATTTCTCTGTTTATTTCTAAGCCAAAAAATGTAGCTAGATAATAGATGTCAAAAATATCGGTTGTCTTTATACTTCCTCTTTTTTCCCATCGAGTAAAAAGAGCAACTATTTTTTCTGCGAGAATTTCGTGTGGTTGCTGTACTAATAAATTGCCAAAAAGACCTATATTTATTTTTAGAGGTTTTAATAAAACAGGTTCATATCTTCCTTCTAATTGAATAGCTGGTTTGAAACTCTCGTCAAAATAAATACTATATGAAATTCGAATAGAAGAGGAAGACTCGTTAAAACTTTTTAGGGTAGGCTTTAGAAGGACTTTTTCTATTTTTGGCTTGAGGTTCAAAAGATTTTCCTTGATATCTTTTAATACAAAAGTTTTATCATTTTTTTGTGGAAGGATGGCAAAATCTATATCATCAGTTCTTCTTTGAGAGTTATAAGCTAAAAGAAGTGCTCCCCCTCCCTTTATTACTATTTTTTTATTTAATGAATTATTGTTAGCAAGAGCAAAGACTATTGAAGAATACATTTTTTCTCTAAAAATCCTTTGAAAAGAAGAAGTGTTAATTTTTCTGATATCTATGTCTTTTAGACCTACTTTGCTAAATCTTCTTTTTATAGAAGCTAATCTTAAGTCTGAAAGCTGATTCATAAATAGCTAATGTTTAAAAAAATATATAAATGTGTTGTTGTAATACTCACAGATAGTTTAAATAAATTCAATTATAGAGCAAGTTGCAGAATCCCCATAAAATGCTTTTATAACTAAGGGCAACAAACTAACTAAGATAAATGCAAATAAGGCACCTACAATCATTGCAGTTGCCCAGCCGGTTGCTCTTGCTCTTGTTTCTGCACTTGCAAGCTGTCCTGCTGCAAAAGTAATTGCTCCTGCAACTACCAATAACATAGAAATTGGAGGTAGCAATGAATAGAGAACTGAGCAGAAACTAACTATGGCACCCTGTAAATCTTGCAGCATTTATCTCACACAACTTATTGTGATAGAATCACTAAACCCATTCCAGCTTGCACTAATTTTTTGTTCTCCAGGCATAATACACTTAAATTGTATGTCTATTTTTTGTCCAGAAGTTAGTGGTACTACTTTTTTAGATGTCCCGGCAGATAGTACAAGAGCAGAAGTAATTGGTGGAGCTAAAACAGGAGCACTAACTGCAATAGAATAAGTCTGGCCTACCTTTATTGTGGAGGGTGAAACTGTCAATATTAGCTTTTGTGCCATACATATACAATTATCGTTAAAAACAACACAGTAAAGACCTGGAAGACAATTTCCTTCACATACCCTACTTCCAGTTGGGCCTGTTTTCCACCCACAATTTATTCCAAGCATCTCCTTAGTAACACAAGTACAATTCTCTACCAGACAGAAGTAGTTTTCTCCATAGACTTGTTTACAGTCATCGTAACACACTTCGGTAGATTTAGATTGTCCTGAGCAAGTGGGATAGTAAGTTATATTTTTAGGAACACAAGTACAAGTTTCCACATCACATACCAAGTTTGGATCTTTACATTCAGGAATACATATTTTTGATCTTGAGATTTGTGTATTGTTGATTGGAGAGATTTCTAACCCGATTGATGGATTAGATGGTATTTTAGGTGTGTCAAGAATTGGTCCAAAGATTTCTCTAAATAATCTCTCTAAGAACTCAAAAAAACTATCCAATGGATTTAGTGGTTTTTGTTTTTCTTGTTCTTTTTCAGATTCATAGCAATATTTAGCTCCACAAGTGCATGTATTTTCATTCCAATATTCTGGTGGACAATTCTCTTTTAATTCATCTGGGCACACACACTCACATCTTTCTTTATTAAACACAAAAGGTGGAACACAGGTAAGCTCCCTGCATTTGCAAGAACAACTTTCTTTATCGCAATAGTAGTTTTCTCCATAGACTTGTTTACAGTCATCGTAACACACTTCGGTAGATTTAGATTGTCCTGAGCAAGTGGGATAGTAAGTTATATTTTTAGGAACACAAGTACAATTCTCTACCAGACAGAAGTAGTTTTCTCCATAGACTTGTTTACAGTCGTCTTTACAAACTATAGTTGGCATGGGCATACCAATAGGAACATCAATTGTGATCTCAGTCTTTGGTTGTGAACAATTAAGGATAATTTTTGAGTAATCTTTACATTCACATTCTTTTAAGTCTAAAATCTTTCCTTGTTTTTTACAATCTTCTTCTTTAAGAGAACAGACACAATCACAAATAGGCTTTGCTGCAGTGAGAGGGAAAATAATCTCACATCTATAATTTTCTTTTTCACAACTACCAGCGCATACTTTTGCATTCTCATCATAATAACAAGCTGAAAAAGAAAGACCTGTCAAGAGGAAAAACAAAAAAGTAAATAAAAAAGTGGTTTTACTCAATTTCTCACCAATACAATAGATTATAAAAAGTTAATTATAGAAAAATTTAAATTTTTTTCTGAAAAAATAAAAGAAGATATAAAATTCAGCTGGTGTTTTTCTTCATCTTTTTTTCAGTCAATCGAACTTTCATCAACTACAAAAATTTAAAAATAAAAAAATAAAAATCTTTGGGATATAAATTTAACATGCAGAATTTAGAATTTGTTTATATGTTTAACTTGTTTTTAAGTTTTTTGTTTGGATATTTAATAGGTCTTGAGAGAGAAAGAAAACAAAAACCAGCTGGGGTTGGGACTCACATTTTAGTTATAGCTGGTGCGATGACTTTTTCTTTTGTTTCTTTTGGCTTTTTAAATGAGCAAGGAAGAGTAATTGCTGCAATAATAAGTGGTGTAGGTTTTTTAGGTGCGGGGATGATATTCAAAGAAAAAGGAGAAAAGATAACTAACCTAACCACAGCTGCAACTATTTGGTATTCAGCAGCATTGGGTATTTTAATAGGTTTAGGATATTATTTGATTGCATTTATAGCAACTTTATTTGAATTAATTGCTCTAAATGTGCCTCATTTATCTTTAAAAAACAAAAGTTAATTTTCTTTTTAAAGTTTGAAAAATTAAAGCTAGACTTCCACCTATTAGGGCAGTTTGTAGTTGTAGAATTCCCATAAAAGTCAAAAATTGTGAAGAAACAAGAGAGATAGAAATTAAAACAAAAGCTACTAAAAATAAAAATAAACTTTTTGAAATGGATGCGATCAAAATAGCGAATATTTTTTTCTTTAATTTAAAAAAAGAGAAGTATTTTATTAGAAAAACATACAAAAAATTTGCAATCCAAATAAATGGGATAAAAAAAATTAGCTGCGGGCTTAAATTTCCAAAAATCAAGCCAGCTAAAAATACTCCTAATGACGGTAGGAATATGATTGGTAATATTTGAGGAACTTTTAAATTAAATGCTGCTAAAGCTAAAAAACAATTTACTATACTTCCAACTAAAAGCTGTGGATGAGCTAAGTAAAAAGGAATAAAAAAGGAAGCTATGCTATAAATTACAAATTCTGCCGAATAAAAAAAATCTTTTATTTTGTAATCGTTTAAATTTAGTAGATTATAAAAAAAATTGAATTCTCTCATAAAACCAAAACAAAATCCAACAATATAAATATTATGCTTGCTTAAAATTTATTTTTACAAAAACTTTTAAAAAGTTAGATTAGATTTAAAACTGATGGAGGGCCAAAAATTAAGCGAAAAGGAATTTCAAAAAAGAATAGAAAGAATAAATAAAAATGACCCTTGTTTTTTTTATGACTTAAACAGATGTCTTAGATGTGGAAGATGCGCAATTAAATGCCAGCAAATCCAAGGACTTTGCCCAACGCAATTTGATGAAAATAGCAAAAAGTGGCTTGTACTCCCCACAATAAGCCATGCAAGAAATAGAGAATATTGTAGTTATTGTGGACAGTGTTTGATGGTTTGTCCAACCGGCGCAATAGATGATAAGAAACAGATAGAACTGATAAAAAAAGAAATAGCCGACCCCTCTAAAATAGTGGTGGTACAAACTGCTCCTTCAATTAGAGTAAGTATAGGAGAAACGCAGGGAATGCCCCCAGGAACACTTCTAACAGGAAGATTAGTTGCAGCTCTTAAAAGATTGGGGTTTGCAAAGGTTTTTGATACAAATTTTGGAGCAGATTTAACTACAATTGAAGAGTCTACTGAACTTTTAGAGAGAATGGAAAAAAACAAGAATTTGCCTCTTATTAGTTCTTGTTGCCCAGCCTGGATTAGATATATGGAAAGATTTTTCTATGACTTGAGAAGTTATGTTAGTAGTTGCAAAAGCCCTCATCAAATGTTAGGCTCCGTAATCAAAACCTATTGGGCAAAAAAGTTTGGAGTAGAGCCAAAAAATATAATAGTAGTAAGTATAATGCCTTGTACTGCAAAAAAATTTGAGGCAATTAGAGAAGAGCACAAAATAAATGGTGTAAAAACTGTGGACTTTGTACTAACAACCAGAGAGTTAGGATTAATGCTAAAAGAAGCTAATATAGAGCTAAGAACACTACCTGACGAATTTTATGATTCACCTTTAGGCTGGTCAACTGGCTCAGCAAGTTTATATGGAGTTAGCGGAGGGGTTAGTGAGTCTGTTTTAAGATATGTGGCTTATCAAAAAGGACAAAAAGACAAAAAACTTGAATTTAAAGAAGTTAGGGGAATGGAAGGAATAAGACAAGTTTCATTAGAATTTGGAGACCTGCAATTAAATTTACTTATAATTTATGGACTAAAAAATGCAAAAACAATATTGGAAAAAATAAGAAACAAAGATTTAGAAAACATTCATTTTATAGAAATAATGGCTTGCCCTCTTGGTTGTATTGGAGGAGGAGGACAGCCAAAACCACCTAATTTAGAGATTATTAAAAAAAGAGCTATGGGGCTATATTATCAAGATGGACTTTTACAAGCTCGCCATCCACAAGAAAATGAAGAGATAAAGAAACTTTATGAGGAATTTTTAGGATTTCCTGGCTCTTCAAAAGCAAAAGAGATTTTACACACTAGCTATGTAAAAAGATAATTTTAACTTAAGTTTTTGAAGAAATTAACACTATCTAAAATAATATCTTTTATTGTTTTTTGAGGATACCAACCAGTTTTATTTACAAATTTAGTATTATCTCCTATAAAACCATCTATGAAAAATTCACCTCTCTCATAAGGACGTAAAAGTTCTTTATTTACATATAGTTTACATTTATCTTCTAAATTATTTAATCTTAAGGCTAATTTAGCATAATCTCCTGTGCTAATACCTATCCCAGAACATATGTTATATATTTCTCCCCGCTCGCAAAATTGAACAGCGTAAAGTTTAGCAAGAGCAGAATCTAGAATATGAGTAAAATCCCTCACTGAATTCGGATTACCCATAATTACTCTATTTGATTTTCCTAATAAACAATTTGCTAGTTGTTTTGCTATTCTTGAAGTAAAAAAGTGCTCTCCTCTTCTTGGCCCTTCCTGGTTGAAGGTTCTTAGAATTAATACTGGTAATTTATACATATAATAGTAAGCTTGTGCTATACTCTCTGTAAAAACTTTTGTTGCTGCATATGGTGAAGTTGGTCTTAATGGGTTCGATTCTTTTACTGGAATTTCTTCAATACTTTTTACAAACCCATATTCCTCAGAAGAACAAGCAAGGGTTATTCCTTCAATATTTTTTGCTTCTTTTCTTATAGCTTCTAAAAGATTTACTGAACTTACACAATTATTTTCTACCGTATAACTTGGTTGGTCAATACTTTTTGGAACAAATGATTCTGCTGCTTCATGGAAAATAATCTCGGGTTGAATTTTTCTAATCATCTCTAAAGTTTTTGAATAATCTTTTAGGTCAATTTCTATAAGTGTTGGGGGATTTTGACTATTTAGGGCTTTTGTTAAATTGGGTAAGTGTTGAGAGGCATGGTGTCTTACAGTACAATAAACATCTGCACCCATATCTACTAGATAATCAACTATCGTGCTTCCAACCATTCCGGCCGAACCAGTTACAATTACTTTCTTTTCTTCCCAGTAAGATGGATTTATTGGTCTGGGCTTTTTTCTTGACATTTTGACAAGATAATCTTGAAGGTTATCTATATTTACCATAATTTCTCTAGAAAAAAGCTCAAAGTATTTTGAGTTATCATATACCTTTTCAAGTTCTACCAATGAATCCTCCATAAGCTCACAAATAATGAATAGTGATAAAAATATATAATTTTAATGGATTATTTATCAGAAAGAGAAAACTATCAAAAAAGAATAGGTGATGAATATGAAAATTAATCTTTTTACAGGTTATTTTCCAGATGAGACTTTTGGTCTAGGTAGGTATAGTTTAAATTTATACAAAAACTTAGATGTTAAAAAAAACATTGTATATATAAAAAGTAAACAGATACTACTACTAGATATAATAAAATATTTCTTTATAAAATATCCAGAAGCAGATATGAATCATCTAACAACTGAAACCTTTGGATTCATTTTATTAAGAATTAGAGGTAAAAAAATTGCAACAGTATTTGATCTTCATGTTTTAAGGCTAAAAAGTGAATATGGAATAATTAAAAGACTTTTCTACTTGTTAAATTTGATAGGGCTAAAAAGGGCAGATCACATAATAACTGCTTCAAAATTTATGAGGAACATTCTTATAAATGAGTTTGGTTTTAAGGATAATAAAATAAGTGTGATTTATTTAGGATTAGAAAAAAAGTTTATTTTAAAACCTAAAAAACTAAAAAGAAAAAAAGAATTTCAAATCATTTATGTTGGAAGTGAAAAACACCATAAAAAATTTATAGAAGTTTTAGAAACTCTCAAAATTCTTAATAAAAACAACAAAAAAATTAAATTTAAACTGATAAAAATAGGAAAACCACAATCAGGACTAAGAAAATTCCATCTTCAATTTGTAAAGGAGAATAACTTAGACGTCCAATTTATAGACCACGTAGAAGATAAAAATTTAATAGAACTTTATAAAAGTTCAGATATTTTTATAACTATGTCTGATTCTGAAGGATTTTGTTTACCTCCACTAGAAGCTGCAGGGGCTGGTTTACCTTTAGTTCTAAAAGATAACCCAGTATTAAAAGAGGTTTATTCTGGTGTTGCAGAATTTGTTTCAAATCCGCAACAAGCCGCTAAAAAAATAATGCAAATACTATCTAATAAAAAGAAATATGAAAATTTATCAAAAAAAGGATGTGAATTTGCAAAAAAAATGGACTGGAAAAAATATGCTAATAAAGTGAAGCAGGTATATATTAAAGTATTAAAAAACGAATAGTATAGAACATAAATAGATATATTCTATGTTTAGAATTATTGAGAGTTTTTTAAAGAAAAAGTAAATGATAAATAAAATGGAAAATTAACCAAGTAAATCTTTTTTGTTCTAAAAAATAAAATAATTAACTTAATAACAAATTGCAGGGAGAGGGATTCGAACCCTCGAAGGCGCTAGGCCAGTAGATATCCCATGCAAATTTTAGCATAGGATAATAGAGTGCGAGGAATTTGCTAACTTGAGTCTACCGCATTTGACCGCTCTGCCATCCCTGCAGTAATATTTATTAAAAAAGAGTTTAAAAATATTTTAGAGATAGATTTTACTTTGGGAGAGGTTGAAAGTGGTTCTCAGATCCAAACATATAGAAATAGATGAAAAAGAGATAGAGAGACAAAAAAAAGAGATTATACTAAATGAGATTAAAAATCCTTTTAATATAAAAGAGGAAAAAGTAAGTCGACTTTTAGATGAATATATAAATGGAAGAGAAAATGTTGGGGAAAAAATTAAATTTTTAGCATATCTACTTCAGATACCTTCTCTTGATGAGCAAGAAAAGTTAAAAGATAAAATAAAAAAATATTTGATTGGCCAAATAAACTACTTGTCAGAAAAGGATACTTCAATGAGTGCTAAAGACAAAATAAATATTTTAAAAGATCTAATTTCTCAACAAAAACTTTTGGAGGATCCTGCAATATACAAAACAATCCAAAAAGCACTTTCTGAACAAATAAAATATGTTGAAACAGAAGAGAATTTCTTAAAATCTCTTTTAGAATTTTTAGAAAAGATTGGCCCATATGCCTTAGCAATTTTAGCAGCTTTTGCTGGAGGCGCTGGGGGAGGAAAAATACCAAAGATAAAAGGAGCACCAGAAGAAGAAGTAAGTGTGGTTAAAAATTCTAGATTGCCAGGGGATAAAGAAATTGTAAGAAAAATAGAAAAGACAAGCCAACACAACATAACGGCAGCAAATAATGTTATACCAGAACCACAAGTCCAAAAAATAACACTGACAAACCTAAAAAACCAAGAGGTTTTTTTAAATGAAGAGGTTATTTTTGATATCTTAGTAGAGAGAGGCTCAGATGGTTTAATTAAGATTTTAAAAAAACTTAAAAGCAATTCAACAAAAGTTACTTTAAATCTACCAGATGAGATTGGTGACAAAAAATTTGACAATGACCTAAAAACTTTAAGAAAATATTTAGAGAAAAATACTAGCCATTTTAAAATTTCTGATAGTAAACATCCTCAAGAAAGTCAACTAGAGCTGAATTCTAAAGAACTTACTTTTATTTTAGGGGAAATAAGCTTGTTTCGTATTGGACTTTTTGATAAAATTATAGAATATGTTAGAACTAACTATAAAAACAAACGCAATATAGACTTTCAAAAAATCTTAATCGAAAAATTTGGATTTGTTGGTCCGGATGGTCATGGTCAAAAAAAAGTTGAGGGAAACAAAATTGATATTGGAGAGGGAAAAAAGATAGACTGCACATGGGGAAGAATACACACAGAAGAGGAAGGGAGAAAAATAACTTATGCTTTTTTCATAGAAAATAAAACAGGAAAAATCTATATTTTCAAACTTTCTAGAGCTGAATGGGAGTACAGTTTTCAAAAAAAAGTTAGAGAAAACCAAATTGATATTTTGAAGTATTTGGAAAATCCTGTGCCAAGAGAGCTTTATTATAATATAGGATTAGATGAGTATAAGGCTATCTTGTATGATCAAATTTAAAATCATCTTGTGGTCTTTGTTTGAATATTTAAAGCCAGATTGATTAATTTTTTTGTTTTATTTTATATTTGTAGATATCACTAATTAGACCAGAAGGAAAAAATATAATATTTTCTATGATTGGGTTAATCTCTTTCATCTGAGGATCTATAATATTGTATTCTATCTGTTCGGTGGTTTTATGTTTTTGTTTAATTCTGTTTACTTGATAATTTAATTCATTAGCTATTATCTTCCCCGCTTCAGAACCAATAACGATGGAATTATAACTTTTTACAACTATTCCCTCCATATATGTATTTGGCTCGGCAGCATATGGAGAGTAAGTTATAAAGCTTGGAAGGTCTTTTAATTTAAAATTACCTATAGCAATGACCCTGACCATAAACATTGAATCTGGATAAACTATCTCTTCCGTGGGATATGTTCTGAAAGGCTCAAGACGACTTAGATATTTTAATTCATAATATGCGCTAATTTTTTGTCTAAACGAAAGAACTCCATTTTTTCTGTTATAAATATCAAAAATAGCAAACCTTGCAGGAACTTTATATTTGATTGACCTAGTTTCCTTTAAATCCTCTGCTAAAACAAGATATTTTTCTCCAATTAAAAGAACAGGTTTTCCATCCATTTTTTCTTCTATTATTACTTTATCTTCTAGAAGGTCGACTGCCTTCTTATATGGCATATATTCTTTTTTATATAACTTTTTTCCTATTGGTAATCTAAGTGGTTTTGGATAAAAACCAAATAAATTTTCGCCCATCTTACTTACCTCCCTTCTTTGAGTTTATCTAGTATATATTTTTACTTTTAGATTTATAAATGTTGTTATTAGAGTAAAAATAAGATTTTAGTGTTTTTGCGTAAAATTCAAATGTTAAAATGCTTTTAATGGAAATTTAAAAAAACAAAAAAATAACAAATTGCAGGGAGAGGGATTCGAACCCTCGAAGGCGCTAGGCCAGTAGATATCCCATGCAAATTTTAGCATAGGATAATAGAGTGCGAGGAATTTGCTAACTTGAGTCTACCGCATTTGACCGCTCTGCCATCCCTGCAGTAATATTTATTAAAAAAGAGTTTAAAAATATTTTATAAAATTCAAAATTTCTAAAAGAAAATCTAAAAATTATTTTAAAAAAGAATTTAGAAGCTCAATAGCTTGGTCAGAGCCAATATAACACTTATTTTTATAAACTAAAAATGGAATTCCTATAGTGGAAGTGTCTAAAGAGCAACTCTTTGCAACCTCGAGTAGTTCTTGAGCATTTGTTTTGTTTTTATAAACTTCTTTTTCTATTATAGTTATTTTTGTTTTTAAATTATTTTCTTCAATAAAATTTTTTACTTTTTGGCAGTGTGGGCAGCCATCTCCCCAATAAAAAATTATACTCGTAGTAGAATCTAGTGCAAGAGATGGTTTTGGCTCCTCAAACAATATAATGAGGAAAAAAATAGCTCCCAGGGCTAAAAAAAATATTAATAAAAGTTTCGAGTCCATTTAAATCCCTAATGCCTTTATGTCTTTTTTGGAGTTTATAATGTTGAAAAGCTTTATTAATTCTTCTTCAGCAAATCCATAATTAATTGGATAATTCCAAAACCACTTTAAATAATCCCTCCAAAAATTTGGTTCCAAGAGATTGATCTCTACTTTTTCCATATCGCCCATTTGGATTCTAACTACATACTCGGTTAGTGCATCCACGCACTCCAAATCAGAATTTAAAAAAAACAATTTATCAGTAGAGCCTAGAATTAATTTTTTTGTTTCTAGTAATTTTAGTGGAATTTCAAAACTTATATTCTTTGAATTATGGCTAGCAAAAGATTTAAAAAATTCTTGAAGTCCATTTAATGAAAAATAGTAGATTGTATAATTTGACTTATGAAGTTGTTTTGATAGATATTTAGCTAAATCCTCAACATTTTTAGTTTTAATAGTTCCAAAAAAAGCTGCAGAAGGATGACTAAGTTTTTCGATATAACTATAGAGCTGTTTTATATCCTCCTCAAAATTTTCAGACAATTCCTTTGGCTTGGGGCAATAGTAACTGGCACGAGTTCTATTTTGAACTATTATATTTTTTGCCTCTTGTATGCTGTCAGTTAAAATGATATTTTTTAAAATATTTTTTTCAACAAGGCCTCTTTGGACCAAATTTTTATCAAACCAATTTACTAATTTATTCCAGAATTCAGATCCAAACAAAATAAATTTAACATCTTTTATCCAACCATTTTGAGCAAAATTTAAATAATGGAATAATTCGTCTATTGTTCCTGCCCCTCCAGGAAAAAATACAAAAGAAGAAGCATTTTTTGCCATTAGAATTTTTCTTGAATGTAAACTATATACTAAATAGTGAATTTTTCCATCAAATGAAACTGTGCCTTCCACTTTCTCTATAAATTTTGGCTGAAAACCTAAGGCTGTAGAATTTGCATCTACTGCCCCCCTAGAGGCAAACTCCATTATTCCTGGCCCACCACCAGTACTAATAACAAATCCCTCTTTTCCTAACAAATAAGCTAGATCATATGCCGCCTGAGCAAAATTTTTATAAAAGTTATTTGATACTCTAGCAGACCCAAAGACTGAGACAATGCTATAATTATAATCTAACCTCTCTGCTAACAAAACATCCTGTTTGAATAATTCAACTGCGCTTTCCTTATCTAAATGCTTTCCATTACGTCTAAAAAAAGATTTTGTAATTTGAGAGGGGTTGGAAGAAGTGAAAACTGAAACGTTTTTGTTATTAGGCCTAAACTTTTGAGCCATGGTTCCCCCACACCTAATTAAATTATTTAATTTAAAACAATTTTTAAATCTTATTATTTTACATAAAATAAAGTGGTTTGAGAAAAAGTGTGCTAAAAACTACAAAGAATTAAGGATTGCTTCTCATTGAGCAAATGCTATTTTGTATGAAAAAAGAAAAAATTTTTAATTGATTTTGGTATTTAGGGGTTTTAAAAAATTGATATAAGGAATTAAAAACTAAGTTCAAAAAACTAAAAAATAAATAACGAAATTATGAAAGTTTAATGCTCGATGAATAAATTAAAACCCAATTACCCAAAATTAAAACTTAGCTTTTTTAAAACAAATTGACTAAAATACTTTATGGATATTATTTTAATACATCCTTTTTTTGATCAAAAGGGAGGTTTGGAAAAATCTATTTTGAGTATAGCAAAAAAATTCAACCCTATTATATATTACATTGTGTATGAATCAAATAAAACTTTTAGAGAATTTAGAGAATTTGATATGCGCCCTCTGCCAAAAATACCACTGGAGCCTAAATTTTTCGAAAAAAAAATTTTGCACAGAGAAGGGGAATTAGCCTCCATATTTAGGTGTTTGGGTGTAAAATTTTCTAGTTATGATGTAATAAATGCTCATGGAACTCCAGCTCATTTTGTAGCCAATAGAAATAGTAGGGTTTTTTATTATTGCCACTCTCCCAACAGACTTATTTACGACCTTTTTGAAGAGAGATATAAAAGAAAAAATATAATAGAAAAAACTCTAATGCATCTTGCAAGAGCTTTTTATGCTCCCCTGGATAGACATTTAACCTCAAAAATAGAAAAAATAGCATGTAATTCTCCAATAACCAAAGAAAGATTAGATAGATATGTTGGTAGAAAAGATGCGGAAGTAATTTACCCAGGAATTGAACCGCAAGAGTTTGAAAATAAGTCTTATCAAAAATATTTTTTATACACCTCAAGAATTTGCAGACAAAAGAGATTTGAAAAAGTGATTGAAGCATTTAAACTTTTCTATTCTAAAAGAAAAGATTTTAGATTAGTTTTGGCTGGAAACCTAGCAGAGGATGAGAGGAATTACTTTAGAGAGCTAAAAGATCTTTCATATGGATATCCTATTGAATTTAAAACAAATTTAACTAACGAAGAAATCAAAGAGCTTTATTCTAACTGTTATGCTGGGCTTTTTTATGCTATTGAAGAAGATTTTGGGCTTGTTCCACTTGAGTATATGGCGAGTTCAAAACCATGTATTTCTATTAATGAAGGAGGACCAAGATATAGTGTAGTTGATAAAGAGACTGGATTTTTGATTAATAATACACAAGAAATGGCACAAAGAATGCTCTATTTGGCAGAAAATGAAAATGAAGTAGAAGAAATGGGGAAAAAAGCAAGAGAACATGTTTTAAAGAATTTTACTATTAAAATATTTTTAGATAAAATAGAGAAAGGATTAAAAGAAGTTGCTAAAAGGTGAAAAATTGACATTTATAATTACTGGAGGAGCTGGTTTTATAGGATCAAATCTAGCAAAAGAGTTAATTAAAATAGAAAAGGATTTAGTAATAGTAGATAACTTTCATACAGGATCAATAAAGAATATAGAAGATCTAAAGAAAAAAAATGTTAAAATTTTAAAAAAAAATGCCGGACAAATAGAAAAATTGAAAATGAAAGAAATTGAGGCTATTTTCCATAATGGAATATACTCTTCCTCTCCAATGTATAAAGAAAATCCTAAATTAGTATCTAAAGTTTTAGATGAGTTTATTTCGATTTTAAACTTTTGCCTCAAAAAAGACATCAAACTAATCTTTGCTTCTACGTCTTCAGTATATAATGGCATTTCACCCCCTCATAAAGAGGAAGCTATTTTGAAACCTACTGATTTTTATTCTGAGGCTAGAATTGCAATGGAAAGAATAGGAAAATTATATTCTGAATTTTACGGTTTAGATGTTATTGGTTTACGTTACTTCTCAGTTTATGGTCCTGGGGAGAGATCAAAAGGAAAATACGCAAATTTAGTCTCACAGTTTCTTTGGGACATGTTAGAAGATAAGCCCCCAATAATTTATGGAGATGGGACCCAAACTAGAGATTTTATTTATGTAGAAGATGTTGTTAGAGCAAATATATTGGCTTTAAAATCAAAAATAAAATTTGGGATATACAATGTTGGAAGTGGAAAATCTTATTCTCTCAATCAATTGGTAGAACTTTTAAATAAAAAACTAAATAAAAATATAAAACCAATTTACCTGGAAAATAAGATAAAAAACTATGTACAACACACACTTGCAGATACTACAAAAGCAAAAATTGAACTTGGGTTTGAGGCTTCAATATCTTTAGAAGAAGGGTTGGATAAATTGATTTCTTTTTATAAAAAATTTAGCTTTTTTACCATAAAATAAGTTAGAATAGTTAACGCAAAAAACTGCTAAAAAGTAAAATTTGTAAATACTTAAATAAAAATAAAATTAACTTTGTTTAATAAATTTATAGAATTTGTTAAAACCACCAGTATCACGAATTAGTAATTTTGTGAAATTATTTTGCTCGAATTTTTCCAAAATTTTTTGTTCAATTTGCTTTGAGTGAGTTTCTATTAGCCATAGTGGAACTTTTCTAATTAATTCATCTTTAGTATTTGCTAAAGCTTCTTCACAACCTTCACAATCTATTTTTGCAATATCATAACTATTTTTCTTTAAAATAGTATTAAAAGAAATACAACTAAATAGATATGTTTTTGATTCTATTTTAAATAATTTTGTTAAAAATTTAGAGGTAGTTGTACCGAATTGCATACTACCTGCAGAAACACAGGTCCTTATTTCTATAGTGCCATCTTTATCTGAAACTGCTAAGTTGTTTATTTTATATTTTTCTTGAGGATAGCAATTAAGATTCATTTTCATAATTTTAATATTTCTCTCAACTGGTTCATAGATATCAACAAAACTGGCACCTTCATCTAAAAAATATATAGCAGAATCTCCAAGTTTCCACCCACATCTAAAACTTTTTTATTTTTAAAATCAGAAGGATAATACTTTTTTATTTCTCCAGAAATTGAAGAATAAGTTAAATGGCCTGAAAGAAAGGTAGTATAAAATTTTCTATTATTAATAAAAAGACAATAAAAATTGTTTTTTATCAACTAATTCTCTTTTGTATTTATAAAATCTTAATGTAGCCAAACCTAGAAACTCAGTTTCATTTCCATCCTTAAATTTTATTTTTAGTGGTAACAAAAATAATCTTGAGATAAAAACATTTGGAATACTGCTCAACTCACCATATTTAAAGGTCAGATATAAAAATTCTGGTACTAAAATTAACCTTTTTATTAAATTTTTTATTTTTTCGATCATCCACAACACCTCCAAATAAATATTCGATAATCTTTAAATATTTATTGAAAATAAAAAATTTGGTGCGTCTGTAGTCCAGCGGTAGGATGTGAGCTTCCCAAGCTCAAGACCCGGGTTCAAATCCCGGCAGACGCATCTTATCACCTAAAACAAAACTCTTTTATAATATAATAGCAGTTTTTATTTTGATGAAAATTGAGCAAACCTCAAAGTTTGATTGGTTAAAAATCAATACCCCCAAACCAAATTCTCATAAGGGGCAAAATGGAATTTTATTAGTTATTGCTGGTTCTAAAACCTATTTTGGCGCAGTTTTTTTTGCACTAAAAGCAGCAATAAGATTTTGTGACTTGGTTTATGTTTATAGTCCAGCAAACAAAAAATTTATTGAAAAATTAAAAACTGATCCAAATATAATTGTGATTGATAAAAACAATTTGAATACAATAATCAAAAAGGCAGATGCTATTTTAATAGGCCCAGGTTTAGAAGACAAAAAAGAAACAAAATTCCTAGTAAACAAAATATTGAAAACTAAAAAACCAGTGGTATTAGATGCTCTTGCTATTACATTAGCTAATAAAAAACTTTTTGGGCCAAATGTTATCTTAACTCCACATAAAAAAGAATTTGAACAAGCTTTCAAATTAAAAGCAAGTTTAGAAAATGCAGCTAAAATAGCAAAACGATTTGATATTATTTTACTTCTAAAAGGAAAGGAAGACATGATATGCTCAAAAAATAGATGTAAAATAAATAAAACAGGAAATGTTGGAATGACAAAAGGAGGAAGCGGGGATTGTCTGGCTGGATTGTGCGCTGGACTTTTAACCAAGAACGACCCATTTATAAGTGCATCTGCTGCAGCTTTTTTGAATGGATATGCTGCTGACCTACTTTATAAAAAATACGGACGATATTATACCATCGAGCAATTAGTGGAAAACTTAGCAATAGTTGCAGCAAAAATTGAAAGAGAAAAGAGAAGACAAAACAAATAGTTTTTTATTATAAAGATATATAAAAAATAATATGATTGACCTTATTGGAATTGATAAAAAATGGCAAAAAAAATGGGAAGAAAATAAAGTTTTTGAACCTCAAATGGAGAGAGAAAAAGAAAAGTTTTATATTACTGCTGCATATCCTTACCCAAACTCACCACAGCATATTGGTCATGCTAGAACATATACTATCGCAGATATTTTCGCCAGATTTAATAGGATGCTAGGGAAAAATGTGCTTTTTCCAATGGGATTTCATGTTAGTGGAACTCCTATATTTGCTATGGCAAAAAGGATTGAAGAAAATGATCAGGAGATAATTGAAATATTTGAAAAAATATATGGAATTGAAAAAGAAAAAATAAAACAACTAGTTGACCCAAAAGAGTTGGTTTACTATTTTTCAAAAGAAATAGAAGAAGGAATGAAAAAGATAGGATATAGCATAGATTGGAGAAGAAAATTTTATACTTTTGATGAACATTACAAAAGATTTATAGAATGGCAATTTAAAAAATTAAATAAGCTTGGGCTTTTAGAAAAATCAAGCCATCCGGTCCCTTGGTGCCCTGCTGAAAATCAAGCAGTTGGCTCGCATGACACAAGAGGAGATATTGACCCAGAAATAGAACAAATTATCTTAATATTATTTTATTTTCCCCCAGAAAATATTTACTTGCCTGCAGCTACTTATAGGCCAGATACTTTAGTTGCAGTTACAAATATTTGGATAAATCCAGATGCAAAGTATGTTGAAGTAGAATACGGCGGCAAAAGAATGATTTTCTCTGATTTGGCTGCTAAATTGCTATCAGAACAATTTGATTTAAAAATAAAGGGAGAAATTGATATAAAAAAATTTTTAGATAAAGAAGTAATAAACCCCCTTACAAAGCAAAATGTTCCGATTTACCCTGCAAAATTTGTTAGCCCAGAAATGGGAAGTGGAATTGTGATGTCAGTTCCAGCACACGCGCCATATGACTATGTTGCACTAAAAAATTTAGAGCTAAAAAGAAGGGAGAAAATAAAAATTATTTCTGCACTAAAGACGCCCCAATATGGACTCCAACCAGCAGTTGATATGGTAGAAAAAAATAATATTTGGGATGAAAAAGATCCTCTTTTAGAGGAGCTAACAAAACAAATATATCAAAAAGAAGCGCATGAAGGAATAATGGTTGCAACTGGTTTTGAAGGTCTAAAAAGCAGTGAGGCGAAGGAGAAGATAAAACAAATATTGATAGAAAATGGCGATGGGATTTTAGCTTACGTTTTAGCAAATGGCCCAATTTATTCGAGAGCTGGAAATGTTTGTACAGTAAAAATCGTAAAGGACCAGTGGTTTATTGATTATTCCATAACAGAATGGAAAAAAAAGGCAAAAGAAGCTTTGCAAAAAATGAATATAATACCTCCGAAGCTTAGGGTGGAGTTTGAATATACTATTGATTGGCTTGAGAAAAAAGCTTGTACAAGATCTAAGGGTTTTGGAACTACATATCCATTTGATAAAACAAAAGTAATAGAAGCATTATCTGACTCCACGATATACATGGCTTATTATACAATTTCACATATAACAAAAAATTTAGATCCAGAGGAATTGACTGAAGAGTTTTTTGACTATGTTTTTAGTGGAAAAGAAAGTGAAAATAAAAAACCTTATTGGGAGAAGTGTAAGCAAGAATTTGAATATTGGTATCCTTTGGATAGTAGACATAGTGCCATTGACTTAGTACATAATCATTTGACTTTTTTTATATTTAATCATGTTGCAATATGGGAGGAAAAATATTGGCCTAAGCAGATTGTTGCAAACGCTCTTGTTACAATGGAAGGAAAAAAAATGTCTAAATCTTTTGGAAATATTTTGCCACTTTCAAAGGCACTTGAAAAATATGGGGCCGACTTAATTAGATTTAGTGTTAGCTCTACTGCAGAAATCGACGCTGCTTGTGATTTTTCAGAATCAGTAGTAGAAGGCGCAAAGGAGAGATTGATTTTCTTTTATGAGATATTAGAAAAATATAAGGGACAAAAACCTCAAGAAAAACAAGAAGATTTGCCAACAAGGCTTTTTTATTCCAAATTACACAGAAAAGTAAAAGAGTGCTACTTCCACTATTTAAAATTTGAATTAAAATCAATCTCACAAAAAATATTCTATGAGATGTATAATGATATTCAAAAATATCTAAAAACATCTTATTCTCCATATTTGAGAGAATTTTTAGAATATTGGTGCCTTTTGATATCTCCAATAATGCCACATACAGCAGAAGAATTTTTTGAAAAATTAGGGGAGAAGTACTATGTGAAAAATTCTAAATTTGCCTCTTTAGCAGAATATCCTAAATACGATGAAAAACAAATAAACTTGTTTTTGGAGGATGAAGAGAAGTATCTGGAAAATCTTTTAGAAGACATAGAAGAAATTAAAAAATTAACAAGAATACAACAACCAAATAGGCTGATAATAATAGTTGCGGCAAACTATAAATATAAAATAATTAAATTTTTGAAGAATAATATAAAAGAGCCTAAAAAAATAATGGAAGAACTTCTAAAGAATGAAGAGTTTGTAAATTACAAAAAAGATTTATACTCTGTTACAAATAGAATTTTGAAAAATATCGGGGATTATATTAACCTTGATTTAGAGCAACAACAAGAACTTAACTATTTAGAGGACCTAAAAGAACAAATAAAAATAATCAGCAGTGCTAGGGAAATAGAAATTTTAGTGGAGGAAGGAATAGATCAAAAATTTCAAAAAAAGGCTCTAACTTCTCTTCCAAATAAACCAGCAATAATATTTGAATGAGAAAATGAAAATAAAAAAATTGTCGGAATTTATAAAAAAAGTACTAAAAAAAAATGTTAATTTTTCTTCTTACGATGTAGTTGGAACAATTGCAATTTTAGACATTCCACCCCAATTAGAAGATAATAAACTACAGATTGCTAAATTTTTATTAAGCAACAATAAGCATATAAAAACAGTTGCTATAAGAGAACAGGGTAGAACTAAAAAATTTAGAATAAAAAAAATAAAAGTTATTTTAGGACAAAAAACTACACAGACAATAAATGTTGAATCTGGAGCTCGCTTTTTTGTTGACCTCAACAAGGTTTATTATAACCCTAGATTTTCTGAAGAAAGACTTAGAATTGCAAAAAAAGTCAAAGACAGTGAAACAGTTATAGTAATGTTTTCTGGAATTGCTCCCTATCCTATAATAATTGAAAAAAAAGCAAACCCAAAAAAAATTGTTGCAATAGAATTAAATAAAACGGCACATAAATTTGCATTAAAAAATGTTGAAATGAATAAATGTAAAAAAATAGAACTTATAAACGGAGATGTAAAAGAGGAATTGGCTAAAAAAAAGTATAGGAATTTTGCAGATAGAATAATACTCCCTCATCCAACAGAGGCTGAAAATTTTTTAAATTTGGCAATAAGGTGTGCAAAAAATAAAGCTATGATACACTTATACACTTTTAAAAAGAAGGATGAAACTTTTGAAGAGATAATCAAAAAAATAAATCAAAAAATTAAAAAAATTAATAGAAAAATTCTAACTAAAATTGAGGAAAAGAGAATAGTTCGGCCCTTTTCAAAAGAATTGAGCCAGATTGTCTTAGACATAAAAATTAAAAAGCCAAATGAAAAGAGTTAAATATGAAAGCACAAGCAAGTATTGAGTATATATTTTCTTTGATTATCTTTTTATCAATTTTAATAACAGTTGTTAGTTTTTATAATATAAAAACAAAGGAAGTAGAAGAAATACAAAAACACTATAAAGCCTCAATAACTTCGCAAAAATTTTTAGAAAGTCTAAAGATAATCACATATCTTGGAAAAAATAGTTCTACGACTTTTGTTGAACCCCCAAATGAAATAATAAAGTTTGAAGTTAATGGGCAGGAGATATTTTTTTTGGATGAAAAACAACCGCTGGCTATCTACTATATTCCTTCTGCAAGAATTTCAAAAACTATAGGTAAACTTGGTATAATAAATGTGAAATATTATGGGGAAAATATTAGCATTAGTTCTGACTAAAAAAAGTAAAAGGGCCCAGATGCATTTACTTGATTTAGTTATCTCTATTTCGATTTTCTTAATAGTACTTTTATTTTTATATATACAAATAGAAAAAAACATAGCTAGAGAAAAGGAAAAATTAAGCCAACTAGAGGCTAATTTTGTAGCAGACAGTATAGTATCTGCATTATTTTACAGCTATGGATATTATAGTGATTGGGCAACAAAAATATCAGACCCTTCCGATGAGTCATTAAGAGCAATAGGCACAGCAGAAAGTTATTTGAAAATAGACAAATACAAATTGGAAAAATTGAATCAGATTTATTATAATAATTATACTAAAAAAAAGCTAGGTTTTAGACAATTTGATGGTGATATAAATATTACTTTTTTAAATGGTACAGATTTGATTTATATTGGAGATTATGATGGAAATAAAAAGGTCTTGGCTTATAAGAAAGTATTTGGCACATACGAAGATCAAATAATAATTTTAAAGGTAAGAGTATGGGAAAAATAGTGGGACAAATATTTAGTTTAGAGATCTTGTTTGTAACAATTATTTTATTTTTATTGCTTATTGGGCTAGAGAGTTTAGAAAACAAAAGATTATATTTGGATGATACCCAAAAACTTATAGAAGATTATTCTGATACTCTGGTTTATAGCCTAATAAAAAGTGGAAAAATTAAAGAGGCAGTTTATTCTCAGAATTATGACTATATAAAAACTCAGCTGGGGCAAACAAGTGGGGTTTGTCAACAATTAGAAATATATAACCAAACCCTAGAACCTCTTAATCTTATTTATAGCTATAACAATAATTGCACTATAAACAAACAAAAAAACAATTATATACAAAAAATATTTTTTGATGGAGGAAAAAATAATAGATTTTACATAATAAAAATTAAAGTTTATAGGGAATAAAAAATGAAAGGACTAATATATAGCTTATCACTTTATCTTTTATTTATAATATTAATTGAGCTCTACTTACTAACTCTAAATTTTGATATTGAGGTTGTTAAACAACAAATCTATTTTGAAGATCAAAAAGAAATTGTCAAAATTTTAGATCAAATTTCAAATATTTTGAAAAATAAGTTGGAAATCAATATTAGCTCATATAGAAATGAAAGCATTATAATTTTTAGAATAGAAGATAAGGGCTTTCCATTAGGAGACTATGGACCATATCAAAAAAATTTTACACCTTTTTTAGAATTTTTAGAAAAAATAGGAGAGATTAAAAATTGTACTCTACAAACCAATTTAAGTATGATAAATGAGAGTGGAAAAATAATACTAACAAATTTTGGAATAAATTACTCTCATAATAATTCAAATCTTCAATATGACCAAATAAAAATAAAAATAGATCCAAATTCTCAAATCAACAGAATAAAAATTAAAATAAAATGTACTAGACCTTCTAGTGCCCAGACGGTTTCTTATGTTGATTGGCAGACGACTGGAAATAACATAGCTTTTAATATTACTTTCTTAGATGCTAATCAAAATCATGAAAATTATGGACTAATTGACACAAGTTCCCCAAACAATTTCTCGGCAGCATATCATGACTCTCAAGGAAATATGATATATAAGGTTAAATTGGACTATAACCCAGATAATTATGAGATTATTTTTTGGTCTGAAACAAATTCCACTTATAACCCACCATATACAAAAATTAATGTTAGTTGTGGATTAGAGTTTGAAGCGAATATAAATAGCTATCCCCATTCTGAGATCTATGCGTTTTTTCCAATGCAAATTAAGACAAATTGCAAAAATGTTAATTACAGCGGAGATCTAGTAGTGTTTAAAAAATAATCATTTATGAAACCTTGAGCTATCTAAGACATGCTTTATTTCTAATAACTTATCATAGTCAAAGTTTTCTGCAATTATTTCAAATCCAAATCCTCCGGCTGTATTGATAGATAGAGTTCCAACTTTAAAAAATCGTTGAATAAAACCTCGCTTTAGTGAATAATCAGTTACACTTTTTAGTGGGACAGTATTTATATGATGGTGCAAAATTCCAGTTTCATAAATCAACTTTTCATTTTTAATAATTAGAGAAGTGTTTGTGTAATATAAATAAGAGTAAGAAAATGCTGCTATTAGAGAGATTAAAAATAGAATTGAGAAAAAAACTAAAATTTGGAAATCTATAATGGATAAATAAACTAAAATAAAGGAAATAGAGATTAATAGTAACATAATGAGAAATATATTAAAAAAAGAAAAAAGAAAATGTACCTTTAAATTTGGTTTTGCAATTACTTCAGCCATAAAAAAATTAAACACAAAAGTTTTAAATTTCTATCAGAGTGATTTTTTTATGCTTCAGACAAAAATAGATGAATTTATTTCATACTTAAAAACTGAAAATAATTTAACTAAATTGGCAACTAAGCTAAATATTCCTTTTTCTGCCTGTATGGCTATAGCTTCTGTATTAGAACAAGCTGGGATTATTCAGATCACTTACCCTATAAATATATTAGAACCACCCAAAGTTACATTTTTAGGATATCCTGAAATAAAAACTCAAAAGCAGATTAGCGAAGAAAACAAAGCTAAAAATGTAATTAGTACATATACATTCAAAGCTGACCAAGTCCCAGTAAGTGTAGAGATAATCGATTTAGCTCAATATAAATTATATTCTATTTCTTTAGTGGAACTTTCAGTTGGCACGAAAATATTTTTGGATCAAATAAAGGAGATTATGGTAAAAGAGGTTCCTCCTGAGGCTTCAGAAGTTGCAGATGTAGAAAAAATGATGGGTATAAGAGAAAAATTTCATAAAAAAATAAAAGAACATTTGAGTCAGTATTACTTGGGTGGAGAAGTAACAGATATTTTGGCTGGATTATTGCTACATAAAATGTTTGGATTGGGAGAAATCGACCTAATAAATAAAGACGATATGTTAGAAGAAATAGCTATAAATAACTCTAAAGACCCAATAGCAGTTTATCATAGAAAATATGGGTGGCTAAAAACCAATATTTACATGCCAGATGAAACTTCTATTTTTAATTATGCATCTCAAATTGCAAGAAGGGTTGGAAGACAAATTGCTACTCTAACTCCAATCCTAGATGCAAGGCTTGAAACAGGAGACAGAGTTTGTGCTACACTAAGTCCTATTTCATCTCATGGAAATACTATTACAATTAGAAGGTTTGCACGAGTTCCTTGGACAATAATAAGCTTAATTAGTGAGCCTGCCCATACTATGAATTTTGAAATGGCGGCCATGCTATGGCAAGCATTTCATTATGAAATGAATCTGATGGTAGTTGGAGGTACTGCTTCTGGTAAAACATCTGCACTAAATGCATTGGCTTCATTTATACCACCAAATCAAAGAATAATAACTATAGAAGATACCAGAGAGTTGATGCTTCCAAAATACCAGTGGAATTGGGTACCTCTTTTAACTAGGCTGCCAAATCCAGAAGGCCAGGGGGAAGTTACAATGTTAGATCTAATAGTGACCTCTCTTAGAATGAGACCAGATAGAATAATAGTAGGAGAGATTAGAAAACAACGAGAAGCAGAAGTAGCCTTTGAGGCAATGCATACTGGCCACTCGGTATATAGTACTTTTCATGCAGATACTGCTGCTCAGGCAATAAGAAGACTTACCACCCCACCAATAAATCTACCACCTACAGACTTAGATACTATGCATCTTTTAGTAGTACAATTTAGAGATAGGCGAAGAAATTTAAGAAGGACACTCGAAATTGCAGAAATTCCTGAAGGAAGTGGTGAGGGAATTTTAGAGCCAAATATAATATATAGATGGAGGCCAAGGACAGATACCTGGGAGAGAGTTGGAGAGCCAATAAGGTTTTATAAAGAGCTTAACTTACATACAGGGATGACCAAAGAACAAATAGAGAAAGATAATAAAAAAAGACAAACTATACTAAAATGGATGGTTAAAAATAGTATTACTCAAATAGACGAAGTTGGGAAAATATTTTCATTATATTATTCTAATCCAGAAGAGATATATGAAATTGCCCATTCAAATCTAGCTAAAACAGAAGCTGAAAAATTAGAGGTTGAAGAAATCATGCAAAAAAAAATAGAAAAAGAGGTTTAAAATGACAATTGGTTTTATGTTTCTGCCAATAAAAACAATAGAAAAACTTTCGCTTAGATTTAGAGGAATAGGCCAAAAGACCGTACAGATTTTACCAGGATTAAAATACGACCTTAGAAATGCTCACATTAATTTAGAACCAGAGACATATGCCGTTGGGTCTTTTTTTTCTGCCCTTATTATTGGAATATTCGCACTTATATTTTTACTAATAATTTCGCAAATGAGAGGATTTGAGTTTCCAAAAAATATAGCTTTGGGTATAATTGGACTAATAATCTGTACAACTTTTTTCTTTGCTTTGAATTTATATTATCCAAAAATAACTTCTAAGACTGTGGCTGCAAAGATAGACAGAGGTCTAATTTTTGCTTCTAGGGATATGCTCATCCAAATTAGTTCTGGTATTCCCCTCTATCAAGCAATAGAAAATATTGCAGAAGGAGATTATGGACAAGTCTCAATTGAATTTAAGGAGGTTACTTATCAAACTAGAACTGGAAAGTCCTTGCTGGCAGCTTTAGAAGAGATGGCTATAAAGAATCAATCAAAATACCTAAAAAAGATGTGTTGGCAATTAGTAACTGCAATAAGATCTGGTACAAATCTCACAACAACACTAAAAGGAATAATTAAAATGTTGGTTGAGGACCAACTAAAACAAATAAAAGCATATAATGCTGAACTTAACTTTATTGTTTTAATTTATTTATTAGCCTCTGCAGTTTTACCAACAGTTGGAAGTACAGTATTAGTTATATTCTCAGTTTTTGGAGTTTTGGGTATAACACCAGAAATCTATCTTAGCCTTATTGTAATTTCCCTCATAGCACAAGCAATAATAATAGGATATGTTTATGTTAGAAGACCTAGAATGTATGGGTAGTAGTGAGCGGATAGCTGGGAGTAAAAAATGAAAAAAATTATAATAAATAAAAAATTTATTGAAACAAAACCAAAGCAGCCAAATACTACCTTAGCAAAAATGCTTACCTATGCTGGAATAACAGAACCTCCACAAATATGGTTAGGATCCAGAATACTTACAGCTCTCATAATAGCTTTTTTATCTTCTCTCGCCCCACTGATAATATCAGTGGTAACAAAAACAGATTTAGGTTTTGGAATATTTCCAAATCTAAGAGTAGTTTATTTAATTGGGTATATGATTATAATTTTTATATTAGTGTTCTTTTTAGTTTTAACTTTATTTTATTTACACCTCTATTACCTCATTCATGATACTACAAAAAGAGTGGAAGAAGTTCTACCTGACTTTTTATTAATGATTGCAGCAAACATGCATGCTGGACTTACTCCATTTGCGGCATTTCAAGCAGCTGCAAGGCCTGAATTTGGGCCTCTTGAAAGAGAAGTAAAAAAGGTGGCGGCCTATTCCTTAGGCACTGAAAGTTTTACTGAGGCTCTAAATGCTCTTACTGAAAGTATTGATTCAGATATTCTAAGAAGAACAATTGCTTTTTTTGAAAATGGTTTAAAATCAGGAGGAAAACTAGCAAATTTACTTGAGACTGCTGCTGAAGAAATAAGAGATTTAGATGAGTTAAAAAAAGAGACAGTTTTAAATACTAAGACATATACTATATTTTTGGTTTTTATATTGGTAATTGGACTACCTGTTCTTCTTGGAATATCAACTGAATTTTTGAGCGTTTTTACTACTTTACAAGCAGGCCTAAATACTTCTTCTTCTGGAGGCACTCAAGCAATAGCCTCCATGATTAGACCTACAGTTGGACTTAGCGCAGAATTTGTAAATTCTGCAGCATTTGCACTAATATTTTTAACTTCTTTATTTGTTTCTATATTTATAGGAGTGATAATGGAGGGAAAAATTTTATATGGAATAAAGTATATGCCTATTCTTGCTATTGGAGCTTATAGTGTTTACTTTATAGTAAAAACATTATTGCATGGATTTTTAAGCGTATTTTTCTGATGGTGAAAAAATGGAGAATAAAGATAAGTTTGAGTATTACATGGAAATTCAAGAAAAACTAATTATAGGAAAACCTACAAAGAATAACCTTTTAATAATGCCTTGCCATTTGGAAATTGAATTTTTAAAAAGACATCTGAGATGTTTAAATAAACAAACATTTAAAGATTTTGATTTATTAATAATTGGGTCTCCCTATTTAGAAAAGAAAAAAATTATACAAATTTATAAAAAAATAAAAAAAATTAAGTTTAACTCATTGATTTTTCTAAGAAGAAAAAATGATACTGGTGCTGCTGGAGCTTTTTTCCTTGGGCAAAGATATGCTCTAGAAAAAGGTTATAAAAAAATAATTAATGTTGAAGCAGATTGTATTCCGCAACAAAAAGACCTCATTCAAAAGTTAATTGAGAACACAAATTCTAATTGTGTAGCATTGCCCATAATTAGATTATATGACAAAAGCAAATATTGTTATTCTAAGGAAAGTGGACCTAATCAATATTGCTGCATTGAAAGCTCTCTTTTAGGGAAAACAGGTTTATATTATGCACCTCTATATATTGGGGCAGAAGATTCTGAATTCCTAGATAGAATTAAGAGAGAAGCTAAAATTATAAAAATAGAAAGAAGCATAAGACATCCTCTTTTTCATAATAACGAATTTGATATAAATAGGTATATAAGATATAATTCAAATCACCTAATTATTAAAGAAGATATAATGTATAAATTTTTATTTATATTCTCTGCCTCAGTTTATTTACTTTTTGGAACTGAACCATTTAAAAAATATGTAAAAAACGTTACAGAATCTTTGATTTTTAATAGAATAGGAAAAGAAGTAAAAATTGAAAAAAGTAAAAAAATTATAAAAAAACTTGATTTAAAGGAGTATGAAATAATAATTAAAAAAATAGAAGAAAAAGATGGTTTGAATAACAACTATAGAAGAATTTTAAATGAGTTTATTTTATATTTGACGAGAGTTTTTTCAAAAAGCTTTAGAAAAATAGTGATTATGAATTACTTTCCACGAGCATGGCACATATATATTAGTTGTGGAATGATTTTGTCAAAACAATTTTGGGTTAGAACTAAAAATTTAGCTTTATTGGCATCAGATAATTCTAAAATTATAAACCATTTGAGTAAATTAATTTTTTTACCTTTTTTTACTTTGTTTTTATTTATTTTTTATTCTTTCATATTTATGATAAATTATATGAGAAAACCTAAAACAAAAAATTTTGGTTTAATAGATTGAAAAAGAAAAAATATATAAAGGGTATAAGATAATAGATAATATATATGCAAAAAAAAATAGAAGCCATATTGTTTGATTTGGATGGAGTTCTTGTAGATGCTACAGAGTTACATTATATGGCTTTAAATAAGGCTTTAAGTATTTTTGGCTATGAAATAAGTAGAGAAGAACACGAATTGATTTATAACGGTCTTCCTACCATAAAAAAATTAGAAATATTAAATAAAACTAAAGGATTTCCTAAAAGTTTGAATCAGTTTGTGAATGAAATAAAACAAGCCTATACTCTAAGGATGATAGAAGATTACTGTAATCCAGATTATGAAAAGATATTGATGTTAAATAGATTAAAGAAGGAGGGGTATAAATTAGCAGTGTGCTCAAATGCTGTAAGAAAAAGTGTTGAGTTAATGCTTCAAAAAACAGCTTTAATAAAATATTTTGATATTATTCTGAGCAATCAAGATGTAACAAAACCCAAGCCTGATCCAGAAATATATTTAAAAGCATTTGAAGTTTTAAAAATTAAACCTGAAAATTCTATTATAATAGAAGATGCTTCACATGGTATTGCTGCAGCAAAAGCTTCTGGTGCTTATGTTATGGAGGTTAGTGGATATTCTGATGTTAATTATGATTCTATAAAAAACTTTATAAAAAAGCTTGAGGGATAAAATGATTAACATTGTAATACCTATGGCTGGAAAAGGATCTAGGTTCGAAAAGGCAGGATACACCTTCCCAAAACCTTTGATAGAAATAAAGGGAAAGCCGATGATAGAGATAGTTGTTAGGAGTTTAAATACAAAAAATCCACATAAATTCATATTTATATGTCAAAAAGAACATGTAAAAAAGTATAAGATAGATGAAATATTAAAAAATTTAACTGACAATTGTGTGATAATACCAATTGAAAGGGTCACACAGGGTGCAGCCGCTACTGTTCTTCTAGCTTCAGGATATATGGACGAAGAAGAAGAGTTAATTATTGCTAATTCTGATCAATATATTGAGGCGAATATAGATGATTTCATAGATGAAGCTCGAAGAAAAAATGCAGATGGAGCTATAATGACTTTTAGATCAAACCATCCGAAATGGTCTTTTGTTAAAACAAATGATAATATGGAAGTGACTGAAGTAGCTGAAAAGAAACCAATTTCTACAGAGGCAACAGTTGGGATATATTACTACAAAAAAAGCAAGTATTTTATCGAAGCGGCTAAAGAAATGATTAGACAAAATATAAGAGTAAATAATGAATTTTATGTTTGCCCCACTTACAATCAACTTATTTTAGAAGGTTTAAAAATTATATCTTATCAAATAAATTCGAATCAAATGCATGGCCTTGGGACACCGGAAGATTTAAACGATTTTTTAAATTCAGAAGCTTATCGGAAATTATAAAGGTAAAACATATGAATATAATAGCTCATAGAGGTTATTGGAAAAAAAACAAAGAACAAAATAAAAAAGAAAGTATTTTTAGAGCGATAGAGAATGGTTGGGGTGTAGAGACAGATATTAGAGAGTATAGGGGGGACATTGTAATTTCACATGATCCTATAAAAAAAGAAAAAATTGTTAAATTAAAAGAGATTTTAATAGAACTAGAGCAAGTTGGGCTTCTTAAAAGATCACTATTTGCTTTTAACGTTAAATGTGACGGACTTGAACCCTTTCTTTTGAAATTAATGAAAGAATACCCTTTTCCAAAAAAATTTTTCTTCTTTGACATGTCTATACCTTCACTAGTTAATTATATTAAAATATTTGAAAAGAATAATTTAGCCACTAGAATGTCAGACATAGAAAAAACAGCAATTCTTTTAAACAAATGCTCTTGGTTATGGATAGATTCAATATATAAAAATTTTTCTGAATTTTCTAATATAGAACATAGAAAAAACATTTGTTTTGTATCTCCAGAGTTGCATCACAGAAAACCAAAACAATTTTGGATAAGAATAAAAAACTATGTAAAAAAAATAAAAAACCAAGAAAGAGTATACATCTGTACAGACTACCCTAACCAAGCTGAAGAATATTTTAAAAAATAAGATAAATTATATTAATCCCAATCCTTTTCCTGCTAATAAGCCAGCTATAAGAATAGAAACAATATTAGCAACCTTTAGTAGTGGGTTTATTGCCGGTCCAGAGGTGTCTTTAAATGGATCTCCTACAGTGTCTCCAACCACTGCTGCTTTGTGCATATCAGTGCCTTTTTTTCCTTCTTGCTCTATTAGTTTTTTAGCATTGTCCCAAGCTGCACCAGTATTTGCCATGAAGACTGCCATAAGCAAACCTGAGGAGATTGCACCTGCTAAAAATCCTCCCAAAGCCTCAAGCCCAAATATTAAACCAACAAATATAGGTGAACCCAAAGCCAATACTGCAGGAAAGATTAATTCTTTTATAGCAGCTCTTGTAGAAATATCTACACAGCGCTCATAATTTGGTTCTTTTTTTCCTGCCATAATTAGGCCGTCTTTGAATTGCTCTCTTACCTCTTTTACAATTTCATAAGCAGCTTTACCGACTGAAAGCATCGTTAGAGAAGAGAACAAAAATGGAATGGAAGCTCCTAAAATAATTCCAATAAATACAACTGGATTTGCAACATTTATTGCTTGAAGGTTTGCTTCTGAGATAAAGGTAGAAAATAGAGAGGTTGCTGCTAAAGCTGCTGAACCAATTGCAAAACCTTTGGTTAAAGCCTTAGTTGTATTTCCTAATGCATCGAGTTTAGCCAATCTTTGTTGTACTTTTTCTTCCATACCTGCCATTTCACTAATTCCACCTGCATTGTCTGCAATAGGCCCAAAAGTATCCATTGACATTAAAAATCCTGCAACTAATAAAATACCAATACCGACCAAAGCTACTCCATAAAAACCATTTATGAAATAACCAAGAAAGATAGAGAGTGAAATTAAAACAGCAACAACTACTGAGGATTTTAGACCTACTCCAATACCGCTAATCACATTAGTACCAGCTCCAGTTGAGGATGCCTGATATATTTCTTTTACTGGACCATATTTTGTACCTGTAAAGTAATCTGTTAAAAATGCAATTAGGGCAGTGGTGATTAAACCTACAAGTACTGCTAAAAAGATTTTTAGAAAGTTTTCGCCTACTAAATAATAAGAAACGAGGTATGATAAAATTATTGTAAATATAATGGAAATAAAAAATCCTCTAAATAAAGCGCTTGACGGGTTCTCATCTTCTGATTTGAGTTTTACAAAAAATGTCCCGATTATAGAAGAAAATATACCGACCAAATAAAGAATTAGAGGTAAAATTGCCCCCTTTACCCCCCACCCAATAGCACCTAAAATTATTGCTGCTATAATTGAAACAACATAAGATTCAAATACGTCTGCGGCCATGCCTGCACAATCACCTACATTATCACCTACATTATCTGCAATCACAGCTGGGTTTCTAGGATCATCTTCTGGAATGTTTTTTTCAATTTTTCCGACTAAATCAGCACCTACATCTGCTGCTTTTGTATAAATTCCACCACCAACTCTCATAAACAATGCAACTAAATTTGCACCAAGACCAAAAGAGCTCAACAGTAAAACTAAATTAGAGATAAATTGAGGTGTGAGATCAGAGTAGCTTTGCGGTTGAAATAGAAAAAATATTAAAAGAAAAATTATACTAATTCCAAATAACCCAAACCCAACTAATGCCAATCCATTTATAAGTCCACCTCTAAAAGAAAGAGTTAAAGCTTCGTTTAATGAAGAGGTAGCTGCCTGTGCTGTCCTTACATTTGATCTTACTGCCACATACATACCAAAATAACCTACAAGACCAGATAGAATTGCTCCAAATAAAAATGCAAAAGCAGAATATAAATTAAAAAATAAAGCTAAGAGAATAAAAATTATTGCGAGAGGTAAAATTATTGTAGAGAATTGCCTTTTTAAATAAGCTTCCGAGCCCTTTGCTATTGCATTTGAGATTTTTTGCATTTTTTCATTTCCTGCAGAATAGGATAAAACTTTTTTACCTACAAAAAAAGCATATAGCAAAGACAACAGAGAAAACAATATTGCCAAGTAAATATACTCTATCATAATTTAACCCCCCACTAAAAGAAATAGAAATATAACGCATATTATATTTTTATTTCTTTCTTTGTGTTAGTTTTTAGTTCTTGGCTGAAATTAGACATATGCAATATTATGTTTATCTTTCAAGGTGATAACTGGGATTTTAAATTTTTTTAATTTTTTTATAAGTTCCTTATCTGCTGTTGCCACATGGGCATTTTTTTTCCTTGAAAGATTTATTATGGAAGAATCTGTATTTTTTTCTTTTGTTGGAATAATCTCAAGCCTATTGTCTTTTATTAGTTTTTCTATTAGTAAAATTGAGGATCTGGCTGCTATGGCTTTTTTATTTTTTTTAGTTGAGAGAAATTTTAATTCTGCTAAAACTGAAGATGGTACTAAAAACAAAAAAGGCTTGTAATTAAATAAATCCTCAATACGCTCTATGATGTTGATTGCCCTTTCGTAAAATAAAAGCCAAAAATTGGTATCGACTATTAAAAACTGGCTGTCTTTTGTAGGCATACAAAAATATTAATAGCTAAAATGAATAAAAAGACATATGCAACAGACAGAGAGACAAAAAAATAATGATCAACTTAGTGAAGATGAAATAGAATTAGATTGTACAAAAAGTGTCTGGAAGAACCTTGAGGATCTTTACCAACAGCTCAAAAAATTAGAAGAGAAAAAAAATAAAATAGAGACCGAGATAAAAAAAACTCAAGAAGAAATAAATGCTCTAAAAGAGGGACACAAACAACAGCAGTTAATAGAAAAAATAGATAAAAAAGATAAAAAAAAGGTATGGTACGAGAATTATTTGTGGTTTTATACCACCAATCAGTTTTTAGTTATTGCTGGTAAAAATGCTAAACAAAATGACGAGATATATTCTAAATACCTCAAACCAAAAGATTTATTTTTTCATGCAGATATTATTGGTGCACCTGCGACTATATTAAAAAGTGGAGAATTAGCAACAGAACAAGACATAAAAGAAGCAGCCCAATGGGCTGCATCTTATTCTTCTGCTTGGAAAAAAAGATTAGCTAATATAGATGTGTATTATGTAAAAAGTGATCAAGTTAGTAAATATAGTCAAGGCCAATATGTTGGAAAGGGAGCCTTTTTGATTTTAGGAAAAAGAAATTGGCTAAAGAATGTTGAACTTTCTCTAAAGATATTAAAAGACCAAGAGAAACAGGAGATATTAATAGTACCAAAAAATTCTACTAAGAGCTCAAACACAGTAGTATACCTCTATCCTGGAGAGATAGAAAAAGAAAAAGCTATCCAAATCATAGCTCAGAGATTAAAAGTCAAAAAGGAAAAAATTAATATGCTACCGGCAGGAGGTTTTGAAATAAGATGAGAATTTTTGGTATAGAAGACTTTAAAAGAGTTTTGAAAAATGAAGAGATATATTATTTAGAAGTAAAGCAAAGACTTTGTTCAAACAGATACGTGATAAAAAATAATCAGGGGCAGATTTTATTAATAGACGCTGGAGATGGTATGGATAAGGTAAATTTTAAACCAGATATTTGTATTCTTACCCATGGGCATTTTGATCATAGCAGAGGAGTGCAGCCAAACTGGGAGTGTTTTATTAGTGAAAAAGAAGATCCAAACTTGATTTATATGTATATACCAAAAAATGTTAAAAAAATTAAACAAAAAGAATTTATTTTTGGAGAATATGAATTAAAAATTATCCATACTCCTGGACACACGCCTGGAAGTATATGTATATTTGAAAAGAATACTAAAGTGTTGTTTAGTGGAGATACACTTTTTGCAGCAAACATCCCTGGAAGGACGGATTTGGGTGGATCTGAAAAACAAATTCAAGAGAGTTTAAAAAAATTAGAAAAATTAGAGTGGAGAGTTCTCTGCCCAGGTCATGGTGAAATAGAATACAGGTTATAAATAAAATAGAATGGTTTAGAGTTTTATTAACTTTTTTAAGAAGTTTTTTACAAAGAGATTTTTGCCTTTGCGTATAATGATATGTCCTTCCTTTCGCAAAAAACTTGCTTGTAGATGTTGCCCTCCCGGAAAATCTGAAATAAGGCTTCCGTCTTTGTTGATGGTTCTCCAAAATGGAAATTTAGCCTTTTTAAAATCCTCAGTTGAATAATTATTTGCCCATCCCCAAATAAATATTTCAATTGCCTTTAAATATAGCTTTGTTTTTTTATGCTTGTTGGAAAGATAGTTAAAAATTTGTTCTGTAGTTATAAGTTTTCCTTTTTTTGGTTTTTTCATTAACTTTTTTATGATAAGAGGGGAAGGAATCACAAAAACTTCTTTTTTGATTTTTATAGTTTTTGGGTATTTTTTTATTTTTAACAATTTAGAAAACCAATTTGGCATAAAATAAAAATGACAATAGTGCTTTTAAATATGTTTTAGTTATTTTTTAGGCAAGGTTAGTTGTTTTGAGTAAAGAAAAAATAAAAAGAAAAACAAAATTAGAAGAGGATTTAGTATTCTCAGAAGTACTATTAAAATTATTTAGTCTAAAAATTTCTAAGTTGTTATGTCTAACTACAAGAAATTTTGCATAAATAATAATCCAACTCTCTGGCCATTATCTTTTTGTCAATCCTTCTGGGAGAAATCGGAAAAGAGCCAAAACACTAAATTAAAATTTTGAGCGGAAAAAATATTATTAAAAGAATCTAATAATAAAACACTAAAATTTCCTTTTGCTGTGTAGCTTTGCTTTAAAACTTTTAAAAATACTTTAATTCTTAGTTTTGGATTTTTTAAATGTTTTAGTAAAGGTTGATCAAAATATCTTGGGGCTTTTGCATCTGCCAAAGACATAATAGAAAGACCACCATAAGTTACAAACCTGATCCGAGCTACAAAAAGAAAATTTAGGATCGCATATTTTTTTATTTATAATACCTCCACAATGAGAACTAGCAAAAATAACCAAAAGAATAAATAGATTGTTATAGCTGCCACTAATGTAGAGCTGGAAAATCATCAATAATCCTAATTTTGCAAAAGATAGAAAGAAGAATAGGAAAAAAATAAAAAACAAAGAGGATGCTTTTTAGCTTACATATTTAGCAAAAAATAATGCTTTAGGATTATTTTTAAATTTAGTTTTTTATTAAATATATTGATGCTGGGGTCGCATAGCCTGGTTAGTGCGGCAGGTTGCTAACCTGTTGTGGGGAAACCCACTCGGGAGTTCAAATCTCCCCCCCGGCGCTTATTTGAATTAAAAAAATTTTTTCAAAAGATTCACATAAAAAAATAATAAATCACTGAGGTTTTGCCACAAAAACTAAAAATTAAAATAATTAAATTTAGCTAAACATTTAAAAGTTTGGAAATACAAATAAAATATTGCGCACAAGATAGGCTGGCAGGCTAGGGGTCTGCTGTAAGCGCAAATCCTCTCATGGCGCAGCCGAAGACCAATGGCGCCTTAACCAATCTATTTTATGCGCATAAAAACAAATAATGAAACCTATGCCCAGATGGATGGAAATATTAGAGAACCTGGTCAGGCCGGAAGGAGCAGCCATAATCTAATATTTTCATGCTGTCTGGAAACAAGGTTGAATTTGTTTTTATGAGGTGCAAAAATAGGTTGGTTCTGGCCACAAAGGTCGCTCTTGTGCGCCCTTAAAAAGTGTAGATATGGTTAAAAAAATAATTATTCCACCATATAAAGAAGCTATAAAGGAGGCTAGTAAAATTTTAAAAAAAGGGGGGATTATAATTTACCCTACAGACACATTATATGGACTTGGTGGAGATGGCACTAATAGTAAAACTATAAAAAAAATTATGAAGATCAAAAGAAGAAAAAAAGATGCTTTTTCTGTTATAGTTGCAAAAAGTAAAATTAAAAAATATTGTAAAATCGAAAAGCAATATTACAAAAAACTCGACAAACTTTTGCCTGGGCCATATACTTTTTTATTAGAAGCAAAAAAAAAGATTGCGGCAACTAAAAATAAAACAATAGGAATTAGAGTACCTAAAAACAAGTTTTGTTTAAGATTAGCAGAAAAGTTTGGAAAACCAATAATTAGTACGAGTGCTAACATTTCTGGAAAAAGTCCAAAATTTAGAGTGGAGGATATTGAAAAAGAAATAAAAGATAAAGTGGATTTAATTATAGATGGTGGGCCCACTAAGTATAAAATAGGCTCTACCATAGTCGACCTAATAAATAAAAAAATAATAAGAGTTGGTGCTGGTTACAAAAAAATAAAAGAAATTTTCAATGATTTTCATGAATAAAATAGAATCGCTTGATATTGGTGGAGAGAAGATATTAATAAAAACAAATGATGAAGTATATTTTCCTGCTGAAGATAGTTATCTTATTTTAAGAAATTTAAAAAAAATAAAGGGAGAAGTATTAGAAATTGGAACAGGAAGTGGGATTATTTCCATATACCTAGCAAAAAAAGATAAAAAAAACAATATAAAAAAGCTTTGGGCTACTGACATAAACAAAGCTGCTTTGGAGGTTGCTTTTATAAATGCAAAATTAAATGGTGTGGAAAGAAAAATAAGATTTTATTATTCTGATCTTTTTAAGAATATAAAAAAACAAAAGTTTGACTTCATAATATTTAATCCTCCTTATTTGCCAACAGAAAAGGAAGATAAAATAAAAGGGAGAATAAATTTGGCTTTAGATGGAGGGGAAGATGGACTTAGGGTTATTGAAAAATTTTTAAGAGATGCGAAGAAATTTCTAAAGAAAAGTGGAAAAGTATATTTAGTTGTTTCAGATTTAGCGGACTTAGAGAAGTTTTTAAAAATAGTAAAAAAATATAACTATAGAGCAAAAAAAATTGCAAAAGAGGCTTTCTTTTTTGAGAGAATAATTTTATATAAAATAAGCTTAGATAAAAGATATGGAAAAAATAAAAGTAATATTTGTAGAACCAGAACAGGAGATCAATCTTGGGCTTAGTGCTAGAGTATTAGATAATTTTAATGTAAAAAAAATGTATCTGGTAAATCCAAAATGTGCTTTAGGTTTTAGTGCATTGATGTATGCAAAACACGCAAAAAGACTAATTCAAAATGCCACAATATACAAAAACTTAAAAGAAGCAATTAAAGATTGTGATTTAGTAGTAGGGACGAGTGGTCTTGAAAACAAATATAGGGAGATCACCTTTGGGATGCTTTCGTTGAAAAAATTTAAAAGCGAGTTGGAAAAAAGAAAAATTAGGGGAAAAATAGCACTACTATTTGGAAGAGAAAGCATTGGGCTAAAAGAAGATGAAATAAAGACCTGCGATATAGTTGTGCATATACCTACTTCCAAAAAATATCCAGTTTTAAACATTACAAATGCTCTTGCAATTTTTTTATACGAACTTAAAAACATAAAGAATAAAGGAATGGTTCCACAACTAGCTACAAAAAAAGAAAGAGAGTACATTCAAAAATTGCTTGCAAAAAAAATCCAGAAGATAAAAAACTTAAAGGACAGAGAAAAGATATTTCATGCTATGAAATCATTTTTTGAAAAAAGATTTATGACAAATATAGAGGCAAAGGGGCTTATTTATATTTTAAAGTATTAATACTTTTTTAATTCTAATATTGCAGGATGCGGATAGAGGTCTGTTTTTTGAGGAGAGATGATATTTATTTTAAAACCTGAGTTTAGGGCAATTTTTTCAAAATCAGCTGAATTGAGAAGCAGTCTAATTCTCGGGGGGTCTGCACAAGTTCTAAAAACTTTTGTATCTGCAACTTTGTGTAAAAGATTATAAGTCAGTTTTTCTTCATTAAAAGTACCATTTTCAGTAGCAAATCCTTTTATAAAAATATAGGCCCATCGCTTTTTGTCTTTATCCAAAGGACTATATCTAACTTCTTTTGGAGAGAGTTTTAGATAATTTTTTTTATCAAAAAGAAATTCTCTAAGAATAAAAGAACCTCTGGGCTCTAGAGAGTAATAACAATTATTTAAAAATTTTTCTAGTCTTTCTTTTGTTTGTAAATAACCTAAAATAGTATCGCCTAACAACAAAGAAAATTGATTTTTTGGAAAAGAAAATTCTTCCCAGTCTGCAGAAACTAATTGCTCTTTTTTTGGAACTAACTTGAATTCCTTTTTTAAAATCGAATTCATGACTCTAAAGGATAGGTCTGACTTTTCTATTAAAAATAAATCATAAGAATTTGCTTTTTGAAAAGAGATCTTTGCAAGCATGTACCTAAATTCTGGAGTTGCACCAAATATTGCTACCTGTCCTTGATGTTTACTTACAAGCGGCTCTATTTTCTTTAAATCCTCTGAAGAGGGCCTTCTAGGATATTTTGTTTGCCCCCACTTTCTTACAATAGATTCCCATCCTAACAAATTTTTATCAATAGCGGGTGTTTGGTGTGGTTTTAGAATAGAATTCATAAGAAAAGCCCCCTAGTATCTAAAAATTTTTTTGAAAATTCCAAAATATTGCTGGCGGGTTCTTTTTTCTTTTGAGTAGTTTCTAAGTTTTTTATAGAGTTTGAACTATTTGGTCCATAGAGCCTAACAAAGGCTTTTGTATTTAAAATCTTTGCTTGAAGATAATTTTGATAAAAAAAACCTTTCTGATGTTGCATAAAAACACACCCTATAAAATTTTATTAGATAATAATTAGTTTAACCATTTAAAAAATTTTCTATAAAAATATTAAAAAAAATAACAAAAAATGTAAAAATTTTATAAAAAGAGAAAAATTTATAAAAAGAGAAAATGAAATTAACATATGGCTAAAGATAAGGAAAAGACAAAATCTCTAAGAGATATAATAGAGCAATATCTCTATGAAAACCCAATATTGCTATACTACTCCTATCTAAAAATATTGAATATAACAGCCTTAGCAAAAAAAATTAAACAAGAACTTCAAATAAAAAAATCAGATCAGGCAGTGATGATAAATCTCTATAGATTAATAGAAAAACAAGACAAAATTGTAAAAAGAGATGAAATAGAAGAAATAATAAAAAACAGCATAATTAATATTTATAGTGATTATGCTGTTTTAGTTGCAGATATAAAACAAAATATAATTGCTAAAAATCTAATAGCTTTTTCAGATAAGCAAGTGGCCATTGGCGAAAAAAAAGAATTGCAAGCTTACAAAAATAAGGTTAAATATTATCAGGATGGATTAGGTTTAATAGAATTTAAACATCCAAAAAATATAGAAAAAATTCCTGGAGTGTTATTTTATATATTGGCAAATTTTTATCAACACTCAATTAGTATAATAGAAATATTTTCGGTTTGGGATACCACATATATATTGGTAGAAAAAAAAGATATAAATAAAATAATAAAAATGTATTTTTAATTAAGAGCTTATTTCTTTTTTGTTTTAACAATTTTTACTTTTGATGGAGTTACTAAAATTCGATTTTCATCAAGCCTTGCGATATCACCGTTTATTTTGATAATGTGGTTTTTTAGATTATCGATTATCATTTTTTGTTTAGCTTCATTTCTTTTTAGATTAGAGATATTCAAAATTAATATATTTTTTTGCTTTAACTCATCCAAAACTAAATTTATATCTTGTTCAGACTCTAGGGTTAGTGGTTTTACATAGAAGTCTGCTGCCTCATGAAGTACATCTACATTTTCCATTTCTGCGCTGTCCATAAATTCTTCTATTTTTTCAGCTTCAGTGCTTTTTGAAAGACCCAATGTTTTGCTTATTTCATCTAACAAGCCCATCCCAGACACCTCAAAAACAATTTTTTGATATAAAAATAAGAAAGAAAGAATTAATAAGGTTTTGTATAACTAAACTTTTTTTAAATAGTTAAGAAATAAATATTAATATGCCAACTTTTGAAGAAATCTTGTCCTTACCTTCTGTATTTTTGGACAGAAATGTGCTCTCCCCTCATTTTGTACCTGAAGTTTTGCCATATAGAGAAAAAGAAATAGAACGTATAATGCAGGCAGTTGCCCCTGCTTTAGAAAATCAAAGGCCAAGAAATTTATTTATATATGGAAAAACAGGTACTGGAAAAACTTGTAGCGTGAAAAAAGTTATGATAGAGTATAGAAAAATACAAAGCTATCCTCAAGACGTATATGTAAATTGCAGGATGTACAACTCTAGATATAGAGTAATGCAAAAAATTGGAAAAAATTTTATTGCTGAATTAGATAAAGTTGGTTTTGGAATAGCTCACTTTTATGAAAAAATTTTAGAGTATGTGCAAACGCCAACTCCAGATGGAAAAGAAAAAAGGCTTATTGTAGTATTAGATGAAATTGATATGGTAAAAGATTTAGATGAACTGATATATACATTAACTAGAATGAATGACGAAATAAATCGTGGTTCAATTTCTCTAATAGGAATAACAAACAAGATTTCCTTTAAAGATGCCTTAGATCCAAGAAGTAGATCTTCCCTCTGTGAAAGTGAAATTGTGTTTACTCCCTATAATAGCTTACAACTAAGAGAGATATTAAATCAAAGAGTTAAACTTGGTTTTATTGAAGGTACGGTTCATGAATCTGCAATAAATTTAGCTGCAGCAATTGCTGCTCAAGAAACAGGAGATGCAAGATATGCCCTAAAGCTGTTGCTAAAGGCTGGGGAAATAGCAGACGAGAAAAAATCTTTTTTAGTTACTGATCAAGAAGTCGAAGAAGCAAGAAAAAATGTAGATAGTGCTTTGATAAAGGAAATAATTAAGACTTTACCAAGACACCAACAAATAGTATTAATTGCAATATGTAATTTGTACAATAATTTTAGCCACTATCAATATCAAAGATTAGGTGAAGACACAACAGTAGAAGAAAATAGACTTTTGAGCGGAGAGGTATATGAAGAATATTGTAGAGTTTGTAGAAAATTTAAAAGGACACCACGCTCTGCCAGGTGGTATAGAGAATACTTAAACGAGTTAGAGATGTTGGGCTTAATCACCACAATAGAATCTTCAAAAGGTATTAGGGGTCACACTAGATTCATAAAGCCAGGATATGACCCAAAACAAATGTTAGAGATCTTACTAAACCAAACTGAAAATGAAAAAGACCAAAAATTTGAAACAGGATGCGATCTTGTGAGTGGAGATTTATAAAATAAAAATTGGCTTGGTTTTTAAAATGTCTAAATCAATACAAAGCAAATTTTTAAACAAGCTTGCGATTTTAAAAAATATTTCTAGAACTGGTTGGGACGTAATTGGAGCTCCACGAGAGTCTGTTGCTGAACATAGCTATAGAACTGCACTAATAGCACTAATCTTAGCAAAGAATCTTAAATTAAGTGAAAAAGAAATTTTAAATGTAATAGTCGGCTCTTTGCTTCATGATATTGAGGAGATATATATAGGAGATTTACATAAAATAGCAAAAAAATATATCACAATAAAAAAAAGAGAATTGGAAAAAAAGCTAATTAGTGAAATGCCGCAAGAGTTCAAAGAATATTATTTGGAATATATCAATAATGAAAAATTAAGACTTATAGTCAAAGATGCTGACAGGCTAGAGTGCGCTCTAACTGCTAAGAATTACAAAGATAGTGGATATAAAACAAAGAGCTGGATTTACAACACAAAAAAATCTTTAAAACTTAGAGAATCAAGAGAATTATTTAAATATTTGATGAAAACTAATTTAATTAAATTAATAGAGAGAGAAAAAATAGAAAAGAATATTTAGAGGAGACTGGCTAAAACCTTGCTAGTCTTTTTCTAAAATTTCAATAGCTTTTTTAACTGACATGCCTTCTCTTATACCCAATTCTTCTGCCCATGCGGTCATAGTTTTTATTTTTGCTTTTAACAACTCGTCAAAATTTTTTACTCCGCAAACGAATGCTGCAACATCTCCGAGGTTTTCAGCAGATTTTTTATCCAAATAAGAACAAGCTATATAACCCCTTTTACATTTTAAAATTATTAGGGGAAGATTACCCAAATCAAAAGAGAGCCCAACAAATTTTTTTCCTTCAAAAATTATTGTTTGCTCCCCCAAGGCTCTATCACCCCCCTTCTTGCTTTTTTTACTTTTTGAAATTTTTGACATTTTAGCCCCATTATAAATTTATTAAAAAAAATTAATAAAAATAACTAAATATTTTCAAATGGATTGTTGGATCTTTTTTGTAGCTGTCTCTTTTTTTTCTCAAATATTCTTCTATGTTTTGCACAAGAGATACAATAAGTTTTAGAACCATGAATAACTGTCCTAACCTCATTTTGTTTTTCTTCTTCAGTTAAACCTTTAAATTCAGTATCATAAACAGTTACAGAATCAATTGTGACAGATTTGTCTTTTGGGATCCTTCTCCCACATGCATCGCATTGCACCAATCTTTCTCTCCCTCTTGGTTTTTTTCCCATCCAACCACCACTATTTTACTTTATTTTTATTGCATAGAGTCCTGTTGAATTTATGCCTAAAAATTTTGCAACTAAGGACTTCTGAGGTTCAATTACATAAATAGAAGAAGAGTATTTATCAGAAAATTCTTTTGTTTTTGCCTCTGGAGTTTGAAGATAGGGGTCATCATCTGCATATATTCTCCTTGTCTCTTTATCCACTTTTACCATAAAACTCACTCTTTTTTAGTTTTCTTTTTTTCTTTTTCTTCTTTTTGAGCTGCCAATTTTTTTTCTAATTCTTTTTCAATCCATTCAATCTTTCCTAATCCTGCTGGACGCATAGTAAGCCCGATCTTTGCTTCAGAAAGTGGTCCTTTCATAGAAACAGTAGTTATCTTTGCGTACACTATATCGCCTTTTTTTAAAGAGCGCTTTGACTCTTTTCCTACAAAGGAAGCTGCTTTTTTATTATAAGTTAAAAAATCATTAGCTATTTGTGAAAGATGCACCAGCCCCTCTATAGGTCCAAGATTTAAAAATGCTCCAAATTCCACCACTTCACTTACAGATGCTTCTACAACCTCATTTATTTGAGGAGTGTAAACTAAAGCCTCGAATTGTACATCATAATAAGCCGCATCATCTCCTGGGATGATCAAACCATCACTAACTGGATTTAGATTAAAAATTGCAAGTACGATTGCATTATTCTTATCAACTGTTCTTTCGTATTTTTCTCTTACGATATTTAAAAGTGCTGGTTTTAATTCCATTGCAAAATCTTTTGCTGGAAATCTTACCCTATCTTCTACTTTCAACAAATAAAACATTAAAACACCTTAAAACCAGAATTTTTTCAAAATAAAACCATAAATATATTATAGAGGTTAAGATTTAAAAGCTAAATAGTAGGTAATTTAAATTTTTAATTTTAAGCCATCAAATGCTACAGCTGTGCGGGGAAAAATTTTTCTTGCTTCCTCTAGAGCATAAAGTCTATCTTTTTTTGTTTTGTATTTGTGGGCTGCAAAATGACTTAGGACTAATTTTTTTGCATTTGCCCTAAGAGCAAGTTTTGCTGCCTGTTGAGGAGTTAAATGGGGCCAAGAGGCACTTATTTTTTCCCCTGGTAATAGAGAGCATTCTGTAATTAACAAATCAGCGTTTTTTGAAAGCAGGATAATATTTTCTGTTGGACCAGTATCTGTGCAATAAGATATTATTTTTGTTTTATTTTTTTCTTTTAACACAAATCTAAAACCAATAGTAGGATCTGCATGCACAAGTGGCTTTGTAAAAACAATATAATCACCTAATTTGTTTTGCCCCTCTTTTAATTCTTTTATTGAAATGGAGATACCAAAATTTTTTCTCAATAAGCTAAATGGAGCAGTAAATGGTTTGTTCACAAATTTAGAGAGTACTGCTTTTGTAGATTTTTGACCATAGATAGTAAATTTATTTTTTAAATGAAATTTTGGCTGAATATGAAATCCATAAATATGATCTAAATGAAAATGCGATAAAAATATATCTATTGGCTTATCATTTATAATAAATTGGTCTAGTTTATAAATTCCATCTCCTGCATCTAATACAATATACCTCTCGCTCGTTCTTATTAGAATACAAGAAGTATTTCCAGTACTTGTAGAATACCAACCATTAGTACCTAAAAAAATTATCTCCATTTTATTACCTCCATTTTATAGAACAGCCTCTGGAAGGTAAAAACTTTTTATTGAGTGGCTTTGAGTTTAAAATTGCATCTATTGCTTCTTTTAAGTCTTCAGAAGTTGGTTTGGCTGTTGAAGGATAGTGAATATCATCAATTCTGCCATGATAGACTAGTTTAAAATTTGAATCAAAAACAAATGGGTCTGGAGTACAAACTGCCCCATAAGCTTTAGCGACCTCTTGAGTTTCATCAAAAAGATAGGGAAAGAAAATTCCATTTTCTTTAGCAAAAATAATCATATTCTCATATGAATCTTCTGGATATTGTGGATTATTATTTGGATTAATTAAAACAAATTGGACTCCCTTTTTTGAATATTCTTTAGCTAATGAAACTATTTTTGAAATTTTTGCTTTTACATAAGGACAGTGATTGCAAATGAAAATTATTACTAAAGCCGCTGAGCCCTTAAAGCTCTCCAAAGAATAAAACTTACCATCTGTAGATTTTAATTTAAAATCTGGGGCATTTGAGCCAATTTTAAGTTTTTCTACAGATTCTAACAAAACCATAGTTTCACCCAATATTGTTATAATATTTTTCAATGATATAAAAATATGGCTAATATATTTAAAGAGATCAGTGGAAGGCGAAGTATTTTTAAAAACGAGGCTGCACTAAAGCCAGATTATATACCAGAGCATTTGGTTGGAAGAGATAATGAAATTAAAGAAATAGCTTATTTACTAAAGGATGCAGAGTATGGAAAAACCCCTCCGCCTATGCTAATAGTTGGAAAGCCCGGGACTGGAAAAACAACTACTATAAAATATATACTAAAACAACTAACAGAAGTTAGCACAAAGCCTCTAGCAGTATATATAAATTGTTGGGAGAATTATACTAAGTTTGGGATTTTAAATAAGATAATAGTTGAGATTGGCTCTATGATGCCAAGAAGAGGAGTAGCCGCAGATGAATTACTTGCAACAATTTCTGAAGTGATAAGAAAAAATGAGAACGTATTGATAGTAGTTTTAGATGAAGTAGATAGACTAAAGGCAAGTGGAGAGGAATCAATTTTATATGACCTTGCAAGAGCAAAAGAGGCGATTGGCCTTAAGAGTACAGTTATAGGAATAACAAATATGGAAAATTTTGGAGCTGATTTGGATAGTAGAATTGCCTCCTCTCTAATTCACAATACCATAAAATTTGAAGAATACAATACAATACAACTAAAAAATATTTTAAAAGAAAGGGCAAAAATAGCTCTCTGGTCTGGGGTATATAATGACGATATTATTGGACTATGTGCGGCCATAGCTTCAAAAGCAGGCGGAGATGCTAGGTTCGCTATACACCTGTTGTGGGCAAGCGCAAAGAAGGCAGAAGAAGAGAACAGCTCGAAAATAACAATAGAGCATGTTTACAAAATAAGAGATAGATCTATGAAATATGCAAAAATACCTCTTGCAAGAAAAATAGAATATTTGGATGAAGTAGATAAAACTATTTTAGGAATAATTGCAGAACAAGAAGAAGAAGGAATCACTTCTGGAAAAATCTATGAAAAATTAAATGCCTCTCAATCAGAACAAAGGACAATTAGAAATAGATTAGATAGATTGGAAAAGGAAGGATTAATTTATTCTACTGATTTTACTACTGCCGGAGGAGGTAAAACCAGAGTGTGGAAAATAAAACTATATGCAGAAAATGAAGAAAAAAAGGAAAAAAATTAAAATAGGGCCTCAAATTCTTTTTTTAATATAAGGGCATCTTTTTCCAATAGAGGAGACTCGCAAATTATAGTCCCACTATATCCCCCCTCCTTTAAAACTTCTAATAGGGGTTTAAAAGGAGGGGAATTAGAATTTAGTGGAAGGTGCTTTTTTTCTCCTTTTTCACTAAACTCTATTCCACTAAAATGTATGTGAAGATTGTTTGAAAATTTAGAACCAAGATTTTTTTCACAAAAATCAAGAATTTTTTTATAATCATCTTTTGTTTTTAGGCGACTTGTTCTTGCATGATAGTGAGCAAAATCTAGTACTGGAATAATATAATCAAGCCCAAGGTCTTGAGAAAGACGAACTAGTTCTTCTAAATCCCCATAAGCAGAATTTTTTCCTGTTAATTCAGGACCTAATACAAAACTAAATTTATTTTTTACCCCATAATCTATTAGCTGTTGGTATTTTTCTTTTATAATTTTGTAGCAAACCTCCTTGCTCTGATTTAAATAAAACCCGCTATGAATAACTATTGGCCTAGCTAAAAGATAACTACCTATCTCCATTGATTGCATTATATGTTTTAGAGAATTTTTCAATACGTATTGTTTTGGAGAGCAGAGATTTATATAATATGGCGCATGCACAGAGAGAGAGATGTCTAAATTTTTTGCAATAGAGGAGCACTCCTTTGCTGCTGCAGGTTGCATTTTTACTCCATGTACAAACTCTACTTCCATTGCATTTAGACCCAATTTTGCGCATGTCAAAATACCATCTTTTGTAGAAGAAGATGGAGAGGATAGAGGAACCCCCGCAGGCCCAAATCTTATTTTTGTTTTCATTTCACTCACATTTATAAGCTTTCAAATAGTTGGAGATTAAATTCTGAGCCCAACGCTAAAGCTAATTGATAAATAAAAATTAAAGTACATATGATGGAGAGGGATATAAAAATATAGCTGTGAAGTTGTATTACGCCCAGAAATTGAGAGCCAAAACTAAAAATAGAGGAAACTTTTGAAGCTAAGGTGGGGCTTGATCCTAATGAATTGAAAAATAAATTTATAACATCTTGTTCTTTGTTCCAGTCAAGCTGTGGGAATGGAGAAGTGGCTAACAAAAGAGAGTCTGCCTCTTTGCTAAATTTTTCAAAAATTAAATTTATTGATCTTTCGTTTATTGATAGGGAGAGTAAAAATAGAGGATAGAAAATATAAAAACCAATAGCCCCAGCTAATATTGCCCCACCTATTTTACGAGTTATAAAAAACATTCTCAACAACAAACCGAGGGGAAGAAAAATAGAAAATCCTGTTTGTGCTATAAATAACAAAAATTGTTTTTGAGTTTCAAGTAAAGTAGAGATTGCTAAAAATTGATTAGAGAGGGCTGAGAAATTTTCAGCCATATACCTAAGAGAGAGCAGAGGAATTGCATCAATCACATTGAATTTTATTGTGATTGTGCTTAATGAGCCTAATTGGTAAGATAATTTTGTTAATTTTTCCATTGATTGATAAATAATATTTAAAAGGTTATCTTGGAGGCAAATAGTTGTCTGAATAAATAGGGGAAATTGGGTGTAGCTGCAATTTTGGATCAAATCTTTTGGAACAAAGCTATCAGCTAATTGTGAAAGAGAAAAAGAAGCAGAGGCGATAAAGCCCAATAGAGCCCCATTTATTATAGCTTGAGCAAATTCTTCTACTCCCCAGCTTTGTAATTTTGTGGAGCCCAAAGCTTTTCCAATTCCTAAAATAAAACCAGCTAAGATAATTGAGATTGCAACTAAATAAAGCCCTAATTGATAGGCTGGATCAACTAAACCTTGGCCCACAATTAGCAGCTCGTCCATACTTATCAATTTAGATTTGGAGTTGTTTTATAGCAAAAGCTTTGCAGAAGTGGATGCGATTGCATCAGCAGCAGCGGTTAGAGCAGCGATAATTACTCCTCCGACAAATAAACCTATTGCTACTGATTGTAATTGGCCTCGCTGAGAAGCTGGCTGAATATAGGAAAGGCCATAAACTATACCTGCCAAAACTATCAAGATGATAGAAATGTTCGGACCAAGTTGAATTAAGGTGTTTTTAATTTCTCCAACTATATCTAATATCTGAGCCATAGAGTTCACTTTATTTTTCAATTTTTTTAAGTATTAAGGAATACAATATTGTGCCAAGCAAAGAAAGAAAAACTGAACTAAAAACCAAAATAAAGCTACTTATTAAAAGTCCAAAGGGAGATGGTAAAATATTTTCCACTGCAAATCCAAAAGGTTTGAATGAATTAAAACCAAGCCCTACAACAAATAAAACTATTGAGGGGAAAAGTGAACCAAAAAATGAGGAAATAAATGAAACTAACACTGATAATTTTAAGTTGACCATATCACTGCCTTGAACTCTCTCTAAAATCAAAGTCGACAAAATTCCAATTATTATGGGAAGAATGCATATGACTGGAAAATAAAAAAAGAGGGTAATGTCATTAGCTTCAGATAAATTAAAAAAAATGTTTAGAATACCTATTAGAAAAATAAAAAAACTTAGGAGGATTACACCAGGAATAGCGCTTACAATTACTTCTAGTGTAGTTCTAAGAAAATGATTTTTTATATTTTTAAAGAGCGATTCACTAGCCATATAAGAATAAAAAAAGTGAAGTTTAAAAATTTTAGTATTAAAAAATTAAAATCACAAAAAACCTAAGGGGTTATGCTACTTACAGATTTGACAAATCTATCAAAATATTCCTGATAATTTTCTCTTCCTCGACCTTTGTGTTTTTTATAATATTCTCTAGAGGCTTGGGTGATATAAAAGCTGGCTTCCCCATAGGCTAATCTTAAAAGTGCAAGGCTACTTTCATCATATAATTCAAGAAGTAAAAGGTTGTAGAGGTCATTTAGTTGCTCTAAAGCCTTTTTTCCAGTTGGAGTTAATTTAACTTTTGAATTTGAATAAAAACCAAGTAGAAACATTATTTTTCTGATTAACAAGAGTACCATTCTTCTTATTCGTTCAACAATGGAAATTTTTCTTTCTGTAGTTGTAGAGACTAACCCGCTATCTATTTCTTTTTTTAGCTCTATCTTTTTTTGTAAGCTCTCCTCCAACTTTTTGCTTAATTCTTTACTTATTGAAGAAGAAGGAACTAAATCAGGTGAGACAAAAAAAGGGGAAAGTTTTGCTTTTTTTGCTAATTTTAAAATCTTTGAAGCTTTCTTTAATGCCTTTAGAGTCTTTTTAATACTCTTTTCACCTTTTTGCTGTACTGCAGAAAGATCTTCCTCTATCTTTTTTATATTTGTCTCAACTTTTTTGGATATTTTCGATACTTTTGGAAAAATCTTTTTGAAATAATTTTTTTGTTCCCTTTCTAAAATTTTCTTCTTTTTTAGTTGTTGTTTTTGCAAAATATCACCTGCTATATAAAACTAAAAGAAAGTATTTAAAATTAATTTTTTTTTGTTTTTTAGACAAGCTTGTAAAAATGCTACAAATAGGGGAGAGGGCCTTTCTAATCTTGAGTTGAATTCTGCATGCGCTTGGGTTGCAACCCCCCAACCATCAGGCCATTCAGCAACTTCCATAATTGAACCGTCACTAGATTTACCTGAAAAGATTAAACCTGCCTTTTCTAAAACTTCTATAAATTCAGGATTTACCTCGTATCTATGTCTATGTCTTTCTACAATTTTAGTAGTGCCATAAGCTTCTGCTGCCTTAGTACCACTTTTTAAAATACACTCCCAATTCCCCAATCTCATTGTTCCGCCTTTTTGAGTAATCTTTTTTTGGGCTGGAAGTAAATCGATTACAGGGTAAGGAGTATTTGGATCCACCTCGGTGGAATTAGCATTTTTTAAACCAGCTACATTTCTTGCATATTCGATAACCATAAGTTGCATACCAAAACAAAGACCTAAAAAAGGAATTGAATTTTTTCTTGCCCACTCGATAGATTTTATTTTTCCTTCAACCCCTCTTGAGCCAAAACCTCCAGGGACAATAATTCCATCGTATTTTTTTAATAAATTCTCTGCTTCTGTTATATGCTCCAAGCTTTCAGTATCAACAAAATCAATTTTAGTACTGACGCCTAAATTTGCAGAAGCATGTACAATAGCTTCTTTTATGGAAGCATAGGCATCCACTACTGATGTATATTTTCCAGTTATTGCTATATTTAAATTTGCGGTGGGATTGTTTAATCGATCCAATATTTTTTTCCAATTTTCAAGATTTGGCTGAAGAGGATTGAGATTAAACTTTTTTAATAATATAGAACTAAAACCTTGTTTTTCTAAAACAAGCGGGAGCTCATAGATATAGGATAACTTTGGGTCTTCGAAAATACAATCTAAATCAACATTACAATATAGTGAGATTTTTTCTTTTGCTTCTTTGTTGAGTTTTTCTTCAGTTCTGCAAATTATTATTTCTGGATGAACCCCCAAGGAAGTTATAAGTCTATTAGAATGCTGAGTTGGCTTTGTTTTTGGCTCACCTGAAGATAAAAAAGGAATATAGGTCAATTGTATAAAGAGCACGTCTCCTTTTTCCTCTTGTGAAAGTTGCCTTGCAGCCTCAATAAAATAACCATTTTCTAAATCTCCAACAGTGCCTCCAATTTCTACTAAACAAAAGTCTGCATTAAAATCTTCGGCAGCTTTTTTTATCCAACTTTTAATTTCATTTGTAAGATGAGGTACAAATTGTACATCCCTTCCTAAATAACCACCTGCCCTTTCTTTTTCGATTATTTTTTTAAATAGTTTGCCACCAGTTATCGAATTTTGAGAAGTGAGCGAGATGTTTAAAAATCTCTCATATGTGCCTAAATCCATATCGCACTCGGTGCCATCCTCTAATACAAATACCTCGCCATGTCTAAGTGGATTCATGGTACCACAATCAACATTTAAATAGCCATCAAATTTTATTGGACAAACTACAAACCCACAGCTTTGCAATATCTTTCCAATAGAAGAAGAAAGGATACCTTTACCCAAACCTGACATTATAGAACCCAAAATAAAAATATACTTTGTTTTGGGAAGGAGCCTTGGCATGCAAAATATATAATAGAAAAAGTTTATATAATTTTCAAAGAGTAGTGATTTTAATTTTTTGTTACAAATATAAAAATATATGCCAACAGTCAGTCATTTAGTAGAGAAATACATTAAAAATAATCAAACCCTCAGAAGCTGTTTAGAAAAAGATATAATATCTTTCCATAGGTTAGCCAGATACATGAAAGAATCTTTGGAAAAAGAATTAGGAAAGGAAACACAAGAGCCTGCTATAGTGATGGCACTCTCTAGAATAAGAGAGAAATTAGTAAAAAAACAAGCAGTAGTGAGCGAAAAAATAAAGACGGCCAACATAGAAGTTGGTCTAAAAACAAAGGTTATATGCATAGACTTGAAAAAAAATGAAAAAATAATGAAAAAAATAGAAAAGATTCAACGAGAATGCGGGGGGGAGTTAACAGATATATTGAGCATAACGCAATCAACACATGAAATAACAATAGTAGCTCAAAAGAAACATGAAGAGAAAATAATGAAAATTTTAGAAGGTGAAAAAAAACTGAATGTGGAAGATAATTTATCTGTGATAGTATTGAGATTTGGAAAGGATATTTTATATCAGCCTGGTTTTTTTGATTTAGTGATAAGTAATTTGAGTTGGGAAGAAATAAATATTTATCAAATAGTCTCCACATTGACGGAGCTTCTGATAATAGTAAAAGAAGAAGATAGTCCAAAAGCTTATTTTACTATCCTAAAGATGGTAAAAAATAATTAAAATTTAAATTTGAAATTTATTTTGTAATTTTAGGTAGTAGCTTATCTTCAATGTTTTTTAAAGTTAAATTAAAAACTTTTTGTTTTGACTCAAAAACTCTAGTTGCTTGTTTTAAAACCATAAAAAGTATTCTTTCCTTTTCAAATAACTCTTTGTTTTTTACAATATTTTCATTTTTTAATAGTTTAAAACTAGAAAACTTTTCTTTTCCTATAGTTGAGGAGGGAAATTCATAAAACTTATTGTTGTAACTAAAAATACATCCCTTCTCATCACAAGTTGCATCCTTTAGCAAACCTAAAAACAAATATAAGTGTTCAGAAGAAAATCTAGAATCAGTGGCTTCAAATACTTTATTTAAAAGATATTTTCTTATGTTTAACAATTCTGGAATCTTATCCAAATTATAAAAAATTTTTTGCTGTTCTTTTGGAATATGCCCAAAAAGATATTCTAAAGCCTTATTGGGCTCTATAAATATTCCATATAAAGAGTTTTGAGGCTTAGAAGGAATTGAAAGCTTGGTTGGATCTTTTCCAAGAAAAGTATAATTGATTATAACAGGATAGGCTGGGGAAAAATCTAAAGTTAGAGATTGTGAAAATGTTCTGTTAGATTTTTGTTTTATTTTTAATGAGGCTGAGAGAGTTAAATTGGTAAAACCAGCTTGTTGTCTTTTTGAGTGCTGGATTTGATCATTTATATCTCTTTCATAATGATAAAAAGGAACAGCATATTTTGGAAATAATACATCTATCAAAGAGGTATTTAAATATTTTGTAGAAACTTCTTCGAGTTTTGAGTAAAAAGAAATATCTAAAGAAAGCAACTTATCGCAAATAAATAAAACTTTATCTCTATACTCACCAAGTATATTTTTAGACAATCTACCAAAAGGTATCATCTTTTTATTTTTTATCTCTTTTCTAAATTGTGCTGCAGAATACTCTGGATTTAGAGGATAGCCCAAAAGCTCATTTAATTCCTCTATTCTTTTTTTATATTTTTCATTATTTGTGTCTTTTAGGAGATTGAGCTTCTCCTTTAAGCTCTCTTTTTCTCCGATTGCTCTATTTAAAAGGTAAAGCGCAGAGACCAAAAGTATTTCTGCATTAAAAAAGTTTCTTCTTTTGAATTTATCAAACCAGGGCCCGAATTTATAATTAGTGTGAGACTCATAAATACCATATTTGTGTTTAGCTACATAGTAATGAATTGGAAGAGTTGATTTTAATTTTTCTAAATTTTTATTGAGATTTAAAACTGCCTTTTTTCTTTTTTGTTTTATAATATCGATCTTTTCATTTAGGTGGGCTTTCGAAAAGAATAAATTCGATAAATCTTGAAGAGTACTTAGCTTTATGAGATAGTCCAAGGTTTTTTGAGAGATATCAATATTGCGATATTTTTTTAATAAAATAGTGATATTTTCTAATCCATTCTTCTCTTTTTCAAATATCCTGAATGAGCAATAGATCATATAAAAGATCAAACATTTTTTTATCTCTGCTAAGTTATAATAAAATTGTTTGTTTTTATTTTTGAAAAGCTCTATGTATTTTAACAATTTTAGAGAAGAATTAAAAAGTTTGATAAATGAATTTAAAAAATCAACTAAAACAGTATAGCTCTTTAATTTGTCTTTTGATGAGAAACCTTTAAGTAATAAAGTAGAGTTTTTTTCATAGTCTTTTGCTGCTTTTTTGAATTTTGTAAAAATAGGACTATCTGCAAAGTATTCCTGGGGATAGAGGCGCTTTAGATCTTTAGAGACAGCAACTATTGCCCTCAACAAATGTCTTCTAGAAGATGAAATTGTATCTAATTGCCCAAAAGAAGAGAGATAAATTAAATCCAATGAATCACAGAATAGCTCATAATCCTCCTTATTTGTTTTAATTTCATTAATAGTTTGTTTTTTAATATAAGTTTTTTTTAGAAAACTTTTAAATGGTTGGAGTTTTAACCAATTTTCTAAATAAATTTTGCGGCTGTTTCTTCCCTCTAAAAAGATTTTGCGGAGATTGTTAAATGAGGTTATGGTTGAATTAAGTGGGCCAGAAAAATTTTTTAATAAAACCGAATAATTAGAAAGGGCTAAATTTCCCTCCTCTTTGTTAGAAGAAAATGCTATGCTTTCTAGTTTTGCTATTAAGTCATATGCTTTATTTTCATATTTTATAATATCTAGGTATAGAGAATAGAGATCATATAAATCCTCTAACAACATATTTTTTTGTTCTACTTTTTTATTGTTTTTAAATATATCAAAAAGTAAAGAGAGATTATAGAGGTTCTCTTTATTATAACTTTTTATTTTAGTTACCTCATAGCTAAGTTGTTTACCTTTTGGATATTCAATATCCACTAGTGGATCTTTAATTAAATTCTCTCCATCTATTGCAATATCTCTTTTTAGTTTACCCAAAATAGAGAGAGGAGTTTTTACGCTATAAAAACAATAAGAAATATCATTATATTTTGCAATGCTAAATCTAAGTATATCTTTTATAAAAGTCGGTGGTCGAACTATTTTGTATGTTTTTCCTTCTCGCTCTATTTCTATATTCTCAATATGGACTTTAAAATCCCCATAATTGCCTAAAAGAAAAAAATTATAAGCTATCTCACGACATATGGAAAAGTCTAAGTAATCATAGTAATTATACATAAATTTATTTTAAGTTATAAAGTTTATAAATGTATGTATCAGGTAAATAAAACAGGCAAAATTTAAAAATTATTAATTCTAAAAATTTTTGCTATGATACCTGAAAAGGAGTTTATACTAAAAGAATATTTAGTAAGAGATATGCAACTTTTTAGTGAAGTAAAATTAACCAAAAAGGGGCTTATTAGATATCTTTGCTTATCATTAGGTTTAGTTCAGCCAAATGAATCCAGGACACTTATTTTTGATATTGTGGAAGCCTTACTTTATTTTCATTTTAGAGGAATAGAACCCACTGCAAAGGAAATAGAAGAAAAAGTAAATTCACAAAGAGAAAAAAAAGCAAGTTTTAAATCAATTATGTATCATTTATTACAGCTAAAAAAACAAGGAATAATTACAAAAAAAGACAATAAATATATTTTTGTTATTCCATCCATGGCGGAGGATAGAGAATTAGAAAATGCTTTAGAACAAATATATTTAGAAAATATAAGAATGGCTTTTGAAAAAATAAAAAAAGTTATTAGAATACTAAAAACAATGCAAGATTAATTTAGAACTCTAAATAGCGAACTATCTGAATATCGCTTTGGCCATCGATGGACCAAAATTGAGGTGCTATAGGACAGCCCTTCTTGTGCAAAATAAAATTTAAAGCAGCGTTTGCAGCAAGAGAGCCAACTAAATTAGTTGTTGGGCCCCATGCACTTAAACCTTTTGGGTAAGATTCCAAGGATTCATAGGCTTTTTTAATATCTAAATTATAGGATGGCAGATTTAGTAATTTTTCCATGTTTTGGTCTTCCAAAAATAGAGAAACTATACCTCGCGCCTTTGAGCAAGCAGAAAAAAGATATGGTAAATGCAGTTCTCTTGCTATTCTATAAATTAAAACTCTGGCTTGAGCATTGTCAAAAGCATCTAAAATTAAATTGGGTTTAAATTTTTTTATTGTTGCCCTAAAATAATTATAAGAATCTGGAGTTAATTTTTGTTTTATACCTATAAATCTCAATTTTGGGTTTATCTTAAGAAGCTTTTGCTCTAACACATCTATTTTTAGATGATTTAAAACATCTAAAGTGCAATGAATTTGCCTATTGAGATTGGTAATTTCAAATTTATCAAAATCTATTGTTAGCAAGTTGCCTATTCCTGCTCTTGTTACTAACTCATTGCAAATCCCCCCAACTCCCCCGATCCCACAGATAATTATTTTTGAAAGAGAGAGTAATTTTTGTTCTTTTAGTGAAATGGTACCTAAATTTCTATCAAACCATGGCTTTTGCATAAAGATAAAAAATTAACAAAACTTTAAAAGTTTAATAGCACAAACTTTTTTATGAAAGAAAAATTAGAGGATATAAAAGGAGCTATATTATATTCTACAAAAAACATCGCCTCTCTTAACATAATAGAAAATTTAAAAAAATACTATGCATGGAAAGAAGAGGGAAAACAGATATACTTTAGTAGTTGTGGAAAAAAAGAATGTTGCACCACTTTTTTTGGTTATGGACAAGATGTTGAAATTTTGGAAGTCAAACCAACCAAAGAGATGGCTGAAAAATATTTTTTATATGCCTCAAGCCATAAATCTGAAAAAAATTTGCCCTCTCTAACAGTGCATGTTCCTGGAAATTGGGTAGAGGCAGAATATGGAGGGGAACCAAAAACCCTAAATTATTCTTTTGGCTCTAAAATCAAGCAAATATTAAAATACATTGACGAGGAAAGTAAAAAGAATTCTTTTGGATGGCAAATTAGTATGGAAGTAGACCACCATGGCCCAACAATAAAAGAAAAAAAAGCTTTAATTTTTGTAGAGATAGGTTCTGGGCCAGAGGAATGGAAAGACCAAATAGCTGGAAAAATAATTGCAACTGCTATTTTTAAAGCACTTTTGATAAAAAGCCAATCCTATAAAACCTATATTGCATTTGGAGGTGGACATTATGCTCCAAAATTTAGCGAGTTTGTTCTGGGGAAAAGAAAATTAGAAGGAGAAGAGATAGCTATAAGTCACATTTGCCCAAAATATAGAGTTGAGCGAATAGATAAAGAAGTTATAAAACAAGCCATTGAGAAAAATTTTGAAAAAATAGAGGGTGCTTTAATTGATAAAAAAGGGCTGGATAAAAGTGGGAGAGAAAAAATAGTAAATATTTTGGAAGAATTAAAATTGAAGTATTATTTTGTTTAAAACCTTAGCTTGGTTTATTTTACATTGAGCGTAGAATTTTTATTCTCTCTTCTATTGGGGGGTGGGTAGAAAATAAGTTTGAAATACCTTTTAAAATTGAGTCTTCTTTTTGTGGGTCAGAAATAAACAATGCTCTTGCTGGTCCATAATCTATTTCTGATTTTGTAGAATTTTTTATTTTTTCTAAAGCACTTGCCAATCCTTCTGGATTTCTTGTTAGTTGCACAGCAGTAGAATCAGCTAAAAACTCTCTCTTTCGTGAAATGGCTAAACTAATTAATCTTGCAATAAATGGGGTTATTATGGCTATTAAAAATATTGCCAACAAAATTAAACTTGAACCCCCCCCTGATTTTGATCTTCTATTTGTTGAACTGGAATAAAGAATGGACCTAGAGAGAATAGAACCTAGAAAGCTTATTAAACCGATCATCACTACAACAACTGTCATAAATCTTGTATCATAGTTTTTTATATGACTCATTTCATGAGCTATTACACCTTCTAATTCCTGCCTATTTGCAATATTGAGCAAGCCTCTTGTAACTGCAATTACGGCATTATCTGGATCTGGGCCAGTTGCAAATGCATTTGGAGAAGGATCTTCTATAATATAAAATTTAGGTGGTTTTTTTAGACCTGCTGCAAGAGCTAAGCCTTCACCAACATTGATTAGATAGATGTCTTTTATAGGATCTGCTGGCTTTGCGCCTGTAAAAAATAAAACTATTTTATGGGAATAAAAATAAGTAATTAGAGGGTATAAAACAGAAAAAAGACCAAGAAACAATAATAGATATACATTATTTCCATAAAGTAAAGAAACTAAAAAAAACAAACCAGAAAGAATTAGAAAAATAATAAAAACAAGGGCATAGGAATAAAGCTTATTTTTATTTTGCACGTCCCAGAAGGATACCATTAATCAAAACCCTCCAAAGATTTTTAAAATTTTTTAATTTGTTCTAGATAGCTATTATTCTAATCAAAAGATACTTTTACGTTCTGCCTTTCGGTTTCTTCTGCTTTGAAATATTCTTTTGGAGTGAAATTGTGAAAGGAAGCCACTATATTATATGGTACTTGTTGTATAGTGGTATTGTATTGTAATACAGCATCGTTGTAGAATTGCCTGGTGTAAGCTATCTTTGATTCGATTCCTTCTAGTTGTTCTTGTAATAGCCTAAAGTTTTCAGATGCCCTAAGTTGAGGGTAATTTTCAGCTACTGCAAAAATTGATTTTAATGCAGCAGAAAGCTGAGATTCTGCTTTTGCTTTTTCTTTTAAATTAGTTGCACTTAAGGCTGCTGCCCTTGCTTGAGTAACATTTTCAAAAAGTTGTTTTTCATGTTTTGCATAACCTTTCACAGTTTCAACCAAATTTGGAACTAAATCATACCTCTTTTTTAGTTGTACATCAATTTGGGCCCAAGCATTATCCACTCTAGCTCTTAGATTCACTAAATTATTGTAAAGAAGTATATAGCTTATTACTACTATAACTAGAACAACAAACAAAAAACTCAGAATCTCAAGCATTTACAAGCACCTCTTATTTTATTAAAGAAATATCTCTTTTTAAATCTTCCAGATCCTGCTCATGCTCTACTTCGTCCTCTAAAATTTTTCTAACTAGATTATAGGTAATTGGATCTCCTTTTAAACTTTCTAAAATTTTTGCATAGTAATCTATTGCGCATTGCTCACCTTTTATGTTTTGATCTAAAATTTTTAGTACATGGAAATCTTTAGGCTCATCATATCCACAATTTGAGAACTTTTGAAGATCTGAAAAATTCAAAATTGGCTCTCCGCCCAATTGAATGATTCTGTTTGCTAACATGTTTGCATGTTCAAACTCCTCTTTGGCATGTTCCTCTAATTCTTTTTGTACCTCTGGTCTTAGTGGGCCTTCTACTACTAAAGCTCCAACCCAGTATTGATAAAATGCAAGCCATTCGTCAGCTAAAGCTTTATTTAAAAGCTCGATAGTTTTTTTTACATCTCCTTTTATTATTTTTATACCTACACTTCCCATATTTACTCACAAATAAATAAACAAAATAAAAAATAAAAAGATTTTTGTTTTATTAAAAAAGGAAAAATCTAAAATTTAGTTTTATTTTAAGTTAATTATATAAACTTTTTTTCTTTTTGAGCTTGGTTGCTCTTGGCTGCCTTTATCGTCGGCTATCGTAAACTCTATATATCCCATATCAAACAACTTCTCTATTAGGTTATATGTTTCAGCAGGACTAACGTTGTATAAGTCTTGCATAATGTTTTGAATATCTTTGACTGATCTTTTTCCATCCACTAACCTATAAACTTCAAGTCCCTCTGGCCCAAGAGTTTGAAATATTTGTTTTTCAGTTTCTGTTTGAAATTTGGGCAATTTCTCTTGTTGCTGTTGTTTTTCTGTTTGAAATTTTGATGTTTGTTGCTGGATATTATTTTCTTTTGCAAAATATGAGGGCGAGGTTTTGGTTGAAGGAGAAACATCTTTAGCTTTTTTAACAGTTTTTTTGTTTTGCCCTATTTTAGATTGAACTTTTGATGTGATTCCTTGCTCTTGATAGATGTTTGTTGGATCCTCAGATAATTTAGCTTGTTTTTTTTGAATTTCACCTCCCTTTATTTTGTAAGTAAGGCCGTGGTCGCTATAAATATTTTCTTTATTTAATTGGATTTGTTGTTTTAATTTGCCTTTTTTTATAATAAACAGTGATTGTGAAGATAAAATGTGCTTCTCTGGCTGGGGTTTGTGAGAAGTAAAAGTTGTAGTTTTTACTTTTTTTTCAATTTGGCTGCCAGTAGTAGTTAAAGAATTTTTTAAAAAGAGGCTTGCCCCACCTACTAAAATACCAAGACCTAAACCAACAATAAATCCCCCTCTATATTTTGCCATTATTACCACCAAAAATTTTTTAGTTATAATAAAGTAATGCGAGTGAAAATTTATAAATTTTTTGTTATAAGTTTTGGAAATTTATAATTTATGTAGAGTGATTTATACTAAAAATCTTGTAAAAGCCTTTGGCTTAAAAGTGAGCTATTTTTTAGATAAATCAATAGGTCTAAAAATAATGTTTTTTTTAGATATTCAAAAAGTTCTTTTTTTGAGTCGAAAATTTTTGGATTTTTTTCAAATGCGTGCCTTATATTTTCTCTAATTTCCCACACCCCAACAGGGAGATCGTACTGGGGCATTATTTCTCTAATTACCAAAACCCCTGCTTGTTTTTGTAGTTTTTTTGCAAGTGCCTCTGAAACTGCTAATAGAGATGCATAATACCCCCCGCCTTGCTTAGAGGCAAAATTAGTGCGGCCAAAAAAACCTTCTTTTTCCACAGATATTGCAAAATTTGTTTTTGAACCACACCACACCTCCATATTTTCAAATTCCCAATTTGAAGGAAAAAGAATAATTGTGAATTTGTTTGCTAAATAAAAATTTTCAAAAACTAAAATTTTATCCACTAAAGAAAATTTTTTTAATTGCTCTATATTGATTTTTGCTAGGGTACTATCTATTGCAGTGATTGACCAGCGAGTAGGTACAAATTTTTTGTTTCTTTTTTTCCCCAATAAACCTAAACTAAAAATTCTTAAGATATAAAATTCATCAAATCCTGCAAGGGATAATTCTTTGATTGCCTCAGAAGCTAAAATATCATCATTTATTAAACTATCCACTCTTTTTGGAATTTTTGGATTTGAGGCAAGGACCACCTTATCCACAACTGCCATTGGGCCTAGAGGATAATTAACTTGATCAAAATTGATCAATAGCTGTGGTTTTTTTAAGTAATTTGCCTCCACATCTACTTTTTTAATTGAGAGAACACTATCTGTTAAATTTGAAAGAGAATTTTGAGATTTATCTGCTAAATCTGCTCTAACTTGCATGGAGGAGTAATATATGATTTTTTTAAAGTCTGAACCATACCAATACTTGGGGTTTGCTACTACAGTGTCATCCAATAAAAAAATTTGCTGTGGAAAAACCTTAGGATAATTAAAATAAGGCACAAAAATATTGGGCGGAGTGGGGCCAAAAAAATAATCTTTATTAAATAGAGGAGAATTTTTTATTTTGAGTAATTGTTTGTGCGGACAGTGCACCCTGCCGTTTTTTTTACAAGAGGGACAGAGGTCCTTAGAAATTAAAGAGAGTTTTACTTTACCTATTAAAGATAGGACATCCATAGAACTATCAAAAAATTAATGAAGATTTAATTTTAAAAGAGTATAGAGTTAAAAAGAAAATATGGCAACTCTTTATTTAATAGGGCTTGGAATAGCTGACTACAGAGGACTGAGTTTAGAAGCTATAGAAATTTTGAAAAAAACAAAAACTGTTTTTATAGAGAATTATACGAACTTTATAGAAGAGGAAACTATAAAAAAAATTGAAAAAATGGTTGATAAAAAACTAATTGTGCTTGGGAGAGAAGAAGTAGAAAATGAAAAAATTATTTTGGAACAATTAAAAAAAAGGGACTGCTCCATGATTGTAGCAGGAGATCCGCTTATAGCAACTACCCACATTTCTTTAGTTTTAAGCTGCAAAAAACATAACCACGAGGTTAAAATTATTCATAACTCCTCTATTTTGAGTGCTGCGATAGCAGAGAGTGGGCTACAAGTATATAAATTTGGTAAAACTTGTAGCATACCATATTGGAGAGAAAACTACAAACCAGTTTCTTTTTTAGAAGTAATTGAAACAAATAATAAAATTCAAGCTCACACCCTCTGCCTTCTAGATATAGACAAAGAGTTAGGTCCTATGAGTGTAAAAAGAGCTTTGAATATAATTTTTGAAGCTCAAAAAGAAATTAAAAAACAAATTTTAGATCTAGAGAGTAAAGTAATTATACTTTCTAATTTAGGTAGAAAGAACCAGCAAATTTGGGCAGGAAAAATAAAAGAATTTTTAGACAAAAAGGAGGATGTTGATGGGCCAGCTGTTTTAATAATCCCGTCAACAATGCATTTTGTTGAAGAGGAATATTTTAGGTATTTGGAAAAAAATAATTTTTAGTTTTTAATATCTTTTTTAACTTTGGTAGAAAATTCCACCCATTCTTTTGTTACACTTTGTTTAAATGTTAAATAAGATAAAATAGCAAAGAAAATTATAGAAAGAAATATTAGAATATATTTAAATTCCATATAAAAATAAAAACAAAAAAGATTAAAAAAACTAGTTGATTAGTTAAGTCTATGAAATTTTTAGTGTATAGCCCTGCTAAAATAATTTTATTTGGAGAGCATTTTGTAGTTTATAATTATCCTGCAATAGCAGCAGCAATAAGACCATACAACAAAATTGAAATAGAATTTTTAAAATCAAAAGACTATGAATTACAATATTATTCTACCTTAAGCCAACATTCTTTTAAAATAAATAAAAAAAATAAAACAACTAAACACTTTTTAGCTTTTTTATATAATTTCTTTTTAAAAAAATACCCTCAACTAAAAGAGTATAAAATAAAAGTTCGAATAAAAAAAATCTGGCCACTAAAAGGAGTTGGGAATTCCTCTTCTATAGCTGGTTCTTTTTGTTATGCTGTAGAAAAATTTTTGAAAAATAAAATAACTCAAAAAAAGATATACGACTATATTCAAGAAAGTGATAAAATTGCTCATGGAAAGCCTTCTGGAATAGATGCAACTACAATAAGCTATGGAAATATTTTAGAATTTAAAAAAGGCAAAAAACCAAAAAAAATTGAGTTTAAACAACCAAAGGGCTGGAGCTTCTTTTTAATTGGCACACATAATATAGACAAAAAGTTTGCAAGCACAAAAAGACAAATTAAGTTATTTGCAAAAAATGAAGGTTATAAATTAGGAGAAAAATATAAGAGGATTTTTCTGGAAGCAAAAAAAACACTAAAAAAAGGAGAGGGGGAAAAATTAGCCAGACTTTTAGAAGAAAATCAGCAATTGCTACAAATGACAGGAGTGTGTTCAAAAACTTCTATGAAAATAATAAGAGAATTAAAAAAGATTGGAATTAGTGGAGTGAAAATAACTGGTGCTGGGGGAAAGGGGGGAAGCTTAATTTGTTTAGTAAAACAAAATAAAATAAAAGAGGTAGTTAAATTTTTCAAAGAAAATAAAATAGAATTTTATAAATTTTATATAAGTGATAGGGGGATTTTTGATTAATTGTTTTAGATTTCCCTGATAACTACAATTGGTAATACCCCTGCATTAAATTCTGCTGTTGCTATTTGAAGAGGAGTTTGATGTGGCTCAACTTTTATTAGAGGGGGAGCCCCTGCAAAAATTTGTAATGCCCTTGCCCCAATAACTCTTGCTTTTTCGTACTTGTTTAAAATAGCTGACATAATCTCACCTTTTTAGATGTTTAAACTCTTGTGGATTTGTTTTTAGCTTTTTTTCTTTTTCTAACAGCTGTTCTAAATTCTCGTTTATCTTAACAAGTTCTTTTAGGATTGTATTTAAAATATTGTTAGAAGAATTATTAAATCTTTCTTTTTCAGATAAAGATTTTTTTGATTCCTCCACTTTTGTCATTATTTCTTTTATCAAAAGGTCTTTCTTTGCTATGCCAGGAAGCTGAGCTTCTGATGCTGCAACATTTGTGCCTGCTGTTTCTATCACTAAAGTTGCCAAACCAAACAGCCGTTCAATTAAAGAGCGGGTTGAATTTATATTTTGTATTCTATGATATGGTATAACAATAGTGTGCCTTGTGAGAATACCATACCTAATAATGAATTCATTTTCTGCAAGCTCGTAAGTAAAAGAAACATATTCTAAATGTATCCAAAGATAAGAAGGAAGTGCTATAAAAATAATAAGAAATAAAAAGAGAAGAAATAAAAAAGACTGCTTGCTTAAACCAAAAATTGAACTATTTTGATCTACAAAAAATGAAAATAAAAAACCAACTAAAAACAAAAACAAGACCAAAAAAAGGGTTGGTAAAAACCAAATTATTTTTATTTTTTTATCCAAATATCTGGGTGGCATAAATATATTTTATCTTTTTGAGTTTATAATCTTTTTCTTTTAAAATTTACCACAAAAATTTAATTAATCTTCAGATAGATCTTTGTATTCTTTATCATTAAAAATATAGAGGGCTGAATAAAAAAACTCTTTTAGCTCTTGACAATCTTTTGGATAAGCACTCATAGATTTTTTTGCTATATCTACAATATAATCTTTGTTATTAAAAGTGAAAAACACCCATGCTGATTTATCTTTTGAAATCACAACTTTTGCAGAATCTGATCCCAAAGACCTAAATAGAGAGCAAATAAAAATAGCTCTGTCAATATCATCCGCTGCTTTAAGTCTTACCATTTCATCAAAATTTAACCAAAAAGAAATTGGTAATTTTATTTTTCTCCAAGAAAAAACTATATCTAAGGCTTTTTGAGTTGCTAACAAAAAATGCTGTTCGTAGATGTAGGGGTGAAATTGATCTTGAATATAAATTTTTATTTCGTTTACTGATCCATCCAATGGTTTAACTAATGAAGATAATTCTGCTATTGATTTTGATTCTGATTCTTCTATTATTGAGCGATAGCGATCTATTATTAAATAGAGAATTTCTATTTGCAAATCTTTTATTTTTAATTGTTCTTGCAATTCTTCAAGCTGCTTTTCTTGATAATTTTGGGCCTTTGGATTTTTTTTTAAAAAAGAAAGATCTAAATTTTTTAGCCCCAAAATCTTAGCTGCCATAATAAAAAAATGGTTTTTTAGTTATATAAACCTATTCTATTTTATTTTATACAAAATCTGGACAGACTAATCTGTAAATACAATTAAAACCTTCCACTTTTTTATTGTTATCCTCATTTGTCTCCTTAATAACATTATCGATATCGACTGCCACGATTGCATCTTTAAATATTGGTGCTGGGCAGACGTAGGAAAATTCCTCTACAATATAACTATCCCCTGCCTTTAAACCATTAACCTTGACATTTTTTACCTGAACATAAGATTTAGTATTTACATCATACAAATATAATGCAATGTTAAATGGTATAGTGATGTCTGTATTTACTGATTCAAATTCATCATCTATTGGGATTGCGTCTGAGAGAGGAGAATCTTGTTTTAGTTTTGGAATTTTGATTTTTTCATTTCTTACGCCCCATTTGAACGAGAATGTTGGAAATTGATTTTGTTGCTCTAATTTCATTGTTTTATTTATAACAACTGGCACTAGATCTGGTAGGTAAGAAGGCCTAACTAAAACTGAAAGATAACAGCTAAATTTTTCATTATCATCTGTAATTCCAGAAGCAACTATTTTTCCATTACTCTTTGGGGTTGGGTTTTTGCCATAAAATGCTGCTTCTGCTGCAGAATAGGTGTGAAGAGTTACAGCTTGAGGCCTCTTTAGAATTGGTGGCAGAGGAGTAGTTTGAATAACTTTTGGATTACCTGGCGGACTAAAGGGAAGTGGTTTGGATGAACCAATAACAGTAAGACTAATTCTCTCCTCTTTTGATGGTGGCTTGTTAAATCCTGAGGCAGTCCAGGTAAGAGGGGGACAATTTACTGGAGAATTGTCTAAAAAGCAATAAGATATAATGTTCACTGATTCTCCTGCCGCTATAAGTAAGGGTGAAGAAGAACTAAGATTAGTTACAAGATTACAATAAAATTTTGGTTGATAATCTACACAAACCTCTTTTGTAGTTCTACAAATGTTGCCATCACAAAATTCTGTGTCTGTTTCAAAGTCTATTTCAAAACATACTTTAGATTTTTTTGCTATAATAGTAGTCGGGGTAAGATTAACTTTTAATTCATGAGGATTAGAAAAAGAAAATGGAGTATCAAAACCAGCTATTGGTGTTATCTTCCATTTATCTGGAGATTTCATTTTTATAGATTTTGCTTTTAGACCAAAGAGTTCATAAGGAGTGGAAACTATTAGAGTAATAGTGTGGGGTTTGTTTAATTCTAGATTTTGGAGAGGTGAGGGGGAAACACTTAGGATATCTATTTGAGAGCAATCGTTTGGTTCTACAACATAAACAGTGAATTTTTTGCTAGAGTCTTCATTGAAGGATATTTGAGCATAAGGTGGAGAAAAAATTGTTATTCCACTAAAAGTTCTGTCGATTGGAGGTGGAAAATAGGTTGCTATTAATTTTTTATTATCAGGTGAGCTAGAAAGAGCACTAAGGGTGTATATTTGCCCATTATAAATTACTCCTTTGACAAAACTATCTTTTTTATTATTTGAAAAACTCAAGGTTTTTGAAAATTTTTGACTAGTGAAATCAAATTGATCGTTATTTTTCCCATTTTCTACATAAGGATAATCAAATATATTTTGTCCATCATTAGATTTCACCACAATACTTTGAGTTCCGTTTAAAAATAAAGTTGCATAGGTGCGATGATTTGGATAAAAAACTATGTCAGTAGTGGGATAAAAACGACTTGCTACTTCTTTTTTATATCCAAAAGTAGAAGAAAAAGAGGATTTTAACTTATTAAAAAGATTTGGAGTTCTTTCACCTATAAATGCACCGATATTTGAATAGTGTTCGTTTAATTCTCTAGAAAGAGAAGATGAAATAAATGTTATACCATAAGGCGGAGAAGATTCAGAAGATTCCCATTCACAATCATTACGAATACAAACCTCAAAGGAAGGTGAACAATCACAAGCAAAAGTATAACTTATTGGAAGGTAATAAGAAGCATTTAAAGAAAAGAAATTTTTATGAAATTGTCCTGTAGAATAAAGAGAGAGAACTAAATCTCCAGGACACATATAAATGCTATCTTCTAATTTTGTAGATTGGTCTATATTTTTAGGAAGAAAGACTTTTGTATTTTTAGAGATATATATATCTAAATTGGTTGATAAAGAGAAATCTGTTGAATAAACAGAAGGTCTATTTGAACCAGGAGGAGTAGGAGATATATTTAAAACACCACTGTAATGAGTGGAAACTGCAAAAATGAAAGAAAAACAAATCAAAAAGATCAAAAAAAATTTATTATAAAAACTCATTTTATCCCCTCTCTTTTATGTATTAAAGATCGAACGAAATTCCAATGGTTATCCTGGATAGAGAATAACGAAAAGAAAGATTATATTTATTATAGCTCAAATTCGAATAAAAGGAGAGAGAAAGAGGATCTTTCTGTGTGTATTGAGTTTCTACGCCAAATGTGACTGAGAAATTGTTGTTATCAGGATAAAAAGTAAAAGAGCCATGCGTATTTAAATTAAAAAAATTAGAGGTACTATAATAGATGTTTACAAAAGTATTAAAGGTAGTCTTATAAGGAAGAGGAAGTAGACCTCTCCAGCCTAAAAGTAGATTTAGATATGGAAGACTTTTATTTACATATGTGTTTTTTTCGTTTAATGTTTTGTCAAGATTTTCAACTTGCATATTAAGAGAATTTTCGTCAGGCTTGTTGACCCCAAGCTCTACATAAAAGAAAGTGGGTGAAAGCTCATCTTTAGGTCCATTAGAGAAGGATAATCCAGCTTTACTAATCTCTTTTTGAAATGACGAAAAAAGAACTGCTAAATGTGCCCCTAGAAAAAAAGGTCCTATTAGATAGTAATAACTAATAGAAGGTTCTAGTTCGAAATAATTTTTTGGGAAAGAAAAAACGCTATCAGGGGAATATAGAACTTTATCGCCCTTAAAAAGATATGCTGTAAATTCAACAACGAGGTTATCCTTCTTAGTACCGGTAAATAAACCAGATTTAGAAATACCTAGATTAAAAAAAGGTGTAGCTACTAAAATTTGTTTTTCAATTTCCAAATTTTTAAAATAAGAGTCCTTTTTTAAAAATTGTTCTGCTAGAGTGGAAAAACGAGTATGGTCTTTTGAATTCACACTTGATTGGAGATCAGCTAAAAAAGAGTTGAACTCTTGAGTGAACTGATTACCATATTTGTCTTTTAAATATTTGATTTTATCATTTAGTAGAGAGAGATATTGCTCAAAAAATGTTGTATCTTTTTCTGCGCCACTTACAAGGTAAGCTAGGTTTAATAGACTTCGATTTAAATCATGAAAGTCCAAAGCGTTTGGATCCTTAAGAATATAAGGATTAAAAGAACCTTCTATTTTAATATACCAAGTACGAATTGGTCTTTTAAATGGTAAAATATAGACAGGCAATACAGCCTCAACAGTTCTTATATTCTCTAATGAAGATGGAGTTTTTTTATCATCTTTTTCTGCTTTTGGCCAGAGAGATTCGAACTCACTTTTTTCTATTAGTGGTTTTAAAAGTGGGTTGGAATATAAATCTTGTAATCTCTTTTTTAATGAGTCATCTAATGGAGTATTAGAATCTTTTAAATTTTTTAATTTTGAAGATATCTCATTTACCCCTCCTTCAAGTATTGCCGTAGGCAGAGCAGTAGAGGTGTTTTTTAATAAATTTTCTAATTTCGAAATAGAGTTTTCAAGCTCCCTTGACAATTGAGTAGTATTTTGTTGTTGAGGTTGTTGTAGAAGCTCCATTAATAGAATTCTCTACGTAAATCATTTTAAAGCTTTTGTAAAAAATGTGAGCTGAACTAATTATTTTTTGCTCCTAAAAATTTTATCTAAGTCTAAATATTCCCCAAGATGTTCGTAAAGAGAAATTTTTATGTTTTGGTCTAATTCTTCCTTGTTAAGAAGAAAATTTTTTACATTTGTTATAAAATCCTGATTATTTGAAAGATTAATATGATTAATTAAAGAAAAAAAAGGCTCTTTTTTTAAATTAAAAGAATAATAAAAAATTAGGAATATAGATGAATAAATTTTTGAAGGATTGTTAGTAGTTTGAAATAAATTTTCTAAGGTTTTATTGATATTTTCAAAGAACTCTTTTGTTGGGGCGGTAGAAGGTAGAGAAATTATTTTACTATTATATAAAAGAAAAAAGTAATGAATAGCATCTAAGTCCGATTGCCTTAGAGCATCAAAAAGAAAGTTATTAAAAGACTCTAAAGAAAATTGAAATTGTTGGTTTTTGAATCTGCCAGTTGCTAATGATAATAAGATTTTTTGTGCCTGAGATTTAAATTCTTCTAAATTCTCTAAAGATAGTGTGTAATTAGCTGGAGGCTGAATTTGTTTTTCTTCTGTTTTTTTTTCAGTTTTTTCTGCTCTATTTGGAATTATATTATCCAAACCAATTGAATTATTTTTTTCAACATTTTCTTTATTTTCAATTTGACTTGCCAGATCTAAAGATATTGGAGGCGATCTGAAACTACCATTAGCATTCAAAGACCAGTCAGCATTTGTTTTTCCTCGATTTCTTATATCATTAAATTCTTCTTCTTTACCTAATTTCTTCATTATGGAGGCTATCCAAGCATTAACATCTGTTTTAGTTAATCCTTTTTGCTTAATCTCGTAGTTAGAGCTATTACAAAAATCTGCTAAAAAGTGCATGATTTTATTGAAATCTTGTGGAGAAGAGTTCTTCAAATCTTTCAAAAACTTTTCGAGATTTTTATAGTTTATGTTAGAAACAACAAATTTTCCATCCTTATAATGTATACCCATTTCATTACAATAATCCGCATCGTTTTTTAATTTTGGTTGAGTTTGAAGTGCAAACATAAAAACCACTCATCTAAAATTGTTCTACAAAAGCCTTAAGACCATCTTTATTTATACTTTTAATTTTGTTATTGGATAAATCATATTCACCTATATTATATATATTGCCACTTTTATCTAAGACAAAAATATTTCCTGCTTTATCAATAAAAGCTGGATAATTCTTGCCCTCATAATATAGAGTTACAACTGGCAATAAACCAAGTTTTTGTTTCTCTTCGTTGCTTAGTCTATTTAAAGATTCTTTATCAATATGAACATATAACGAACTATTATATCCTGCTGGAGTAATTGGAATTTCTTCTGAAAAAAACTTTGCTAAATTCGGATTAGGAGAGTTGTTAATTTCTGGCTTAACTGAATAATTACCAACGTTGTCTTTAGAGATATAGAATTTTCCAATATTTATTTTATCTTCACCTACATAGAGTTCAAATGATAAACGAGCATTTGGATTTTTAGATGTGATTTTATCTAAATTGTATATAGATAATAGGGAATAATTATCATCGATCAAAACATAAACTGACTCAAAATTCTTGGTATTTGGATTATAAAATTTGAGATATCCGTCATTGCCCCAGCCAACAAGAAAGTATTTGACAGATAAATTTTTAATTTGCTCTTCTGAAAGCTTTACACCATTAATATAAATATCTACATCATGACTCGTTGGTCGATTACTAAAAACAACACCCCCTAAAACATTAACAGTAGGTTGTGGACTTGGTTGTGAAATTGTAATTTGTAATATACTTTCAGAAGGTAAATAGGTAAGGGTACCCCAGGGTTGCTCACTTGAGGGATAAACAAAGTTATTAGGAGAGAAAGGGGGTAACTCACGATCAGAAGTGTTAAAACATACTACTGCTGAATTTGTCTTATAATGAGGAATTATTATATTTCCGCTCGGATCAATAAAAGGTGAAAAGGGTGGTATGGATACAGGATAAGGTGAAGTGATTGGATCATTTATATTTTCCACTTGTGTTCCTTGTGGGTTTTGACTTCCTTTATCATTTTTAATGGTAGTAACAAATACAGTGGTTTGAGGAATGCTTTCTTTTATAGGAGATACATAAGTATTTATTTGGCCTTTAGAATCAAGTGAAAATGTAACAAGATAAGCTTCTTGTTCTATCTTAAGCTTATTGTAACCGATCACATTAATAGTATCTTCTTCAACTTTCTGGCCAACAGAAAAGTTTGAAAAGGTTCTTAATTTTTTCATTACCTCTTCAGTGTATGGCGCTATTTTTTGATCTTTAAAAAAAGTCTTATTTAAGATGTCTAAAGATTTTTCACTCTCTACAAAATAAATGGGCATCCCTCCCTCTTCTAAGATTTTTTTTATTGGAGTTTTACCATCACCATAATGTACAACTCCTTCTTTATCAACATACCCTATTTTAATAACATAATCTTTTTGTGTTTCTTTAGATGGCAAAACAGATAAATTATTAATATAGGTATATAAAATTTTTTTACTTTGTAAATAAGGAAGAATAGAGGGGTCTTTTGATGAGATAGATATAAAATCCCTCAAAAAATCATTTAAATTGTGTCTGGAGTCAACTGCTTTGAGATTCCCAGTGGAGTCTCTTTCTACTCCACTACTTATATAATAAACCCAATAATCAAAAAAGCTATAAGGAGCTATAGTTTCAAATGCTTTTTTCACTGTTGATTGATCTGTCTCTATTCCAACAAGTCTTAAAACTTTATCGGCATTAGTTGAGGTGTAATTCATAAAACTCTCGAGCACCCCCTCTTCTTCTGTTGTTATGAATTTTTCACCAGAAGCTGTGGAGAGTACAGTAAAAGAAGGTAAAAATCTTCTACATCTGTTGATGATTATATCTATATCTTTTTCCTCTAAGGAAACACCTTGTTGTATTTTTTGTTTAATTTTCAATAATTCGATATCGTTTTGAACAAATAAATCATTATTTAAAAGCGATTTAATCTTGTCAAGATCTACTTTGCCATTTTTTTCATATAAAGATACGTAGACGTCTAAAAAATTTTTCCAGTTTTTTATACTCTCCTCGCTAAATTGGAACACTCCGTCTTTGATGCCATTTTGGACTTGATAAACAAAACAATAATCAGCTAAAACCCCAAGGAGAAATGGAATTGCTGCTGCTCCAAAAAAGTTAAAAAATAAAGTTAAGTTTTCATCTAGTTTTTTATTGTTAATTGAGGAAATTAATTTTTCTTTTTCTTCATTTGAGAGATTAGAATTATTCACTATTTCTAATAATAAAGACGTGTTGCGGGCTAATAGATTCATCCATCTAGACTCAGAAAGAGCATATTTTTCTTCCTTGTCAAGAGGCAAGGTTAAGAAAGTGGTTAGATCTACTCCAAACTGATTTAAAAAAAAATCCTTTAACTTAGAAGAGTCTACAAAGACCCTCCAATCCTGCTTTGTAGTTTGACTTATAAGTTCAGTAGAGCGTGCTAAATTCTCAAGACAGTATATAAAAAAATAAGGCGAGGGAAAGAAATGAGAAAATTTTGGTCTTTGATTTTCTTCGTATCCAGAGGTAAAATTAGCCTCATATTTTTTAGGTGATAGAACTTTCAATAAGTCAGAAAAAGGATAAGGATCTTCTAAAGAAACTGGGAGGGATAGAGGCCCTGCTACTAAATTATTAAAAATATTTTTAAACTCAGATATTACTCTATCGTTAATTTCTGTGGTAATATCTTTAAACACATAATCAAAAACTTTCCTTAAGACTTCATATTCAGAAGTATTTAGTTGAATATTGTTAGATTTTATAGCAAAAAGACTAATTATTAACATTTCACCTAAATAGTCTTTAAACAAAGGATTATAAGATTGAAGATGAAAAGGGGTTTGAAGGATTGCATTTAGGTCTGGATCTGAATGAAGAATATATTGACGAGCATTTGCAAGAGCATTTTGAACTAAATATAGAGGGACTCCTAAATTTAATAAATCTTTTTTTAAGTCGCTTAAATTAGAATAATTCTTAAAGGCTTCTAAAACTTGGTTGAAATTAAGGTTATTAGATGGTTGTCGATAGTAGTTTTGCGATTGTTGTTGAAAAAACTGTTGCATAAAAATAATAAAAAGATGAGATTTTTAAACTTATTTTATTTCTCTGTTTTTGGTATAAATCCATTATAGATAAGTAAAAGCTCAGAGCCATAGAAAGAAGTTAATTGCATAAATTCGGGCAGTAGTTTACTTACTTTAGTACTTGTTTTAGTAGTATCTTCAGTAGTATCTTCTTTTAATTCAAATTTTTTGTTAGTTACCTTCTCTAACTTTGTTTGAAGAAGTTCAATAGATTCTTCTACAGAGAGATATCTGATATTGCCTGTTTTATCTTTAGCAATAAAAACTGGATTTAGAGGATTAAGTGGAAAGGTATCTGGAGGAAGTTCCAACCCCAAAAATTCTCTAAAAGTATCAGAGGACAGATAGTTGTAAATAAGTTTTCTCTCTTCTATATATTTGAGAGCATTTTCTAAATCATAAAACTCAGAGCCAAGTTTATAGAATGTTTTTCCATCTTTTTCAACTCTAACCGAATTAAGATATAATTGATAGTCTTTTGGTAAATCTGAGAAATTAAGCTTTGTTTGAGGGTATTTATTTAATTCTTCTTCAGAGAGAGGAATTTCTTTAGTTGTTTGAGATTTTGATAGAGTAGTCCGAAAAGATAGATTAACCCCCCAAGTACTTAGCTCACCAAATCTTTTATACACATATAAATTAACCCCTTTTGTGTCCTTTTGATAGCCAAAACTACCAAACACCTCCTTAGCATTATAAAACTTAGAAACAGGCCCAATTTTAGAACCCCCAAAAGAATCGCCAAAACCATAAGTCAAATACCCTTTACCCAAAGGTATTTTTCCAACTACCTCAGATGTAATTCCCCACTCTTGAAGATAATGCAAAAAGAAGGTTGAATTCAAATATATTTTAATTTGCAAAGCCTCCCCTAAAATATTACCAGATATTCCTATCTTCATATATTCTACAGGTAAAGGTGGAGAAAATTTTGGAAGTTTTGCTTCTGCACCAGACGCTCTATGTCTGATTTTAGCTTGAGAGGAGAAAACCAAAAGCAAGATAAGAGAGAGTGGATCATAAGTAATTTTAAAATTTCCAGAAATATAAAAGTTATTAAATAGTTCATAGGGGGGAATATTTAACTCTGCTGCTATTTGAGAACACATTAGCGGAAAAATGTTTAATCCCCCTATTTTAGCAATAGAGAGAGGTGGAAGAGTAGCAAAAAAACCATAAGGAGTAGTATTATCAAAGTTATAATAAACTCCTGATTTAATGGCAGCATCAGAGTATGGGATTTCCCCAAAAAAAGTAGGTATAATACCATCTTCCTCGGTAAGGGTACCGACTAATCCAGTTAAAGGATCACGAATTAGATTTAAATAATCATTATTAGTTGTCCCTTTGGTACTTAAGATATTAACATCGAAATTTTTTGTTAACCAATCATTATTAAGCCATTGAAGAATACGGTCAGCATATTCTACAAGACCACGATAACCTTTTTCAGAGGCATAAACTTTGAAGTTTGATATGAGTTTTGAAAATTCTTCAATTTTATTAATTGTTGAGGAGGCAACAGTTGCTTTTGGGTCTTTTTGGAGTTCAAAAATTAATTCTGAAAATTTACTAGAGATTTTTGAGGCATAATCTAAAAGTGTTTGATCTTGATGAGAAGTTGGTGAGGGATAAAAAATTAAATTGCCTGTTATACCAGCATACAAATTAAAGTTTGCAGGTAAACCAAAAAAAGAGAAATCCTGTTTTTGTTTATACCATGCGTCTAACTGTAAAGAAGAAGTTATGGCGGAGGTAGTAAAAGGGCCTAAAGGAGTCTTAATTACACCGGCGGGTATAGGTGAGGTTGGATCTGTTCCTTGTAAACCTTTTTGAAAAGGTTGAGTGAAAAATGAAATATTAAAACCATAAGAACTTGTTTTGTCTAAATTTTTTTCAAAACTTAGAGTTAAACCATTATTGAAAGCTAAGTTAGCCAGATTTTGAAGAAGAATAACTGCTTGGGTAGCCATAAAAGACCTATCTAATGAATTTGGTGCGATAGCCTTAATAAGATGATCTATTCTTTTTTGATAAAGTTCACTTAATTTATTGAAATCTTCATCGCTTTTTGTAATACTAAACTGTTTATAATAATAGGCAAAATCTATGGTAAATTCTATTTCCTCTTTAATAAATTTAGGTAGTTTATCAAGATTAGTAAATGAAAAATCTTTTAATTTTTCTCTTAATTCATTAGCTTGATCCTTATTCAATATAGCATTTTTTTCATAAAAATTTATATCCCATAAAATATGGTTATATAAAAATGAAGCTACAGACTTTCTATATTCTTCATATGGGAGAGGCTTTTGGTCTGGATCCAAAACAAGACTTTGAAACAGATAGGGATTAAAAAAATAAGTCATAACCCAACTCTGAAAAAAATCAAGTTCTTCCCCAAATATTATTTTATAGAAGAATTGAACAGTCTGAGAACTAGATCTTCTTTTCCGAATATCCTCAGGCATATTGGGTCCGACAGAAGTGATAGTGAGATAAGAATGGTCTAAAAATTTGGGATTTGCCGATAAATCCCACTGACTAATAGAATTTTGTGTAGTGAAACCTGTACTTTTAATTGATGGTGAGACACTTAAAGAAAAAACTAAATAACCTTCGCTATCCATTTTAAATGGGTCAAGAGTTTTTGGGCAATAAACTTTAAGAAAATCACCAACATCAGTTGTCTTAACTTCAGTGCTTTTTTTTACTTCTACCTCCAAATTATTTGAAGAAGAACGTTTAATCGCAATTACAGAACCTGGGTTTAAATCTATAAACATTTGTCTAACTAATTCTTCAAAAAAGGTTTGATCAATTATTAATTCACCTGGGTTTAATTTCACAGAAAATTTTGATGTGGTTGAAATATAGGATTTTTTTTCTGGGCCTTGTGATTGTTGTATTTCAGTTCCATTATAAGTTATTTCAACACTAATAAGAGTTTCTTTTTCTTTGCTTGGAGAGATTACAAACCCCCGAGCAGTTATATTAAGCAAATCATTAAAGAAGACATAATGAGTATAATTTTCCCCTAAGAGTCTTTTATATTCTGAAGAAGGGGGGCTATCTTCAAAACGCTTTGCTGCAGAGATTTTCTCTAAAAAGATCTGGAGCCCATAAAACCCCCTTTCTCTTATTTTTTGATCAGAAGAGAGTAAATCTTTTTTAATTTTTTCTAGTTCTTCAATTAAAAGATCTGAATAGTAGAGTACCTCTTCTTTTGATCTTGAATTAAGTATGCGTTGTAATTGAGAAAAAGAGTAATTAGAAGCTTCTTCTTTTGATATATTATCATAATTGCTAACAATGTACCTTAAAACATCCGTATGAATATCAATAACATCAATTGTCTCTTGTAATTTATTATTATCTTTTAAGCCATCAAATGATATATAAAAAGGTATAGTAATAGAAGGAGACAAACCAAATTGCTTTCCATATTCATTTGCTAAATTCCAAGCAAAGTTTTCATTTTTGTTAGAGCACTCTTTATTATAATCTAATAAATTTCGTTTATCTTTTTCAGTTAGGTTATCAGGATCAGTAGTGGAAGGAAGGTGTTTTTGGGAAGGAAATATTTCTGCAGAAGCAGAAACCACTACAACATAATTACTACATCCTTTCTCAAAATTATATAAAACATTGTTAATTGTATCTTCATCCATATTTAAATTTCTTAAAATTTTTTCTAAAGCGACTTTAAACTCAGCTTTATGTGTTTCAAATCCAATTGAATCAGGGTTAAATAAAGTATTGTTATTTTCCATATTTTTTAATTCTTCGAGAATTTCATTTATTGTGGAGTATGGGATCAAAAATCTGGAAGTGTTAGTAAGTATCTCAGAAAAAAGAACAAAATATGGAAAAGTTTTCTCGCTTTCTTGTATGTTTGTTTTTGCTTTTTTGTAATCAAACTTTTCAGAAAGTTCTCTAAAAAGTGTATAATTGCCTCTTGCTACGGAAAGCTCATAAGTTGTGCCTTTTGGCACTTCTATAGAAAATTGAGAGATTTGCGAGCTTGTTGTTATAGTATTATTCCCATATTGAGTTTTTATTGAAAATGGATTAGTGATTGTCTTTTCTATCTTTGGTAAATTATTAGATGAAGTCTGTTCACTACTAATAAAATTAAAAAAAGAAGAATTAGTACTTGGATTACTATTAATTTTCCATAGATTATTACAAAATTTAGCAGAATTTTCAACTTTTTGTTGATTTGTTGGGCCTTTTTTTTCTAAAACCACTAAAGACATAATAAAATAAAGTTAATAAGTAATATAAATTTTATTTTATATTTTTAGCGCAACATCCAGCATTCTATTGGAGTAGCCCCACTCATTGTCATACCAAGAAAACACTTTTATTAAATTACCAATAGCTTTTGTTAGTTGCCCATCAATTATTGCCGAATGAGGATTTTTTATAATATCACTTGAAACTATTTGATCCATAGTAAATTGCAATATTCCTTTTAATTTTCCTTCAGCTGATTTTCTTAATGTTTCATTTACCTCTTCTTTTGTTACTGACTTTTCCACTTGGACAGTGATATCAGTAATAGAACCACAAGGCACTGGAACACGCAAAGCTACCCCATCCATTTTTCCAGCTAAGTTTGGTAAAACTTCCCCTATAGCCGAAGCTGCACCAGTTTTAGTAGGAATAATATTTATTGCTGCACTCCTTGCCCTTCTTAAATCTTTGTGCTCCCCATCTAAAATTCTCTGATCATTAGTATAAGCATGCGTAGTAGTCATAAATCCTTTCTGTATCTTAAAGTTTTCATCTAAAACTTTTAGTACCGGAGCAAGAGAATTAGTAGTACAAGATGCGTTTGAAATTATGTGGTGCTTTTTTTTATCATATTTATCGTCATTCACTCCCATTACAATAGTAATATCTGCCCCATTTTCTTTACAAGGTGCAGAAACAAGAACTTTTTTTGCTCCTGCTTTTAGATGCTTGCTTGCCCCCTCTCTATCCGTAAATGCTCCAGTACATTCTAAAACTACGTCTACATTTAATTTTTTCCATGGAAGATTAGTTGGGTCTTTGTCAGATAAAATATCTATTTTATAACCATCTATAGAAATGTAATCTTTGCCATATTCTATTTTGTTTGGCAAAATTCCATAAGTAGAATCATACTTTAATAAATGTGCAGCAATTTCTGCTCCAGAAGGATTGTTTATTGCAACCACATCTAATTTTTTTCCAAGAAGTTTTCGCTCAATTGCTGCTCTTAAAATTACTCTTCCGATTCTTCCAAATCCATTTATTGCAATATTCATTTTATCACCAATTTTATTTTTACAAAAAATTTAATAAACTATTTTACAAAATTGAAGTTATGAAATACTTGAACATAGATGACATAGAAGTAAAAGATAAAACCATCTTTATAAGAGTGGATTTAAATACTACGATTAAAAATGGAAAGCCCTTGATTTCTCCAAGAATAAAAGAACATGCTAAAAGCATTGCTAATTTAGCATTAAAAAATGCAAAGGTGGTTGTGTTAGCTCATCAAGGAAGAAAAGGAGAGGATGATTTTACTGCTTTGGATAAGCATGCTAAGCTTTTAGAAAAAGAGGTTAAAAAAATAAACAAAAAGCTAAAGGTAAGTTTTGTTGACGATGTATGCGGTCCAAAAGCAATTGAAAAAATAAAAAGTCTAAAGCCAGGCGAAATTTTACTTTTACAAAACACTAGATTTTTAGATTGTGAAACAGAATATGAAAAGACTCAAAAATGCGAGATTGTGGATAATTTAGAGCCTCTGTGCGATGCTTTTGTTTTAGATGCATTTTCAGTTGCCCATAGAGCACATGCATCAGTAGTTGGATTTAAAAAACCAATTAAAGTTGCTGGGCCGATATTACAAAAAGAACTCGAGGCTTTAGAAAAATTTCAACAAACAAAAGAAAAAGTAGTTATGATTTTAGGAGGTGCAAAAATAAAGGACTCTGCTAAAATTTTGGAGTACTGGCTTGAAAATAAAAATGTTGAATTTGTTTTGGTCGGAGGATTAGTTGGAGTATTTTTAGCAAAATTAAATGGTGCTAAAATAAGGCAAACAATAGATGTAGAGGAGGAGGTTGCTCAAAGGCTAAGAGATTTGTTGCAAAAGCATAAAAACAAAATAATTTTACCTTCTGATTTTTTAGTTAACTTAGAAAAACCAAAAGTATATTCTACAAATCAAGAAATCGACTTTGAATGCTTTGATATTGGGCCAAATACAATAGAAGAATTTAGTAAAATAATAAAGCAGGCAGAGTTAATATTAATGAATGGGCCAATGGGGGTTTATGAAAAAAGAGGTTTTGAAAAAGGCACAAAAAAAATTTTAGAAGCTATTGCTAATTCTAAGGCTTTTTCTTTGATTGGTGGAGGGAACAGCGCAGAGGCTATTGAGAAACTAAAGCTAAATAAGAAAAAATTTGGATACATCTCACTTTCTGGAAAAGCTTTTATAGAGTACTTAATGAAAGGAAATTTAGTTGGGATAGAACAGCTGAAAAAATTATAATCGGACTAAACTACTTATTTTTTTGATGTACAAATTCTTGATAAGCTTGTAATATTTTTTTTCTAATATATTCGGGATCTGTTGAGACAATATCTCTTATTTTTAAGGCTAAGTCTTTGTATCCCTGAAGCCAAATCCAATTTGAAAAATGATTATCTTTTGCGTGATTAAGTAAAATTTTTCCATCTATAACTCTGATGAGTTCCATTAGAGTAGTAAGATTAGAGGCTATGGCAACATCTTGCTCGTGGGGAGGAGGAGTCCTAAAAATAAATGGGCCAAATCCACCATATTTGCCTAAAATTACTCTGATGTTTTTTAAAAATCCCAAAGAAGCCTTATTTAGAGCAAAAATTCGACTATCTTGCCTAATTTGAGAAATTAGGTTTTTATCCTCTGAAGAAAAAATTATTGGGATTTTTATATTTTTATGTTCAAAAGTATTTAAAACATCCCAAGAATGTTGAGCGTAGATTCCGTCTTTAACAAAATATAAATCTAAGATTGCAGCAGCCAACCTTTCTGGACATTTTAAAATGATGTCTTCAGCTTCGCAGTAATTTCTTGCTAAAATATTTCTTGTCCTTCCCTTACTCACTTCAAAATTTAAAGTGTTTAGGATTCTTGTATAAAAAAATGGCTTATCTTCTACTACCAAAATTATTCTCTCGTCATCGAATTTATAGTTTAATTTATCTTCAAAAAAGTTTAGAATTGTACAAAAAACCCCAATATCTCCACTATAATAAAAAGTATAATCCACCCCTTCCTTTGGCTCTAAAAAAAATGAATTGACATAACTTTGCTCGCTGGTGATTAAACAAAATATAATATTTTTATCTATTTGCTTTATGTCTTTTGCTGCCTCTATAAAATTGTATGCTGAATTCTCAAATAATTCTGAAAAAACTACACTGACGCCATCATTTTTTTTAGATAAAAATGACGAAAAGAAATCTTTTTTATCGGAAAGAGCAGAAAGATTTTTTGAGCTAAAAAATTTGTAAAAAATATTTCTATTAAAACGTTTAATTCCAACTTCCATCAAATACCCATCGTATTTTTTACCTATAAAAAAGATGTTTTTTATTTCAATATTGTTTTTAAGTTGTATTCTGGGCTTGTTGATTGGATAGTATTGCATCTAAATCACTAATAAATAAATAATGTAGCAAAAAGTATATAAAATGGTTTTGGACATAAAATTAGAATACCACTAAATTAGAGGGTTAAAATGAATACCAAAGAGATTCTTAAAAGACTTTTAAAAAATAGGGAGACAGTACACTATCCAAAACCAAAATTTTTTTTTGAGGGCCAGCCTGGTGGAAAATGGCTGGGTACTAGCTATTTTTATAGGCTACTGAAAGATTCCTCTGAAGAAATAAAAAAAAGATTTGAAATGGAAGTTTTTTTTATTTGCCCCAAAACAGTAATAATTCAGACAGATTTGTTTAAGGAATTTATGGACCAAAATGATTTGTGGGATATTGCCTATAGTGAAAAAGAGGAGCAACAACTAAAGCAAAAATTTTTAGAGGCACAATTTAATTCAAAACAAAAAAAACAACTTGTAGCAATTTTGGAACAATTTGCTGATCCAATTACAGTTAGATCTTCTTCCTTGAATGAAGATTCTGAGAGGTTTTCTTTTGCAGGTATTTTTTATTCTGTAATTTTGCCAAATGATAATGAGGATTTTAAAGTAAGGCTATACCAATTAGAAGATGCAATAAAATTAGTATATTTTAGCCAATATTCTAAAAAGGCAAAGGAATTTTATGGTAGATTAAACATTTTAGGTGGCGATGAACGAATGGCTATAGTAATACAACAAGTAACTGGACAGTATTATAATAGGCAGAATTATTCGCTCTACTACCCAGAACTCTCTTTTGTTAGTTTTTCTTATAATGAGTATGCTACAGACCAAATAAATCCTTTTGATGGATATTATAAATTGGCGATGGGGCTAGGGGTTGGGACAGTTGAAATAGATTACAAAACCGCTATTGCAGTCAATATTGGAAAGCCAAATCCAATAGTAGGTTTAAATACTCCAAAAGACATAGCTACTAATTCCCCTAAATATTTTTATGCTTTAAATTTAAAGAAAAGCAAAGAGAGAGTAGTAAATGAAGGGCAGTTTTTATTGAGGCTCCCACTAGAATATATTGATAAAAAAATCCTTGAGAGGCATGGATCTTATTATGACGAGGATTTTACCCCACTTAATTTTTTGTTTAATGATAAAAAATATTTTTATTATGCAGATTTTAGAAAATCTATAAATAAACAAAAAATAGGTATAAACTCTACTATTGAGTTTTTACGGGATTTACTTAGAGAAAACTTTGAAAAAGACGTAGATTTTGAAGGCTCGATAGATATAATTGAAGAGGATAATAAGAGATTTTTTATTTTTTATCCTCTCCAAGCACGATTTCAAGTAGTAACAAAAGAAGCTAGAAAAGAAAAATTACCACAAATAGAGCAGCAAAGAGTTATTTTAAAAGGAAGCAGGGGCATAGGAAAAGGGGAGTATGAAATAAATATTGTGGTTTATGTTGCAACAAAATTCTCTGAGCTTTATTTATATTCTAATGATATTTCTGCTGAAATTGCAGCTATTAATATAGAGTTGAAGCAGAGAAATTTACCAAGATATCTTCTTATAACCCCAGGTAGATTTGGCACTCAGGAAAAAAGTGTGGGGGTGGTTGGAGATTTTTCTACCATAAGCCATGCAAATGCTATAATAGAAGTTTTAAATGAAACTGAAAACCTAACTTCTTCGCAAGGAACACATTTTTTTGAAGATGTTAGGGCTGTTGGTATGGCTTATTTATCTACAAAAGAGTTTAGTTCTGCCCAAAAACAAAAATTATTTGAAATGGGAAAAATTTTGATTAAAACTACTCATTGTTTTGTTTTAGAATTTGACCCACCTTTAAAACTAGAACTAGATAAAAATTCAAATTATATATTATTTCAGGATTATGGTTAAACCGTTAAATTTTTTAATATATCATTTATAATAAATACATGCAAATAGATATAAGTAAAACTTTTTTGTTGTATAAAGACAGCCTATTAAAACTTCCAGAACTTGTTAAAGAATTAAAACAAAAAGAATTTACTTGGATAGATGTGCTTGTTAATATTTTTATATTTGTCTTGGGCGTTGCGCTATTGTTTGCTCTTTTTCCAAAGTTTTCCCTTGAAAAAATTTTAGAGGCGTTAATTGGCATAATACCAAACTTAATTATAACCTTTATTTTGATAATTTTAATTACGGGTGTTATTAAAATTATTGCTGGTTTTTTGGGTGGAAAAAAGGACTTTAAATTTGTAAATCTTAGCTATATGTTTTCTTTGTTTTTTTGTGCACTTGGATTACTATACTATCTAGTTTTGTATATTATAGGTCTAGCTGCAACATTTCTTCCATTTTTAGCCTTTGTTGGGGCAATAGTATTGGCAGCTCTATTAATTTTTAACCTAGTACATATTACAAGAATAATAAAACATGTTTTCGAGCTTTCGACCCTAAAGGCCGTAGTCGTATGGTTAATTCCAACACTAATAATCTTGGCAATATTTGCTTTAATAGTAGCAAACCTCTTTTTTGCCGCTCTTACTTACCTATTTTTGAATCCAGGAAAATAAAAGAAAAAAAAAGAAAAAAGTAGCTTAATCTACCTTTATTTTGATCTCTTTTTCCTTAATTTTCTTTTCGTCTTTGGGGATAGTAATGGTTAGTACTCCGTCTTTGTATTCTGCTTTAGCCTGATCTGTCTTTAGATAGGGAGGCAATCCAATGCACCTATAAAAGCCCGCATAGTTTCTTTCCAAAAAGTAAAAGTCCTTTCCTTTTTCTTCTTTTTGTGCTTTCTTTTCTACTTTAACTGTGAGGTTGTTTTCAGTTATTTTTATATCGATGTCGTTTTTATTTACCCCAGGTATGTCAAATTGTGCTACTAAATCTTTGTCTGTTTCATATACGTCAGTAAATGCTTTTAGATATCTAACTGGCTTACTTTCTCTTACCTCTACTTTCTCGCTTGAGGGCAGTGCCATAGATGGACTTAACTTTTCAAAGTTTAGAAATTCTTCAAATAACCTGTCCATTTCCTGTTGCATCCTTCTAAATCTCTCTTCCCAACCCCAGCCCATCTTCACCACCTCCTAAAAATTTATAAAAGTAAATACGAAATTAACTCTTTTTTTTTAATTTGATTTTTTTATAATGTAAAAATAAAAATTAATGTTAGTAACATATTTACAAATATATATAGTAAAAACTTATTTAAAAACTTTTCGCTAGCTAAAAAAGCTAGCAATAAAAATATCTAAAAACAAAAAATATATATGAAGATAGAACAAAAAACGAAAAAAGAAAAAAGGGTTTTATTAGTTGGTGTAGGGGCAACAGGTTCGCAGATAGTAAAATTTTTAGAAAAACAAAAAGAAGTAATACAAATAATATGCATTTCAAATAACCTTAAAAAAGCATTAGAATATGTTGATCAAACTAGTCCTAAAATCAAATTAGTGCAAGCAGATGCTGCAAAACCAAAACAGATACTAAAATACTCAAAAAATGTGGATTTGATAATAAACGCAAGTCTTCCAATATATAACAAAAATATAATAAAAGTTGCCTTAGAGGTTGGTGCAAATTACCAAGATACTTGCTCTTACTTAGAAGAAGGCTATAAGGCAGATCAGCTAAAGTATAACTTAGATTTTAGAGATAAAAATTTGGTTGCACTTATAAATACAGGAATTTCACCTGGGGTTACAAATTTACTTGCAAAAGAGGCTTCAGAAAAATTTGATGAGATTGAATGGATAAAATTTAGAATAATTCAAGAAAATAAAGCAGATAGGCTTGTGTTTTCTTGGTCTGCACAACTAACCATCGAAGAAATCTGCGCCCCGCCGATATTCTACGAATATGGCCAATTCAAAAAAGACTTCCCTCTTTCAAGAGAAGAAGAATATGAATACCCAGGGGGATTTGGAAAAAAAATTTGTTATGCTGTTCAGGGCGATGAAATTGCTACTATTCCACTATTTATAAAAGCAAGAAGAGTAGATTATAAAATAAGTGGAGAAGATATTAGATTATTTTATATTTTAAATCAACTTGGGATGTTTTCTAAAAAGAAGATAAAAATTTCAAAAGCCCAAATAGCGCCAATAGAATTATTTAAAAAACTAAATTTACAAGTTCCAACTCCAAAGCAAATATTAGAATTAAAACAAACTAGCCCTGCTATTGAAAACTCAGTGTTTGCTTCCACAATAGAAGTTTATGGAGTAAAAGATTACTCTCCGCTTAAAGTAAGATATACTGCAATCTATCCTACATTTAAACAAATACCAAAAGAATTTAGTGGTGCAACATATATATCCTATCCTACAGCCATGGCAGTAAGCAGTTTTGCAAAATACATCGATGAAATAAAAATAAAAGGAGTATTGCCACCTGAATTGATACCTAAAAATGTAAGAAAAATGATTTTAGATGACTTAAAAAATCAAGGAATGGTTCTTATTGAAGATAGGATGGGACAACAATAAATTTAAATTAATAAAATAAGCTAAATAAAATTTTTTGTGCCGGCGTCAAAAAGTAGAGCGACACCGGCAAGGCGACCAGACCCCACGAAAAGTGGGCAAAAGACGGATAGGCAATATTAATAATGGAAGGCATTATTTATAAAAATTTCTACATAAAAATATAATAACAAGAACACAAAATCAAGATTATTTATAAATTTTTTGGTTTATAACAAAAATATTAAGCTTATTTGTTTAGAGGATTAAAATGGAAGATATAAAGGCACTAAAAGAGTTGATGGAAACTAAAACTAAAGAGAAAATAGAAGTTTTAAAAGAGCTTAGAAAGACCAACCTCCAGATAAAAAAATTGATTGAGGAATTGAAAAATAAAACCCCAAAAGATAAAAAAACAAACCCAGACTTAATTTCTAAAAAAATTGAAAAATTAGAGTTTTATATATCTACCTCTGCTTTTACCCCTGCACAAGAAAGGGAGGCCCTAAGAAAAATAGCAGAATTAAAAAAAGAATTAAATTCCAGTTTACAAAATAAGGCTGAATGGGAGGAAGTAAAACGATTAAAAAAATTAATAAAAGAGGAGAGAGGAAAAAAATTAGAAATAAAAAAGAAATTGACTGACTTGATAAAAGAATTGGACGAAATTTATAAAAAAATAATAAATTATTCGATAGGCTCAAAACAAAAAAGACAAAAAAAACAACTAAAAGAAGAAGGTGGGGAGAAAAAAGAACTCGAAGGAAAAATAGAAAGTGAAAAGGAAGAAGGGTATCTGACCTTAGAGGATATATTAAAACTTAGCCAAAAAGAACAAAAAAAAGAATGATTGTTTTTTATGGAAAACAAAAATCAATTAAAACTAAAAAAAAGAAGCGCTATTTTATTAGATACTGACTATATAATTAAAAACGAGCGCACAGTAGTGAGGCTTTTATTAAAAGCAAAAAAAACTTTTTATTTATACGATAGATATTTGCCATATTTTTATGTAGATGCTCCATGGTCTGAAGCACAAAAAATACTATCAATAAAAAAAATTCAAAATGGTAGAGAAATAAAACCAATAAAAATAGAACCAATAAAACAAAAAATAAAAGGCAGAGAAAAGGAAGTTTTAAAGCTCTATTTTCGTTATCCATCAGATGTCCCAATTTTTAGAGAACTTTTAAAAGATTATGAAAAATACGAGTATGATATTTTATTTGGAAGAAGATATATTATTGATAAAGGTATTGGCCCTTTTCAAAAGATTATATATTTGAGAAGGGGGAAAAGAATAAAAAAAATATTGGGCTCACAAGAGAACCAAAATGTGAGACTAAAAATTTTAGCCTTGGATATAGAAACATACAACCCCCAAGGCATGCCAAGGCCATCTAAAGATCCAATCATTATGATTTCTTATTATTTTTTGGACGAAGAGAAAAACATCGAGAGAGGAGAAGTATTAACTTATAAGTCCTCTAATTTAGATTATGTTAAAAAATTTGAAAATGAAAAAGAAATGATCGAATATTTTAAAAATTTGATAAAAGAATTAGACCCAGAGGTTTTAGTTGGATTTAACTCTTCAAATTTTGACATCCCATATATTTTAGAGAGAGCAAATATCCATAAAATAAAATTAGATATAGCCAAAGATGAAAGTGAAATTAGAATAGATAAGACAAGACAATACCAAAGAATAATAATAAATGGAAGAGTGCATATTGACCTCTATCCTGTTTTGAGATTTTTTTCATTTATAGGAACTTACAAATTAAATAGATATACCTTAGAGACAGCATATCAAACAATAGTTGGAGAGAGCTCTTGGAAAACTGAAATTGACCGATTGGAAATATATAAAATATGGGATGAAGAAAAAGATCTTGACAAACTTTTTGAATATTCATTATTTGATGCAAAGGCGACTTTAGAGATTACTAAAAAAATATTGCCTCTCCAGATCGAGCTATCAAGAATAACTTATCTTCCTCTTTCAGATACAATATATGCGACCTCCTCACAACTTATAGAATCTTTAATATTACACCATGCAAAAAAAAGAAATGAAATTATAACAAATAAACCAGATGAGCAAACTGCAAGAGAGAGAGCACTAAATCCAATAGAGGGAGCATTTGTAAAAACTCCTAATCCAGGAATATACGAAAATATAGTAGTATTTGATTTTAGAGGATTATATCCTTCTATAATTATTTCACACAATATAGACCCATTTAGCATAATAACAAAAGAAGAGGAAGATAAATATAGCGAGGATCAATATTATTTAAGCCCTATAGGAGTGAAGTTTAAAAAGGAGCCAAAAGGAATAATCCCCTATATTTTGGAAAAAATACTTTCTATGCGCTCAGAACTTAAAGACAAATTAAAAAAATTGGACCCAGAAAGCCAAGAATACAAAATAATATGGGCAAGGCAACAATCTCTAAAAATATTGGCTAACTCTTATTATGGATATTTGGCATTTTCAAGAAGCAGGTACTATTCCAGACCATGCGCACAGTCCATAACAGCTTGGGGGAGATATTTTATAAATAAAACTATTGAAGATGCTGAGAAAAATGGTTTTGAAGTGCTCTATGCAGATACTGACTCTGTTTTTTTATTACTTGGAAAAAAAACAAAAGAAGAAGCTATTGAGTGGATGGAAAAATATAATTCTTCACTTCCCGGAACAATGGAATTAGAATTAGAAGCTTACTACCCCAGAGGAGTATTTGTGTCAAAAAAAATAGAAAAAAAAGATAGTGTTGAGGTCGGGGGGGCAAAAAAGAAATATGCACTAATTGACGAGAATGGTAGAATTAAAATAAGAGGATTTGAGTTAGTAAGAAGAGATTGGGCAGTAATTGCAAAAGAAACACAAAAAAAGGTGCTTGAGGCTATTTTAAAAGAAGGTTCAAAACAAAAAGCTATTGAAATTGTAAAAGAAACAATTGAAAAAATCAAAAATCAAGAAATACCTATTGAAAAAATGGTTATAGAAACACAGCTTACTAAAAATTTAGAGGACTATGAAGCAAAATCCCCAGAATTAGTAGCTGCTCTAAAATATAATCGGCGAACAAAAGGTGAAAAACTAAGCAGAGGGTCTATAATAAGGTTTGTAATTACAAAAGACTCATATGCAACAGATGATTTGTTTAAAAATTGTAAAAAATTAAAACAAGCCCAAAGCAAAAAAAGCAGTGCTGCAAACATTTCTCTAAAAGCAGAATCTATTGAATATGCAAAAAATTATGACGTAGATTATTATATAAATCACCAAATTATTCCTGCAGTTTTGAGAATCCTAAAGGAATTGGGGGTAAATTCAGATGATTTGAAGATGGGTGGGAATCAAACGGGCTTGGCTTCTTTTTAATTAGAAAAATATACAGTTAAACTTTTAAAAAATAAAGAAAAAAACAAAATATGGAAACATTTATTTTATTTGAACAAAAAATGGAATTTGAACTTTTAAGAATTTTAATTGCTGTTTTAGGTACAACTATTGCTGCTTACTATGACATTTTCAATAAAAAAAATATTCCTGAAAAATTTTTATATGCGTTTTTGATTATTTCTTTTTTAGTAAATTTATTAGATATCCAAAATCTAATACCTGCGGTTTTTTATGCTCTAATTGTTTTTTTAATATTTTATATATTATATAGGGCAGGAGAGGTTGGGGGGGCAGATGGATACATATTAAGTTCAATAACATTAGCTCTTCCTTATCAACCAAAAATCTTTTTAATTTTTGAGGGATTTTTCCCGCTACCGTTTATCATAAATGTTTTTGTTTTTGCTGCAATTAGTTTTGTAGTATATGTTTTTTTGAAAACAATAAAAATAGTTTTAAAAAATTTTAAAATTGAAAAAAAGAATGCAATTCAGTCTTTAATAATAATTTTTTCATATTTGATTTTGATATATACTATAAAAGAGAACCCGATCGTTTTAGGTTTGGTTAGCCCACAATATATATTGCTATTAAGCGTCATGGTTTTTTTGATGACTTATTACACCCTCTTTAAAGACATAATAAATAATTCTATGATTGAATTTGTAAGTGTGAAAGAAGTAGAACCAGAAGATATGATAGCAATTGAAAAAATGGATATAAATATCGTAAAGAAATTTGACTTAAAAAAACTCGTCACAAAAGAGCAATACGAAAAAATGAAATCCATTAGAGGAAAAAAAATTGCTCTTTATAAACATCTTCCTCCTTTTGTGCCGCACATATTAATTGGCCTTATTTTTGGCCTATTTTTTGGAGATTTGCTTACTCTTTTGAATAATGTTTTTATTTAGGACTTTATAGTATTTACAAAAAAGTCGTCAATTTTAATTAGAGTTAACTCCTCGCAAATACAGCTGCAACCTAAAATAGAACTAATAGAAGGTGTGGTTCTTCCACCATCTCCATGGACAAACTCTTTTATATAAGTCCCTGCCTCTGCATATATTTTTAAAAGCAATTTTCCATCTACAATTTTATCTAGAGCGATATCTAAAATGTACCTATTTCTTATTAAATCTGATCTTCTTTTTACAACTCTAAGTGGTGTTCGCTGATTTATACTTAGTGGCACTAACTTTTTTAATTTTTCAAAATCTTCTAAATTTAGTTTTTTCTCCTTACAACTAACTAATGCCAAATATTCTTTATTAAAATGAGAGGTACAAATTGCTTCGACCCAAAATTTTTTTACGTATTTGGGATTAAGTAATTCGATTGGATATTTCTCTTTAACTAATTTACACACTTCATCTAAATTTATTTCTGTTGGATCTATTTGTGGGTTTACTATTTCTATAATTGAAGGCCTGCCATTTCCCAAAGTTAGTACATCTACATCCTCTCTACCACTGGAATGTAAATACATGTCAGATGCCTTAAATACCTTAATAAAAATCTCTCTTAAGCTGGACTCTATAGATGGGTATTTTTCTTTTTTAAAATTACAGTTTTGACATCCTTTGCCTCTACAGCAACTGCAAGCCCAAACATGTTGTGCAAATTCCCTCGATTTTTTTAAGTAATTGGTATAGATGTAGATATTTGAATGCTTTACACTAGCAACATTAGATACAAAGTCTAAAGAAATAAAAAGATCTGGGTCTTGCTGATCTAAAATAAGATTTGAGTTTTTTTTGAATATATCTAAAACTTTTTGATTTATTATATTTTTTAGAGCCTTAAAATTTTTTGGCGGAGTGTTTTCAAAATCTTCTAATTTTACAACTAATTTTTTATCCACATGAGTCTGAAGATAAAAAGTTTTTGATTTTGGATATTTTTTTGCTAATTGAATTGCTGTCATGGATAGTTTATATAGATTTTCTTCTAACATAGCTAAGTCTCTGTTCATAAATAAAGATAAAAAAAAGATAAATATAATTTTTGTGCAAAAGTAGATAATTTATAAAAACTAAAATAATAAAAAAATTATGGCAAAATTTTTGGTTTTTGAAGGAATAGATGGGTGTGGAAAAAGCACTCAGATTAAACTTTTAACTAAGGAGCTAAAAAAACAAAAAGAAAAGTTTTTTGTTTTTAAATATCCCACTAAAAAATCAAAAAAGATTAGGGATTTTTTAAACCAAAAGATAGAGTTAACAGAAGATGAGGCTTTTGTAGCTTATTTTGAAGATATAAAGGCAGAACAGAAAAAAATCTTAGAGTGTATCAATAGAGGTTGGGTAATTTTAGACAGATACTTTTTTTCAACTATTGCTTACCAATCTATTGAAAATCCAATAGAAAAAAGGATAGAGTTTATAAAGTCTCAAAAATTAGCCAGACCCGATTATGTTATTTGGTTAAGCATCAAGCCACAAGAAGCACTAAAAAGAAAGCTAAAGAATAAATTGCCAGATAGATTTGAGAAAGATAGCGAAAAACTAAAAAAAATAGAATCAAATTATGAGAGATTATATAAACTAAATTTTTATGGGAATTGGATAAAGATAGATGCAATGCAAGATGAAAAAACTATTTTTAAAACAATAAAAGAAAAAATATTAAAATAAATAAAAAATAAAAACGCTCCGACCGGGATTTGAACCCGGGTTACCGGCTTGAAAGGCCGGCGTCCTTGACCGGGCTAGACTATCGGAGCACTGTAAAAATATAATATAAAAAAGGCTTTAAAAAGGATACTAAATAAGCTTTTTAAGCTCATCTAAAAATAATTCACAAACCACTACAGGTTGCTCTATTGAAAATTTTTCTAATACTTCTGGATGTACTTCGCCTACAAGTCCGACATAAAGATCATTAACAATAATTTTACCAACCCGACCAGATATAAAAGATGGATGGTTAGTTTGTTCTATTTTATAGTCTATTCCCATCGATTTAAAGATTCCACTTACTACACCTAAAAATTCAGTGATGTTTGCCTTTGGGGAGCATAAGGCAAAGCAGGCATTGGTTTGTTGTATTATTTTATCACTTTTATCTTGAATTATTGGACCTATTTCAAATATTTTTTGAGGCATTTTGGAAGACTTTGAAATAGAAAAAATTTCTAAAAAGTTTGGATATAAAAATGGCCTAAGCACTGAAAAGTCTTCTGTTAGTGGATTTGAAACTTCTAATAAGTTTTCAGTGCAATTAGCTTTTTGTAGGACTTTTTTGTTTGTGAGGATCCAACTACAAACTTCTAAAAATCCACTTCCTACTAAAAGCTCAGAGATGTTTTCAAATTCTTCTTTTTCTTTCCCTATAGAAAAAAATTCTGGAAAGATTGGCTTAAAATTATTATAACCATAAGCTATTGCTAAATCTTCTACAATGTCGATTTGATCTAATATATCTGTCCTAAATGCAGGAGAAAAAACAAATTTTCCTTTTAAGATATGGCCCATTTTTAAAAGAAGCTTTTTTTGCTCTTGAAGATTGAGATTAACGCCCAATATTTTGTTTGCAAAATCTGGATTGTATTTCGTCTTTATTTTTTTAAATAGAGTGTATGGTCGATTATTTATTTTTATTTGATACACTGTTGCCCCCCTATCAGCAAATAATGCTGCGAAAATATTTACAACAAATAAAACAGTATTTTGATCTGTACCTGTGCAATCAATAAATATAGATTTGGTTTGTGGAGTAATTTTGGTAAATTCTGAATTTATTATAGGTGGAAAAGATAAAATATTGGAAGCACTATCCTTTAGCAGTGGAAATTTAGAATTTATTAGACCCCTATATTCTATTCCTTTTGGGTGTTTTTCAAGAATTTGTAAACAATTTAGAGGCTCATCAAAACCCAAAGGAATAAAGCTAATGGAAAGAGAGGATGTTGCAAAATAATAAAAAGGCGGTTTTGCTTTTGAAATATCATGCAGACCTATAGCTACTTTTTTTCTTTTTCTTCCTAAAGTTTGATGTATTTTCTCTTGGAGTTGGATGATGGATTCTAAAAAGTTTTGGTTTAGTTTGACATTTTCAATTAACGCTCCGCCAATAAAGGGCCTAACGTCTTTTACAGAATTATCTACAAATAAATTTATTTTTGAGTTTTTTGCTCTATAGTTTGGTAAGACTCCCTTTTTAAAGCAATAACAGGCTCTTGCTAAACCCTCAACTGATAACAAATCTGGCCTATTGGGAGTTATCTCCAGTTCTAAATTGTCTGAATCTTTAGATTCTATTGGGACCCCAATAGAGGTTAGTATCTCTTCTAATTCTTTGATTTTTAAATGTGAAAGTTCTTCTAATTCTTTTATCGATACTTTTATTGCTGCCATTTTTTTCTCAACCCTCTATTCTAAATCTTAAAAGTTTATTAAAAATTATCTTTTTTAAAAATATAATAAAATCTTTTTATAAAATAATTCCAATTAAAGGAAGAGTTAATTACAAATTTATATTTTATTGGGGTTGGATCTCTTATTAAAAATTTAAGAGTGGGGGGCGTTTCTTTTTTCTTTTTGCTGTCCTTTTGATCCTCTAGTTTTTTTAATTTTTTCTTCATTTTAATCTACCCTGCTTATTTTTCCCATTTTTGCAAGCTTGTCCAAATTTTCTAAAACTCTTTGTGGATTGTGAGAATATCTGACACAGAACTCTGAAATATTTATCTCGCCATTATGAGATTTCAGCCATTCTAATAACTCATCTTGTATTACCTCATCTGGGATCTCCAATAATTTTGATAATTTTGAATTTAATTCAGATATTTTTATACTATCTTGCATTAATCGCTTAGTTAGACTTTCTTTTTCTGCCAGTGCGATTTGAAGTTTTTTATTCAGAGATGCGTTTTCCTCCTTTAATTTATTATTTTCTTCTAAAACTAAAACAGACTTAAAGTCAATTAAAGATATTGATTCATCTAAAACAGATGCTATGGTAGAAAAAATTTTTGAATATTCATCTTCTTCTTTTAAAATAGAGATGACAAAAAGACAAAGTTTTAGACCTTCAAGTTTTCTTTTTTGAAAATTTTTTTGCTCTCCTAAAATTTCTAATTCAAGAGAATTCTTAGTTATAGTTATTTTTATAGACTCATATTCTACACCTTGGGCATCTTCAGCTAAATTATAATAAAGTGTGAGCTCATTTTGTTTTTGTGAGATTTTTGAAAAACCTAAATCTGCTAAACTTTTTACCCACAAATTAGGAGATTTTGGAAAAGAAATTGGGAAGATGAATTTTGTTTTTTTTATTTCATTCATCTTTAACCACCAAATTTGCCAACTTTGAAGTTGGAACATTTAATGCACTAGCTTCTAACCTTGAGAATATTCCAACGAGTTGTTCATCTTTTAGGCCAAAGTCTCTCAATAGATTTAATATTACCGAGCGACTTATTCCAAAAGATAGAAGTATTCTACAAAATGCATCTACATTTAATCTTCTATCATTTTCCTCAAATATTTTTATTAATTGAGAGATCTGGGCATTGGAGCAACCAAGATTAAACAACTTAGAAGACAAAAACTCTCTTTCTAAGGGTATTTCCATATTATCCACCTCTAAGATAACAGCGTCAGAAGAAATTTCTCCTTCTATCCTAGAAACTATAAATGGTCCATCGTAGTTGGAAGGAATTGCCCAAGCCAGCCTAAATAAAGCTTGACCTACTTTGAATTTTTCGATTTGAATTGAAACCTCTTTTGGACAGTTGAGAGATTTTAATAAAGATTCTCTAAAATCTGCATGCATTAATCTAAATACAGCAAGGGTAGCGACATTGGAGAGGATGGTGGGAGAAATATCTGAAGGATTTTGAGAAGCGACAATAATAGAAAAAGAGTATTTTCTTCCTTCTCTTAAAATTTGCACTAAATCAGAGCGATCATCTTGTGCTATTTTCCAAGCCTCATCAGCTACTATTACTAGCTTAATTTTTTTGTCTTTGGCCAACCCCTCAAGGCGCATTTGCTCTTTAGTATATTGCAAAATCACTAAAGCTATTAGAGAGCGATGCTCTTCAGAGTCCAATTTGGATAAATCTACAGAAACTAGTCCCTTTTGCACCAAATCATCTAAATTTATTTGAGGCAATTTTTTTCCTCTAAACCTAAATTTTTCCATTTGTAATAAAAGAAAATCAAAGTCAGGATCATCGCTGCCTTTTTTTATCTTTTCTATATTTGAGCATAAATCAGAGATATCTGGATTTTTCTTTTTTTTATAAGTTAATTCCAATGCCCTTTTTAATATAGCCTGTTGCTTTGGAGTTAAATTTAACAAAAGAGTAAACGAAGAGAGTAGTCTTTGAATTTTAGAAGATATTTCTTCTTTTTTTGCACCTTTTTTTATATCTATCCCCAGGATGTTTAAAGAACAATTTAGAGAGGGAGAATAAACTACCCCACCGGCATTTTTAACCCATGGAGTATACTCCCCAGACCAATCTAAAATCAAAGAAGAGGTACCCCATTGTTTAAATGCCCTAGTAATAAAGGTTTTTATAAAAAAAGATTTACCAGAACCGGTCATGCCAACTACTGCCATATGTGGATTGGTTAGGCTCTCAGAATCCCAAAAAAAAGGAATTGCTAAAGTTTGAGTTCTACCTAAATAAATCCCCTCATGGCTTTTTGGCATTAAGTCTTTTACATCTGGCTCTGCTGGCCTTAACAAGAATCTTCTTTGAGCAATTGAAGAAGAAAAGACATTCTCTAATTTTAATCTGCCCATAATTACCAAAAAAATATAAAAATTGTAAATTAATAATTTTTTCTATTTAATTTGCTTATTCTATCTAAAGCAATTTAGAGCTTATATCTTCCTTTGAAGTTGGGGAGATTATCTCCCATTCAAAACAACTTAATATGTCGCTTCCATTTAATATAATAACCTCAGTTGCAAGTGCATTGGCTAAAACAGCAGCTGTTTGTTGGGCATAATTTTTAACTTTTGCCAGTGCTTCTGATTTCGTTTCTCCAAAAGCAGTTACTTGGGCATAAGCTAAAACTTGCATTGGTTTTTGTCCGCTTGTTAGTTGTTTTATTTGAGAATTGTATGACTCTATCTCCCTATCCAAAATTGCTGCCTGGGCAGAATTTGGTTTTACTTGAGACCTTTTTTGTTCAGCTAAAGACCTCTTTTCTATTAATTTCTCTAAAAACTCAGAAACATTTACGTTGGTAATTATCAAAGATATTTTTGTTGTGTGCCTAAGAGAGGTTATTGCCTTTTCAAAAGATTGCATGAGCAATAAGTTTTGATCTTGTGTTTTAAAAGTTGCCGAATCTTTTAGAGAAATGGATAAATACATTGAAGCATAATAACCATTTGCTGTCTTTTTTAATATAGCCTCCTGATCTGGGGAAAGTTCATAATCACCTAAATTTACCCATAATTTTGGCAAAGAAGTTAGAAGTGGGCCTAAAAAGTAGCCCCATCTAAAAATGATAATGCCTAATATAAAGCATGTGGTTGAAACAAGAAATAAAAATGAATTTTGAGAAGCATAACCAAAAATTATTGAAAGTACCCCTATCACAATTAGCCCTAAAATAAGATGGATTTGCTGAATATTTTGCATTTTTTTCACCCTACAATAAAATTTTTACTTCTGTTTGGGGTAAAAAGAATTTTACCAACTTTTCAAATTCTTTTGGGTCTGCCGTGGTTTCTTGTAAATAGTTATAGTGATAGGGAATTGCTAATTTTGGTTTTATTGTAGCAATTGCTTTTGCTGCTTCTTCAACATTCATTGTATATGTGCCTCCAATTGGTACAATAGCAACATCTGCTTTATAATTAGACATTTCTTCTATTAAATCAGTATCTCCAGCAACATAAATTTTTGTTGGTTTAGGATTAGTTGGAAAATTGAAAATAAAACCAGCGCCAAATCCTTTTGGATGAAAACTTTTATTTTTATTATATGCATGAACAACTTCAACTTCTACTCCTCCTACTTTAATTTTGTGCCCTATTTCCAGCTGAATGGATGGAATTTTTCCTCCCCTTGCAAATACTTTAGTAGAGGGTTTTAAAATACTTCTTGGAACTTGCATGTGATCAAAATGATCGTGAGTTAAAAAAATAGCATCAGCTGGCGGGGAATTTTTTGGCACGACATAGGGGTCTACATAAAAATTTAAATCCCCAAAAGAAAGCAAAACAGATGCGTGAGCAAACAAAGTGATCTTAATTTCACCAAAAAAAGCCCACCCCATTTTTACACCTTTCTTTCTCTCTCTTGAACTACATAGAGATTTTTTCCTTCCAAAATAATTTCTGTTTTCCCTGAAGAAATAATAAAACCATCCTCAGTTTGATTAATAGTTAGAGTATTTCCACTTTTTAGATATACAGTAATTTTTTTAGTATCTTGTGTTTTTTCTACTTTGATATATGAGATATCTTGTGGATTTAAGTTCATTTGTAGTCCACTTTTTTGATTAATAAAACTAAAAATACCATTTAAATAGTCGCTGAATTGAACGAGTGAGGATTCAGATTTTAAATTCCAAGTGTGAAGCAGAGTTTCTTGTTGTGTTTTGTTGGTTTGCATATAAATAAAAAGTTAAAGGTATTTTTAAATATAACTTTTAAATTATAATATGGAGATTGCTGCTCCTTGCAAAAATTGTAAAGTGCTATGCTGCGAAAAATTTATTATACCACTAACTATTTTTGACATTGAGAGAATAAAAAATAAAACTAAACTTCCGGCCAGAGAATTTTGCGAGCTTATAAATTATAACAACACAGATGATAAACTTTTTTGGCCTATATATTTTTTGGACAAAAAAAATAGTTTGGAAGAAAAACTAATAGTTTTAAAAAGAAATAATGATGCTTGTATTTTTTTGAATTCGAAAAAATGTAAAATTTGGGGAGAACATCCGGCGGTTTGTAAAGTTTATCCTTTTTTTTATTTTGAACAAGGCGAAAAAATAGAATATGTAAAAAATTTTATCTGCCCAAGAAAATGGAGTGGGGAGGAAATAGAGATTTATAAAATAAAAGAACATTTGGAGAGATTTAAAAAAGAACTTGCCTCTCATAATAAAATAATTAGAGGATGGAATGCTAACTATGCAACTAAGACAGAAGAGGAATTTTTTAATTATATAAAAAAAGAGTTTAGTAAGAGTAGAGATTCTTTATAATTATTTTTTTACAATTTGAATTATGTCCCCGTCCTCTAAAATATGGTCAAGGCCTACTTTTTGACCAGGGAATTTTACTGATTTGCCCCACACTAAAGCGTATTTAAAAAGCTTATACAAATCTTTATGAATTTTTTTACAAACGTCTTCCACTCTCTGGCCACGTTTTATCATAAGAGGAATATTGTCCATATCATTAAACTTTGATTTTGTATAAATCCTAATTAAGTTTAATTTTTGAAAAATTTTTTCTTTTAATTCATCTAAACCAAAGCCGTTTTGAGCACTTATTGGAATATAGTCAAAATTGATTTTTTCTTTTTCTGGAAATTTTAGATCTACTTTATTTATTACGGTTAAAGAAGGAATATAAACTGCAGTTCCATCTAAAAAATCAATTAATGACTCTGCTGAAATTTTTTCGTGCAATATTATATGGGCATTAAAAATAGAATATTCTTTTAATATGCCAACAATTAATTCTTTAGATATCTCTTGGTTTGGTTGCATAGAAGTTATTTGTATTCCTCCGCTTGCCCTTTTTTCTAAACTAATTTTTGGAGGCGAGCTATCTAAACGAATACCACTTTCATAGAGCTCTCTAATTAATTTTTCTCTAAAATTTGGCTCAAAAACATCTAAAACAAGTAGGATTAAATCTGCAGCTTTTGCAGCTGCAATAACTTCTTTCCCTCTACCAACTCCGTCTTTGGCACCTTCTACAATTCCAGGTAAATCTAAAATTTGTATTTTTGCACCTTTATGATCCATAACCCCCGGAATGCATTTTAGTGTAGTAAAAGCATAGTTTGCCGTTTTTGATTTTGCCCCAGTTAGTGCATTTAACAAAGTAGATTTTCCTGTTGATGGTAGACCTACTAAAGCTACTGTGGCGTCCCCTGACTTTTTTATTGAAAAACCACTACTTCTTTTTCCTACCTTTTTTGGTGAGTTTAATTCTCTTTTTATTTTTGCGATTTTTGATTTTAAAATTCCTATATGATATTCAGTGGCTTTGTTTTTTTGAGTTCTAGCTAATTCTTCTTCTAACTCTTTTAATTTATCAGCAAGCCCCATATATAAAAATTTAGAAGTTTAAGATTTTAAGTTTAATTTTTTTTAGACGATTTTTTTTCAGCTGTTTTTGTTTTTTTGAGTTCTGCCTCCAACATATTTAACTCTTTTTCTAAAAGCAAATTGAAGCTTTCTAAAAGTTTAGCATCCACTTCAGCCCAATTTATATTGTCCTCTTTGTTTAAAATTGGCCAGATAAACCTATTTGCAAAATCATTACATTTTAGTACAAAATCTAATTTTAATAATGCCTCTATATTGTGTTTCAAATATGCTTTATAAATTAGATCATAAAGCTTGCCTTTAAAGAAAGCATACATGATGTAATTATTCACAGAGATATTTGTTTCTTCTGATCTTCTTTTTAGTGCTGGGGGGATAAAATTTAATTTTAACTCTTTTGATATTTTTTCTAAACTTGCATTGTGAAGATCTTTAGCGGAGGCTTCTTTGTTTTTACAAAACAGACATTCTAAAAAGCTATCGTCAATTGATTTTCCTCTTATAAAATTAAATACGTTAACAAAATCTCTTTTTTCTAAATCAGATTCAAACTGATATCCTACTAAGCGGTAGACCTGTCTTCCATCAAAATAAACTTTCTTTAAAAAAGTGTATCTATCTGTAGAAAACATTGCAGAAGAGGGGATTCCAAAAACTAATTCTAATCTATCTTGGATATCCTTAAGAGATTGAGCATGAAGATTGTAAAGTAAGAATATACCTGGTTGAGTATTTAAAATATTTATTACTCCTTGAATTGCGGTTCTGGATCTAATTTCGTTAATAATTACACAAGCATCCCCCATTCTTAGAGCTGCATTAGTCATTGAGATAAGATCTAATTCGTTAGAGGAAGGTATAACATCATCTCTATCTGAAGAGCTTACTCGTATTGCCCCAATATGAAAACCATATTTCCTATATGCATTTACTGGAATTTCTTCTATATCTTCAATTGGAAGAATTCTTTTTTTTGGGCCAATTGCAGCAATTTTTGCAGAAGTAAAGGCAGTTTTACCCACTCCTTTTAGGCCTAAAACTGCCTCAGAAAAACCTAAGCTAACCATTAAGTCATCATATCCTGCAAAAAATGGAGTAAAGCTCTTGTAGGAAAGATATTCTGGATAAGTAAAGGGCTCTGCTTTCATGATTCTTAGTGCCGCCTGTAGATCTCCAAATGTTGCAGGTGGCCTTTGTAAGTGGCATCTCATAGAAAGTCGAGTTAGCATTACATCAATTACTGGATTTTGCTCATCAAATCTTCTTCTTCCCTCTAAGGAAGATAAAATATTTAGAAATGCTCTTTCCAAAGATTCTTTATCATATTGCCATAGTGTGTGACAAAGACCAAATTTTTGATGCTCTATATAAATTGCCGAATTTTGAGAGTCTATGTAAATATCTGTAATATTTTTTGCATCAAGAGCCATGTTTTCTATTGGAGATCCCAAACCTGCAGTCCAATTTGCAGCTTCTCTTGCCATTGCAACAATAACATCCGGTTTTACATCATATCCTTTTAGAGAACAGAGATCAAGAAAATGCTGCCTAAATTCATTAAATTTCTCATCGTAATAGGATTTATAGTCCACATTTTCTTTTAGTTTTTTTAATTCCAATTCTATTGTTTCTCTTAACATTTGGGTTAGCTCTTCTGAAAGATTTTCTATTAGAGGGTTATGCTGGACATACAAATAAGTGTCTTTTCCTTCTAAGAAATAAATCTCAACATTTATGCCAAAATTTAGATTATAAGAGCCGCCCTCTACTAATTTTGCATTTGATGGAATTTTTCTAATAAAAGATTCTGAAAATGGTGTTGGGGCTAAGCCTAACAATGATAAAAAAATTTTTCTTAAATCAGGTTGTTGTAAAGAAAGATTGTAGAGTTTAGTCTTTTTGAATGCATCAACTATTCCATCTCTCCATGAAAAAAATTCTTCTTGGCTTTCTAAAAAGAATGATTTTGAATGCACAGGCTCAGAATAACTTTCTAAGATTTTTACAGCTAATGCTGGGTTTTGAAAAGCTGTTTCATAAAACTCTTTTAAAATTTGCCTTCGCTGCGTATAAAAATCGTCTGAGGGGTGTCCATAGATTTTTGGATCTAAAAGCAACCTCTCTAATTGTTTTATTACTGCGATATATTCTGTAAATATTTTTGTCTTTTCTTCATCTAGTTCAATTGCATTAAATTCTTCATAACGCATAGTTTTCCATAATTTTGGTAAAAAAGAAATAGTTCTAAAATGAGATTTGATACATGCATTTGTGCCCAACCCCAGTCCGCAAGCTAAACAATCCATATTCAGCCTACTTCCAGAATAGCTTGGCTTGCAGCCCATAAAAATACCTTCTGCCCCCTCTAAGGGCAAACTATAAAGATAAATAAATATTTAAGTTTTAAAAATTAATTGCCTAACTATGATAGAGTTTGTAGAAAAATATTACATTCATCCAATCTTGAATTATGAGGGGTATAATATAATAAACACTTTAACTTATGCCACAATAGCAATTTTAAGTCTTTATTTTATTTATAAATTTTTAAAAAGAAAAAATTTGACTATAGAAAAAAATTTTTTTTATGGCGTTATTGGATTTATATTATTTGGCTCTGTTTTTAGAGTGGTTGTAGATGCTTTTGATAGCACCACTTACCCAAGTAGTGGAATCTTTAGTGAGTTTGTTTTAAAAAATAAAATATTTGAATATGGGATATTGACAACTAGCCCTGCGATATACATAACTACAGCTATTTTATTTTTTCTAAGTTATTATTTTGAAAAAAAGATAAAATTTGATAAATTTAGTTTTTTTAGTGGCTTTTTTTTATTTGTTATTTGTTTTAGTATTGTTTTTCCATTAATGAAACATTTTGAGTTGTTTTTTTTTATTGTAATTGCTGCTTTATTTTATAGTATAATTTTAGCTTTGGTTGCTAAAATAAACATAGCCAAAATAGATTATCTGGTTATTTTTGCTCATTGCCTTGATGGAGCCGCAACGTGGATTTCTATAGACATAGCGCCTAGAAAATATGGAATTTATTATTTTGAACAACACGTGATACCAAAAATTATTGGCTCAGCTATACCAGAAATTGGTTTTCTTAGTTTTTTTGTTTTGAAAGGATTGATCGCTTTAGTGGCTATAAAACTTATACAAAAAGAGCAAGACATATTATTAAAAGATTTAGTTAAAATCGCCATAATAGTAGTTGGGCTTGCTCCAGGAATAAGAGATTTACTTAGGGTTAGCTGTGGGGTGTAAATATTTTAAAAATTAGATGAGAATTTATAATAGGGGGTTGTGAATGCAAAATGAAATTTTATTGGTTTCTCCTAATTGTTCAGATATAGCCCCCCCTTCAATAATCACTAAAAGATTTCCAGATGGAGAGAGTTATTGCAGATTAGAAGGAGTGGAAAATATAGCAAATAAAAAAGTTTATATATTACATCGTCTTTTTCCAAACCCTGATGAAAATCTTATTACTCTTTTACAAATTATGTATGGGGCAAAAAACGCAGGGGCTGAAGGGATAGAATTAATATTACCATATGTCCCATATGCAAGGGCAGATAAGCAATGGCTTAGTGGGGAGGTAGTTAGCGCAAAGTTATTAGTAAAGCTCCTAAAGGAAAGCGGTGCTACGAAAGTTTACACTTGGGATTGTCATTTTCTAAAAAAACCAGGGGTCATTGAATACGAGGGACTAGTATTTGTAAACAAGTGCATGGGAGAGGAACTAATAAATTATATAAGAAAAACAGAAAAAGACATAGTTGTAGTTAGCCCAGATAGCGGAGCAAAATATATTGTTGGGCAGACAGGATTGTTTATGAGAAAGGAAAGAGGAGAGTACGAGGAAAATCAAGAGAAAACTTTTAGAAAAGTAAAGGAAATGGAACCGCAATTTGATAAGATGATGATTGAAGATAAAACAGTGGTTTTGGTTGATGATATGATTGCTGGTGGAGGTACTATGATAAGAGCTGCAGAAAAATGTTTAGAATTGGGCGCAAAAGAAGTAATATGTGCTGCTACTCATGGTATGTTTTTAGATAATGCTCTTTTAAAAATGTTAGGAATTGGGATAAAAAAAATAGTTACAACAGATACTATTATTAACCCAACTTCTAAAATCTCCATAAAAAAAGATATTGAAGTTATTTTAGACCCACAAAAATATCACAAAACTACTGAGAATTTATATGAATAGGAGATAATTTTTTAAATTAAATAGAAGTAAAAAGGATATGCTAAAACTACTAAATAGTTTGAAGGAGCTAAAAAAAATTTTTCTACTTGCGGTTATTTTTTTAATTTTTATTTTTGAAGGATGCACCACTCAGGTAGAGCAAGAATGTAAAAAATATAGTGGAATGATAAAGACAGATTGTATACGCTATTATGCTATAGTAAAACAATCCCCAGAGTTGTGTTATCAAATACCAGATTTAGAGATTAGAAAAGATTGCATGCAAAAATCCACAGAACCAAAAGAAGCCAAAAAAATGATGGCACAGGTAGAATTTGCAAAAAGAGTGGAACAAGAAAACCAAACAGCTGTCTTTACAAACCAAACTGAAAATTTAGACTACTTGGTCAAACAATGTATTGAGGGCCAACTTAAAAGCAAAGATAATTGTTTATTAGATCTAGCAAGAGATCAACAGGATATAAGGATTTGTGATGAAATAAGTTCTGAAGAAATTCATAGGAGATGTGTAGTAACTATAGCATCTATGACAAAATCTGCTAGCGAATGTAAAAATTTAAAAATAGAGGCAGACAGACAGCTGTGTTTATTTTATGTTTCTTAAATTCATAGAAGATATTTTTTAAGTGTTAGGATAAAAGGCAACTAAAACTAATTTTTTTAATTTTTTATCATGATAAAAAATTCGGTTTATTGAGATTTTTTTTGGAGAATTGGAAAAAGTTGAGCTACAAAGAGGGGAGGAATAATCTTCTTTAGTTGTGAAAAGAGAGTGGTTAATAAAAAATGAGTCTAATTCGTAAAGGCTGCATTTTAAACAAATGTTTTGATTTTGTTGGGGGCAAAAAATAGAAAGGTTTGAATTTATAATTAAATTAGCCTGATCTGAGAGAAAAACATATAAATAAAAATCTGGAAGGTTTTGGGTGTGAGTTGGGATTTCAAAATAAAAAAGAAGTGCGCTTAAAATTAAAATAGAGGAGAAAAGTACTTCTAACCACATCATAAAAACACCTAAGACCAATTATAACAAACCCAAAAGACTTGAGAGGTGGAGGTAGAATTAGAAAACATAAAACGCTTTAGACATAATTGATTTTTAGTGCCTTGATTGATTGTTGGCTTTTCAAAAGAATAATAGATTTCTTTTATTGTTTGATGATTCTCTGGTTGATATGTTATTTTTGACTCGTCTAAAAATCCTACTTTTACAAAATTATTGCTATGTATTGAAAGATAAAGAAAAATATCTTCGCTTGTTTGTAGAACTAATGAGAGTGCCTTATAAAATGAAGTGTATTGTATTTTTAATTCCAAAGTAGAAAATAAAAAAAGATAAACAAAATACAGCGCTGTTAGAAGAACTAAAAAAAATAGAAAAAAATCTACTAAGTCTTGTCCTTTTTTAAAATTAGGTAGGAACGTTGGGGGATTTGACAATAAAACCACCTAAAGAAAAATTTGCGATGCAATCCAATTGATAATTTCCGTATTTTACTTTATTAAAAAGAATAATAAATGTGGTCGAATTTTGTTGATAAGGAAAAAAGACGGCGTTAGAATAAACTGAACTTAGGCCTGCAAACAAAGAAAGGTTAGAAAGAGTGTGAATTGAATGAGTAAATGAGTAGATACTGCCAATTTTTGCACTTAAAGTGTTGAAAGAAGTTAGAAGCACTAAAACTAAAGATAAGGAAAGTAAAAAAACCAACAAAAATTCAAATACACTTGCCATAAGATCAACTTATTTCTAATTCTTCTATTGGGCTCGAAGCCTCAGATTTTAATAATTTGGAGGATGTTAAAACAAAAAAACCTTTGTGTATTTTTATTTTACCTGCGCTATCTTCTGGCCCATCAATATATTCTAATAGAGAATAGCAAGGGACAAAAAAAGGAGGTGAATTGTTATCTATGAATGTAGATAAAATAGATCGTTCGTAGTCACTAAAAAAGGGAGAAAAAGAAGGATGGCAAAAAAAGTCTAAATTATAATTAGAATATTGAGTTATTTTAGAGGATAAGTCTTGGGCAGCTAGTAATAAATAGGCTTTTGCAAAGGTTGAGCGAAATTCTCTGCTTGAAGCTACTTGACTAACTCCTCTCAAGATAACGTTAAATGGAAATGGAAGTAGAGCTAACACATCTTGAATTTTATTAGTTGTTTTTGAAAGTTTAAGAATAGGTTTTATTTCTTCAAACTTATCAATAAAAAGAGAGATGAGTGCTCTTTTGTGAAGGATATGAATATCAGAGGTTTCTTTCAAAACAAACGAGGGCCAGAGAGGGAAGGGGCTTTTATAAAAAAAGAGAGGGTAGAGTAAAATAAAACAAATTATAAAAAAGAGTAAAAAAGAGACGTACCCTTTTTTAGCCATAAAATAAACAAAAATTTTAAATTAATAATTTTTTGCTCTTATACATTACAAGAGATCTCCTGCCCAATAAGTGCCCCTAGAAAAGAAGGTAAAATTTGAGCTATTAGTATTCCTATAATTGCGGCAGCAACACAAGAGGAAGCCCAGGCAGTTGCTCTGGCTCTAGTCTCTGCACTAAATAGTTGGCCTGCAGCATATACGACGGCTCCAAAGATTACAAGTAAAATTGCCAGAGTTGGTATTAAGTCGTGTAATTGTTTGCAAAGTTTGTTTAGCTCATTTGTTAACTCTTGTGTTGGATCAGAAGATTGTGAAAAAAGTGGTTGAATTAAAAATATTAAAAATAAAATAGCAATTTGTTTTCTAAAAGTTAGAGTTTGCATAAAAAAATATAAATAGATAAACTTTTAAATTCATCTTACATAAACAAAATTACAGAAATATGATGATAAAAAAGGTGGGCAATATGGGAATTAGAGTCTCAAAAATATATGGAATGGACATATACACCGATTCTGGTAAGTATTTGGGAAGGGTCCAGGATATCCTAATAGATATGGAGCAGGGAAAAATTATTAGACTTACAATGGAGCCGCTAGCCAATATTTCAAAAGAAGAAGCAAAAAGAATACTAAGAGAAAAAAGTGTGTTGTATACTTCTGTGAAAAATGTGGAAGATGTTGTAGTTGTTGGTTCAAAAACCACTGGCCTTAATCCTAATTATTAAAAAAATTTAATTTAATTGAAAAGCTAGACCCCATACTTCCACTATTTTTTTATTTTTGAATTATTAGCTTATGAATTTAGTAGAGATATTTTAACTTTGGTTGGAGAGGTGTGTTTAACTAATAAATGTGCTGAATTTTTTTGGCTTTTATTTTATATAAAACCAAAAAATCTTTGTAGTTTGAAAAAAATTCATCAAAAAATTTTTCATCTCTTTTTGAGCAAATTATAACTGATTTTGTTATCCACTTCTTTTTTAATTTAGCAAGATTATAATAAAACCTTCTTTTTATTTTATTATAAACTTTTAAATTTTTTGAATTAATATCAAAACAATAAATTATCATAGTGTAACTATAGTTACAAAAAATTTAAATTATTTTCTTTATTGGTTTATAGACTCACAAAGAAAACTATCACCAAAAAATAGTGGAAGTATAGGGTGTATCTTACTCAAGTCAAAAAATAAAAATTAAAAAAAATAGTGGGAAGTGGATTTGAACCACTGATCTCTGGGTTATGAGCCCAGCGGGCACTCCAGGCTACCCTATCCCACTAATAATTAATATAAATTATAGAATTTTTATTTTTTATCTTTTGAACTTTTTATATTTCTTTTTTTTCTTTTTCTATTTTTTCCAATTCTTTTTTATCCAAATATTTTAGTGGTTTTCCAGTAATTGGGCAGATAAATCTATTATTAAAAGCCTCTTCAAAAGTATATATTTTAATTTTTCCATCAACAATACTATAATAAAGTTCTTGGTCTTCAGTTATTTCTTTATTTGTCTCTTCTTTTAATTTTTTAAATCCTTCATAAAATTCCATTGCTTCTTGAGGCAATAATGCCCAAATATAGTTATACCATCCACTCTTTTTATCTCTATTTCTTGTATATTTTGCCAACCCATGAGCATGAAGCCTATTTAATACCACTCTTACATCTGAAGGCTTTAACTCTGTTCTTTTTGCTATTTCCTCATCACTTAATGGCCCATCCATTTTATTAATAACTTCTATTACATGCTCTCCTATCTGTCTAACTGCCCATTTTCTCATTTCAGGATCCTTAAAAATAACTTCAATCCAACATTTATTTAATGGCTCTTTAATTCTTTTTCTCTTAGTTTTACTTTCTTTTTTTATCTTTGCCTTTTTTATCTCTATAGTTTTTCCAACTTTTCTTAGATTTTTAGCAGTTTTTTCTTTTATTCTTTTTTTTGGTTTTAGGGCTTTTTTGGTTTTAGAAACCTTTTTAGCAGTCTTTTTTATATCTTTCATATATATTTTATTTTATTCTAACTTTATTAATTTTATTTCTTAAAATTTTTTTTGCCTTTTCCTCAGCTTCCTTATCTTTTAATTGATCCAAAAGTGCCTTTGACTCAAATATTTCATTTAAAAATATTGCAAGGGCCCCTACTTCAGAATGCGGCTCATAGGTAATCGAAATATTATAATCAGCAATTTCATATATCTCTTTTTGAACTTTTTTTGAGCCAACTATAATCACTAGTTTTTCTTTTTCATTTTTTATTTCTTCTATTTTTTTTAAAATCGGCTCTCCATACATTGTAAGATGCACAATTTTTTTCCCTTCGTTTTTTAATTCTAATAATTTTTCAATACAATTCTCACAATACTCTAATTCAAACCCCACTTTTCTTATACTATCTTCTAATTTTTGGTCTTTTTCCCCACAGTAAAATCCGCTTTTTATTAAAAAAGCCCTAGCAACCAAAAAAACATGACTAGTTAGCCTTTTATCTCTCACAATTCTATGTCCATATCTAAAAACCACTGTCATTTTTTCACTTTATTTATATACGGGCCCGGAGGGATTTGAACCCTCGACCTATTGGTTGCCCCTATATTTTTTAAGAGCCAACCGCTCTACCAGCCTGAGCTACGGACCCCCCTATAATAGATTAATTTTTAATTATTTTTTAAATTTTTATTTTTTAAATTTTTTATCTTTTTTCTTTAATTATCCTTTTATAGACTCATTATTTTTTTCATTTAAAATTATTTTTAAACATTCTTCTTTTAATGTTTCATTTTTTATTTTATTACAATAATACTCCTCTCTTTTCTCTCTATTTAAATATACGTAATCTATGTAGCATTCATCCTCTTTTCCAGTTGCATTCTCACAATATTGCGGCTCTGAAGTTCTTATAGCATATTGATAATAACAATCAACAACTCCATTTTCCATATCTTTTGCTAATTCACATATCTTTACAAGCCGCTGTTGAATTGCAGAATCAAAAAAACAAGCCTTTTTATTATCGGCACTCTGCAGGCAATCCTCCAATCTTTCCTGTATATAAACTGATTTTTGAATAGATCCCAAAACTTCAAAAACCGTATTTTTAACATTTGGCTTTTGTATTGTGGTGTTGTTTAATTCCTTTAACTTAAAATTATATCCGTATTTTTTTCCAAAAATATCTACATAACTCATGTTCTTATAAACTATTAAATTTGTAGAATAATCATAACATTCAACAACTTCTATGTTGTCAATATAGCCTGCCCCTATTGTAGTTAAATTTATCCCCTCCGCCTGAATTTTTTCTATTTGCGCCAGGGGAATTTTTTTATAATCTATTTTATATTCGAATTTATTACAAGTTTTTCCATCTACTTCCTCTACGCTAAAGTTTTTTGTAAATTCCAAAGCTCCAATTTTTATAAAAAATTCGTCTATCTTTTTTTGCTGTTGGTCTGGATAGATTAAGCTCTCGCTCTTTATCTCTTCAAAAATTTCAAGGAATCTATCTCTATCTACAGAAGTTTCATTTTCAGTCAAATTAGCGCATTTTTCATTACCATCTATTAAAAATACACACAGGACCTTTTCATTTTTTTTATTATTCTCATATATTTTTAATTCATATATTTTATCTTTTATTTTAACCTCCGTTTCTTCTTCGTTTTTTATAACCTCAACCTCTAATTTTTTATTTCCAGAAATCAGCTGCTTTAAAAAACTATACTCTTTTTTTTGAGGCAAAGAGTATCTTTCTAGCAGTTTCTTTTCATTTTCTCCGATCTCTTTAGTTTTTATCTCTTTTTTGGACTCGAGGGATTTTTTGTCTAAATCGCCTATTTGATTTAAATATAATCCTACTCCAACTAAAAACAATAAAAACAAAATACTAATAATAAATATGCTTTTTTTTTGCATCCCAAATCACCTTTTTGCGGCAATAAGTTTAATTATGTCATTGTCTTTTATAATATATTCTTTAGAAAGATTTTTCTTTGTTTTTGCATCTATTGCACTTACAAAATATTTTGCAAAGTCACTATGTACCATCTGGGCAAACTCTATAATCTTTGTACCTTTTTTTATTAAAAAAGCATCTGGTAAAACTCTACCGGCAGAATCAGAAAACTTTTCTTCATTTTCTACAGGGTAAGCAACTAACATCTCCATCTTTTCAAAGACCAATTTTTCAAGCAAATTCCACACTCCTGTCCCATTATTAATTTTTACAAATTCTAAAATTTTTTCAATAGCATTTTTTTGCTCTAGAGGCAATTCTTTTATGATTTTAATCCTATTCTCTGCGTATTTATAATCGATCAATTTCTTATTTGCTGCTAAATTTAAAGTGTATTCATAATCTGCGCTGCAAGCAATTATGTCTATCTCTTTATGGTTTTTTTTGAACTCCTCTATTCTTTCTAAAGCTCCTTTTTTGTCAGATTTATTTGCAGCAATGACCAGGGGTTTTAATTTTATTATCTTTTCTGCTAATTCAAACATTTTTTTTTCATCTAATTCCACTCTTTCTAAATTTATTTTTAATTCCATAGCCGTCTCCTTCAGTTTTTCATATTCTATTTTTAATCCAGATAGCTCTTTATACATCTCATCAATTTTTTTAAACTTGTATCTTGGATAATTTCGCCGCAATATTCCAACAAGCCATTGCAACAGCTCATTTTTTAAAAACCCAATCTCTTTTTCAATAGGAAAATCCATTGTATTTTTACCATCTAAGTCTGTTTGCCCAGAGGCATCTATCACTTGAATAAAACCATCTGCCTTTATTAAATCGTCTAAAAATTTATTCCCCATTCCTCTACCCAAATATGCTCCCTCTACCAAACCAGCTACATCTACAATTTCTACCCCCGCATATCTATATTTTCCATCGCAATATGGAGAATCGCACTTTATACCTAATTTGGAGCAAACACATTCTTTAGGTAAAAAAGCCACGCCTACATTTGGGGCTATGGTAGTAAATGGATAATCGGCAATTGCTACTTGGTTTTTTGTAAGTGCTGCAAAAAGAGTGCTTTTACCTTTATTTGGAGCTCCAATTAATCCGATTTTTATCATATTGTTATTTATTTATTTTGCTATTAATATACTTTATGAATTTTTTAGATAAATTTGCACCAAAAAAATTAGATGAATGTATTGGAAATAAAGCAGCAATAAGCCGCCTTAGGCAATGGTTTTTGGGGTTTATGGTCTCAAAGAAACAAAAACCGCTTTTACTATATGGGCCTAGCGGTTGTGGCAAATCCGCGGCTATAGCTGCTCTAATCAACGAATACGAGGCAACAGCTGTTTTTGTACATCCTCCACAGGATTCTCAAGAAGCAGAAAAATTAAAAATAAAACTAGAAAATCTAACTCATTCTAAAACTTTATTCTCAACAACTCCGCTAGTGGTATTTGAAAACATTGATGGTTGGAGCAGCGAAAAGTCAAAGTCTTTTATGAGTTTTTTTATGGATCTTTTTAAAAGTAACTCTATTCCAATTATTCTAACAGCAAACGATATTTATGATCAATCTATCTCTTCAATAAAAATATTGTGCGAACCTCTACAATTTAAGGCCCTTTCTCCTGACGAGATATTTGTTAGATTAATTGCTATTTCTCAAAGCTCTAACCTTTTTCTTCCCAAGGAACAAATAAAAATCATCGCAAAAAATAGCAAGGGGGATTTAAGGGCAGCGATAAATGATTTGTGGGCAAGAAATTTTTCTGCCTCCAGGGAGCAGGATAAAAATCAATTTGAAATGCTTAGGTCTATTTTTAGGCTTCAGTCTTATCAAGAGGCAAAAACTCTCTCTTCTCTTCTAAGTTCTACATCTGACCTAAATACCATAAAACTATTTTTAGCTCAAAATATTTTATTGGAATTTAAAAAAACCTCCGAAATAGCTAAAGCATATGAACGACTATCTAAGGCAGATGTTTTTGATGGGAGAATAATAAACAAGCAATATTGGGGGTTTTTAAGATATTCTATAGCATTGATGCTTTTCGGGGTAGCCTCTGTTAGAGAAGAAAGGCAATATTCTTATTTTGTCCCATATCAATTTCCAGAATTTCTAAAGAAAATGTCCTATTCAAAGTCAAGAAGGGAAATTAAAAAATCAATTTTACTTAAAATAGCAAAGAAAACACATACCACTACTTTTAAAGCTGAATCCTACTTGGATCTTTTAGCAGCTCAAGCAAATCTTTTTAAATCAAAAATAGAAGATAAATTGATCTCTTTTTATGGTTTAGACGAATCAGAAATTAATTTTTTAAATTCTTATTCAAAACACTAAAATAATAGAAATATTTTTATATTGTTTTTGTGTTTTTATTTTTCTATGATTACTCTAACAGTTTTGGGTTCAGGAGCTTCCATTCCAACTTCACAGAGGTCTCTTTCATCCTATGCCCTAAGTTATGAAGGAAAATTATTTTTATTTGATTGTGGGGAGGGCACTCAGCGCCAATTAATGAATTTTTCTCTAAGTTATGCCAAAATAAATGCTATTTTTATAAGCCATTTACATCTGGATCATTTTTTAGGTTTGTTTGGCCTTCTGCAAACAATAAAATTAAGTGGTTTAAACAACAAAGTTTTAGTTTTTGCCCCAAAAGAAATGAAAAAATTTTTTGATTTATTTGAAGTAGATCCAAATATAGCCCAATTAGTAGAACTAAATAACAAAAAAAATCCAATTCACACTTTTAAAAATTTAGAATTCTATGCTTATCCCTCAAAATTTCATGGGAATATTGACAGCTATATTTTCTTTGCAAAAGAAAAAGACAAAATTTGTTTTTATGAAAAAAAAGCAAAAGAGATGGGCCTACGAGGGTACCTGTTTAGAGAAATACAAAAAAAAGGCAGCATTATAATAAACAAAAAAAGGATTTATCTAAAAGACGTATCTTACATTAAAAAAGGAAAATCTATTTTATACCTTGGGGACGGAAGGCATAGTACTTCGCTTGCCTCAAAGTTTAAGGGAGTTGATCTTATAATACATGATTGTACTTTTGACGACTCTCTTGAGAATTTAGCAAAAGAGCGTTTTCATTCTACTGCTTCTATGGCAGCAAATTTTGCAAAAAAAGCACAAGCTAAAAAACTACTTCTCACTCATATTAGTGCAAGATACTCTAAAGATCCCTCTATTTTGCTAAATCAAGCAAAAAAGATATTCGGAGAGTCTATTTTAGCAGCCGATGGTTTAAAAATCGATTTAATTTAGTTTTAATCTCGTTTTATTTGTATTTTGGGCGGCACCATGGGAGGGGCAAGATTAACTGGTCTTACTACTAACACGCCATTTGTGCCACATGTAAAATTAATTGCATTTAAAATCATTTCTGAGAAATCATCTGGGAGTTTTCTTTGTTCTGTCCAAGTTTTTTCAATCTCTTTAGTTCTTTTTGTTTCTTCTTGTGTGTAAATCACTCCTTTCATTTTCAAATATCCAATATTTTGTTTATAATTTACCTGATAATTAAATTTTATTTCAATCTGATTGGCATTGATCTTTATCTCATCTATTCCTATATTAACATCCAATCCTTCAATATCGTCATTCTTTTCTCTTGCAGCTTCTACACTATCTATTCTAATTCCAGTTATCATTTTTCCACCTTTTAGTTGTTTGTTAATATTTATATACAATAAATATTAAAAGAGTTATTATTAACTTTATAACTTCATCCAATAGATCTTTTTGATTTTTTTAAGGTAATTTTGCTATTTGCCCCGGTCTAATTATTAGTGGTTTTGTAAACGAAGGCAAACCTTTTATAAATTCGCCTAAATCTCCTTCAGGGTCAAAATTATTTTCATAAGCAATAGGTATAACGTATTTTGGCCTAATTTCTTTAACAGCCTCTAAAGCATCAAAATAATCCATTGTGTATGCCCCTCTTATTGGAAGTAAAGCAATATCACACTTTATTTGTGAGATGGTGCTATATAAATAAGTCTCCCCAGCATAATACACTCTATATTTTTGTGAATCTAAAATAAATCCAACAGCATATTGTGCGCGTGGTTGAGAAGCCCGGCAAACCTCAATATCCAACCCTTTGATGTTAAATTTTTCCCCCTCACTAACCTCTATTTTGTTTTTTTGTTTTAATTCCACTTTTTCTATTGCGCTTTTAGGTGCAATATAAAGGGCATGGGTTCTTTCAACTATTTGCTTAATGCTTTCTGGTTCACAGCATTCTGGCCTTTCATCAGTAGAAAAAATAAAATCACATCTTTTTATTGATAAAATATCTAATTTTGCCCCCACTTTTCTCTCTTCACCATATATTTTCTTTGAAGTATTGATATTAAACAAAGAGCTAATGTCGTTTAATTTTATCTCAACAGTTAAATTTCCAAAATATTGTATGTAATCCATTACCCCAACCCATCAATTTTTTTTACTTTACTCTAATAATATTAACTTTAAATATTTATATTTTTAAATCTCTACTACTATTTATTTATATGAAAAACTTATTCAAATACTTGTTAATGGCGTCATTTTTTTTACACTTTTGTTTTTCTGATTTTGAATTAAAAAGTTATGTTATGAGTTTAAATATAAACCCAGATGGCACAGTCCATGTTATAGAAGATTTTTTAATATTTATCAATGGCTCTTATTCAATTCAACTCTATGAAAATTCTTTTTTATTAAATGATCTTGCCTCTTGGTCTGAGAGAACAAAACTGAGCGAATTGAGACCGCATATTAGTAGAGCATTTGTTGATTTAGTTAATTTTAGAGTAAGGCCAGTTTCAGTCTTTAATTGTAACAACATAGCAAACACCTGTTTTGGAAAAATTTCTATAGAATACGATGTGCTTCCTCTAAGTCCAAATACCCCTTCTCTAATTGAAATCTCACAGGTAAAACCAAGAACTAAAAAATATATTCTGTGGACAAAACCATTTTCTTTTCAACTATCAAAAACTGATGACATAATTCTTCCCTCAGATTATAGTTTAAAAATCTCTATTCCAGACAAAGCATCTAAAATAATCTTTTCTCGTACGCCTAACAATATTGAGGAGAACCCCTTGCTTTTTAGGTTCGATCCCTCCAGCTCTCAAAATTATTACTTAGGTAATGAAAGAATATTTATTTGGAAATCTCAAACACTATCTAAGTTTTATTTTTCATTTGAAATGGAACAAACGCCTGAAGAAGAAATAAATGAATTTTTTCTAAAACTTCAATCAAAACTTTACAATTTATTTTTTTTAATCTTAAATCCACCTTATTTATTATCTTTAGTCATACTTTCTGTTGCAATCTATTGGATAAAAAAATTAGATAAGTGAATTCTATGGCTCTATCTGATTTAGAAATAAAAATTTTAGAAAAATGTAGTAGTGGCAGGGATCTTTCGGCCAAAACAATCTCTACGGAATTAAATTTAGAGTTTTCAACAGTGAGTTCTCTTTTAGAAAAACTTCATTCTGAAGAATTGATACAAATATTACAAAAAACACAAATTACAAAATTTGTTTATACAAAGAAGGGAAAAGAAACCTCTCTATCTGGTTTGCCAGAGAGTATTTTACTTCAGAGATTTTTGAATGCTCCAGATGTTTTTATCTCTCAATTAGATAAAGAAGAGAAGAGTTTTGGTTTGAGTCAAGGAATAAAAAACGGTTGGTTTATTGTTTCAAAAGAAGAAGGAGGGAAAATAATTCTAACACAAAAAGCTAAAGAAATACTACAAAAAAAACAATGGCCTACTTTACCCCCAGAAGAAGAACTAAATAGTTGCGATAAAAATTTCTTATCTCAACTCACCCAAAGAGGACTAGTAGAGAAAAAAAATTTAGTAGTAGACTATATTTTTAAAATTACTCTAAAGGGCAAAGAGGTTTTAGAAAAAATAAAAATAAGTTCTAAGCCTTCTATAGCTCAACTAAATAGAGAGATGTTAATTAGTGGAAGTTGGAGAAAAGGTGATCTTGTCCCTTACAATCTCTCTATAGATGTAGAACCAATTACAATAGCAAAATCTCATCCTATAACTTTACTGAAAAGAAAAATAAAAAAGGTATTTATTTCTCTTGGCTTCAAGGAAATGGATGGCCCACTTGTAGAGTCTTGTTTTTGGAATTTTGATGCTCTATTTCAGCCCCAGGATCACCCAGCAAGAGACTTAGCAGACACTTTTTATATAAATAGAACTTCTCCACTCCCAGAGGAAAAATTAGTAAAAAAAATAAAAGCAGTTCATGAGAAAAAATGGGGGGGTAAGTGGTCTGAAGAATTTGCATCAAAAACCGTTTTAAGAACACACACTACTTCTTTGAGTGCAAGGACTTTGTTTAATAAAAAAGATGACCTTCCAGATAAGTTTTTTGCTATTGGCAAAGTATTTAGAAACGAAGCTACAGACTACAAACACCTCGCGGAATTCTATCAAGTAGAAGGAATAGTAGTATGGAAAGAAGCAAACTTCTGTCACCTATTGGGAGTATTAAAAGAATTTTATTTAAAATTAGGTTTTGAAAAAATACGATTTAGGCCATCTTATTTTCCCTATACCGAACCATCTTTAGAGATAGAATTTTTTGACAAATCAAAGAACCAATGGTTAGAGTTAGGTGGTGCTGGTATATTTAGACCAGAAGTTTGTTTACCTCTTTGTGGGGTTTATCCTGTTTTGGCTTGGGGATTATCTTTAGAAAGACCATTAATGCTCTCTCATTATATTCCTGATATTAGGTCTATCTACAGAAATGAGATTGAGTGGATAAGAAATTTTAAATAATGTAAAAATAAAATATTTTTGGTGGTAAAATGAAATTTAAATATTTTTTTGCAGGTGGAGCTTTTTTATACGGGCTAATATTACTTCTTAGTTTATTTAATTTTCCAGTTGTTTTTTACATTCCAATTTCTATAGCGGGGGTGGATTTGGGCAAACTTATTACTGCCTTGTTTTTATTTTTAGCAGGATTTTTTTTATTAAAAAAATGACAAGATGTTAATTCTAAATTTATTGAGGTGGAAAAATGATTTTTGATAAAATACTATCGTTTTTTTCAAACACCTCCGAAGTACCACAAGAGGATTTATCAAAAACAGCCAAAGCCTCCCCATTTATAATTTCTAATTATTTTAGGCCAATTAGGATTAATAGTAAAAAGGAAAATTCTGTTGATCTAATACTTAAAATAAAAAATAAATCAACCACCTCTCAACTCTGTTCTGTAGTAGTGGAAGTTCCAAATGAACTTGGTTTAGATGGTACTGGTTTATCAAAATCTAAAGAATTTAGAATAGGCAATATAGAACCAGGTGAGCTAAAAGAACTAATAGTTCCAATATATGCCACTTCTCAAACCCCAGCAGCTAATTTTAAAATAGCTATAAAAGTATACTCCCACTATCGAGATTATAAACATATTTTAAATATGGTTAGAAAAATAGTAGAGCTTAGGGCGGTTTAAGTAAAAATTTATTCTATATTCTGTTCATTTTTTTGGTCTTTTTTTAATTCTTGTTGTTTTTGCTGATCTAATTGCTTATTTATCTCCTCTATTAAAGAAGCAATCGTTTTTCCTCTTTCTGTTAGTCTGGCTGTTTTTTCTTTTCCTTTTTTTTCTATCAAAACTAAGCCAAGCTTGTGCAATTTTTCTAAAAAAGTAGTTGCATAAACATATGAAGTTCCACAATACTTTGCAATTTTAGAAGGGTACCACTCCTGGCTTTCATCCTTTAGGCAAATTAAAATCGCAGTTGGCTTTCTTTTTAAAAATTCCCCAAAAACCATTATTTCCCTCTTAATAGTACTCTTCCATTTTTTGTAGTTGTCTTAATGTAAATACCTTTGTTTTCTTTGTAGTAATAGCTAATAATATTGCAGCACTATTTTTATTTAACTCTTTTTTTAATTCATTTAAAAATTCTTCTCTTTTTTCATCGTCTAAAAATACTAAAAAATCAGCTACCCTATCCATTTTCAAATCATTTTTTTCTAATATTATTGCCCATTTTTTACCTTTCGAATCTATCATCTTTTCATTTAATATCATTCCATTCCTTTTTAAAAACTCCTCAATCGTTTTTAGAATAATCTTATAATAAAATTCTTTTTCAGAAATGCTCGCTAATCCATAGTAATCTAAATAATTTCTTAGTTTTCCTTCTTTTACTAAATCAATTAATGCATTCTCTATACTGTCTGTTGTAACTACAAAACCACTTTCTTTTTTTATTTTTTCAATAAGTTTTCTTTTTATTTCCTCAAAACTACTTATAGGTGTAATTGTACTTAAGATTTCAGAAGATTTTATTTTTATAGTCTGTTGTTCTATTTCTGTATAGTCTGGTACTTCTAAATAAAAGACCCTACCTCGTTCTCTTCTAAAAAATAAAAACCAAATTATAAAAATAATCGAAAAAGGTATGCCTATAAATACAAATAATTTCCATTTAGATTCTTCCTCAATCCACTCATCTGAAAATTCATATTCGTCTATTTTAAAATATACTGTATTTTTTCCCTCTTTCCATTCTGAGCTAACTGCAAAACAAGAATTTAAAAGATCTATGTCTGTCCACTCACCACCTTCTTTTTTAACTTTAATCCTACCTTTTTCTATTGGCAAATCGTTTTTTTTCACACAATATTCTCTTATATTTCTTCTTTTACTCACCAGCTCAATTTTATATTCTGGAGAATTTACTAAAGCTTTTGCATACTCTCGCCCATATTGGTCTATCACTTCTATTATTATATTACGGCTATTTGGAAGTTTTAGGGATGCAATTGAACCTACCCAATATGGGCTGCCCCCATCAAAACTAGCTATCTTTTTAATAGTTTTTTGCTGTAGGTTTTTATCTAAAATCTTCAAATAAAAATTTACCTTTTGATTTTCAAAAGTTTTTAGAGAAAGTTGAAGAGAGATAACTCCTTTTTCTGAGTTTTTTTGAGCAAAAATTTTGCTTTCATATTTTTTTATTTGGGCGATCCATATTTTGTCTAACTTTTTTTCCTGATAGTACAATAAAGCAGCATGTGTTGCATTTAAAGAAGGGGTTATTATTGTTATTTGGCTAGCATTTTGCTCAGAAATTTTTTTTGAAATTATCTGCCCTCTTTGTTCTTCTAAAATAGTTTCATATACCTTTTCTATAAATTCAGAAATGTTTTCTATTTCATCTATTGTTTTTTTTATATGTATTACCTTTGGCCATTCTTCATTTTTTTTGCCCTCTATAGTTGGAATTTCTTTAGTACAATTTTCAATTATTTTATTTAATCCACCTTTAGTTATTTTTCCATCTAAATCAATACTTATATTTTCCCTACTACCTAAATATATTATTATACTGTTCTCCCCAAAATATTTCTTCAAATCTTTGTTTAAGACTGCAGGCCAAACTCCAGATGGAATTATAACTATAGAGTCTTGAGGGTATATTTCATCTTCAATACTAATCTCTTTTATAGCAAATCCATATTCGGTAGATTTTTGTTCCAAAGATTTTTTAAATTCCTGGTATTTTTGTGCCCCTGCCCACTTTCCTCTAATTAAAAAAATTTCTAAATTAGGCTGGCTGTTATATAAGATAATTTTAACACTTTGTTGTTTATCTACTCCATCTGACTCTATTTGTGCAAATATTGCCTTTTCATCTCCCCAATCTACTTCTGATAAATCCTTCAGGTTTATTTGTTTTACTTCTTTGATGTTTTTTTCTTCTTGGATCTCTCTCTTTTGCGACGTGGGGAGAAACAAAATCACTAAAATTAAGAAAAATAAAACGGCAATCAAAATATGTTTTTTTTCAATTTTCATCTTTTTTAACCCTTTTTATATTTTCTATTTAATCTATCTATTTTTTATATTTTATTTTTATATTTTATTTTTATGCTAGAGCATTTTTATTCAAGAAAAGAGCTAATAGAAAAAAGCCTAAGAAATTATTTTAAGAAAAAAACCAAACCAAAAGAAGTTTATTCTTTGATTAAAGAATTTGTTTTAAATGAAGGAAAAAGACTAAGGCCATTGTTGGTGCTCTCTTCTTGCTCTATGGTAGGTGGGAAAATTTCAGATAGCATAGATGCAGCTTTAGCAGTAGAACTTTTTCATAATTTCACCTTGATCCATGATGATATTGAAGACAATTCTATTATGAGAAGGGGAAAACCCTGTTTACATATCAAATATGGCTTGCCACTCTCTCTAAATGCTGGGGATGGGCTTTTTATGTTAGTTTGGGAAGCTGCACTCAATATAAAAAAATATAATCTCGAGGCTCAAAAAATTCTTCTGGAGGCTTTTACTGCAGTTTTGGAAGGGCAAGCAATCGAGCTCTCTTGGTATAAATATAATAGGTGGGATTTAGATACAAACGATTATCTAAAAATGGTCGGAGGGAAAACAGCCTCTCTTTTAGCAGGTTGTTGTAAAGTTGGGGGATTATTGGGAGGGGCAACCAAAAAACAACAACAGGCCCTCTATAATTATGGTTATTATTTGGGGATTGGTTTTCAGATTCAAGATGATGTTTTGAATTTGGTAGGGGATGAAAAAAAATATAAAAAAGAAATAGGTGGGGATATAAAAGAAGGTAAGAGAACCCTGATGGTTTTACATTGCCTGCAAACTCTCCCAAAGTCAGAATCACAGAAACTAAAAGCCATTTTGTCTTCTACATCCAATACTGCCCAAGAAGTGAAATGGGCTATAGATAAAATAAAAGAAAGCGGCTCTATTGATTATGCAAAAAATTATGCAGAAAAATTAATCAAAAAGTCTCTTTCTTATCTGGATGATTTTGAGGATAATTTAGACAAAAAGGATTTGGTAGAGCTTGCAAACTTTGTTCTAAGTAGAGAGACTTAGTTATTTTGCCGCCGCCTTGTATAAAAGTATTTGTGTATAATTAAATAGGGGATAAAAAAACAAAGTTAAATAAAATGGGTAGGCAACTAAAAGCACTACTCCAGCTAATTTTAATATAAAAATTATTATTGAAACAATTAAAGATTGTAGATAGTATTTGTTTGTAATTTTTATAGACTCACTTATAACAGCTATTAAATTTTTATTAGACCATATTGCGTTTGGTAAAATAAAAAAAGTATAAGGATATAAAGCAAAAGTAGCAAGTAAGGAAAATATAATAAATACTATTTTAAGTAATTCCTCTTTAATAAAAATAAAAAATATAAAAACAAAAAAAGCAGTTGCAAGTGGTACTATATTTTCTAGCCAACCAAGTAAGGAATATTTGATAAAATACTTATCTAAAATTTCTAATTCTTCAATTAAATTAAACCTTTTTCTAAGGCTTAGTGTTTGTGTGATAAAATAAAAATATACTACTCTAGAGGCAAAAAATAAACTTAAGCTAACAAACAACCCAATTAATATTAACCCCAAACTGCTTATTAGGTAAATTGTTTTATTTGTAATAAATAAAAAAGGGCCAAACAAACCTAATAAAAAAAAGGAGCAAAAAATTCCAAAACTTATAAACATTGACATCAAAAAAAACAAATTATTTATAAGTAGGTTCCATTTATTTTCTAAAGTCAGTTCAATCGACTTGCCAATAATTTGCAAAATATTCATGATAATCTTTTTAATTTTATAATTATATATCTTTTGCTTAATGTTATTTGTGCTCTAACTACACTGTCTTATAATTAGGGTCTTTTAGTCAAAGCGAAAAATTTTTAAATAATTTAGTTGTTATTATTTATGCTAATCTCGTGTATTAGTTTTATATAATTTTCATTTAATATTATAATATGTAAGTAAGGGGTTTGATCTTTATGCCTAGGAAAAAAAAGTTTGTACTTTCTAAATTGCCGCCAGATGATGTAATTTTAAAATTAAAAAATTTTAATATCTCACAACTAAAAACAAAAAGAAAACAACATGAAAACGCCTTATTGGCTAATGTACAAAAAATGGTAAAAGAAGCCGAGGAGCTTTATCGCCAAGAGAAATTAGATAAACAAAGGCTAAAGTCTTTGGGCTTTTTGTCTTTGGATGAAGCATATGAAGAAATTAAAAAATCAGGAATTCAAATTTCAAGAAGGGCATTTGGAGGTAGAATAGAGAGGGGCAGTATAAGGTCAGAAAAAATAGGAAACAGGAGATTTATCCCGCTGCCAATTTTACATGATTGGATTTCAATTAATTCTTCTTTTTATTCTGTAAAAAAAGCTTTTGAAATTTTAAAGGAACATGAAAAAGATCTAAATTTGAGAGCTTTTATTGGAAGAGTGGAAAAAAATACAATTCCCTCAATAAAAATTAATACTCAGAGATTAATACCAAAAGAAATCGTTGAGGCTCTAGCACATGTTTCTAAGAATTATCTTGATGTGGCAGAAGCAGTTAAATTTTTACACCAAAATAATGTTCATATAAGGAGAAATGCTTTTGAAAGAAGATTGGATAGGGGGAGAATCCCATTTATAAAATTAGGTGGTAAGAGGCTTATCTCGAAAGCTGTTTTAGAAGAGCTGCTAAGAAAAGAGTTGGAATTAATCCAACAAAAAGAAAACAAGGGAATTCCCCCGCAGCCCCCACAAAATCAGCCATCTAATATTGGTCCCACACAACCTCTAGACGTCCAAAACGATATAAAATGAAAATTTTTCATAAAAACTTCTGCTTTTTTATCTAAAAAAAGGTTTTGAAATGTCTGAGATTGATAAAAATAGGTTAGAAAAACTAAATAAATTAATAGAGTTAAATATAAATCCATACCCCTATTTTTTTAAAAGAGATCATTTCTCACTAGACATCATAAATAATTTTGAAAAATTAGAAGGAAAGAGGGTTTCTCTAGCTGGTAGGATAATACAATTTCGAGATTTTGGGAGCTTAATTTTTTTTCATATTTTAGATCAAAAAGGCAAAATACAAATAATGCTACGAGTAGATTTTGCACAAAAAAACTCCTTTGAGCTTTGTAAGTTTTTAGATATTGGAGATATTGTTGGCGTAGTTGGGGACGTTGTAAAAACAAAGAAAGGGGAAATAACTATAAATGCCTTTTCAGTAGAATTATTGGCAAAATCTTTAAGATTCTTACCAGATAAATTTAAGGGTTTAGCAGATACCGAGCTGAGGTATAGAAAAAGGTATTTAGATTTGATAGCAAACCCTGTGGTGAGGCAATTTTTTATCACGAGGCAAAAAATAATTGATAGTATTAGAGGCTTTTTAAATAGCTTAGGCTATTTAGAAGTTGACACTCCAATTTTACAAAAAGTCTATGGGGGAGCTTCTGCAAAACCATTTGTAACATATCACAATGCACTAGATCAAAAACTTTATCTCAGAATTTCAAACGAATTATTTTTAAAGCGCTTGATAATAGGAGGAATAGAAAAAGTTTATGAATTCTCGAAAGATTTTAGAAACGAAGATATCGATTCCACACATAATCCAGAATTTACTCAGGTAGAATTTTATGAGGCTTATAAAGATTATAATGACTATATGGAACTAACAAAACAAATGTTTGAAAAAATTTTATCAGATTTAAATTTAAATAAGAAGTTTAACTACCAGGGAAAAATCATTGATTTTGAGAATTTTAGAAAGATCTCATTATATGATGAAATATTAAAAAAGACTTCGATAGATATTTTGTCTTGGAATAATGTAGATGAAGCATTCAGTCAAGTTTTAAGCCTAGGTTTAAAACCTTCTAAAAAAACAATTTCAAAATGTGTAGAAGTTTTAATCGATAACTATGTTTTAAAAGATGTTTATGATCCTGTTTTTTTAATAGATTTCCCCTATTACATGTGCCCACTTACTAAAAAGAAGAGAGATAATCCTCTTTTAGCAGAAAGATTTGAACTGTTTATAGGTGGAATTGAGTGTGGTAATTGTTATTCTGAGTTGACCGATCCTCTAGAGCAGAGGAAAAAGTTTTATGAGCAAGCAAAGCAAAAGGAAGAGGAAGAATATAACCCAATAGACGAAGATTTTTTGGAAGCAATGGAGTATGGTATGCCGCCGACTGCAGGTATGGGAATAGGTATAGATAGATTAGCTATGATCTTCACAAATAATGCTTCTATAAAAGAAGTTATTTTATTTCCGTCAATGAGAGATTAATTTATTTTTATATTTTTTTCAATTAATTAAATTTATCCAAAACTTCATTTAAATTTTTTCCACCAAAAAACTTAGCAAGCCTTTTTTGTAGCCCTTTATTCTTTTTTATTCCTTCAAATATTTTTTCCATTTTGTGAAACTGATTTATCAATTCTCTCACTTCTTCTTTTTTAACTCCGCTTCCCATAGCAATTCTCTCAATTCTACTATTTTCTTTTAGTAGTTTTGGATCTCTTCTTTCTTTTTTGGTCATGGAATTTATTATTGCTTCGTACTTTTTTAGTTTTTGTTCTGATAATTGAAGCATCTCAGATGGTAGCTCGTTAATCCCAAGCATAGATAAAACATTTCCCAATGGGCCTAATTTTTTTGTAGCTTGTAGTTGTTTATAAAATGTCTCAAAGTTTAGAGTTTCTAATTCCTCTTGTTTTATTTGCTCTTCTTGACTTACCTGTTTTATTCTCTCTATTAGTGTCTCAAAATCAGGTAATCCGAGCAGATTGCCAACAAATTTTTTAGAATCAAATGGTTCTAATTGTTCTATTTTTTCGCCCATACCTATAAACATTATTGGTACTTTTGCTTGATGGCATGCAGCTATAGCTCCCCCTCCTTTTCCAGAGCCATCCATCTTTGTTATTATAATTCCATTTAGTTTTATTGTTTGGTCAAATTCTTTTGCTTGCTGGCCTGCTATTTGTCCTATATCTGCAGAGATTACTAATATCTTTTCATCTGGATTTATAGTTTGTTCTATTTTTTTTATTTGCTGAGCCATCTCCTGGTCAAAGGCATTTCTTCCAGCCGAATCTACTATTAAAATATCCTCCTTCACATTTTCTTTTAGTTCCAATATTTTTTCCAAATCTTTTTCATTTTTTATTCCATAAAAGGTAGCTCCTACCTTTTTTGAAAGCTGTTCTAATTGTTCATATGCTGCAGGTCTGTCTACATCTGCACAAAGAAGGGCAACACTCAGGCCCCTATTTTTGTAATAGTGTGCAAGTTTTGCAGCAGTGGTGGTCTTTCCACTTCCATATAATCCAAGTAGTAAAATTTTTTTCTTTTTTAATTCCACATTATATTTTTCCCCACCCAACAATTCACATAATTCTTCGTATGTTTTTTTTAATAGATATTCTTTTAGAGTTATACCTTTTGCTTTTTCCTCGCTTTCAATTGCCAATTCTATTTTTTTTGTTAACTCAAAAACCAATTTTACTGGCACATCTGCACTAATTAGTGCTATTTGTACCTCTCTTAAAAATTCCTTTACACTATCTCTGTCTACTATCACTTTTGCAGTTATCTTTCTAAATGCCTCTCTTAAACCTTTTTTTATGTCCATCTTCTTTAACACCAGATTTTTCTAATTTTAAACAATATATTTATTGTGCTATCTTTTTTATTAGGCTTTGCCATTAATTTGGAATAATTTTATTTACTAACCAATTTGCATCAAACTCTTTTAGATCAGAATAACCCTGTCCAATTCCAAAAAAAACTATCGGGATTTTAGTAGAATAAGTTAGGGAAAGAGCTGTGCCACCTTTTGGATCGCAGTCCAGCTTGGTTAATATTGCAAAGTCTATCCCGATAGCATTATTAAAAGTTTGTATTTGTTCTATCAGCGCATTTCCTGCTATGCTCTCCCCAACGTATATTTTAATATCTGGCTTACTTACTCTAACTATTTTTTTTAATTCGTCTATCAAATTTAAATTTGTGTTTTGCCTACCTGCTGTATCTATTAAAACAAATTCATATTTATTTCCTTGTGCATATTTTATGGCATCAAATGCAACTGCTGCTGGGTCTGCACCATATTTACTTTTAATTAACTTTACACCTATTTTATCACAATGTTGTTCTATTTGTTCAATTGCAGCTGCTCTGAATGTATCAGAAGCAGAAATCACTACCCTATATCCTTTTTTTCTAAGTAGATCTGCTATTTTTGCAATTGTAGTTGTTTTTCCTGCACCATTTGGTCCAACAAATAATATTTTAAAAGGCGGTGAGGCAATTTTAAAAAGCTCCTCTATTATTTCATAAAAATTTTTAGTGTTTTTTGGAGTTAAAATTTCTAAAAATGTTTCTCTTATACTCTCCTTTATACTTTTTTCTAATTGATTTTTTTGCACTTCTCTTCCAACTAATTTTTTTTCTAAGTCCTCCACTATTTTTTTACTAACAGAATATGCTACATCTGCTTCTATTAAAGATACCTCTAATTCTAAAAGAAGTTCTTCCACATCTTTTTTTTCTATTTTTATTTTATTATCAAATATAGTAGTAATTTGTTTTATTAAACCAACTTTGGGCTTTAGCTCTTTTTGTTCCTTGTAGGCAATTTTTTCAAGTTTTTCTAATTCCTTTTCACTACCTTTTAACTCACTTTTCTCTTTTTTTTCCCCACTTTTTTCTTCTGGTGCACTCTCCTTTTTTTCCTCTATCTTTTTTTGCTCTTCTACAAGCTGTTGCTTAGTAGCCTCTTCAACATTTTTTTGATCTTTTGAGGGCTGAGGCTTATCTTCTTCCTTTTTTGTTATCTTATTTAAAAAATTCGAGATTTTATTTTTTAGAAAATCAAACATTTTTCATCCTTTCGCTTAGTTCAGCAGCTTTTTTATTTACATCGTCAATCATAGAGTTTATTAAAACTAATTTTTTTTGACCATCTTCCATTATTTTATTTAATTCCTTTATTTTCTGCTCTAAAAGCTTTTTTGTCTCTGTTCTATTTTTCTTAACAATAAAATCTCCGCCAATCCCAACAAACAAATCCTCTTCAATATTTTTGCAAGTTATATACACTCCACTTCCTATAGGCAAAAGTCCATGGTTTTTTAGGTTTTTTAGATTATCTATTGTCTCTATAGTCCTATTTATTTCTATAATCATAGCATTTATTCTATCTAGTTGTTCGTTAATGGCCCGAGCCTGATTTTCTAAAATTTCTCCCCTGGCAACAAGTCTTTCTAAACTTTCCTGTGATTTTTGGACATTAGTCATGTTTTTTTCTTCGTTTTCTTCAGGCATAAAAACCACCACTATTGATTTATACTTCCTATTTATTTAAAGATTACTTAATACTATATTAGGTCAAGACCCTCTTGTATTTTGGCTAGTTCAAACCCAGAAGTTTTCATCCCTACCAATCCCCCTTTACTATTTGCAATTAACCCCAATCCAACCATTTTCAAACCAAGGTTTACAGTACCTCTCTCTCCTCTAACCTTTAGACATTTTTCAATTTTTTTAATTTGTTCATCTGTTGCATCTTTATTAACAATGAAACCCCTATTAGTACTAACAATCATCATACCTACAGTTTTGTAATTAGCTATTGTAGCTTTTTCAACTTCTACATTTAGCACTTGTTGAATTTTTTTTATCTCTTCTTCCTCAACTAGTGGATTTATTAAAGCACCTTTGTCGTTACAAGCAATATTACTACCGGCCGAGCAATATTTGGTTTTTTTTAAAACATAAATTTCTTTTTTAGTTTTTTTTAACTCCTCTATTTCTTTTTGAGTGCAAAAAGGAGGAATAACTATTCCATATGAATTCATTGCCAAATAAAATCCTAAAAGTTGGGTTTGCGCTATGTTAGTTTTTATTATCTCTGTTTCTAAGTTTTCTACTAACTCTTCAAATTTTTTAGGGCAATTTTTAGGTATTATGGTATAATCTTCTGAGGTTTTGCAATATATTCCTATATGTTCTTTGGCTTCAAAGTCGGCCTTTATTAAACCCAAACAACTTCACCTAGCTTTGGACATTTTCTTTCTCTTTTTTTGTTTTTGTGGCTTCCTCAGTAGTTTTCTGCCCCTTCTGTTCATTTTCTTTTTTTTCTATTTTGTTTTTAGTTTTCTTTATTTGCTTGGGCGGCTTTTTTTCTTTGATAATTTTTTCATCAAACAAGTAGGCTCTAACCCCCTTTTCATCTATTATGGATTTTACTTTAATTTTTTTTGGCGGTTTTTTCATCGATCTTGAAAATATCGCACTATTTAGAGAGTTTGAAATTTTTATTTTCTCTTTCTCTACTTTCAAATGTCTGGCTAGCTGCTCTCTTAATATTTTTATTGCTCTTTTTGCTCTTTTTTGTCTTGGAACATCATAAGCACCAGATAAATTAATTATATGTACTTTCTCAACTTTGTCTTTTTTTTCTTCTACCATAAAAATACCTCTACTTTATTTTTAATTTTAATTTATCTCTTCGCCAATTTCTTCTTTTATTGTTTGTTCTAACCTTTCTCTTAGTTTTTGCTACTATAAAAAGAGGAATCGGCCTGTTTTGTTTTATTTTCTTTGCTAAAATCAATTTTTTTTCTAAACTTTTTTTAGACATTATTTCACCCTTCTAAGCGATATAATTTTGTTCATTTTGTTGAGCTTTTTTCTTTCTAGAAGTATACATCTCTTTATATTTTTCCCAAATTTTTTGGGCTTGTTTTTCAGGCAAAATCTTAACAATTAAGTGCTCAGGTATGGGCGGATTAAATTTTTGGTCTGGCCTATAACTTACTAAAACATATTGGCCAGGTTTTATTTTTCCCTCTATTTTTTTTGCAACTAAAAAAGTTAGGATGTTTTCATCCCACATCTCACAAGTAGCTTGTGTGCTTTCATCCGCACTTGATATATTTTTATCCTTTGCTCTAAAAACTTCAATTACCCTTCCTGGATGATACATTTAATCCCCCTTCCTCTTTATTATGATTTTTGGCTCCTTTGGAGTCTTGTTATCCAAAATTTTTTTTGCTAATTCTATTAACTGCTCCTCATTTATTTTATTTAAAATTTTCCCATTTTGATAAAGATAGATCAAAGTTTCCATGATAGATAAAAAAAGCTGAGGGTTTTTTCCCTTTATTAATAAAAGTCTAGAATATGCTTCAGGGCTTAATATTTTTGCTGAAAAGACTCTCAAATATTCTAAAATTTGCTCTTCGTTGATTTGGTTGTTGGTATTTTTTTCTTTATTCATTTTTCTCACTCTGTTTTTTATAAATTTCATAAGCAGTATTATCTAAAAGGCTTCTTCCTTTTGGTGTTAGCTCTCTTCCTATGCCGCTTTTTGTTTTTTGCAAATATCCTGCTTTTTCAAGTGTTTGAATGGCAACTCTAATTATTTTTCCACCGGCCTTAGCATGTTTTTCTGGTTTTACCCCTCTTTTTTTCCTTCCGCCATAATGTACTCGCAATCTCCCAACTCCAATTGTAGGGTTTACATACGCATTTCTCAAAATGGAAGCACATCTAATATACCAGAAATTTGGCTGCTGAGGCAATCTTTGGCGGTGGGCCCCACTTTTAACTTTTCCAACCCAATCTGGTTTTTCTATTCCTTCTTCTTCTAATTTTTTTGCAATTTCTTTTATTAATTTTAGTGGTTCTACATCATAGACTGTAACCATATTTTTTCCCTCTTTAGTGGCTTTTTACCTTTTGCTTGATCGTCCATCGGACGATTTGAGAAGCAAAAAGGCTCTCAATTTTTGAGATTTGCAAAAAAGCCTATATAATAAAATAGCTAAAACTTCTTTATAAATTTTCTTATTTTAACTTTAATCTCTTTTTATATTTTTCGATGAGTTTTGAATTATGCACACGATATTTAAAGTTGCAAACAGGGCAGAGAATTTCTACAAACTCCCCTTTTTTTTCAATTCTGAGATTTTTTGAAACATAGGGGGAATTACATTTTTTACAAAAAAGTTGTTTTCTTTTTGACCCTATAGGTATTTTATGGCGCATTGCTATTTTTTTTGCTAGTGCTATATATTTTTTTGCATATTGTGGCTCTTTTTCTGAAATCTCTATGGCGTATGTTATTAGCTGGTCTATCATCTCAGTAGCAAATTCCTTCATAGTCTGAGGAAAAGTGTGAGAAAAAATTTTTAATTTTTTCATTTTTTCACAATCTAAAAATAGGTAAACTTATATTTTTAATTTTTCATTATATTTTTGGGCCTGTAGCTCAGCTGGCTAGAGCGGCAGTCTTATATGGACGGCCAAAAAAATTTGGCAGCTCTAAGAAAGCTGTAGGTCGAGGGTTCGAATCCCTCCAGGCCCATTTAATTTTTATTTAATTTTTTATCAAAAGCTTTTTTTATTTTTTTAACCTTTTTTATTTATGGTAAATTTTTTATCACTACAAAGATTTGAGAGAAAAGAAATAGATTATTTGTTGCAGCAAGCCGCTTTCATGGAGAATAATCTCTATAATTTAAAAGAAAGATATAATTCTAAAATTTTAGCAGCCGCATTTTTTGAGCCTTCCACCAGAACAAAACTTTCTTTTTTTGCAGCTGCACAGCGCCTTGGGTTTTCTACTTTGGATTATCTTCCAGAATTCTCCTCACAAAAAAAAGGGGAGAGTATAGAAGATACTATTAAAATTTTAAGTGGTTATTGCGACGTTTTAGTTGTAAGGCATCCAAAAAATAATTTTTTTTCAGATATCTCCTGTGATTGTACTTTAATAAATGCAGGAGATGGTACAAACGAGCATCCTACTCAAGCCATTATTGATCTTTATACTATAAAAAAAGCATTTTCAAAGATCGATGGTTTGAATTTCTTGATAGTTGGAGATTTAAAAAATGGGCGAACGGTACACTCTCTTTTATTTGCTCTAGCTAATTATGACGTTTATGTAAATTTATTTTGTCCCAAAGGGCTTAGCCCAGATAAAAGTTTTTTAGACAAATTAAGCAATGATTTTTTAAAAAGAATATCCTTTACTTCTAAGATGGATTTATCTAATATTGATGTGCTTTATGTTACTAGAGTACAGTATGAGAGGTTTAAGGGCAAAAAACCAAAAAATATTGAAAATTCCTATGTTTTAACTCCAGAGCTATTATCAAAAGCCAAAAAAGAGCTAAAAATTTTACATCCCCTTCCACGCTTAAAAGAACTACCACAAAAAATAGATTCTACACCTTATGCTCATTATTTCCAGCAGGCAAGAAACGGAGTGCCTGTGAGAATGGCAATTTTAGATTATTGTTTAAAAAAATGATTAAAATGCAAAAAATTTTTTTCTTAATTGTGGTTTTGATTTTTTTCCTCTCATCTCATTTTGCTCAGATTGTTTTTGATGACCCCCCACTACAACAAGTATATTTGGATAATTTGGCAGCTATACCTCCAAATTCTTATACCAAAATTTTGCCTTCGTGGGTAATTAAGCAAAAACCGACCATCGATCAGCCATTTTATTATGGTTTTTTTAAGTTTACAAACCTTCATCCCTCGATCTCCTCTAGAACTACTATAAATCTTTTAGGAGAGGTATTTTGGATTTGGGGGGAAGATCATCCAAATTATTATAAGGTTGAACTCACTCCAGATGAGTGTGGGGTTCCTTATTATTCTTACACTGCAATTTCAAAACCTTGGTTAGAAGGAGTGTTAGCTGTGCAAATAGAAAACAAAACAAAAACATATCCAGTTTATGTTGAATTAGAAGGTAAAAACACCACTTTAAAAAATCCATTTAAAATAGATTTTAAAAAAGAAGAGCTAAGTCATCTAGCAACTAAAAAAGGAGAAAAAAACAACCCCATTTTACCAAAATTATCTATAAGTTTTAGTGGAAAGATTTCTGTAAGATATTATGTATTTGTTATGGAGTATATTTTAATTAGAGATCCTAGTGGTAGTGTTAGTTGTAAAGCTTCAAGTTATAGTTTTGTAAAAGTTTATCACTATCCTGTTTTTGATCAAGTCCACTACGACATAGAGCACTCCGATCCTTCTTTTTTTTTAATACAACCTCTAGATAAAGAGCAACTAACTATAGAGCCACAGTCAAAAGCAGTTTTTCTAACTAATTTTAATGCAAATAAAATACTTATCTCTTCAAATAATTTTTCAAGTCATGTAAAATTTGCCAATTACTTAGTTCAAATGGACGAATTCGGTTTTAAAAATATCCTAAGGCAAGAATTTAGCAAGCCATTATCAATTGGGAAAATAAAGGCAAATTCCACATTCTTATTTTTAAATTCTTCATATTTTTTAGAAAAGACTTATAATTTTGCTCATCAGTATTATGTAGAATCTTTTTTACCTTATTCAATTGGGCGGAGATTTTTTAATTTTATTATAGTGGATGATTTTTATCAATCTACAAAGTTTGAACATCCGCTATATTTTAAGGCTGGGGTCGGAATATATCAACTAAACTCCTCTTCTGTAGCTGTTTTAACGGACCAAAATGTATCAATTCCAACAATAAACAAAGAGGGTTTTATTTTATCCTCCAACCCTTCTTTTTCTCACAGACCTGCATTTTTCTTGTTTTACTACCAGCAAAAAATAAGCTCCTTGTTTATTTATTTACCTGTTTTTATTTTAATTCTTAGCGGTTTAAGACTTGCTTTTATAAATTTAGAGCATTAATTTTTAATTTGTATAACTATTTGTATAAATCTGTTTTTTTAATTCGATTTCAAATAATTCTAAAAATTCTGTGATCTTATTTCTTGGTATGGTAGCTCCTGCTGCTATCTTATGCCCTCCACCTATCCCTCCTATCTTTGGGCAAACCTCTTTTAATATCTTTCCTAAATTTAAACCTTTTTTTATTAGTTCTTTGGTGGCTCTAGTAGATATTTTTATATTATTATTTTCATCTAAAGCTATCGCAACTATGGGTTTTTTATATATCCCTCCAAGAACCATCCCAGCCACCACTCCAATTATTCCATCTTCAATTACTCCTCTCCCATCTAAAAATAAAAAAGAGCCAAAATCATTAATATTATTATAAGCATATTCTATTCCTTCTCTTAGTGCTTTTCTATGGAGGTTTAATATTTTTTTACCTTCTTCTAAAAATTCCATTTGCCCCATACAAATTTTTAGCCCGATTATTTCTTTTTTGTGCCTTCCACATGCATTTAACATTGTAGCAAATTCGCCAGCATCATAGAGTTCAGGGATGCTCTTAAATCTCTTTAAATTATATACCGGTCCAATTAAATACTGCGGTTCTATTTTATTTTTATAATAGTCACTAAGATAGGAGACCAAAGCACCTATCAATTTCTTTTTAGATTCTTCATCTAACTCTTCATAGGTTGGCCAGTGCCCAAAAACCTTTTTTATTTGATTATTTTCTAAAAATTCAGCACACCGTTGTTCATTATTTGCAAGTCCAGGAAGATAGGGATCATCACTATATGCCAATAGTTGAACTAGTGGCCTACTCATTCTTCCATATATTTTTAAATCTATTTTTTCTTCAACAATCCCTTCTTTTTGGAATTTTTCTAATAATTTCCTATTCAATCCTCTCAACGGATACTGCATATCGCCTATTGCACCAACAATTGCAATTTCTTCTAATTTTTCAAGAGAATAATAGGTACAACTAGAACCACTTAAATCAAAGCTACCATCCATATTAAACAGATGTGGATTAAGCTGAAGTTTCTTTATTCCTTCAGTCTGGTGGTGGTCAAATATCACTATATTTCCTTCCAATTCGTTTACTTTTTTGTTTCCCCCTCCTAAATCAGAAAAAATTATTTCATTCTCTTCTTTTATAGAATTTAAAAGCTCGTCGTCTAATCTTCTTACAATTTTCAATTTATATTTTATGTTATTTTCCTCTAAAAATTTACAAACAATTGCCCCAGCACAAAGTCCATCGCAATCATAGTGGGTCACTACTAAGGGATAAGACATCTTCAAAATAGTCTCCCTGCATTCTTCTGCCCTTTTCCTAAAAGCTTCGATTTCATCCATTTTTATCCTTTTTAAAAAGTATGGACTTGGAGGGATTCGAACCCTCGACCTCCTGCTTGCAAAGCAGGCGCGCTACCACTGCGCCACAAGCCCACTTTTTTGTATTAATAAATATAAATTCTCAAATTAATAATTTAAAGCCTTCTTTTTTCAACATTTTTCAAGCAGTTTTCTAAGTTCATTTTCGCCCAAGACTACTCCATATGAATAAGCTAAAGAAGAAAATGGTTCAAAAGCATTTATATTTTTTGCTTTAGTCCCTAGTGCATCTCCATTATCTCTTTTTATCAAACCTATGTAACTCAACCTAACTCTATAAAATCTTCTGCCATCTGGGTCGTCTTTAGAAGTTTTAAATGGTCTAATCATACCACTAACATAATCAAATTTATAATATTCATTTATTCCACCATCTGGAATCTGCACAATCTCTATAGGAGCATTTTTATTTATTCTTATTTCTACTACTCTATTTTTTTCTATTTCTAAAAATTCAAAATAAGGTATGTCTTTTTCATCAAAACCCTGATTTATAATCATACCTAATCCAACTTCATTTTTTATAAGTGAACTATCTATTATGTACCTTATTCTAGTTCCACTATCTAAATATTCTATTTTTTCACCAATTTTTTTTCCAATTTTTTCATAAGTTATTAATGTTCCAGTCCAAACAGGAAATTTTATATCTTTATGTTTTTGGTGATCTAAAACATAGCTATCAAAGTGGGAATTTTTTGGCATCTCTGCCTTTATGCTATTTGCGTATTTTATAGCTAATGTGCCAGTTATTTTTTCCCCTCCAAAAAAGTTTATCCACCCCATAAAATACTTCTATTCTTAAATATTTAAATTTGTGTTGTTGTTTAATTATTAAAAAAATTTATATATCTTCTTAATTATTTTAATATCGATGAAAGAGCAAAAAAAGAGCCTCGATAAAATTCAAAAAAAATTACCTTCAGAAATCATCCAACAAGAGGAAGGGGATGAAATAGATAAACTCGTTTCTCTCACTTTTGATGAAGATTCTAAGGTAAGAGAGGAAGTTGCAAAAAAATTGGGAAATTATTTGTCTGACCCTAGGGCGATATTAGCCTTGATTGATCTTTCTTCAGATAAAAACGAAAATGTAAAACAAGCTGCAAAAAAGGCTTTAGAGAATTATGTCTCTCCAGATAAAGAAGCTTTTAGTTCTTTAGAAAAATTTTTTGAAAAAATTCATCAGAGTGAAGATGAGCAAAAAGAATGGGAAGCACAAAAAAGTTTGATGTTCCCACAAGTTGAAAAATTGTTTACTTCAAAAGTAGCAAAAGAAAAACTACTCCCTTCAATCGAAAAATTTTTCTCAAAAAGGACAGCAAGGCCTCAAAAAAGTTTACAATCAGATTCACAGCCAACTCTAACTCAGCTAGAGGAACAACAAAACCAGCAGCAAACTATAGAAAAATCCTCTATTTCATTAGAAAATCACAGCGAGGTGGAAGTTAAAAGTGAGGAAGAATCGAGTTTTCCCCTACCTCAGTCTATAAAAGAGAAGTTATCTTCCCCTCTTTTATCTATACCAAAAATAGATTCAAATGAAAATTTAGAGGAACACGAAGAAGAAAAATTACCTCTTTCTTTTTTGGACATTTATAAATTTGCATATACTCTAGCAACAAATCCAACTATAAAAGCAGCAGATCTAAATAAGGAAAAAAAGAAGCTAATCAATCTCACAAAGCACAATATAAATCTAGCATTTAAGCTGGCTATAAAAAAAGCCAAAGAAGAGGGAGGAATAGACAGTTTTTCAAACTTAAAAGCAGGTATGAAAAAACTTTCTACTCTTCCCCTTGAAGTCTTAGATGTTAGCTGGGCTTATATTACAAAAGGAAAAAAACAACTTAAAATGGCAAGAATTGTTTTGTCAGATGGAAGAAGTACTTTGCCTCTTTATTTAGAAGAAAAAAGGGCAACTGGAATTACTAAAGGAGACCTTTTAGTTCTCAAAAATTGTTATGTTGATTTTTTAATTAAAAACCCCCACGCTCAAAGAGAGGATGAAAAAGGTGAGCTCTGTTTGTTTTTATCAGATAATTCCACACTAAGTATAATTAGAACTCAAAGTTAATTTATCTTTATTTAGTTTTTTCTAATTTTTTGGAATAATTCTTGATAAATTTAATAAATAAATCTTTTGGCCCAACTAGGGTTTTTTTCCCTCTCTCCTCTATAAAAAAACCAAGATTTATTAGAACCATTCTATCTTTTTGATCTGTTTTATTTAAGATAACATAATTTTCTTCTTCTTCCCCAACAAAGTCATACAGCCCTGCTAAAAAAGAGGCAGCATAATCGTTGTGGTATTTAAATCTTTCAACTTCTTCATCTAAAATTTTTTTTAAAAAAGACTTTAATTTTATATTTTTTAAATAAACCTTTTTTTTCTTTATGATTATTTTTTGAGGTTCAATTATATCATTATCCAAAATATGTTTTAGAAAAATTTCTATAAGTTGTTGTGGACCTTCCACTCCAACTGCATTTTTTATTTTACTATATTTTATTATTCCAGCCAAATATGCCAATTGTGGGGTAAGCTTTATTTTCATCTATTTTTTTCTACTCTTTAAGTTTAAATAATCTTATGTAAGGGGTATTGTATACTAACTCAAAGCCATCTAATTCATCAAAAAAGAAAGCAGAGTATAAATTAGAGTCATAATATTTAGTTGTTCTATCTTCCCACCCATCTACCATCGTTCCATTTTCATCTTGCCAAGCCGGGTATTTTGTATAAAATGCTATTAGGTATATTCCTTGATCTGTCTGGTATCCTTTCCACTCTGCCCTGTGAATTTTTAAATCTCCAGCTGTATTTTTTTGATCTAGAAGGTAGCTTCTGAGGGCAATTCCATCTGCAGTATATTCTTGGGTAAAGCAATAAGCAGGAGTTAGTTGTGCTTTTTTATCTTTATAGATAGTTTTATAGCCTAAAATTCCAGATATATTTTTTTCTTTTGAAATTATGCATTTTTGACTATTTGAAGGAATATATGCTTGTTCCCAAAGATGCTCTTGTTCACAACTTGATTGGCCAGGATAAAAAGTAACATTTGTCTGATTTAACCAAGCACATCCTAAATAATTTAGTGCATGATACTTTCCACCTAACATAACATTGTTTTTGTCTGTACCACTACCAATTATCTCTATATCTACTAGCATATATTTCGAGCCGTATTCTCTCATCGTTTGTTTTAAAAATTCTATATCTTTGTGTAGAAAGGCAGCAGCAGTTCTACCTATCATATTATGTGATGCATGCTCATTTCTTAAAACAGTATTTCTCTGCCCAAAAAAGTTTATCCAATGGCCATAATCCCACCAAGAAATTATTCTAGCATCTTTTTCAGTGTTTTTAGAAATCCAATACATTACATCAAGCCAATAGGGATTGATAATTGAACAGCGGTAAGAATAGGCGTATTGTTCTTCGGGGGAAATTTTTTGGTCTTTTTTTTGCACCAGTAGCGATCTTCTACACATCTCAGAATTATAGAAATAAGCAGGATTCAGATCGCTATAATTTCTTTGTTTTATTTGCTCAATTGCAAAGCAAATATAGCTTTGCTCCTGATTTTTTTTGCATTCTTGGTCTAATAATGGTAGCACCTTATCTAAGTCATCATATATTCTTGGTGTAAAGCTATTAATAAACAAAGCATAAGCATTTAGCCCATATTCTCCAGCAAGTTTTTGAAAGTCTTCTAAAACTACTTCATTATTGTTCATATTTAGTATTTGCATAGAAAATAAAAATGGACCAAAAAATTGGAATAAAATAAAACCACTAATTACTATCCAACCAATCAAACTTCTTTGTTCAAACAAATAATCAAAAAATATTAAGATTCCAATTGAGCTTAGAGCAATTAAAAATATAGCTGTTGCAAACAATTCTGGGTTTAAAAGCAAGGCTATGATACCAACAATCAAATGCAAAACAAGGACATATTTTTTTAAGGTCTCTTTTTTATATTTGTTTGCTAAATACCAAAACGCTTTTTGACTAAGTCCAAAAAACATTCCTACAAAAAAAATTCCACAAAAGGCACTATACATTACAAATTTTTGCTTTCCAAATGAAACAATTATTATGATAAAAAGTAAAATAGCCATTATCAAATCCAAATCCCATTCTTTTTTATTTTTTATTTGATAAACAGTCTTAATTAAAACTAAAGTAAGGGAAAAAAAGGCAGCTATAGTTAAAAAGCTAATATTTTTTGGAATATAGATATAGGTATTTTCTCCAAATATTACATTTCCAAAATTAGTAAAAAGATTATATATTATGTCAATGAAAATTGTAGGAAAACCAATCACCGCAAAATAGGTAATTATATAATTATACATCTTTATTATTATAGAGTTACTTTGAATTAAATTTAATTTATATGTGTTGTATTCTTCTCCAATTATAGATCTTTGTTTTTCCATCACTACCAAATCCTGGCCAAAAAAGCCTAAAGAATCTGAAAAAGAAGAAGGTCCTGGAGCTTGTTCGGCTATTGTCCTAACTAGAGGAGAAGTATATCCTGCAACTCCTATCGTGGCTAAGGCTAATTCTCTTATCTGCTGGATTTGTAACAAAAAAATAGCAAACACTACCATTGCAATACTAATTATAGCCAAAATTCCAAATTTAGAATTAACTCCAGGGATTTTAAACTTGTTTAGCAGGTAGTAAAAAATCGGAATAAAAATTACGGGCATAATAATAATTTTTATGTTGCTAAGAGCATTTAGTATTGTCATTTTACTAAAAATTAAATATAAAAAGTAAATAAAGGCCAATATTCCAATTATAATTAAAAGTTTGATCAAATTAGAAAACTCAAAATCTTTTTTTGGAAAAATAAAATTCATAAGTATATATAAAACAAAATAAACTGTCAAAATTAAACTAAAAAAATTATAAAGATTTGATCCAAGATAAATCGGAATAAAACAAAAAGAAAAAAGCAATATGCTCTCTTTATCTATTTCTTTTAATTTAAGGTAGAAAGTTAGTGCATAAAAAGCAGCCAATAGTGCAAAAATATTATATGGTTCTATTTGAAAATCTCCCCCCTGAAATTTTATTAACATAATTGGGGAGAATGCTATCAAAGCAGCAACCAGCAGAGCAATTTTTTTATTGTAAAGTTCTCTAAATAATAGATAGCCGAAGAAAACAGAGAGTGCACCTAGAAGTGGTTGAAGAATACTACCAACAACTACCAAATTATATGGGTCATATTGCTGGTCTTGGTTATAGAGTACAAACCAACTTGCTAGGGTATATTTCCAAATAGGATTTCCCACATGGCTTGAAATAGGTTCAGGATACCAAGCAGTTTTGTCATCAAAATAATTATATCCTTCATATACTACTTGTCTTACTCCATCTAAATAGAAATATGGGTCCAAATCCATGATAGGAATTCCGCTGTTACTATATCCTATTATAAAAATTATAAGCATTATAATAAATAATCCAACTAGTCCAATAATATCTTGGTTAATTTTAGGCTGAAAATTAAATTTCAACTCAATTTCTTTGTTTTTCAAACTTTGTAGAAGAAGAATTAAACCGCTAAAAAAAACAATCGCCATATTTAAATAAACTAAGCTTAGAGAAAATTTCAAACAAAAAAAGAGCTCTAAAATAAATAAAAATGGTGTGAATGTGAGTCCAATAAAATATCCAAAAACTATTTTTTCAAAAAAATTAAAATCTCTTTTTTTTAAAATATAAAAAGCCCAAGGTAAGCCAGCTAAACCAAAAATTAAGGCATATAATAAAACATAAAACTTATTAAATAAAATCATACCCACACCATTTTTGTTTAAGCTCTTTTTATAGTTAAATTTATATGCTTAAATATAAAAAATTACTCTTCTTTATTTTTTAATTGACCCTTTATCTTAAATGATATATATGCAAAAACAACTTATAGTAATATTTGATTTAATTAGAGGTTTTTTAATTAAATTTTTTTCATTTATAATTTCAAAATTGGGCGGCTTAATTTTTTATTTATTAATCCTAAACATCTTAGATAAACACAGTGCCGATTTATTTTTTGAGATAAATGCCCTAATTTTATTATTAGCCCCAATAACTTCTGCCGGTTTAATTTATAGCGTGATAAAATCTTTTCCTATTTATCATTTAAAGAAAGATTATAAAAAAATGTTAGACTCTATCTATAGTTCAATTATTCTTTTTATTCTCTTTTCAATCATTTTATTTTTTAGCTTAGAGCTATTTCTCCCACAAAGATTGGCACCTTTCTTTTTATACATTTTTTTTGGCTCATTTGTTGTTTTATTGTCTCTTTTTTTTAATAACATTTTAATCTCTCTCAAGAGGTTTAATGAGAGTCTATTTTTAGACATTTCTCTTCAGATATCAAAAATTTTTTTATTATTATTTTTCCTCTTTTTTTTATTCAAAAATACTGCTCTAGCCCTATTATCTTCTTTGTTAGGTTATATCGTCCAAATTTTATTTGCTGTATTTTTTGTTTTTAGGTTTTTATATAAAAAAGTTTCATTTTCTCTTTCTGCCTTTTTTCCTAGATTTGATGCAATAAAAGATAATATTACCTTTGGGTTTGCTTTTTTCTTCAATTCTCTAATAGAAGCTATTCTCACTCAAATAGATATTTTAATTATTTCTTACTTTTTAGCAGACCAACCTGGTGCGATTGCTGGTTATGCTCTCATCTCATTAATAGTTAAAAATATCTCTCCAGTTATTTTAAGCCCCCTCTACCAATCCCAACAGATAATTTTAATAGAAGAAAAAGAAAAAAAATCTGCAATGGTAGATAAAATAGTTTCTAATATGACTCGTTGGTCATTTTACTTAGGTTTAGTAGTTTTAGGATTTTTTGTGATTTTTGGAAAATACTTTTTGTTTGTGGTTGCAAACCAATATTATTATTTGGCTAACTTATTTTTATTTTTCATACCATTTGTAATATTCGATCTTTTGAGTGCTTCAACAAAAATGTTTTTATTTGCAGAAGGTAAGTCAAAATTGCTTTTATTCATCTCTCTTTTTATCCTAGTTTCAAATATTACTTTTGATTTTCTCTTAATTCCAATCTATGGTCTTGTAGGGGCAGCTGCAGGTACTTCCCTCTCTGTATTTTTTGGCTCGCTATTAATCTTTTATTTTTCTAAAAAAAATTTATCTTTAATTTTTGATAAAAAGATTATGGTGGGATTGGTAGCCTTTGTTCTTTCCTGCATTTTGACTATTTTATTGTTAGACTTTTTATATTCTTTAAAATTAGAGAAAATTATTTTTGCTGCTTTCTTAGTAATTCTTGGAGGGTTTTTTGTGTTTTTCTATTTTCTTTTACTTTTTGTGTTTAGGGGCTTTATAAAACAGGATTTTTTAGTAATTTTAAATTTTTTAAAAGAAAATTCAACTGGAGGCTTTAGAGTTTTAAAACCACTAGAAAAATTATTAGAATTTTTATTAAAAAATTATTCTTAAGGCTCCACACCAATTATTTTTATTACTCTGGCAGCTGTAGCAGTAGCTTTTTTTAAAACCTCTCTGAGGGGTTTATTTTTTATTATTGCTGCTAGTGCTCCTCCTGCAAAAAAATCCCCAGCACCAGTCAAATCCTTTATTTTTATTTTTGGTGCATTTTGTTTCGCAATTATTTTTCCTTCTCTTATTACTATAGAGCCTCTGCCACCAAGTTTTAAAAAAATCATTGCTTTTAGTTTTAGTATTTGTTTTTTTTGCTTTCCAAACGCTTCTAATTCCTCTTTATTTAAAAATAAATAGTCTGCTAATTTACAAATTTCTATTGTCTTTTTAATATTTTTTTTAATCAAGTTTTTTGATTCTAAGGAAATAGCTATTTTACAACCTTGTTTTTTTAGAGCCTCAATAAGCTGGATTGTTTTTCTACCAATTTTTTTATGTATTAAAGTTATATTTGTGCAAAAAAATATTTTGGCTTGAGGAATTTTTTCTAATTTGAGGTTAGAAATTCCAACCCCCAAATTAGCAATAAAAGTTCTCTCTTTTTTTTCATCAATCAGACAAATAATTTTCCCACTAATTCCTATTTTTGTAGTAGTTCTATCTATTATTCCGTATTTTTTTAAACTCTTTTTAAAAAATTTTCCATCCTCATCTTTTCCTACAACTCCAAAATAAGCAGCGCTACCTCCTCCACTTATTTTAAAAGCCACTCCGACATTTTTGGCGTTATCCCCAGCATTTTTATAAATAATTTTTATTTTTCTTAGAAGTCTTAGAATTTCTTTTTTACTAATGTAATTTGTACAGCCTTTTTCTATTTTATATTTTTTTTGTATTTTTTTATCTTCAATTTTAGCATAATAGTCAATAACAGGAGTTCCGATCAAAAGTAAATCTAATTTTTGCATAACATATTTAAATGGTCGTGTAATTATAATTTTAATGGATATTTTATTAGAAAATGGTTTGGTTCTTTCTCCCTCTAAGCCTTATAAATTTAAAAGAGCAAACTTACTAATTTCAGAAGGCAAAATAAAAAAAATAAGTCAATATAAAATCGTCTGCAATAATGCAGAAAAATTCGATTGCACAAAAAAAGCAATTCTCCCAGGCTTTGTGAATACACACACCCATAGCCCAATGTCTATTTTAAGAGGTTTGGGTGAGGATAAGGATCTGTTTGAGTGGCTAAATAACTATATTTGGCCAGTAGAAAAGAAATTAAGCGAGGAAGATGTTTATTGGGGGTCTCTTCTTTCAATTCTAGAAATGCTAAAGAATGGCATCAGTTGTTTTAATGACCATTACTTTCACATTAGGGCAATAGCACAGGCAGCACTAAAAGCAAAAATTCGCTGCGTGTTAGGTTATTCCATGATTGATTTAGGGGATTTTGATGGAAAGGGGCAAAAAGAATTAGATCAAGCAAAGAAAGATCTTAAGTTAATTTTAGAATATAAAAACAATCTTTTAAAGCCATCTATAAATCCTCATGCACCAAATACTTGTTCAAAACAATTGCTAGAAGAGTGTGCAAAGCTGGCAAGAGAATATGGGTGTATTCTACACACTCATTTAGCAGAAACAAAATCTGAGGTTGCATTTGTGAAAAAGAAATATGGCTGTACTCCAACTACTTTGCTAAAAAAAACAAATTGCTTATCAAGCAAAACAATATTAGCTCATTGTGTTTATTGTACTCCTAAGGATATTGAACAAATAGCAAAAAGTCAAGCCGCTATCGCTCACTGCCCAGTAGCTAATTTTAAATTAGGTTCTGGTTCATTTGCACCACTAAAAGAGTTTTTAAAAAATAACATCCTAGTTGGGTTTGGCACAGATGGACCTGCTAGTAATAATTCTCTAAATTTATTAGAAACAGCCAAATTTGCTCTTTTGATACAGAAAAATTTCTATGGGCCTTCTATAATTAATTCTGATCAAGCACTTGAGGCTCTAACTATAGGTGGTTATAGAGCTTTGGATATTGCGGGAGGTTCTATTTTAGAAGGACAAGTGGCGGATTTAGTTCTATTTGATTTAAATAGTGCAGCTATAGCTCCGTTTTCAAATAATTCAAGTTGGATAATTTATTCTAATTCTTCTGGGGCAATTTCTGATGTTATTATCGACGGAATGTTCGTAATGAAAAATAAAAAAATTTTGACTTTTAGTGAAGAGGAAGTTTTAATAAAAGCAACCCAGGTTAGGAAAAGGTTATTAAAAGAAACTTTGGATATTGATATATGAAAGTAAAAGATCTATCTTTAAGTGCCGTTGGCAAAGAGAGAATTTTGTGGGCAGAAAAAAACATGCCTCTTTTGTCTCAACTCTCAGATCAATTTAAAAAAATAAAGCCATTTAAAAATTTGAGAATTTCGGTTTCTCTACATTTGGAAAAAAAGACTGCTGTTTTGCTGAAAACTCTTGCTGAGGGAGGAGCAAAAGTTTATGCATCTTCTTGTAATCCCAATTCTACTGACGATGCTGTTGCTGCAGCATTAGCTAGTGAAAAAAACATAGAGGTTTTTGCCTGGTCTAATCAAACAGTAGAAGAATATTATTGGTGTTTAGAGCAAATTGCAAATGCAAACCCAAATATTATTATAGATGATGGAAATGACTTGACTTTTTTGATACATAAAAAATACCCTCAATTATTTGAGAAAAAAATTTTATTTGGTGGTTGTGAAGAGACAACAACTGGGGTAAAAAGGCTTAAGCTTATGGAGAGAGCAGGAGAGTTAAAAATCCCAATGATAGCAGTGAATGATGCTTATTCTAAGTATCTTTTGGATAATCAATTTGGAACTGCCCAGAGCACTGTAGATGCAATTATAAATGGTTTGAATGTTTTAGTTGCAGGAAAAACTGTTGTTGTTTTAGGTTATGGTTGGTGTGGGCGTGGAATTGCCTCCAGATTTAGGGGATTGGGTGCAAATGTGGTGGTTGTAGAAGTAAGCGGGTATGCTTCAAATAGTGATGAACCTGGAGAAATTCGAGCTCTAACTGCTTTGTATGATGGCTATCAAGTTCTAAACCATTCGCAGGCTGCCAGAGTGGGGGATATTTTTATTTGTGCAACTGGAAATAAAAATGTTTTAAGAAAAGAACACTTTTTATTAATGAAAGATCGTGCAATTTTAGCTAATGCTGGTCATTTTGATGTTGAGATTGACAAAAGTGCTCTAGAGAGTTTAGCAAAAAAAGTTTCAAGCACAATTCCAGGAGTAAAAGAATATTTATTAAAAAATAACAAAAGGCTTTATCTGCTTTCTGATGGGAGGCTGGTAAATTTAGCAAAACCACTTGGGCAGGGTCATCCCTGTGAAATAATGGATGGGTCTTTTGCTTTGCAAGCTTTAAGTGCAAAATATTTGGTAGAAAAAAGAGATCTTGAACCTAGAGTTTATAGAGTGCCAGCACAAGTGGATAGAGAAGTTGCAAAATTGATTTTAAAATCTCGCAATATCTCTTTAGATGAATTAACAAAAGAGCAGCTAGAATATCTTAGTGATTGGAGAGAAGGAACCCTATAATTTATTAAGTTTTTTGGAAAATTTATATTAAAGTTGAGGTGAGAATTGATGCCACATCTTTTTACTTCTGAGACTGTTTTAGAAGGTCATCCAGACAAAATCTGTGATTTAATCTCGGATTCTATTTTAGATGAGATAATCAAAAATGACAAAAAGGCACATGTTGCTGTTGAAACTTTAGTAACTACAGGTCTTGTTATTGTGTGTGGAGAGATTACCACAACTACTTATGTAGATATTCCAACCATTGTTAGAAACACAATAAAAGAAATTGGCTACACAGATCCAAATCTTTATTTTGATTATCGCGGCTCTGGGTTATTAGTAGGTATTAAAGAACAATCTCCAGATATCGCAATGGGAGTAAGAGAGGATGACTTAGAAAATATTGGGGCAGGAGATCAGGGGATAATGTTTGGTTTTGCTTGTAATGAAACTCCAGAACTAATGCCTTTGCCAATCAGCCTTGCAAATAAATTGGCCTTTAAGTTATCACAATTGAGAAAAAACAAAGTTTTAGACTATTTAAGACCAGATGGAAAAGTTCAAATAACTGTAAAATACAAAGAAGTAGGAAAACCAGAATTTGTACCAGTTGTAGTAATCGCTCAACAACATGAAGAAAAAGACAAAAATGGAAAAGAGGTTACCATCGAGAGAATAACTTCTGATTTAATAAAACATGCGATAAAACCAGTTTTAGGAAAATATTTTACCCAAGAGACAAAGGTAATTGTAAATGGTACCGGGAGGTTTGTTTTAGGTGGGCCTGCCTCTGATACTGGTGTTACTGGAAGAAAGATAATTGCTGATACTTATGGTGGTGCTGCTCCTCATGGAGGTGGTTGCTTTTCAGGAAAAGATCCAACAAAAGTAGATCGCTCTGCCTCTTATATGGCAAGATATATTGCGAAAAACATTGTGGCTGCTGGTTTGGCTGAAAGATGTACTGTACAGCTTGGGTATGTTATTGGTCATAGTGAGCCAATTTCTGTGTTAGTAGATACTCATGGCACTGGGAAAATATCGGACGAGAAGATTTTGGATTTAGTTAAAAAGAACTTCAGATTAAAACCAGGTCAGATCATTATAGATTTAGATTTAAGAAGGCCAATTTATAAAAAAACTGCAGCCTATGGTCATTTTGGAAGAGAAGATCCAGATTTTAGTTGGGAAAAAACAGATAAGGCCGCCTTGTTAAAAAAAGCGCTAAATTTATAACTTCTCTTTTTCATCTCTTTTTATGTATAATTTGCAAAAAACCCCAGAACAACAATATTATTCTCCAAACATCGGTTTTCTTAACTATATAGTGGAGTTTTTTGAGAATTCAGAGAATATTAAAAAGCTTTACTTCTATCCTGAAGCTCTAAAAATTTTCTTTAGATTTAGAGATTTTTTTAAAAGTTTAAAAGAATTACCTCCTAAATTAGAGTTGCCTATTTATGAGTCAGATGATAAACAAGCAATTAAAACTGCTCTAACCCCTCTAATAGAAAATTTTTTTGTTAGAGGGATAGAAGTAGAATTAATTAAAGAAAACAAAAAATTTTTTTTGATTTTTAAATCTATTTCGCAGCCCAATTTGCAGTCAAAAAATAAGTATGAAGAATCTGGAGAAAAAGCTTCGAATTTCAATAAATTTCTAAATCACTTGCCTTATTTAGCATTATTAATTCCTATAATTTTTCATGAGCCATTTTTTCCAAATAAATATGATAAATTTTATAACTACCAAAAAAACGAATTCGATAGTGTTGTAAAAGGAATCTTGTCTAAAATAAAAAGTTCACCACATGGTTTTAAAATAGAGGGGGAAAATTTTTTATGTTTTGTTTTTAAAGAAGGTAGATTATCTTATATTGAGCCAAAAAAATATTTTTCTATAACTGATGAGTTTGTCGGTATTTTTGATACTGAGAAAAGCAAACTTATATTATTTAAAAAAGTTAATGGAAGTTTAATGCCAGTTTATCCTCCAAAAAATATATTATTTTCCCAACTAGGTGTTGTTTTGGATAATAAGTTCTATCCACTCAAAGATTATTTTATATCTAAGAGTCAAAAGGGAAGTTTTGATTTAGTTAAAAAGGGCAGCCCAATTGAATTTCAAAAAATGGAAAAACTTTATATAAAATTAGATGAAAATTTCTTTGTTGAATTATCTTTTAAAGACAAATTAGAGGTCAGCTATGTTTATGTATCTTATTCTAAGAAGTATAATCCAACAGATAATACTTATCAAAACCAATATAACAAAATAAATGAGGGAAAAAAACAAACTTCACAACCACTAATCTTTAGGGGAATGACACTTGAACAGCTAAATAAAATAGTGAGTAAAAAAGAATTAACAAAACAAGAGGCTATAAAAATCTTGGGTTTAGAAGGTGAAAATTTAAATTACTCTTTAATAAGGCAAAAATATTTGCAAGAAATATCTTATTATCATCCTGATCTTGCTAAAAAAAGAGGGATAGATCCTGAAGTTGCAAATCTCATCACTGTTTCATTAAATAAAGCATATAGCACGTTAGTGAAATTTTATCAAAAATAATATTTGGGATTTTTATGGGGGTAAAAATTTTTTTTATAATCTTTCTATTTTTAGCAGGTTGTATTTTTCAAAATAAAGAAGTTCAAGTTTCTAATCCAGCTGCAACTAAGTGCATAGAAGATGGTGCTAAATATGAAATTTTAAAATTAGATGGGGGAGAAGTTGGGGTTTGTATATTTGAGAATTTGGCAAAATGTGAAGAGTGGGCTTATTTTATGGGGGAGTGTGATAAATTTAACCCAAATTTTTGTTTAAACGATTTGGATTGTAGTTGTGGAAAAAATAAACTCAATCAACAGTGTTTTATTGGACAAAGAGAATTTGTGAATGAATTGGAGCAATGTCCTGATTTTTGCACAGGTATAGCTAATAATTTGAAAACAATGTGTATTAATTTTAGTTGTAAATTAGTACAAAAAAATTTTGAAAAAGATAAAAGTAAATTTTGTGGTTATGGAGTTGGGGAGTGTAAAGCAGATAGTGATTGTATTGTTGGAGGATGTTCTGGTCAAATTTGCCATTCCAAATATTTGGAAGATTTTTTTACTACTTGTGAATATAAAGAGTGTTATGATGCAAAAAGATATGGTTTGAGTTGTAAGTGTGTAGAAAACAAGTGCAAATGGGATTAAAATTTTTGCATTGTTTTTAACTTTTCTAAATCTCCTTTTTTAGTTCACATCCATCTCTGTACGATTTTAAACAATTAAAAATCAATAGAAATATTCTAGAAGAAATTTCGTTCACATCCATCTCTGTACGATTTTAAACTCTGAATAGCAACATCTCACTTAAAACACTATTCGAGTTCACATCCATCTCTGTACGATTTTAAACTTCTGTTCAAGAAGCAAAAATAGAGTTTAATAATACGTTCACATCCATCTCTGTACGATTTTAAACTCTAGAATTCTAGATCTATATAGAATTTTTGCATTATAGTTCACATCCATCTCTGTACGATTTTAAACGAGAATCCTATACCTAAAAAAAATATCCTACATTTTTGGTTCACATCCATCTCTGTACGATTTTAAACCTAACATTTAAACAGGCATTCCCGCCCGATATTTCAGTTCACATCCATCTCTGTACGATTTTAAACGTGGATTTTATTTTGATAAAAAAGACAAGACATCAGAAGTTCACATCCATCTCTGTACGATTTTAAACTATCGAAGTATTGAACGCCATTAAGTTTTCAACTTGTTCACATCCATCTCTGTACGATTTTAAACGAAGAAAACAGCTGGGTGGAGCTTTCAGAAATCGCGGTGTTCACATCCATCTCTGTACGATTTTAAACTTTTCTTATTCGCTCTTCTTCTTTTATGACTTCTTTGGTTCACATCCATCTCTGTACGATTTTAAACCTTGCTCTGGCTTGCGATCCAGAGAAAAAAGTTTTGTTCACATCCATCTCTGTACGATTTTAAACAATATACATACATACATTCTACATTTATTTAGAGACTGAGTTCACATCCATCTCTGTACGATTTTAAACTGGAGGATATGAGATAGCAAAAAGATTTGGATATAGCGGTTCACATCCATCTCTGTACGATTTTAAACTCTGAAAAAATAAAAAAACATCTTTCTATCTCATCATAGAGTTCACATCCATCTCTGTACGATTTTAAACGAGGATTTGCAGCAGTTCTTCTAGCTAAAAAACCATGTTCACATCCATCTCTGTACGATTTTAAACGGTTTTGTTTATCTCTCTTATTATTATTTTCAAGGCAGTTCACATCCATCTCTGTACGATTTTAAACTTTTATAAAGCTTTATAAAATTTAATGCCTTAATTAGTTCACATCCATCTCTGTACGATTTTAAACTTACTTCTATAATAATTACGTAGTTTGGGAAGAGCCAAAGTTCACATCCATCTCTGTACGATTTTAAACGGGGTATGTTCATTTTGCAATTCATATTTAAATTCATGGTTCACATCCATCTCTGTACGATTTTAAACCTTATTCATGTTTTAGCACCTCACTTATTTTTTTCTGTTCACATCCATCTCTGTACGATTTTAAACCCAGTATAGGCTATATCCTTGTTTTTTGTAGTAGTCGTTCACATCCATCTCTGTACGATTTTAAACATATAGATCTAGAAACCCCCTCAAACTCCTCTTAAAGTTCACATCCATCTCTGTACGATTTTAAACCATTTTTGTTTTATTAACTCTTACAACTACATCTGTAGTTCACATCCATCTCTGTACGATTTTAAACTTCAACTTTAAGTCTTGAATTAGTTATTGTTATATTTGGTTCACATCCATCTCTGTACGATTTTAAACCACATATTTTACTCTTTCATCTTCTATTTCTACTCCGTTCACATCCATCTCTGTACGATTTTAAACCTTAGAAAATCTCATTCTACTTGCTCCAAGAACTTGTTCACATCCATCTCTGTACGATTTTAAACCACTTAAATCAGATATGATAAGAGAGATGGGAAAACAAGTTCACATCCATCTCTGTACGATTTTAAACCACTTTCATTTTCTTTTCTTCCTGTATAACTCACTTCTAGTTCACATCCATCTCTGTACGATTTTAAACGAAGAATTAGAAAGGAGAGGATTATTATGACAGAAAGTTCACATCCATCTCTGTACGATTTTAAACAAATGAGAAAAATAATAGAAGAAGAAGCAAAATTATAGTTCACATCCATCTCTGTACGATTTTAAACAAATTAAATCAGATATGATAAGAGAGATGGGAAAACAAGTTCACATCCATCTCTGTACGATTTTAAACTGGCATTCGTATTATTTAAATGGGGTTTTTGACATGAAGTTCACATCCATCTCTGTACGATTTTAAACCTTAACTACTCCTTCTTTAAGTAATTCTTACTTCTAGTTCACATCCATCTCTGTACGATTTTAAACTTTTTACTGTATAACCCTTATTTTTTTGGATCTCTTCGTTCACATCCATCTCTGTACGATTTTAAACGATATAACCAGAAAGAATAGAAGAACGCAAATCTTTGTTCACATCCATCTCTGTACGATTTTAAACTGTTAAACACTCTTAAACCATTTAGAGTAAGGTTTTGTTCACATCCATCTCTGTACGATTTTAAACCAGAAAATTTTCAGAATAAAAAAATATAAATTTATCAAAAATTTTGATACAAATATATTTTTTTGCAGATATTTAAAAAGGTTTGTAAATTAACTGATTATATTTGATCTTTCTATTTCTCTTCCAAATTTTTTGTATGCCATTCTGGAGTGAATTTGACTATAAAAGATAACTACCGACTCATTTTTTTCAAACTTAATTCTTTCAAAAAATATCTCTATTTCTTTTAATTGCGAAGGGTTTAAATCTCCATGAAAAACAGACAATTGGATTTTTTCTAAATATCTTCTTAAGAAATTTCTTATATCTCTTTGTTTTTTTAAGTCAGAAATATCATAGACTACTATACAATACAATTTACCACCAACACTTTAGAGGTTTATACTCCTTTATATTAAGAAAATGTTTCTCTAATTTATATAGTTCTATTCTTATAAGATTCCTCAAACTTACCTTTCTATTAGTATTTCTCGTTTTAATGGTTTTATTTATTTCTTCATCAAATGCTTGTAACATTTTTTTTCTTCCTACTTTACTCAAAAAAACCCCTTTTTGGTCTTCAAAATCTATTATAGGATCAAGCATTTTCAAATGTGCAAATTTTAGTATTATCCTTTCAGAAATTATCGGTTTGAATATTTCACTTATATCTAAAACTAAAGAAAATCTTCTCTCAAACGGCTCATGTAAAAAAGAAATAGCCGGATGCAAATGAGTATGGTAAATTTCTGATAAAATAGCAGAATATGTTAAAGAGTTTAAAAAACTTAAAAGAGCATTTCCTCTATTTGAGGGAGGGTTGTACTCTCTTTTATCTATTTTAAAATCTTCTGGAAGGCTTCTGTCTATTAAAGAATAAAAAATTTTCCTAATTAAACCCTCTTGCTGCATTAGTTGAGGTATTTGATTGATTTGTTCTAAATCAGGCAAAGTAATATCTCCAAGTTGAAATCTATTGCATATCCATTTCATATTCTCCATAGCTCCTAAAACAAAAAGTTTTGCTAATTTAATTCTTTCTTTTTCGTCCATACAATTTTTCACTTGTCTTATTAACATTTCACCAGAAATATAGTGCTCTTTAGGATAAAAAGTTCCTATATACTCACCATTCACCCCAAAGTAATGAAGAAGTATTTTTCTTTTTTGAAATTCTTTCAAAACTTTGTTAGAACAAGATCCTGAGCCAATAAAATAAACGTTTCTTATTTTTTCTATAGGTATTTCAACTTTTTTTTCTTTATTTATAAAAAACAGAGTAGTTTTTTCCATTTTCAATATTCCGTTTTCATTTATATAATAGTTTTCATTACTCACCTTCATCACCAAAACAAAAAGTTCTATAAGCGCACTTTTTACAAATATCTCTTTTAATTGGTTGGGGGGGATCCTTTTGATATTTTAATTTTTCTATTTCTCTCAGACTTTCTTCAATTTCTTTTATGTCTTTTTCAGAGAGAGTTAAGATTTTTCTATTTCCAGGGGATGTTATTATTCCTTTTGCTATCAAACCAGTTGTTTTATAAATTTCGTACATATAAAATTTTAGTTGCATTATATTTTGTTCCAATATAACTCCTTTTTTAACTTCATAAATAACATACTCATTCCCTAATCTCACAACATCAAATTTTGATCTAAATAGTTCCTTTTCTCTTTTTTCTCTTTTATACCTGTTCTCATGGACTAATCTACCTATTTTAACATTTTCATCTTCATCAGATTTTATCAATCCATGAGTAAAATACCAAAACTGAGTCTTACAAATAAAAAAATAGCAAAATTCTACTCCACTTATCTTACTAATCAGATCCATAAATAACTCTTTCTACAGATTTTATACTTCTCCCAAATACTTTTCTTTATAACGCTCTTCAGTTATTAAGTCTTCCTCTCTTACTGTAACAGAAATAGTTCTATCCTTTTTATTTTTCAAAAATTTTATATATTTCTCTAAAATTTCTTTATCTTTTTTTTCTTTCAATTCTAGTCTAAGTTGTTGTCCTTGTTTTTCTATCTCCTCCCATTCTTCTTTTCTGCCAATAAAAGCATCTTTTTTGTATAGTGCTTCTCTTAGAGAAGTACCTAAAAATGATTCTATTTCTGAAAAACTCCAAATATTGTCCATAATTAACTTTGTCATATATTTTGAATATTCATCGACATACTCTAAATTTTTATTTTCTAACTCTATATCTAATTGTTCTAGTTCTTTTTTATTTTTTATTTTTCCTTCTTCTGCTATTAATTTTTTATTAACATTATCAATCTCGTTTATATCATAAGGTTTTGCCATTTCTATAATTTTTTTATCTTCCTCATTTTGAAAAGCAATTATACAAAATTCACTGTCTTCATATTCCCCTTTTCTATTTACTCTACCTAATGATTGAACTAACGAAGGATATGGGGCAATTTGCCTTATCATGTAATCAAAAGAAACGTCAATACCTGCTTCTATAACTTGGGTTGAAACTAACAAAAATGGATTTGCATTTGGGTCTAAAATCCTTTTTATAGCATTATCTCTATCAGAACTTCTTAAAGAGCCGTGCAAAATTAGCATATCTATTTTATTTTCAAAATTTTTTTTCAATTCTTTAAATATCTCAACACAGCTATTAACTGTATTTACAATTATAGCTATTCTCTTTTTTTTTGTCAAGATTTCGTCTATATGTCCTTTCAATTCTTTTATGTCAAAATTTTTAGTTTTAATTATTTTTACCTTTACCATTCTTTTTTTGTAGATTTCTTCCCACCATTTTTTATCTCTAAAAATCTCAAAGTCTTTTAATAAAGTTATTTTGTTTTTTTCTTCTATTTCCGAAGGGGGTGTAGCTGTCATTATCAATACTGGATTTTCTAAACATGTGTTTTCTATAAACCTATAAATAAAAAATCTCAAATTTTCCCCATAGCCCTGAATTTCATCAAAAACAAAAGCAGATTCTTTAAAAAGGCCTAATCTAATAGGATATCTTCGAATATTAAAAAAAGAAGAAAGAATTTGATCTGCAGTGGTTATAATCACCGGGCTTTTTAAAAAATACTCTCTATTTATTTTATAAAAGTTAAATATTTCATCTAAATTTAAATTTTTTGACCTATCTATTTCTTGAGTTAAAGCTTTTAGTATATCGTCTTCTATCCAATCTGAATCCCATTTATCTACATTTTCTTCCCCCAAATATTCCTTAAATCTTTTAAACAGGTCGTCAATTAAAACTTTAAAAGGGAGTACATAAATTATTTTTTTCAAATTCTTTTCTTTTGCTTGTTTTAAAGCCCAATATAGTGAAATTTCGCTCTTACCTATACCTGTAGGAGCAACAAAAAATACTTTACTTTTGTTTTTATCAGTAATATTTTTCTTAAAACTATTAAAAACTTCAAATTTTAGTTTATCTCCTTTGTTAGTGAATTTCTCTTCATACTTTTGTTCATATTTTTTAATCAATTCATTCCATTCTTCTTTTATCTTTTCATCACTCTGAGCTGAACCTTTCCAATCTGCCTCTACTAACTTTGAATAAAAAGTTACAAATTTTATTTTTTCTTTATTAGTTGTTTTTAAAAAATAACTATAGATATTTTTCAATATTTCTAAAATTCTTTTTACATAATCTTTTTCATTTTTAATTTCTAATTTAAATTGTTCGTAATTAAAATCAATTTCTAATTTTTCTAAAATATATTTTGCAGCTTTTAGTTCCTCATCATTTAGGTTAAAATCCTCTAAGCTCCTTTTATCATCTGTCTGTATTATATTTGATAAGTTTATTATGTCGTTTTGTAACTTATCAAAAGATATGTCTCCATGATGATTATAAATTGCAAGTAAATAAATAAGAATATCTCCTTCAATATTCTCTACATTTTTATTTTTTTTCTTATAATTTTGTCTTAATACGAATTCAACTAGTGGAAGAGCAACTAATGGATGTCTAAATTTAGTATGCCTGTTGCTTTTCAGTTGCTCCTGAAACCTAGCAGATACTTTTGCAATATCATGTAATACTATAGCTATTTCTTCTAGTTCATTTTTATAAAAGTTTTGTTCGTTATAAGCCTCTCTAACTTTTTTTAAGTGCTCAATCAATTTTTGTTCTGGCCTTGCTAAAATATTTTCCATCTATAACACCATAAAATAATTCTTTTCTTCCATTTCTTTATAATAGTAGAGTTCAACTTCCTTTCCAATAACTCTAAACTCTACTTTTTCCCCTAATGGAACTAGACAAATCTCTCTTTTGTGTTCTTTATCTCTTGGAAAAGATTTTAGGTAGGTGGTATAAAAGAATTTTTCCTTTTTATCATTTGGCTCTATCTTATCTTCCATCCCTTTAGTTAAAAATATAAATTCACTTCTAAATTTTTTTTCTAGTGGGATTTTCTCTTTTGTTACTTCTATTTCTTTTGCTTCTTCGATATATGCAGGACATTCATTAGAGCCAAAGTAGGTTTTAAAAAACTCATTTTTTATTATTTCTTTTTTTCTTTCCTCTGAAAGATATCTATCTTCTTTTGGAAAAAAGCATATAATTTCAAATTCTGGGTTTATCAAGTACTCTACATTAGTCGGTTTTGTTTTCATTTCATTTGAATTGTAGTTTATATAATCTATGTATTTTACCACTTTTTTGTTTTTATAAGCTATTGCTACAAAAAATCTCTCTCTATACTGGTTATATAAATTTTGTAAATCTTTGTCATCTTCTTTTATTTTCAGTAGTCCTATTTTAGCAAAAATCATGCCTAGAATTGTTGACTTAGGTGGAACTTCTAAAGTTAATTTAGTCGTAAGTGTAAATGGGTCTCTGAATTGTGCTAACCATCCACTTATTTTAAATTTTAAAAACCAATAATCTTTTAGCTCTAGAGGTGTTTCCTCCATCTTCTTACCTTTAGAGATTTCTTTATTTTTTATTTTTCTGTTTTCTTTTCAATCAAATATTCAATTATTTTGTCAATTTGATTAACAACTTCATATTTATCTTTTATTTCTACAAACTTTTCGTCAACGTGTATAATATCTACATTTTCTGGAATTTTTTCTATCTCTACTTTATCATTTTTTACTTTAATTGACTTGAATATTTGTTTATCGCTCTTTCCATATCCTCCACTAGTTATTTCAATAGCTTTGAAAACACAGGCGGGTCTATCTCTTGCCCCTCCACTATCTTTTTGCATAGCATAATCTAGAGCTTCAAAAAATAGTTTCAATCTTTCCTGTTTTTTTTCTTTTTCTAAGTTTTTTCCTGTTAAAAAGTCTATACCGATAATATCTGGGTTTATAAAAAATGAAGTAAAGTAAAACTCTTTAGATATGCTCCTGTTGATTATAGAACCACCTTTTTCAGATTCTTTTGTGGAAATAATATTTGTATTAGATTCTTTTGTGGAAATAATATTTGTATTAAAATCAATAAAAGGATGAATTGGTTCGCATGAAACTGCACCCCAAGTTGTTATAGGTCCTGGTCTTACATCACTACTCTTCCCCCTTTCAGCTTTCATATATCCAAATAAGTCATTATCGATATAGTCTATAATGCTTCCATTTTTATCTATTTCTTCTATTAATTCTTTGTCTTCTCTTAAGTATACTTTTAGACCCTTCTTTATCCAATAGTCTCTAATTCTTCTTTTTAGTGCATAGGGGCTAACATAAACTCTAGGCTCTGCTTCTACCCCCCAAGGAATTATTTTTTGTGTTATTATATTGGTTCCCCCAGAGCCATGGGCATTTTGATTGGAGGGGAAAGAATAAAAGATCGCGCTTACTACTGCTCTCTTACCGCTAGCGTCTTTTATTTGTTTTCCCCATAATACAAAACTTGGATTTTTTTGATTTTTTTCACTTTTTGCCATACTCTCACCCTTTAGCATCAATTGTTATCTTCTTCTATATTTTTTGAACCTTCTTGATCATTTTGATCTTCTAGATAATCTTTCTTTCGAAAACTAAGAAATCCATTTAAAAGCCCTATCAAAAATTCCACCCTTTTTTGGTTATCTTTTGCAATTTCTGAAAATTCTTTAGAATATACGTTTATCCTATATCTTCTCATTATTGATAAAATACCATTTTCAAATGTTAGTGGGGTATGCTCCATTTGTCCAGAGAGGGAAATTAGCCATTTCTTTTCATTTTCAAAATCTCCACCAATCTCTATTATGCTCTTTTGTATATCTATACCTAATTTAAATCCTAGATTAATGGGGTTTACTAGGTCTTTTTCTTTTTCTTCCATACTTTTCACCTTTAAATATAAAAACAAAAATTTAGCAAAGGATTTAAAGTTATACTCAAACTCCTCTCTATTTTCTATATACGTATTAAAATAAAGTTTTTCTAATTCTATTGGCATATAATCATTTTGAATAAAATTACAAAAATATAACAACCCAGAAGAGTTTTTTTCAAGAATTTTTCCTTCAAAAAAAATTTCTTTAAAATTAGAAATTAGGTTAATTTCATTTTTATCTTTTGCATTTTCTAACATTTTAAATAAAGTGGTTATAATATTTAGTCTACCATATGCCAAAACGTTATTGTTGCTTGATCGCTGTCCCTCCTCATAAAAAACAATAAATCCTTTGGAAGGATTTTGCAAAATATAGCTATTTATATAAAAGTGTTTTACAAATCTAGAAAAATCTTTTTCATAAGCCCATAGAGTTTTGTTAAGATCCATCTCTTCCATGAAAAAGTGGTATTTTATTTTATTAAAGTTTTTAAAGGTTAAGAAAGGGTAATAATTTTGCAAGTAAGTATAAAAAGAACAGAGGGCACAAATATTTGTTTTTTGTAAATCTGATTTGTAGTCACTAGAGTTAAAAAGTTTAAATGCAGAGTAGTCATCAAAAATTCCTATGTCCTCTCTTCCGCAAATTTCACATTTCTTCTGTTTTTTAGAATTCAAAAATAGTAAATAAACTAAGACTTTTTCTAAAAGATAAAACTCTTTATTTTTAAATAAAAATGTTAGAAAAGAGAGAAGTGTAAGTTTCTTTTTTTTATTTTCACTTTTCCTTTTCTTCTTTTTTTCTTCAATATACTTTTTAAATTCTTCAATTATTTTATCCATAGTTTTAATAACTTGTGGTATTTCAGTGCTTGATCCAATAGATATTCGAGTATAAACTAAAATTATCCTTTTTATTATCTTTGCTATATGTGGTGCATAATTTTGATAATTAATAATTTCTTGAGGATTTCTTTGACATTCTTTTTGAATATTTTTTATTTCATGATATACTATCTGTTCTATATCCTCTACCTCTTTTATTTGACTTTCTTCTTGCAAAATCGATAATGCAACCATTTTTCCCATTTTTACAGCATACTCTGTATTCATAAACTCACTTTATTTATTTTGTCAAAACTCCTAACATCCCAAATCCAAGGTTTGTTCTATCACCTACTCCATACAAATATGCAATGACTTTTGCGTTGCTGTCTCCTTCAAAAGAAATATTAGCTTTTGGATCAATTGCCTCAAGAGCATGGATTTGAACTTTTTGGTTTTTTGAATTTTGAAAAACAAAAATTTTTTTTCTAAATGTTCCATCAACTCTGATTGAATAATCCTCTAATTCAACACCTACTTTAGATGAAACACTATTTATAGTCCTTATAACTTCCTGTTCTATTAGTTTATTATAGCTTTCTTTATTTTCGGTTATTTTACTCTTACCATCCTTTGTTCTTATCACTATTGGTGAGAGAAAGTTAAGCATATTTATTTTGTCAATTTCTATTTGTTGTCTATAAATGGTAGAAAGCTCAAATACTATTGTTTTATCTTCATTAAAAAACAGTGGAGTTTGTAGAATTTTAAATAAGATTTGCTCTATTTCTTTTTTAGTAGTTGCAAAATAAACCGAAAATACTCTTTTTTTTGTAAAAATAAAATTTGAAAATAAGAAAGCCCTTTTATACTCATTTTCATTATCGTGAATTTTTCTCGCAAGTTCTTTGTCAAAACTAGCTATTTTTTGCAATAGTAAAGAATAGAACAAGTATTTAAGGTTATAAAAATTCTCTTTTTTTCCTCGTATTATCTTGAACATTAATTTATACCTTACAAACATTTTTTTCAATCCTTATTTTTTTTGTTTCATTCTATTTATTTATAATTTTATCAAAAAAATTTATAAATCTATTTTTTCGTAAGCTTTTATATCAATTTTTACTTTTCTACTTTTTATTTAATTTTTTTATATTTTTATAAAAACAAAATTTATCCAAATCATTTAAATATTTTTTTGTATAATTTATATTGAAAAAAGTGAGTTTTTTATATGGACAGAAAAAAAGTTCTAATTGCCACCTTATATAAATATGAACCAGTTATGGTTAGTGTAACTAAGCTTGGTCCAGATAAACTAATTTTATTAATAGATGAAACACCAGATGCAAAATTAAAAGACTCTCTAAAAACACTAAAAAGTGTTCTTTCTTCAGTTATAAAAATTGAGGAATATTTTGTAAAACAATATGATGTAGTTGATACTGCTAAAAAAGTAGTAGAAGTAATAGATTCTCAGCCAAAGGATTGGGAAATTTATGCAAATGTAAGTGCAGCAAGAAAAACAAAAGCACTTGGTCTTTTATTTGGTTGTTATGCAAGAATTGAGAGGATAAAAAAGATTTTGTATGTAAAAGAAGAGGATAATTCTATTTTATATTTACCAAAACTCTCTTTTTATCTCTCTACTTCTGAAAAACAAACATTAGTAGAACTATCTAAATTAGAAGGAAAGGAAGTTTCAGTAAAAGATTTAGCAAAAAAATTAAACCTCTCAACCCCAATGTTATACAAAATAATCGATGAACTAAAAAAAAGAGATTTTTTAGTTTTAGATGATGGTGTAAAACTAACAGATGCTGGAAAATTAGCTGCTTTATAAATTAACTTTTTCTTAATTCAGAGTTTTTTATTGAAAAAGCCTTAGCCTATCCTCTAGCTAACAATCCTACTATAGGTCTTTTTTAACTGAATTTATGAAAAAATATAACCATGCATCACAATTTCTTAGCGTCACAATCCTACTATAGGTCTTTTTTAACTGAAAAAAATGAAACTAACAGGGGGTGGAGGATATTGGGGTCACAATCCTACTATAGGTCTTTTTTAACTTGGTATCGGGATCTTGTAGCCTTCCAGTATAGGCCATAGTCACAATCCTACTATAGGTCTTTTTTAACTTATTTCAATATTTGAAGTATTATGCTATCATTTCTGAGGTCACAATCCTACTATAGGTCTTTTTTAACGGTTGGTACCGTGAGGGTGTAGAATATACCCCCCAAGTCACAATCCTACTATAGGTCTTTTTTAACCGTGAATTTTTTACATATTATTTACGACGGAAAAGTATTTAAAGTTATCTTAAAAAATTGCAACTCATCGATTTTTTGGCATGGTTCAGGGGAGATGCGCGACTTTTTATCAAAAATAGATAAAGCAGAGCACTCTTTGGATTTATTCCAAGGACAGAAAAAGGCCTTGCACAAACATCTCCAAAGCTTGGAGGTGATCTATCCGCAGGTTCCCCTACGGATACCTTGTTACGACTTAGCCCCCCTCACCAAATTTTGGTTTGTCTGCCCCAACTATAGGCAGCCTCACCAAAACCCGGTTTGGGTGACTTGACGGGCGGTGTGTGCAAGGAGCGGGGACGTATTCACCGCTCGATGATGACAAGCGATTACTAGGCATTCCAGCTTCATGAGGGTGAGTTGCAACCCTCAATCTGAACTGAGCCCATGTTTGGGGGATTAGCTTCCCCTCTCGGGGTGGCAACCCATTGTCATGGGCATTGTATGCCACGTGTAGCCTAGAGAGATTAGGGCCATACTGACCTATCGTCGCCCTCTCCTTCCTCCCACTTAACGCGGGCAGTCTCTGCAGTTTGCACCCTATCTGGCGATAGAGTTAGCAACAGCAGATGAGGGTCTCGCTCGTTGCAGGACTTAACCTGACAGTTCGCACCACGAGCTGACGATGGCCATGCAGCACCTCTCGGCTCCTCAGGCAAGATCTTCAGTCTGGCCATCATAGTGCCGTCTCTCCTAGTAATGTTCCCGGCGTTGTATCCAATTGAACCGCAGCATCCACGCCTTGTGGTGCTCCCCCGCCAATTCCTTTAAGTTTCAACCTTGCGGCCGTACTCCCCAGGTGGCGGACTTAACACCTACGCTACAGCACTGCAACAACCCTAAGTTGTTGCAACACCACAGTCCGCATAATTTACTGCTAGGGCTACTCGGGTATCTAATCCGATTCGTTCTCCTAGCCTTCGTCCCTCACGGTCGGATATGTTTTGGCCAGACGCCTTCGCCACTGGGAGTCCTTGCAGGATTATAGCATTTTACCGCTACCCCGCAAGTACTTCTGGCCTCCCCCATTCCCAAGCCTATCAGTATCTGCTGCACGCCTGAGAGGTTAAGCCCTCAGATTTCACAACAGACTTAATAGGCCCGCTACGGACTCTTTAGACCCAATATTCGTGAGTACCACTCGCTCTACTCGTATTACCGCTTACCGTGCTATGCTGGTGCATGCACAGCATGGCGGCTGGCACGAGCTTTACCCAGATCTTATTCGGCTAACTTTTTAGATTAGCCAAAAGATGGAAGCACAAGGCCTCCACCACTCGGAGTACCTCTGTCAGGCTTTCGCCCATTGCAGAATTTTCGCGCCTGCTGCATCCCGTAGGACTAGGGCCCTTGTCTCAGTGCCCTTCTGGGGGCTCCAACTCCCATTGCCCCTACTGATTATCGGCTTGGTGAGCCATTACCTCACCAACTACCTAATCAGCCGCAGTCTCATCCTAAGGCCCACTGGCTCCAATTCACCAGGGATTTTACCCATTAAGCATTCCAGCATAAATGGGCTATTGGGTATTAGCCTCAGTTTCCCGAGGTTATCCCCATCCTTAGGGCAGATTGACTACGTGTTACTCAGCCGTCCGCCGCCAACCCAAGTGGGTCAGCTGACTTGCATGGCTTAGTCGTACTCCGATAGCAGTACTCTCCAGCAGGATCAACTGGTGTCACTGCTGGTATTTTGGCCGACTAAGATTTGGTTTTGCACCACTCTTTTCTGTCCCCATTTGAACTCCAAAGAGTGCTCTAAGTCGATTTGAGCAGAAGCCCAAATCCCATCTTAGAAAAAATATTCTAAGTATTAGTGCATTATATTTTGTATACAAAGATATTTAAATTTTTTGGTATTATTTTTATGGTAGTCTTATCTCTCTTTTTATACTCTCTTTTAATTTTTCAAGCTCACTGTACGAAATAGCAGCAAATTCTGTTTCTTTTTGTTTTTTGTGCAATATTATATAAATTAAAACAAATAAGCTAATGGTAGTGAGGAAAAATATTGCGTCTTTCATAATAACTATTTTTTCCTTTATTTCCTCTAAGTATAGCTCAAGGGGCTTTTGAATGTAGATGTATTGAATAACTTGTTGACCAGACAATCCGCTCTCTACATTTATCACAAATTCTTTTTCTTTTTTTTCATCCTCGCTGCTTATCTCTATATTACCTATATACTGTCCTGTCTCTAATTTTTGTGGGCTAAAAATCAGCACTTCCAGAGTAGTTTTTTTTCTTGGCTCTAGAAAAATTTTTAATTTTGGGTTGTTTGTTGTCCAACCAGTAGGAAGTTTAATTGTTATTTCTATTAATTTTTGTTTTAAATCGTTGTTAAGAAGTTCAAAAGTTAGAGTTTGGCTACCAGCCTCTCTAAATATCAAATTTTTTGTTTGACTAAAAATTATTTTTTCCAAACTACTATAAATAGAAGTTTTTTGAGAAGGCTGATAGATGGAAACTTGCATCACAGAAAATTTAGTGCAATCCTCCAAATCGCTTAGAAGTGTATTTATTTTATAACTTATTATTTGAGATTCTTGTGGATAGATATCTTTTATTCCAAACCACAGAGTGGCTGGAAAAACACTATTTTTTCCACTATAACCCCCCTGTTCGATTTTTTCAAACAATTTAGTTGGTACTCTTTCGTATATTTCCAAATAAGAAATCTTTGTATTTAGTTGATTTTTTAGCTCTAAATAAACTATTGTTTGATTTGTTGCCCTATCTATGACAATATTTCTTTTTATTAAAATTGGTTTTTGTTCTGCCTTAAGTAAATTTATAGCATATGTTTGTATTGTACTACTATTTTCAACTTCTAAGCCAATATCAAATACATAATAACCTTCTTTTTTTGCTTCCTTTGGTTCAAACCCTACTAAAATAGTCAAATTACTTTTAGGTTCAACTACAATTTCTTTTGGACCACTAAAAATAAATTCATCAGTTTGGGGGTATTTTATTTTAATTATTTTTTCTTCTAAGTTTTGGTTTTCTATTGTAAGTATAAAGTAGCCTCTTTCGTTTTGGTATACTTGGCTAAAATAAGTATTTTTTAAAAGACCAATACCTTGTGTAAAAATAGTACTTTTTTGCTCTATTTTTGGGACGGTTGGGCTATATCTCACCTTTATTTCTCCGCCTCCACTTCCTCCGCTTACCTCCTCTCTTTGTATGTTTTGCTGTTGCCTTCTAACAGCTTCAAAATCTATGGTAGAGTTTTTTGTTGTTCCCCCATAAGTTATAGTTAAAGTAGCACTATATTTTGCTTCTTGCAAATCTCCATACTCAAAATTAACTACTTTTATTTCTTCTTCTCCGCCTATCAAACTACTGTTTTCTATCTCTATGGTTTTTACATAGCTATGGTTGTAATAATAATAAATGTCGATTTTAGACGAAATAGTTTCTATTTTATTTCCAATATTTTGAATTTGAATATAAAATTCAACTGGCTCTTGGCTATCAATATAAATTTTAGTTTGACTGAGAGAAAAATTTTTAATTATAATATTTGATTTTTCCAAAACTTCTAAAAAAGCATTCAAAACAAAATTTTGTTGTTCTACTGGTGGGCAAAAAGTTAAATGAATAAAACTAAAAAAAACAAATAAAAAAATAAATAAAAAGGTTTTTTGCAAGATTTTTCACCTAAATTTTTTTTATCCACTTTTACTACCTTTTATTTTTTCTTATTTTTCTTCTTAGTTTTTTGTATTGTTGTTGTTTTTTTCTCTTTGCTGCTTTTTGAGAAAAATATTTTATATGCAGCAAACACTAACAGAACTATTACAATAACTACTGTTGCTATTAGGTAGTAATCAAACTGTGGTGAGGTTTGTTTTTCCTCTTGCTCTACTGGCGGTTTTTGTTTTACAATCTCTTCACTAAATTCTTTTCTAACTACTTTTATCTCATATCTAAATGTTCTGCTCTGTCTTAGAGCTATATTTCCTTCAGATCCAAACCAAAATGCCTCAGCAGAAATTTTTAGTGGATATGTCTGTCCAAGTTTTGCATTTGGTGGTACCTTTACCACTATCTTAACTTCTTTTGCTTGCAAATATCCCTTACCTGAGGGAGATAAAATATAGCTTATTCCTTCTTCAGCTACTTGTGGTTTTTGAGGCAGAATCTCTCTTGGTTCTACATAAATATTTTCTTCAGATTCAACCAAAATTCCACTTACATTTACCAATTCTTTATGTTTAGGGGGGATTAGTTGTATATCCCATCCTTCTGGTTTTTCGCTTACATCTAAACTAACATGAGTTATTCTATTTCCATATTCCTTATCTACGAAAAAAAACAAGCTTAGATTTATGGTTTCCCCAGGCTCAGCACTAAAAGTTTTTCCTTGTTGCATCGATCCAAAGTCATACATTGGCCTAGGACTTTGGGCAAAAGCCTGATAAAACTGATAAAAAAATAATAAAAAAAATAAAAAAAAAGTGCTTAAATTTAATTTGTACTTTATGCTGGTCATATCCTTAACTTAGAATTTTATATTTTTAAATGTTTTGGAACTTATGGAGTTATTCCATCTGCTACTGCATGAATTGTCACAGTGGCAGTATATGTTCCTGCATTCTGCCCACTTGGCACATCATGCCAGAAATAAAGATTTACATTATTATTTATTGCTAAATTTTCAATATAACCTTGGTTTGCTCCTGTTCCATTGATATAAGTTGAACCATTGAAATTTGTAGATGTTGCAGCATTATTTACTGTGTTTATTGATAGAGCATTAGCAGGCATATAATATACTCCAGTAGTCATATTTGTATTACTAAAGTACACATCCACAGCAGTATTGCTGTTTGGAGTGTTTGTTAGAGTTATTGGATTTTCTGAGGCAGGATTGTCGTTTGTTCCAGGATCAAGGGAACCAAAACTAAGAGTAGATGCAGAGATTGAAATGTCTACTATTAAATTAAGTGTAACCTCTACTCTTATGTCGGGATATGTAGAATTTGAATTCCAAAAGGCATCATATGCTCTGGTTGTATTAATAGTTAGATTTCCTGGAACTGAACCTACGTTTATTGTAGCCCCAAACCAACCATCATCATAAGATCCAGCATTACATCCAAGATCTGAGAGAGTTTCCCACCTCCCTGTTCCATTTGGATAAATCACATAAACTTCGATTATTCTAACAGGTACGCTCAGTTGATCTGTAGCATTTACATAAACACAAATATTTTGATTAGCAGGGACAGAAGTCGTATTTACCTGTGTAGTTCCTATTGTTGGCCCTACTGTATCTATAACTTTAAAAAAATCAGCCCCAAATCTTTTGCCAGTAGTTGAGGCAGTGGTATTGGTAGTTAGAGAGCTATCTCCTAAATTAATAAAGGTTTGAGGAGTACCATTAAAATAAAAACTTCCTAAAGAAAAGGCGTTATTCATTCTAATCCCTAAAATTTTAATCCTATGTGTCTGATTTGGATTTGGATAGAGATCTAGCCATGCACCTGTCCCAGCATATGTTGAAAATGTACTTGCAGCAGATAGTGCTCCAGTTGAACTCATATTTCTTCTACTAAGTGTAGTTCCTGTAGTATCAGTATCCCATATCAAGTAGCCAACAGAGTTATTTACCCAAGCAATATCTCCACATCTTGTGGTTGCAATATCTATTGCAGCATCTACATTTGAAACATTATTCCCCCAAGCAGAGCCATTCCAATACCAATAAGCCAAATCAGACCCAGAATCTATTGAGATTAGGCTAAAGTTAGCTGTGAGTGGTTTGGGGGCAAGTCTCAACCATCTTACATCATTTAAATCCGAGGTGTCAATATCAAAACTACCAGGAGTGCTCCAGCTACTTCCATTCCAAATAGCATAATTTACATTTCCAGCAGTCCCATCTCCTGCCACAAACATCAAAATACTGCCATTATCTGCAGAATATTTAATATCCATCGCTTCATAGTCTCCTGTAGCAGTTGCTGAATTTGCTACTTCCATTTGATTTCCCCATGCACTTCCATTCCAAACCCATGCATTAACGTCATCTTCAGATGTTTCTGTTGTTGCAATTACTATTTCTCTAGAAGAGTAATTTGGTTTTGCCTCTGCTCTTACAAACCTGGAAGTAATATCAGTTGATACGGTAGTGTCATCAATACAGCCATAACTACCATTAACTTCAAGGCTGGATGCTGGTATTATATAATATCCAACATCGCAAGTAGTAGAGGTATTTACTACACTAAAAGCCAAAATAGCATTATTTGTTTTATATTCATAAGCCAAATCAAAGCCTCTATAATGAACGGTAGGCGAACTTGTCCAAAGCTTTGTTAGATTTCTGGTCTGAAACCATTTAATAGCGTCCCAACTGGCATAGAGATCTATTTCCCCATTATCATTTTGAGTGACTACTAAAATTTTTTGATTATTTGGAGAAATATATACTCTGGCTTCTCTTATAGCTGCCCCAGTACTCTGTAATTCCAAATCTGGCCCAAGCTCAATTTCTTGGCCCCAAGTGTTAGATGTGCTATTCCAAAATCTTATCTTTGGGCAATTTATTCCACAAGTACCACTAGTGGATGCATAAACAACTACTGGATCTCCTACACTATAATAAGAAAAAAAATTTTCAATAATTAAAATAAAAAAAATTAAGACGAATAATTTTCTCATCAATATTTAATTTTAATATAAATTTTATATTAATTTGCCTAAAAAAGATTTTTGTATGTCTAATTTTTTTCTTTGTCATTTTTTTGTTGATTTTTTTGCTTTTGTCGAGAGTTTACAATAAAGTAAATTAACACTATTAAAAAAATTAAACCAACTAAAAAATAAAAAATCAGCTGATTTTGATTTTGTCTTAGGGTTGAGTAGTCTTGGTCGTTTGTTTTATTTTCTGTTTGAGCTTTATTTTCTACCTCTCTCTCTGATTTGTTAGCTGTAGTATTTGTTTTATTTGTTTTTAGTTGTTCCACAAATTCCTCAAAACTTTGGTTTTGGACTATTAAAACTCTATATTCGGAAGAAAATCCATTGCACTGCACTGACCAAATATATGTATTTGGAGGAAAACTTTTGTATTCAAATTCTCCTTTTTCTCCTAAGGGCAAATTTAGTGGGCCTTGCTTTAAATATCTATTTCCAATTTGTAATACTAAATAACAAGTTAAATTTTTTGGATCAATTTTATCTTCCAATTCTTCTAAACTAGTGGTATTTGTAGTATTGAAAATAAAACTAATTGGGCCAGGGTTTGTATAAAGTCCATTTTGTGGAGTTATTAGTTCAACCTTTAGTTGAGAAAAGCTAATTCCACTTAACAAAATAAAACTCAATAAAAACAGCCTATTTAAAATATTCATAAATATTTTATCTTCTTTAAATTTATTAAGTTATTTTTTAAATATACTCAAAATTTAGGCTTAAAATTTTAAGAACCCTTTCTAATCTCCCTTTCTTTTTCAATTTTTTTATTCCACTCGCTCCAGCTCAAAGTATCGCATTTAATTTCTAAAATTTGAGAATAGGAGTTTTTTGCAGTTTCATTACACTTTTGTAAAACCTCCTGCGGAGTTTTTCCACCTATAGTGCCTGCATAAGACTCATCAATTTGTTGAGTGGCTGGATTTTCATGCTTAACTATACAAGCGCATATATAATCTGGATTTTTATAGGGAGTTATACACCCATTTATAAACAAAATCAAAAATATCACAAGTATTTTTTTCATATTCTCCATCAATAAATTTTTCAATATATATTTTTTAACAAAAAATTTAAAAATGAAAGTTTTAAATAATCTTTTTTGTTATTTATTTTATGAAGCATATGATCTCCTTTGTTTCTGGTAAGGGTGGTGTTGGAAAAACAACTATTGCAACTAATTTAGCAATATATGCTGCTCTAGCAAAAAACCAATGTTTAATTGCTGATTTAGATTTTTATAATCCTTCAGTAGCCTTTCATCTGGGTTTAACCCACAGTTATGTTGGCCTCTCCTCTTTTTTAAAAAACAAGGCGACATTAGAAGAATCTTTAATAATTCATCCTCCTACTGGTTTGAGATGTTTATTCCCATCCATTACCGAAGATGGTTTGAGTAAAAAACTAAAACTTCCCTCCCTATCAAAATTATTTAGAGTTCTTCACTCTCAGAGCTATAATTGTTGTTTTTTGGATTGCCCCCCAGGCCTTCCAAGAGAAGTAAGAGAAGCTCTAGAAGCTTCCAACATAGTAGTTGTTGTAATGACTCCAGATATCCCATCTGTGTCCGCTGCTCTAAAAATTGCTTCGATTATCAAAAAACTTAAAGTAAAAGACCAGCAAATTTTATATGTGCTAAATAGAGTTTCAGGCCAATCCTATGAGTTAAAAACCCCAGAAATAGAGCAAATTTTAGAAGACAAGATAATCGCACAAATTCCAGAAGACCAAAATATTCCACGAGCGATTGCAGAGAAAATGCCAGTTTTATTAGCATATCCAAATTCCAAATCTTCAGTGCAATTAAAAAAATTTGCAGCAAAAATAGGTGGCTGTAAATTACAGGGAAATTTATTTTCATTCAAAAGGCCAGATTTTAGGTCTATCTTTGATAAAATTTTTAAATATATCGGGTTTTAAAATTTTTTGTTTTTAATATTTTGTATGAATAATTTTTTTTTGCTGTTCATTTTTGTTTTAGTTATTCCTATTTGTTTTATGCAAGAAATAAACACTACTCAAGACTTTAATTTGAGTGATAATTCTAATCAAACTAATCAAAGTGTTGCTAATTTTACTACTGAAAGTAATGAAGAAAATTTAGCAAATGATTCTGAAGATCTAAATTCTACCTCTCTATCCGATAATCAAATTTTAGAAAATTCGACCCAAAATTCTACCTCGGCCTCTGATTCAAATATTTCTAATTTTACTAATAATACTACTGAGTTTACTAATAATACTAATGAGATTTTGAATTCAAGTGCCAACCAATTCCAAGAAAATACCACTAATCAATCTAATTTGACCGTGGAGCAAAATTCTTCTAAATCTCTCCAGCAGTCTATTCTTGCTCATCAGAAAACTACTACTACCTTTACTCCTAAAAATATAAAAAATGTTAAAAACACCTTTAATTGGTGGTTTTTTTCTTATCCAAAATTTGAAAAAGATATGGCAGTATTTTATTCTGATTTTTCACTAAATTCAGAAGAATTTTTTTTAAGTTTATTTTTCAAGCCAAATATTGTAGATACAAACGATTTAGGTACAATATTTTGCTATTTTGAGCCATATGGGCAAAGTAAAATTGGGGCATATGTTAATGGGGATAACGAATTATTCATCTCAATTAGTGATGGTGAGAATTCTATTGAAAAAGTTTATTTGGTAGATACCACCAACTTTCACAGCTTGGTATTTGTAAAAAAAGCAAATATTATAAAATTCTTCTTCGATGGAGAAAAAATTTTGGAAGAAGAGGTAAATAGTATTTCTACTTATTCAAATTCTGGAGGTTGGCTTTCATTTGGTTCGAGTTCTTGCGAATCGCCTTTCTTTTATCCCTGTATGCATTATAGTGGAATTTTAAAAAATATAACCTATTCTTATGTTGCTCCTTCTGATGAGCAAATTAGCTACCAATTTTCCATCAAATCGAATTAGTTTATAGATTAGTTTAGATTTTCAACCAAAAGATTTATATATTTGTTGGTATATATTTATTTCTACTTAAAATTCAGCCATTTTAGGCTGACATCAGCACCAACTATGCTTGTTAAAAAGTTGGTTGCGATGCATTTTATCTTACATATAGATTAGTGTATTTTTTGCATCTTGGCAGCTGCCAAGAGCAAGAGGCTTTGCCTCACCATTGCCAATTTTTGGCAATGGCATTGGGTGAAGATAGTTCCAATTGCATTTGCAGTGACAAACTAGAGAGCAAATAGGTGTGGTATGCTGTTATGCCACTTAGTGGATAGCTTGGCTTGGGTAGAAATGGCCACCTGTCAAGCTGGGATAAGCCCAGGGGAGGAGCATGAATCCTGCGATCCTGGGGTCTGGCCTTGTCCCTGTGATGGGCAACTCACGCCGGGAATTAAAACATTTTAGTACCGGCAGGAAGAGAAACCAAAATGGGATTTGGTGAGTAACGGTGAGTGAAAGCCAAAGAGCACGTCCCTAAATCCAAGTCAGGTAACTGACTGGAGATGTAGGGGGCTACTTAGCCATGTTCTGGAGCACAATCAGCTGGAAAGCTGAGCCATAGAGGGTGATAGCCCCGTGTGCGGACAGAATATGGCAAGAGGCCATTTAAGAGTAGCGTCACTTGAGTATGTGGCGTGAATTTGGGAGTATCAACTTCCAATGCTAAATATAACCCAAGACCGATAGCGCACTAGTACCGCGAGGGAAAGCTGAAAAGTTCCCCAAAACGGGGGGTGAAAAGAACTTGAAACTAAGTGGCTACAGTTTGATATGGCAGGAAAGGATAACTGTTCTAAAAGTGCTTAGCTGTGAAGCTAAGCGCGATAGAACAGTCCCACTGTCATATCGTCCTTCTCGAAGCAAGGGCCAGGGAGTTGAAGGGCGTGGCAAGGCGAGAGCCGAAGCGAAAGCAAGTTGGGTTTACCCCCTCGTCAGAAATGGCGAGCAGTCACTCCCTTCAGACCCGAAGCCGATGTGATCTACGCGTGGGCAGGTCGAAGTCCACCTGAAGGTGGATGGAGGACCGCAACCAGTGCTAGTATATTCTGCTTGGGTGACCCACGGGTAGGGGTGATAGTCCAATCGAACTCGGCAATAGCGGGTTCCCCTCGAAGTATATCTCAGTATAGCCTCTGCGGAGGTAGAGTGTAGGGTAGGGCACTGATTATCAGGAACGGGGTCGAAAGGCCTCACCTGATCGTCAAACCTCGAATCTATACTCGCCGAAGAAGCAGGGAGTCGGGTTCTGCTGGGTAAGCTAGCAGGCCGTTACGGGAACGACCGTACCTAGGGTTAAGGTCCCTAAATCTGGGCTAAGTGTCAATCGCAAAGAAGGTTATACTCAAAAACAGCTGGAAGGTAGGCTTAGAAGCAGCCATCCTTTAAACAACGCGTAATAGCGGACCAGTCTAGAGTATAATCTTCAAAGAGGCTCGGGACTAAGCCCAGTACCGATACCCTAGAGCTTGCACCTCTATGGGTGCAAGGCTGGTAGGGGGGCGAGCTGGTTGGATAGAAGTAGGGGCGTAAGCTCCTATGGACCGACCAGTTATGAATATCCTGGTATTAGTAACAGCATATCCAGGTGAAAATCCTGGACGCCGCATAGCACACGGTTTTCTAGGAGATGTTCGTCAGCCTAGAGTTAGGCGGTCCTAAGCATAGGGGTAATTCCCACTATGCGAAAGGGAAACCGGTTAATATTCCGGTCCTAGCCAAGTAGATGCGGTAACGCAAGTTTTACTCTCGACGGCTTGGGATAGGGCAAGCAGCTTCGGCTGTCTAACTAAGGCAATACCATGGAGTCTGATTGTCAGGAGAAATGGTATAACCTTAGGAATGCGCAAGTTGCCCAATTCCTGGGTCCCATGAAAAGAGAGTAAAAAGCGATCTTGGCTAACCGTACCTAGAACTAATACAGGTGCTGCTGGCTGAACAAGCCAAGGCGTGGCAGGATAACTTGGCATAGGGAACTCGGCAAATTCGCCGCGTAACTTAGGGAGAAGCGGTGCCTGCTGTTGTTTTAAGCATCAGCAGGTCGCAGTGACAAGGGGAGAGCGACTGTTTATCAAAAACACAACTCGCAGCAAACCGGAAACGGTTAGTATTGCGGGTGACGCCTGCTCACTACCGGTACGTGAAAGCCTGTTACAACGGGCCTAAGCGCCGGCAAAGAGCGGGGGTAACTCTGACCCTCTTGAGGTAGCGTAATACCTCGCCGCTTAATTGGTGGCTTGCATGAAGGGCGTAACGACTCTCCCACTGTCCCATGCCAGGACCTGGTGAACCTACTACACTGTGAGTATGCAGTGGACTTCCAGGGGGAAACGAAGACCCCGTGGAGCTTTACTATAGCCTGATGTTGTGGTATAGGGTGGCTAACATAGAGTAAATGGGAGCCGCTAAGCTAATGCTTTCGGGCATTAGATAGGCGACGATGTAACACCATTTTAGTTGCCTTGTACTGCTTATACTCCTAGAGGGTAGACAGCATCAGGTGGATAGTTTGGCTGGGGCGGTACACCCTCGATAAATAAACAAGGGTGCCCAATGCTCAGCTTAGGTGCGTCAGAAATGCACTGTTAAGGGTTAAAGACATATGCTGGGCTGACTGTTCTCCTAACAGCGTGGAGAGCAGAGGCGAAAGCCGGGCTTAACGAACCTTGGTAGCCTTTTGATGGGGCTCCAAGCTGTCAGACAAGCTACCCCGGGGGTAACAGGCTCGTCGCGGGCGAGAGTACACATCGACCCCGCGGTTTGGTACATCGCTGTCGGCTTAGGACATCCTGGTGGTGTAGGAGCCACCAAGGGTTGGGTTGTTCATCCATTAAAGTCCTACATGAGCTGGGTTCAGTACGTCGCGAGACAGTACGGTAGTATCTCCTGGAAGTGCTGCCTGACTGAGAGTAAGTACCCATGAGTACGAGAGGAACACGGGTACGGCGCCTCTGGTGTACCGGTTGTGTAATAGCATCGCCGGGCAGCTACGCGCTAGCTGATAAGACCTGAAAGCATCTAAGGTCGAAGCAGCTCTCAAAACGAGTCAGGCTAATGGGCGGATAGCAGATCCGTTTGATAGGGCAGAGGTGTAAGCCGCAAGCCAAAAGCGAGCGGTGTAGCCTGCTGCTACTAAACCAAAATACCACACCTAGCTAAAATCTAGTTTGTCGGAATATCTTCACCCAAATTCTATCTTTTCAAATAGATTTTGTCGATTTTTTGGTACTTTTTTAAATTTAAGGGTTTTGTTCTTCTTGAGATTTTTTTAGGGTTTTAATTTCTTTTTTTTGTTGGAGTGGTTTTGGTTTATAACTCTTAAGCAAAATATATGCTATTGCTAAAACAAATACAACAGATACTACTATTTCAAATAATGGTAGGTTTTCTTTTTCTAAGTCAGAAGATGTAGAATTAGGTTCAAAAGACCTCATTAATTTTTCTAATAAAACTATTGCTTGGGAGTATTCAGCAGAATTTATAAGCTCTTGAGCTTTGGAAATTTTTTCCTCTAACTCTGTTTGTTTGGCAGAAGGAGAATTTAGAAGAATCTTTGCAGTTGCCAGAAGAGAATTTGCTTTATTGACCAGCTTATCTTGTGCCTTAGAGTAGGATTGGGAAGTTGAATTTATTACTTCTTGGGCAGTTTTTAACATTATTTGGTTTTTCTTCAAATTTTTTACTAAAATTTCTGTGGAATTGGTTTTTTCTTCCCCCCAGCCTTTAAATAAATTTAAAAGAGGTTTTTTATAGTTTTGAACGTCTTTAGTTGCTAGGGGGGGTTTAAATAGTGTTTTTGCCTCCTCCAATGTTTTTGCTTCTAAGAAATATTTATCTAATTTTAATACTAATTCTTGCGCCATTTTCTCTAAATTGATTTTTTTAGTATTCATCTCAGCTAATTGTTGGACAAGTAGATCATTTGCTAGTTTTTCCTCTACTTCTATTTTATCTTCTACAGCATAGAGGAGTTTTAGGGAGGCTATTAAATCATCAGATATAATTAACTCTCTTACTTTTGCCATATCATCTGCAATTGAGGATAAATTTTCTTGATCTAACCCAACATCTAGGTAGATTGAAATTAAATTATCAAGCTTTTTTTGTGCTTTTGGTTGTATGGTGTTTATTTGCTTTAAAATTTCTGAATTTAATTTAGCATTAGCTTTTTCTATAGTAGCTATAGAATTATCAGGGTCTGCAAGCAGTGTTCTATTTGCAGATTCGATTGCATTTTTTAAATTATTTGCAAAACTTCTAATGGTTGAAATTTTTTTAGTGTCCTGGGAAATAAGCGATTCAAGAGCCTCTACTCTTTCCCCCATGAGTTTTATTTTTTGCTGTGCTAGTTCCACTTTTTCTTTTTTTAATTCAAGTAAATCTAAGCGTTTTTTAACCTCATTTAATTTCTTTGTTGTTGTATTATAATCTTTTGATCTAAACGATTGAAGTGCACTTTCTAACAATTTTATACAATACTCATCATTGTACTTTTTAGCCTTAGCCAAAAGTTCGCTGTAAGAAGAATTAAACCACCTCTCTAAATCTGCAAATTCAAAAGATACAACTACTGTTATACTTCCATCTGATTTAGAATTTAATAAAGCCTCCCAATAAACAGATTCTCCCAGCGAATAATGTTTTAGGTTTTTTACACTAGCTTCTGAAGATACTACCTTTAGATTCGAGATGTTGGAAAATTTTTCTGTTCTTTGTAGAAAAATATTCTTGCACTGTGGGAAATTTAATTTTAATTTATAAGAATTGAGATATTTTCCATCTTTTTGGGCTTCTATTTTTTCTTCACTACTCTCTAAATTTCTTGGAAGGTTAGATCTTATTGCAACCCCAATTTGGTTTTTTGGAGAATTTAGTGGAAACATAAATTTTATCGCGGGAGAGTTATTGTTGTTGACGCTCAGAACACCATCATAAAAAGAAAATCCATTGTATAATTTAGCTTGAGTATTATCTAGCACAACATCCCAAGGCACAAAAAATTGGACAATTTCTGAAGAATAGAGGCCATTTATAGTATAATTTGAGTCTAAAGAGATCCTATTGTTTGGACTAATTGTCAAAAGGCAATTTTGTAGTGAAGAAGAAAACGGTTTTTTATCTTCTGAAAAATTAATGTAGATATTTTCAAGCGGAGCTAATGAAGACAAAACTATCTGAAGGGTTTTATTTGATATAATCACTTTTTCAATGTTTGAGGATTTTGACTTTATAGCATTATTTGATATATCCAAATCTACCTTACAAGAAAACTGAAGTCCATTTGGGAATGCAATATTAAATGGATTTGAACTTTCCCAACTACCTGAAATTTTTAATAATTGATCAACAGTTATTGCCTCTTGAGTTGTTTTGTGTAGGTTGGCATTTTTACAAATCGCATCCTTTAGATAATTCTCAATATTCTGTTGCAATTGTTTCAAAGAAGATCTTAAAAAACTAATAAGAGCATTTCTATTTTTAAAAGCGTATAAATTCCACTGGTTATTTTCTCTATATTGGCTTAGTTTTTTATTATAGGAATTGAAAAATTCTTTTTGAGTATCTTTAGAATTTTCTACTAAATATAAAATGGATTGGTGGAGAGAGTTTTCTTCTTCCATGAAATTATTAAGATAACTTTTAATCGAGAGAATATTTGCTTCTATATCTTCAGACAAAGAGGAATAATTTAAGCTAAGTAATTTTTTAAATTGCTCATAATTTTTTTTGTATAATGAAACATCTGCCCCCATCTTTTCTCCAGCTGTGATGTATTCTAAAAATTTCTTTAACAGAGCTTCAGAAATAGAAAGGGAGGCATCAGAACTATAACTGTTGCTAATAATCAAATAAGCTTTTTTACAGTTTAAAAATTTCTCAGAAAGCTTTTTAGAATTTTTTGCTTTGTCAATTAATAGTGAGGCAGAGTTATAAGTCTCAAGTAAATTTGCCAAAAGAGAATGGTCTTTTTGTGTTTGAACTTTTTTAATTTTAGCAGAAAGGGAGTTTAATTCAGACTCTGCATAAGAGCAAGAAATATTTGATTTTTGAGCTAAGAGCTCTTCTAGTTGTTCTGCTGCTTCCATTGCTAATTCATAACTGGAATATGATTTTTTATAAAGTAAGATTTTTTCTACCAATTTTTTAGATTTGCTAGCAGAGTTGAAATAAGATTGTCCTTCTGCAAAATAAGAATTCATAGAATCGTAAAGCTCCTCTATAGATCCGCTTATATTTGAGATTTTAATACCAGAGAGTTGAATAGAAAATATTTCATCCCCGCTAAATCTCATTGGTTCTTCTAAATTGATCTTTTTTATTTTTTCTTCCACTTTTGTTTTTAGAGCAGACGTAGAATTGAAAGCAGCTTCTCCTTCTGCTTGCAGGCTTTCTAAAGCCATGGACATTTTTTTATCCATTTTGATTACAAAGTCTAACAGATTTCCATTTTTTAAGATGCATGCATTATTAAACAAATAGTCCATGGGATAAAAATAGGGAAAAATTTTTTCTAAATTACAAGTTTGTTGGACAGAGTTAGCTAAAAAGTAGATCCAAGCATACATGGCAGGTTCAGTTGAACTTCTTATTTTATTAATAGAATAATTTTTAGATAGTTGCACAAACTCCTTCCACTCATTATAAATTTCTTTTGGCTTTCCATAATAAGCTTGGTCCTCAATACCATTTTCATAAAGTAAAATTGCTTTTTTTTCTACAGAAATAAAAAAAGAGTTGAGCGCAGAAGTGCAATATTTCAATGAAGAAGTTGCAGCACTAATTGATTTTTCCCAATAAAAAGAATAGTCTTCTAATAGAAAAATATTGTAAATTAAAATATCGTCCTCTAGATCTAGGGAATATGGTTGGTTTAAAAAATCAATCAATAATTCGATTTCATTTTGAATTCCTAAAAATAGTAATGGTGGAAAAACTATGGGCATGAGTAATTTAAAAAATTTAAGAGTAAGTGCAATTTCTTTATATTTTAAATATGCTAACTCATAGTAATTTTTAGCTTCTTTTGCTAAAGAATATGAGTCTTTTAATAATTGCTTTTCTCTGTTAAACGAAGAAGGAATGTTAACATCCAGTGTAGTAGGATCTGCCTCATCTATTGACCAATTAATTAGATTTAGTGATTCTAAAGTATAAAACAAATATGGGGAGTAGATTTTTTTACCATCTAAAAGATTACTCACAAAAAGTTTGGGCGGCAAGTCTTTTTTCCAAAATTCTTTACATGTGGCATTTATATTAAGTGAGGATATTTTTATATCTTCTACAGCTTCACTAAAAACAAAATTTAAAAAAATAAACAAAAATAAAAAAAAGACTAATTTCTTCAATCCAACACCTTTACAAAATTATATAAAAGGCAATTAATTTTAAATTTATCTTTCCTAAAATTTTTGCATGGTGTGCGAATGGGAGGAATACCTAGGTTAATCAAAAACGCTTTTGGTAGTATAGAAAAAAGGATTAATGATTTTAAAAAAATTGAAGTCTTAGTAGAAGTGAGAGGTTTGAACAATGAGTTAGTTGGAATAGAACGGCTTGAGTTGCAGATGGGGCAAAAACTAATTGAAGGATTCAAAAATCACCAAAAATTTAAAGTTGGGCAGACAAATTATGGGGCAATGCTGCAAGGATATGAAAATGAATTTATAAAATTGTATGAAGGAAAGGCTTCCTTTGAAAACGAGCTGAAATATAAAAATTATAAAATGGAGTATTTTCAGGATTATAGAGATGGGGAGAGTGGTTGTGGTTTTGAAGTTTATTTGTTGAATGGAAACAAAGCACATTTTATAACCTGCAATTATGGTAATTTAGAGTATAGGCCAGGATTAGAGAACATAATAGTGGATCTTATTTTCAAAAAAGAATTAAAACTAATTGTAAAATATACTAATTACAAAGAGGATGTAAAAAATAGCTATAAAATCGATTCATCTCTAATTAGTATTGTCAAGCTTCCAGATGTAAAACTAAGCTATATTTTAAATGACAAAAAATTTCAAACTACTATAAATGAGCAAATAACAACTTATTTACAAAATTTTGGAATAAAAAACAACAGAGGGACTTTTTTACCATATAACAAAAACAGATTTCATTTAGACAAAGACACCCCCGAACTCATTTTTTTTAACACTATAAAAAACATCAAAAAGTATCTCTATTTACTAAATGTTTCAATATTCCCAAAAATTTTATATTCTCACCCACTATCCTCTCCATTTAAAAATAATAAAAATTATATAGGGCCAAAAAAACAAAACACTTCTCTGGAAAAAAGTTTTATTAATAAAACATTTCAACCTAAAATTAATTATAACAAAGCCGATTATAATAAATTTGAAATTACCTCCTCAACTAAAAACTCTACTCAAAGCAACCTCGAATTTTATACTGCTATATCCCACTTCTATAATCATAAAATAAACTCACAGCAAATTATAGCTAAAAATCTAAGTTTTAATAATGATAAAATAGAGGCAAATAATAAAACAAACACAGAGAATGAATTTAAATTAAAAAACTGTGAACTAAAAAGCTCTATTGGCCAAACCTACTATATTAAACAAAATAATCTTGCAGTATTTAAAAAACAAAAGTTGGATTTTATAAATAACTTAGAAAATAGAAAAGAAATAGAAATAAAAGAAAAAAAAGTACCTCTTAAAAAAACAAAAAAAGAATTTAAAAGCAGCCAAAAAATCACACGCTTATCAAAAAAAGATAGTAATAAAAAAATTAAAAATACCTCTAGCATTCTAAGTGATGTTAATAAAAATTTTTTAAATTTAAAAATAATTTCACTCAAAAAAAGAAAAGAAAATAAAAAAATAACAAAAACGTCGAAAATAGAGAGAAATAGAATAAAATTTTTTTCTAATAACTACACTATAATAGTGCCTCTTAAATATACACTAAATTATAAAAAAGTAGAAAAAACAAAAATAATGTTAAGATTTTCAAATAGAAAGATATATAAGCAAAGAGAGGTTGAAATTAAAAATGATGCAAAAGGAGAAAATAGAAAAAGAGCAAAAAAATCAAGAAGAATTAGTTCAAAATCCAACCGAAAGACAAATTTATCAATTTGGGCTGTGGTTGGATGACTATGGTGATATTTTTTCTGATTTTGATCCAAGGCCTTATATAAAAAGGCAGGTTTCTGATGACTTTATAGTAGAGCTAAAAAAGAGAATACGAGAGACCCCAAAAGGAGAATTTGAAGTGGCGTTTTATCTACCAAAAGAGAAAAGAAATTTGAAAATAGAAGCAAACATAAAAAAAAGAATAAGGGAATATTTTGATTCAGAATTAAAACAATTAGAAAATAAAATAAAACACAAAGACAATAGACACCTCTTATATTTAGTTAGCGGGCTTGTTATATTGTTTTTGTCTACTTACCTAAATATAGAATATCAACAAGATAGCCTAATAGTTATCGGTGCAAATCTCATACTTCCACTTGGTTGGTTTAGCATTTGGGTAAGTTTAGATTATTTTTTAAATCAAAAAAAGGAGGAAGATGAAAAAATTTCTTTTTTTAAGAAAATGAAAAAATGTGACTTTAAGTTTTTTGATTTGGAGATCATAAAAGAACAAATTGAAGAAACTAAACAAAGACCCCCACCTATTCAAAAGCCTCATGACCAGCCTCAATAATATCTATAAGGTCCTTGAGATTTGCTGCAAGAGTTATTTTTTGTCTTATAATAGTGGCTTTTTTAAAATTCCTAAAAAGTTTTAGACTTAAATTTTTTGCATACAAAAATTGGCTCTCATCTATCAAGTTTATATATTCTTTTAAGAATTTTATCTTATTTTTTAAGTTATTGATATTCTCAGCTTTAGGATAACCCTTTGCCTCTAAAAAAATAAATGGGTTTAATAGGGCTTTTCTCCCTATCATAACTCCATCTGAAAAATTTTTTAAAATAAAATTGACATCTTGAGCAGAAGAAATAGATCCATTTGCAAAAACAAAAATGTCTAGTTTTTCCTTTATTTTTTTGCAAATCTCCCATTTTGGGGGTTGTGAAAATTTTTGATTTTTAGTTCTACAGTGCACTGATAAAAATGAAAAGTTGTTTTTTATAAGCAATTCACAAATTTCAAAAAATTTATCTTCATTTTCCAAAATTCTTAATTTTGCACTGTGTGGAATAGAGGAGTACTTACAAAAAACTTTTGCTATTTCTTGAAGTTTTGTTTTATTATATAAAAGAGAGGCACCTGCACCTGTTTTTAAAATTTTTTGTGCGGGACAACCTAAATTGAGATCTATAAATTTTATCCCTAAACAATAAGAAGAATTATATTCTTCTATAAGTTTTAAAACTTCTCTAAATGTATCTGAATTTGAACCAAATAATTGGATTCCACTAATAGAGTTCGCTGGTACTTTTAAAAGATCTAGTATTTTGTTTTCCTCTTTTAACCTAATAAGCTCTTCAGCCGATATAAATTCACTAAAAGTTACATCTGCTCCATATCTGCCCTCTAAAAATCTAAATGCATAGTTAGTATATCCTGCCATTGGGGCAAGGGCAAGACTACCAGTTTTTAAATCCAGTGGCATAATAAATATTTATATATTTATTGATTTTAATTTTTAATTTCTATTAAAACTCAAAATAGGCAAGCAAAAAGGGGGGATGGTCTAACCTGGTATGATACCAGCTTTGGGAGCTGGCGATCCGAGTTCAAATCTCGGTCCCCCCACTTCAAATTTTTGATTCAATAAATAAGGAAGATTATATATAAAACATACAAAACCAAAAAGAAAAATCCTTCAAATCTGTCTAAAACCATTTTGTCTTTTTTTATTAGAGAAGCTATAAGAAGGACAAAAGAGGAAACAAACGCCATGAACAAATCTGCATTTCTAAGTGAAGAGTATATAATCTCTCTTTTTAGAGCAGATAATCCTAAAACTAAAAATATATTTACAATACATGAGCCAACTGCATTTCCTACAGCTATAGATTGATTTCTCTTTATTAAGGCTACCAAACTTGTTACAAGTTCTGGGATAGAAGTACCTATAGCAATTATGGTGAGTCCAACAAAAGCTTGAGAAACTCCTAAAATGTTAGCTATATAAATAGCACCGTTCACTACTAATTCTCCCCCTAAGTTTAGCATCAAAATACCAACTATCACTAAAAATATAGCCACTTTCCATTCTACTAAGTCTGTTGGAAGGTTATCTACTTCTTTATAGTGTTTTTCACTTAAAAGATAATAAACAAAAACCACATAAAAAAAAATCAATATCAATCCATCTGAAAAAGTAATTCTGTTCAACCGATCATTATTGAATATAATGTCGTTTGCTATTATAAAAAGTACTAATGTTGCAATTAAAGAAAATGGTATTTCTTTCCAAACAGTGTTATGTTCTAAAATTATTTTTCTAAAAAAAGCCCCCAAACCTAAAACTAATAAAATATTTGCTATATTGCTGCCTAATATGTTTCCTAATAATATGTCAAAGTTAGAATGATTATTAGCAGAAACCGAAACAAATAATTCAGGGAGGGAGGTGCCTATTGATATCAAGGTTAAGCCAATAAACATATCTGAAACTCTTAATTTTTTAGCTAAACTTACTCCTCCTCTTATAAGAAAGTCAGCCCCCTTAATTAACAATACAAACCCTAAAAAAAATCCTAAAAGTAAAAATAAGTTCATAAAAAAATAAAAAGAGTGATATTTAAAAACATTTTTAAAATAAATTTTATGTGAAAGCAATTGATGAGAAAGAAAGAAAAGAAAATACTTTTTTCATGTTTTTAGATCTTCTTCAAAAAAATACTTCTTTAATTTATTTAGTAGCAAAAATATCTATAGGATTGATTTTGATCGGGATACTTTTGGCCCCAAATTTTCTTAAAGACCTTTTGGGAAATTTGTTTGCAGTTGTTTTTATTATTTTTTTTATCATGTCATTAGCAATCCTATTATTCATAGAATTAATAGGACAAAAACAAAAAAGCATTTTTGTATTAATAGAAAATTATTTGTTTTTAACTATTTCAATCATATTGTGTTTTGGCCTATTCTATTATATCGACGAAAAGATAATAGAAAAAGAATGGGCGTTATATAAAGTTTGGGAAAAAAACAAAGACCTTGAAAGAGATGTTTTTTATTTTAGTGGGGTTACTTATTTTACAATTGGGTATGGCGATATAATACCAACAAAACCATACTCTCAGATAGCTGCACTTATTGAAGCTATAATTGGCTCAATGGTAAATCTAATTGCTATTGGAATTGCTATAAAAGAGCTTAAATAAAAATTATAGTGAAAAAAATTCTACCTTTATATTATTTGAAATAGTTATTTTTGCAGCCTTTAGATTCTCTGCAGCTGGAAGTTTTACAACTAATGTTTCATCTACTATTTTTTGACCTACATTTTCATGAATATGCCCGCAAATAAGCATTAGTGGTTTTACTTTTTTTATAAAATTGAGCACCGCAGCACTACCTACATGTTGCCCCTCACCAACCAAATCAAAAATTCCTTTTGGAGGGGGATGGCTCAACACAATAGAGTTATAGTCAGCTTCTGTTATGTTTAAAATATCTTCTATTTGTCGTTCTGAGTATTCAGAAGGAGTTGAAAATGGAGTTGGATTAGAGCCACCTAATCCAACAAAATTCCATTCATTAAATTTTACTTTCTTGCCATGAATATATCCTGGATGATTGCGGATTTCGTCTATTACATTTGGACTATCCATATTTCCATGCACAAAATAAAAATTTTCAAATAACCCAATAAGTTCACGTGCATATGCTACTGGTCCTCTGTTGGTAATATCTCCAACACAAAGCACAGCATCAAAATTCTCTCTAGCACTAATTCTTCTTAGTGCGTCTAAAGCCTCCTCGCTAGCATGGATGTCTGAAAAAGCTAAAAATTTATACATACCTCATCCACCACCTTTATTTAAAATATTTTTTATCCTTTGGTCAAATTTTTCTTTGAGTTTTTGAGCAATAAATTGCTTTGAGAAAGCATCTGCCTTTGCAGCTATTGCTATTTTAGAGGCTAAGGTCCTAGCTATTTTTCCTCTAAGTTTTTTAGAAGTTCCACTAATAGAGGGGTGTTGAAATATGATACCATGTTTTGGAGGGGGAGATCCTGACTTTAAATGTTTGAACAAAGCTTTTTCTGCCCCTAAAACTTGGATAGTAGAAGATGGAAAAGTTGCCAATTTATTCAATCCACCTGCTTTTTCTATTAATCTTGCAGCTAAAATTTCTCCACACAAATAAGCCAAGTTTGGTGCAACTCTCTTTGTAAGTTTTTTTAGATAGTTTTCTAATTTTTCTTTTTTATCATAGATCTCTAAACCTAAAAGAGCATATTCTTTAATAGGTTCAAAGTCCTCGTCATCTAAAATAACTCCAACTGAATTTTTTGAAAGTTGTAAAACACTGCTTGCCTGCTGCCCTAAAATTTCTTCTAATTTTTCTTTACTTGGATTTTTTCTGTTAAAAAAACTTGCTACAAGTAGATATTTTTTAGGTTCTTTTAATTTCAATTCTGGAAAGTGAATGGCATACCATTCACTCACCCTCTCAAAGCATAGGTTGAATATCTTATTTAGCTCATCCAAGGCATTAACTGTTTGAATAATTAGGTGGTCAGGAGAAGATAGTTCTTTTTGCACTCCCTCTTCTGCTTTTTTGAGAAATTTTTTTCTATCAAACTTTACCATTCAATCACTATTATAATTATAGTAAAAAAAGATTTTATAACTTTGGATAAGTTATTTAAAAGTATTTATTATAAGTTATTTGTGCAACTTTCAGACAAAGACATACTAAAAGAAATAAAAAATGGCAATATTAAAATAGAGCCAAGACTTAAAAAGGATCAGATAGGATCAGGCTCTATCGATCTAACCCTATCCAATGAATTTTGGTTTATAAAAAAAGAATTTGAAAACAAGTTAGTAGATTTAAAGAAAATAGAGTCAAAAGACATTTTTCAAAAAATAACTGCTAATTCAGTAGTCCTTGCACCAAGCCAACTTTGTCTTGGAGTGACAAAAGAGAAGATAACTCTAGCTCCAAATATAATGGGCAGGTTGGAGGGCAGAAGTAGATATGCTCGAATTGGATTAGCAGTACATGTTACTTCTTCTTTAGTTCAGCCAGGATGTTCTAACAGGCAAGTATTAGAGATAGTAAATTTTGCACCTTATTCTATTAAATTGTACAGCGGAATGCGAATTAGTCAAATCTGTCTTTCTTACACCGCACAGCCTACTCAAAAACCATATAAAAAATTTGGAAAAATCGCAAAAAACCAATAAAATTATTTTTTTATAATTTTTTCTATTTCTTCTAAAACTAAAAGTTCTTCCTTTGTGAGCATATCTAAACAATGCTTCTTTATTTCCTCTTGTTGTGCTGGGCTAATGTAGCTAAAGAGAATATCTAATTCTTTTATAGTCCTTCCACAATAACAATCATCTATTGCTATAGCAACTTTTTCTCCTGCCTTTGCCTCCAAAACACTCTGGCCTTGATTTTGAATACTTTTTACCTCTCCAATGATGGTACCATCTGCTTTAACTAAAACAGACTTTGGTTTTAGTTTTCCAGCTAAAACCTCCACTCCAAAGATTGCTGGTTTGCACAATCTAAAAAAACATTGAGGTAAAATTTTTAATTTTACAGGATAAGAGACAGAGCAGAGAATCTGCAATTTTTGCTTTTCTTTTTCCTCCTCTAGCCAAGAAAGATAGTTTTCAAAAGATTCAAAAATAACTTTTGAATTAAAGATTTTTATTGAACGCCTTTTAGCCTCTTCTTCTACCTCTTTTGGAAGGTCAACATTAAATGCTAGAATAACTCCCAAATATCTGTCTAAGTTAGAAACAGCTGCAGCCTCTATTATATCCTTTTTTGTGATCGGTCCAATTCCAACTTCTCTAACAGCTATATTTTTTGAATTTAAAAGATTTAAAAAAGCTTCTGCAGAACCCAGGGTATCTGTTTTTACAATAACTCCTAAAAAGTCAGACTTTTTTATTAAGATATCGCTAATGGTTTTAGAAATCTCTTTAGAAATCTCCTCAAAATCCCTTTCATTTTCTATTGAGTATAGTGGGGATCCTGCTAATGCACCTTCTAAATTTTGTGCATAAATTTTTACTCCTGCAGCAGCAACAACCTCATCTACAGAAACTAATTTTTGAGATTCTATTTTTTCTTGGTTAGTTGGAGGTCTAAAAATACCCCTAATCTTTGTTTTTAGTGGGCCAGAGAGAGAGGCAAAAGCAATTAAACTATTTTTTTTGAGTTTGCCTTCGTAGATTATTACATCTATTGTGGTCCCTAAACCTTTTTCCTCCTTTACCTCTAATATTGAGCCTTTTGCAGGCCCATCTGTTTTTAGAGAAAGAGAGGAGGCAAGATATTTTTGAGTTAGCCCGGAGAGATAGAGTAGTAGTTCCGCAGTTCCCTCGCCTGTTTTTGCAGAGCAAGGGATCGCTACTATTTCTTTTGTAAAGTCTTTAACTCTGTCGAACCTCTCCACCTTTATATTAAAATTAGTCAATTCTCCTAAAATCGAATAAGTTTTTTCTTCTAAATACTCGATAGTTTTTTGAGATTGCTTTTCAATAGATTTTAAAATCGATGTAGTCGGCTGTGGCTTCCATCCATAAATTAGATCTACTTTATTTAATGCTACTAAAAAGGGCACTTTAGATCTAAGTAATATTTGCACAGATTCAATTGTCTGTTTTTGTATCCCTTGGGTAATATCAATAACTAAAATAGCAATATCTGAGATTGAACCTCCCCTCTGTCGCATAGAAGTAAAAGCCTCATGGCCAGGAGTATCGATAAATAAAATACCTGGCACTTTTAGAGTGTTTTCTACTTTCTGACCAAGTTCACCACTTAGTTTTATAATTGTATTTCTAGGTAGATAATAAGCACCAATCATTTGGGTAATAGCTCCTGGTTCTTTTTTTGCAATCGCACTACCTCTAATATAATCTAACAAAGAGGTTTTCCCATGGTCTACATGAGCTAAAATACATACAATAGGAGAGCGAATTGACATCTAAAACACCAAAAAAATTTAAAATGTTGTCTTTTAAGCGTATTATAATATTATATTGAAGTATAAATAAATATCTATGGTGGAAACATGATCATAGAAGGATCAAAAATACTTCAAGAAAAATTAATAGAAAATTATGTTTATTCACATCAACAACAACCTGCTGGTTTTGATCTAACTATAAGAGAGATTCATACTTTTGAGGACATTGGCCAGATTGACGGAGAGAACAAAAAAAGATTATTGCCAAAAACAAAAAAAATAGAGTGGGACGAAGAAGATAAAATAAAATTGTTACCAGGAGCATATAAAATAATATTTAACGAGATAATAAATGTACCAAAGAATGCAATTGCTATTGCACAGTCTCGCTCTTCTCTTCTTAGAGCAGGGGCAGCCGCTATAAATGCAATATGGGACCCTGGCTATAGTGGAAGAAGTGAGGGGCTTTTAGTAGTATTTAACCCAAATGGTTTAATTTTATATAAAAATGCAAAAGTTATTCAATTAATTTTTATTAGATTGGAAAAAGAGGCAACCTCAATTTATTGTGGGATATATCAAAACGAAAATAAGGACTGAACCATTATTGGCAGAGGATATATAGAGGTTTTATACCTCTATAAGTTAGATTTTCTGTAGAAGTAGTAGAATAAACAAAGGTAATATCATAAAAAACTGTTTGTGATTTTTGGCAACTTTTTGCTGAAATTGAAATGTTTTGAGTTTGAGCTGGAAATAAAATAATATTTTGAGAATAGCTATAAATTTCATTTAAGCCATAAACCAATTTAATTGAACTTATGTTGATGATGGTGTTAGCTCTATTTTTTAAAACAAGATAGAGTGTGGAGTTGCTTTGGTAACTGTCTACTATTGAAATTGGCATTGCGCTATCCCAATAACTTTTGGAACTATAAGCTTCAGTAGAAAAAGAAAAAGATGGAAAAAGTCCACTTAATGTCAAAACCACCAAACCAATAACTAAAATAATTGCTACTAAAATTATATACTCTACAGAAGTTTGGGCTTTTTTCATATAACAAATTAAAAAAAGAAAATATAAAAATTAGGTAGTATAGATTAGTGGAGTCCTATCTTTATTCTACTTGGCAAGGGCCAACTATTGGTTTTTCTCCCTTTTGTATTCTTCCAGAAATATCTGAAGAAGAATACACTATAGTTATTGGGTATTCAAAATAATCATAAGAACTTGCATTACATGCTGTAAATCCTCCAATTGTAATTGTTTTTGAGGCTCCACCGCCAAATGAAATTCCCCCAGGTGGGCTATAAGTTACATTTCCTATTGTTATGTTATTAATTACTAATTTTGTGGGCTCCATATTTTTAATAGTAAGATAGACATTAGTACCTCTCTGTGCCCAATCTTGGATTGTAAATGGCCTTATTACTCCCTTCCAATATTGTCGAGATTCTGTTTCTTTTGCTCCTCCTCCCATTTCTGTAAATCCACCTAAAAGAGCAATCGCAATAATTCCGATTATTAAAACAACTGCTAACAAAATTAGATATTCACTCGCACCTTGGCCTTTTTTATAGCCTAACAAAAACTCACCTCAAAAATTTAAAAAAATAAAAGGAAAAGAGGCTCCTTCTTTAGGAGCATTTTCCTACAAGTGGTTTTTCACCAAATTGTTTCTTTGTAATAGAGCCATCTGGATTTGTGTATGTAAATACTAAATTATATTCATAAGTTGTTCCAGCAGTACAATTGGATCCTAAGTTCACAGTAATCTTTTTTCTTTCCCCGGCAGAGAAGAATCTCTCTGACGTTGTGGTGTTATATGTCATAGAAATTCCAGATCCTGAAATTGTAATATTTGTAAGTTGCTTTTGTTCTCCTGCATTGTTTTCTAATACTAATATTAGGTTTTGATCAGATGAGCTTCTGGCATGTTCTGCTACTGCAAATGGTGTTGCTTGTCCTCTCCAATAAGCATCAGATTGAGTAATTTTGGCATCTGATGCCATGCCTGGGAAGAATCCCAATAATGCTATAGCTACCATTGCCACTATTAAAACAACTGCTAACAAAACCAAATACTCAGTTGCACCTTGTCCTTTTTTGAAAGCCATAATTTTCCCTCCTTAGTTAATAGAGATAAAAAGGATAAAAAATATAAATCTTTCTTTTTTCAAGTTCAATCCCAAATAAGTATAAACTCCATGTTATAACAAGATGACAAGTATTAATAAAATAGTCTTAAAATGTAAAGTTATATATATAAGAAGTTTCAAATATAAATTTTATGCATTTCTTAAGGCTTAGAGAGAAATTTAATAAATTTAAAAAAACAGCAGTAGCGTTTACTATTTTTTTTAATTTTTTTAATACAAATCAAAATCTAATTTCAAAAGAAAATGAATTCATTAAATCTAAAGAAAATAAAATATCTTCTCAAAAGGGTTGGCTGGATGTCCAAAGTTATAAAGAAAAGAAGAAATTTGTCGTGGAAAATCAAAAAGATTTTTATGTTGTAGAAGGCGAAAGTCCATTTTTACAATTTGAAGAAAAAATTAGTTTTGATGCAGATACTATTAAAATATTTAGAGAGATCGAAAAAAAATATACTTTATCTGAGGAAAATATAAAAAAAATGGAAGAAAATGTGAAAGAGCTTTGTTTAGATGCAGTGCTTGTCGCATTTGAAAAAGTCGCTAGAGTAACTCTATTGGATTTAGAAGATAAAAAGCTGGAGTATGGAAAAATAAAGCAAGAGATTTATAATAGATTAAAAAAAGAATCTAAGGATTTTCTGTTTCATTCAAAAAGAGCTGTAAGAGAGGTTCTCTACAAAACACAATTAGAAAAAGATGAAAAGGATATGATCTATATAAATTACTGTAAATATCTAGACAACATAATCTCCGTAGCCTCTGCTTCTGAATTGGGGTTATACAATAAATGGAGAAAATATCACAATAGCAAATTAGCTACAGAGATTGCAGATAGTTTGGCTAAAATAATAAAAATAAAAAAAACGGCAATTGTGCTATACTTAGAGGAAGATAAACCCTTAGAAAAAATTATTTTAGAAATTGAAAATTTTTTAAGAGAACTTCAAAACTCGAAAGATTTTGAAGCCCAAGAATATGCAAAAGAGGTAAAAAATCTTTTAGATAAATTAAAAATTCATCCTTCAAAAGAGGAGGTTTATAAATTTAAAGAAAACTTAAGGCAAAAAATAGAAAGAAGTAAATCTATAAGAAAAATAGCAAAAATATATCATTGGTATGGGTTGATATTGCCAGAAATAAGAATTAAAATCAATGTAACTCTACCTTCACAAAATATAAATTTTTTTGACGCACAAAACAAAGTAAATATGTTTTTAGATGTCTTAATAGCTCATTATGAAGAAAATGGAATTTTCCTCTCCTCAAAGGCAGTCAAAGAACTCGTTTTAAAAAAAAGTGACCAGTTAGAAGATTTCAAAATTTTTAAAATTAGAGATCTAGGCTCTAACGTTATCTTTCTTTTACATAGAGAAATAGAAAAAAAAGAAATACTGGATCCTAATTTCAGAATTTTATTTCCAGCCTATTTTATATTAAATACTCCCACTAAAGTAGAAATATATAAAAACGAAGAGATTAAAAAATATTCAAGAAAAATAAAAGAAGTTCAAAATAGTAATTCTATAAGTCAAAATGAAGGTTTACAGACGCAAATTAACCCTCCAACAAGAAGGAGTTATAAAGAAAATAAAAAACCATTTTTATACTTAGTTGGTAAGTCACAAAATCCTTTAATTCAAAACAAAAAAGAAAGTGTAATTGCCCCAATTAAAGTTGATGAAACTGGCTCTATAAAAAATTTATTTTCATACTTTAATTCAATAGGTTTAAACTTAGAATTAGACAAAACAAAAATAGGCGCATACTATTTACCTTATGCTTTTGGAAAAATAGAGAATTCTAACTTAACTTTTGAAATTAACAATACCCATTTATTAGGGCTAAATTTTAAAAGAACCGATGAAAAGAAGATAGAAAATAACAAAATAATACTAAGAGAAGAATTTGGAATTTTGTACTTAATTGGAGGAAATAAAAAAATTGAATACGGTGATCTAAACATAACAAATTTTGTAGTGCCTCAAGACTTTCTAAATGAAGATATTCTCTATTATCTTGATTTTTATTTCAAGTTTGTTGAAAACTTTTTGGAAAATACAACAGTCGAACCTAGCCTTAGAATTTCAGTAGAAAAATTTTTAGAAAAAAATTCTGTAATGGAAATTGGGTTGAGTATTGAAAACTACTTCCAACTCTATGGGTTTGAAAATAAGTTAAGTTTTAGTTCTTTCTTCAATTTTTTAAATGCAAATCCAAAATGCGAATTTAGAGCTAAAGCAGAAAAGAAAAATTTTTTTGTCAATTGTTTTATAGGAATTGAAAAAAATATATTAGAACCAAAATTTAATAGATATATAAATAAAGGAGGAATCACTCCAAATTATACTTTTGGAGTTGAGGTTGGTTATAACAACTTTTTGATAAGAAATTTTGATATAGTGGCTTCTTATTCTTCGAATTATTTTGGACTTATTTGTAGAGAATTTGTTATTGCAGCAAGTTGGAAAATCGGATTGCTTCATTAGAAATGTTTAAAAATTTTTCCTATTTTTAAATAACAAAACTAGTTAAGTCAATAAAAAAATTTAGGCGTAAATTTTAAAAATTATAACTACATTTAAAAGACAGACAACAGGAGGTTGTTGAAATGGGAAAGAAAGTTGGAAATGAGAAAATTCAAAGAGAAGAGGGATATATATACTATGTAGGAAAGGACGGCTATGTTTGGGCCTCTCCGATGAAACACAACAAAAAAGGAAAAAAGAAAAAAGTTGGCACTGAAAAAATACAAAAAAAGCCAGGCTTTATGTACTACATCGGAAAAGACGGCTATGTGTATGAGGCAAAGATGAAAAACGCCTAAAATTTCTTTTTTCTTTTTTTAATTTCTTTTTTTTATTTTTGATTTTAGAGGTTTTTAAAGTAAAAAATCACTTAGGCTTAGGATGGTTTTCAACAAGTTAATCAAAAATATAAACATAAATTTATAAATTTTACCATTTATTAATATATTATTTCAAAAGTTTTAATAGGTGGATTTAAATGGAACGCAATATTATAAAAAAGCAAGAACAACTAAAAGTAAGTAAAGAAAACTTTGATAAATATAAGGAAATAATACCAGAAGAAACGAGTACTGCTATTAAAATTAATGAACAAAAAAATGAAGAAAAGGCAAAAGAACTTTTAGAGTCACAAAGATGGAGCAAATGCGTTGAAACGATCTTAGTATACACTATAGAAAAATCTGAAAATGCAAAAGAAATTTTAGAAAAAAATATTCATATTCTTCCCTCTAATCGCTCTTATTTGGAATTGGTTGCAAATGGCGAGGAGCCTTCTAAAATAGCTAACTTTTGTGCCAACACACTAATAAAAGAATTGAAAACAGATTATAAGGGTGCAGTAATAAGAGCGATCGGATACGGCAGAGACTATAGTCTGGAGGATTGTAAAAAGATAATCGAAGTGATGGGATCTCTTCTTAGTGCTAAAAAAATAGAATTATTGGATCAAAAGACAAAAGAAACCATTCAATGGATTTTGATGGTTTTAGAGTCAAAAGCTGAAAATTCTGATATTACAAAACTCGCAGACAAGATTATAGATGATACAACTAAAGCTAATGTAGAACAAAATATTAAAAAAATAATTGAACTCTTGGATAATTGCAAAAAAGAAGAAATTGATAAAGAAAAACTAAATGAGTTTTTTCTATCTAACAAAAAACAGATTGATTTGATCAAGAAAATAAAACAAATACCAAAAGATGACAAGATTCTTGTGGATTTGTTTCTTTACCCAAATGCAAGAAATTGGACTAGATCCTACATAGCTGCTTCTGCAGCAAAAAGTATTAAAAATGAGATTTTAAAAAAAATAGAAGAACAAAATTTAAAAGTCCCAAGTTATATAATGCACCACTTAGGAGTAAAAAGTAGCTCAAAAAAACAAGTGAATTCAGAAAGCTTATTATCTGCACAAAAAACCCCAGAATTCTCAAATTTAAATGAAATTCTAAAAAAAGTTCTACTAAACTTTGTTGAATTAAAAGAAAAAGAAAAATCGTATATTATACAAAGTATCTCTGCAGATGATGAATTTTACAAAAAATTATTTTTCAGAGAAGATTTTGGGCTCAATTCTAAACTACTCCTAGTTTCAAAAATAAAAGACAAACAAATAAAAAAAGAAATTTTAGAAGAGTGTAAAAAAGATACTACTATCCTAAAAAATTCCAAAGCAAAGGAAAAAATTATAAAAATATTGGAAAAGGAAGGCAAACCCGTAAAAAAAACAAGATTTTTTGATTCTATTCCAAAAAACATAATTCAAAAAATTCTTAAATATGGGGGTCTTGGAGAAAAAGAAAAGCAGTCTTTAGTTAATCTGATTGAAGAGCAACCTACTCAAACTGTAGAAAAACTTTCTGAAAGCGCACAACTAAACCCCCAAACTGTGGCTGTTAGTCAAGAACAAGATCTAATAGCTGAAAAAGAAAAACTAAAACAAATACTAAAAAACTTATATTCAGTCATAGCAGAAAAAGAAAGAACGGCTTTCCTTTTAGATTTATTGAAAAAAGACAAAGAGGGCTTCAGATTATTAAGTAAATTAGATATTATTTCACAAGAAGATATAAACAAAGTTGAAGAATATGTGGAGAATCAAATCAAAGAACTAAAAGAGTTTTTAAAAGTAATCAAAAAATAATTTATAAAATGGCCCTCAATAGTCTACCTTCTGTTTTAAGCCACATTTGACTTAGCGGCCAAAACTGGCCTTGCACCAGCTAGCCAGGGCATCCTGCCGTTTCATCCCAAAATGGGTAGCGTTTCTGCTCAAGATGCCCCCACTTTATGTGGTTGGCTAATAAAACCTGGTGGGTAGAGCTTCCTCACTGCCTCCAAATAGGCAGCGAAAGTGGCTCGAGGGCCATTTACAAATTTTATATCTAATTTATAAAATAAAAATTTATCGCACTAAATCAAATTTTGCAAAAACTTGTTCTAATTTAAAAAAGTTAGGTTTTTTTCTTTTAATTCAAATAGAGTTTTTGGTAGTTGTTCAATTTTGACCCTAATTTGTTTTCCATCATCTCTAAATCTAATAGTAACATCCTTATCTTCTTTTGATTGGTAGTCTATTGTAATACAATAAGGCACTCCAATTTCATCTGCTTTTGCATATCTCTTTCCAATAGATCCTGTTTCAGAATAATAACAATCAACTTTATTTGTTTTTAAAATCTCATAAACTTCTTTTGCTAAATTGTCTAAATCATCCTTTTTCATTAATGGAAAAACAGCGGCAGTATATGGCGCAGTGGCTGGAGGAAAAGCAAACCACTCCCAATCTTTTTCTTTGGTTTTTCCCCTATAACAATGTTCTAACAATGTATAAAAAGAGCGATCTAATCCTATCGAAGGTTCGATTACATGCGGGATAATTTTTTTATTTGTTTTTTGATCTAAAACTTCTAGATTTTCAGATGAATATTTTTGATGAGAAGACAAATCAAAATCTGTTCTATAAGAAGTTCCAGAGATCTCTATTTCTCCATAAGAGGTTTGTACTTCTGCATCTACATTGCACAAAGAGTAGTGTGGCAAATCATTTTTATCAATAACTTTAAACCACAATTTAGATTTGTCAATTCCCCAAGATAAAAATAATTCTTGTTGCCAAAACAAAAAGGTTGCAAATATTTCATTTGGTATAATTTTTTGTTCTAGTGCTTCTTGGAGTGAAATTAGTTTTTTCTCTTGATTTATCTTAAAAAGAAGTTTTTTATTTGCAATTTTTTCAAATCCCTCTATATGGGGGAATTGAGGACTAAAAAAATATTCTAATTCCATTTGTTCAAATTCTCTCAATCTCACTAAGCCCTTTCGAGGTGAAATTTCATTTCTAAACGACGTACCCATTTGTCCAATACCAATAGGGAGTTTTCCACCGCTTTGAAGAAAAATTCTTTTAAAATTTAGAAAAATCCCCTGAGCAGTTTCTGGTCTCAAATAAGCCTCTTGTGGATCAATAGAGCCTATGGAAGTTTGGAACATCAAATTAAAAGTAGTAGGTTCGCTTAATTCTCCTTTACAATCAGGGCAAGTTATTTTTAATTCTCTAAATTTTTCCCTTATTTCTTTTAAGCTTACTGCATGATGAAACTCCTCTTGCTCTTCGAGTAGTTTATCTGCCCTAAAAGCCTTTTTTTCTTTTTTACAAAAAACTATCGGATCTGCAAAATTTTTTATATGCCCAGATGCCTCTAAAACTTTCTTTGGTAAAATCAAAGAAGTTTTAATTTCAAAAAATCCTGGTTCTTCTATGAATTTTTCTCTCCATTTGTTTTTCATCTTATTAATTATTCTAAGGCCAACTGGGCCATAATCATAAAATCCAGAAATTGAGCCATATATTTCAGCAGAGGGGCAAAAAAATCCCCGCTGTATTCCTATTTCAAAAATTCTTTGATAAAGATCCATATTAAAATTTATAAATAGATAAAATAAAAAACCAAATGGATAATATATAATTATATGCCAAGGTAACTCAGCCTGGTTTAGAGTGCCAGACTCATAAATTTTTATTTATGAGTGTTGAGCTTTTGCAATGATATATTTTTGGCACGTTGAGAAATCTGGAAGTCGGGGGTTCAAATCCCCCCCTTGGCATAAGTTAAAACAAAAATATTTAAGTGGTGGTGTTATGAACGAGTATAGGCCAAATCGAAATTCTTTTAGAGCACTTTTTAAAAGAGGAGTTTGGCCAAAAAATCCTCACACCGTTTCTCTTAAGAGTTACTTTTATCACAAAGCACTGTTAGAGCAAACCAGATTAGAAGAATGCATAACTAAAAAATTTGAAAACTATATGATTATTTTGAAATTTTCAGCCAGGAAGGCAGATATTTCTTTAGCAAATGCTGCTTTAGAGGATATTGCAAAAGAATTCAAACAAAATGGTAAAAATTTTGTTGGAGATATCCAAAAAGATAAGTTGGTATTTTTTATCAAAAGGCTTATTTATTTTGATTTAGACATTGCACTTTCTAAAAAAGCTATAGACACTTTAGAATTGCTAGACTCAAATAATTTACTCTTAGTAGATAAAAATAGGAATTTTTCCAGCGAGGTAAAAGATTATCTAAAAGAAAAACTCAAATACTGCAACACGATAGATTTTTAAACAAATATATATCTAAATATTATTGCTCATTTCTAGCTATGAGCCTAATAAAATGAGGTGAGCCATAAATGGCAAGCTATATTTTGTATGAAACCCCAAAAGAAATAGTTGCAAAAACACTAGAAGCTCTTACAATAGCTTCTGAATCAGGGAGAGTAAAAAAAGGAGCAAATGAGACCACAAAATCAATTGAGGCAAAGAGGTCTTTATTGGTAGTCATAGCTTCTGATGTAGAGCCACAAGAAGTAGTGATGCACTTGCCAGCATTGTGCAAAGAATACAATGTTCCATTTTTATATGTACCTACAAAAAAAGATTTAGGTGGGGCTCTTGGATTGGCAGTTCCTTGTTCTGCAGCTTCTGTTGAATCTGGGGGAAATGCCCAGGAACTCTTAGATTCAATAATAAATAGAGTTGCTCCTCTTTGTGGAGTTAATTTACAAAAATCAAAAGAGGAAACTAAAGAAGAGAAAAAAGAGCAATCAGCACAAAAGGCTCCAAAAGAGAGCAAAAAGAAAAAGTAGTTATTTTATTAGAAGGTGTTTGTGTTTATGGTAGATGAAGCAGTTGCAGTAGAAATCACCGAAGTTAAGAAAACAAAAACAGGTATTCATGGAGAAGTTTATCAAGTGATGTGCAAGATATTAGAGGGAAAAGACAAAGGAAGGGTTATTAGAAGAAACGTAAAAGGTCCAATTAGGGTAGGGGACATCATTTTACTAATGGAAACTGAAAGAGAAGCTAAAGAAATAAAGGCAAGATAGGTGAGAGAAAATGCCTTACGATTCATTTTCTAATGAACTTATTCCCAGCGGTAAGGGAATTATGTATGTAAAAAAGGACGGAACTATTTTTTATTTTAAGAATTCAAAAACCTTAAAAAATATGATAAAATTAAGAAGAGATGGTAGATTAGTAAAATGGACTAAAAAGACAGTCGTCTTAGAAAAAAAACAAAAAGAAAAAGAAAAAAAGGAATCTGAATTAGCAAAAGAAATAGAACAAAAACTAAAAGAGAAAGAGATGCAGAAAGCAGCAAAAGAACAAAAACAAAAGTAGAAACACAAAAGTAGGCAAAAAAAGAGTTTTTATATTCTTTTATTGATAAAATAGAGTGAGGGGAAGGTATGATTGAACAAACTTTAGTTTTATTAAAACCAGATGCATTTCAAAGAGCAATTTTGGGTAACATAATACAGAGAATAGAGCAAAAGGGCTTAAAATTGATCGGATTAAAAATGTTAAAACTTTCAAAAGAACTATGCAGAGAGCATTATTCACATCTACTAACAAAACCATTTTATCCTTCATTAGAGAAATTTATGACGTCAGGCCCAATTATTGCAATGGTTGTGGAGGGACCAGCCGCAGTTGAAATCGTCAGGCAACTTTGTGGTCCAACAGATGGAAAAAAGGCTCCTGCTGGCACTATTAGAGGAGATTTTTCTATTTCTACACAATTTAATGTTATTCATGCATCAGATAGTATTGAAACTGCAAAAAAGGAAATAAAAAGATTTTTTAGTGAAAATGAAATTTTCCACTGGAAAAGGATAGTGGAAGAATTTACTTTTAGTGAAGATGAAAAATAAAATATTTAAAAATCTTTTTTTATATAATAATATTTGTCAGCGACCATAAGAGCAGGGTAACACCCGATCCCATTTCGAACTCGGAAGTTAAGCCTGCTTGTGACTGGCCGTTACTGCCATCTGGCGGGAAAGCCAGTTGTTGCTGACATATTAAATTTTTTTATTCTACACTAATTTTATGATTCTAATTTAATATTTTTTTTAGCAAATTAGTCAATATTCAATAAGTTCAAAAAATGCTAAAAATTATTAGAAGAAAATTAACAGGATAATTTAGCAGCATTATCTATTTTTAAAATTTTTCTTCTTTAAAATTTTATGAATTGTAAAATTTTATTTTTAATAATCCTTTTTAATATTTTTATTTTTCCTATTTTCGCAGAATGGTACGAAGAGGTTGAGGTTAGAGTATTGGATAAAATGGGCAGACCAGTGCCAAATGCAGTAGTTTATATAGTTTGGGAAATTTCAAGAGCAAAAGGGAATGGCACAACTACTATTCAATTTACAAATGAAAGGGGAAGAGCTTATTTTAAGTTATATAATACTGAATTCAATCAAAATTTAACTAATTATGATTATGTTGTATTTGTTTCCTATCAAGGAAAAAATTATTCGGAGAAATTTAGAGCAAATGTTGGCTCTATGCCTAGAACTGTAATGATTGACGCATATTTAGTAAAGTTCATTACAAAAACTAAAGATCGTAATCCTCTCTCAATAAAACTTTTAATAGATTCTACCTATGAGCTTTATACTGATAATTCTGGGGTTGCTGAATTTATACTAACATCAGGTGACCATGTTGTAAGACCAATATTTTTTGATTTAGATCAAGAAAAAAAATTTTCAGTTAATAAAGATATGGTATTGGACTTAGATGTTGAGCTTTATTCTTGCAATTTTAGAGTAATTGATGATAATGGAGTACCAATTCCTAATGTAAAAGTCTCAGTAGGTCCTTTTTCTTATAGAACAGATAAAGAAGGATTGGTGCGATTTGAAAACTTAACAAAATCAAAAATAGTGGCAGAGATTTCATATCAAAAGTATCTTTTTTCTGAAACATTTGATCTTTCTAAAACAAATTCAATAAATTATGTTTTGGATACTCACCCTCCAAAAATTGAGGATATCTCTACAAAACTCGAAGGAAATTTAATTCAATTAAGGGCAGTAATTGTAGATCCAGGCAAATATCCCTCATCATTTAAAGGCTCAAAAGCAAAAATAAACGTAAGGTACTACCCTGCACCAGATGTAGAGAGGGTTTTACCAATGTATTCTGTGGGCTATAATACCTACGAAGCTATCTTAAAACTTGACTCTACCACTAAAAATATAAAGTATAGTATCGAGGCAACTGATTCAGCAGGAAATACTTTGATTAGCTCCGATGTTTTTGTTTTAGAAGGTTCATCTAAAAATGAGGGAATAGCAAAAGAGGAGGAGGGGCCAATTAGAGGTCTATTTGATTTTTCAAAATTTGATTTTTCTTCTTTACTGTCGTTTATTGTTGTTCTAATAGTGATGGTTGTAGCTTTTTACCTCTATAAAAACAAGTTTTCTTCAACCCCTCAACCTTCAGCTTCTGATGTTTCTTCTGAGCTAAAAAAAGGTAAGGACATAAAGCCATCAGATATATTTAAATCAATTCCAAAGAAAAAAGAACCCCAATGATGGTTTTTATGGATAGAGTTTTGAGAAAAAAATTATCTAAACCCTATGGGAAAGTTTATAAAAGCAAATCTTTGTTGCTTAAGCTTTTATCAAAACCACACAAAAAATTGATAACTATTGGGGATGAATCTACTTATTCCATTATCTCTTTGGGCCATGTGCCTTCTTTGGCAATATTTGATAGAAAAATAAAAAGAAAACCAACCCCAAAAAAATATTTAGAGCTAATCTATTCTAATTCAACAAATTTAATCAAAGTTAGGAACGTTGCCGGTTCTATTTCTCCAGAACTATTTAGAGCAATAAAAGACTCTTTGAAAAAAAAGAAAAAGATTTTTATAGAAGTAGATGGAGAAGAGGATTTAGCGACTTTGGTGGTTTTAATTTTTTGTTCTAAAAAAGATTTTGTTTTTTATGGACAGCCAAATAGAGGAATAGTATTTTTAGATATTAACAAAAAAAATAAAGAATTTGCTAAAAAAATATTAAAAAAGCTTTTAAAAAAATAATTATTCATATCTTAGACTTTCGATAGGATCTACTTCAGCCGCCTTCCTTGCTGGGGGATAACCAGCGACCAAACCAATTATAAATCCAAATAGAATGGAAAAAAGAGCTAATGGAAGGGAAAGAATCGCTTTAATACCAAAAAATCCAAGTATAAAAAATAAGATCCAAGAACCTATCAAAGCAGCTAATCCTCCAGCCAGGCCTATGATTGCACTATTTAGTAGAAAAATAATCAATATGTCTCTTTTTGTAGCACCTGTAGCTCTCAATACTCCTATCTCATATGTTCTTTGCAAAATAGAAGAATACATCGTATTTGTAATTCCAATTCCACCAACTAGAATAGAAATAGAAGCAATTCCTATTAAAAAAGTTGATAGCAAATTACTAATAGTATCTATTCTTTCCTTTATATTTTTAGATGTAGAGACCAGAAAGTCTTTTTCATCTAAACTAACTTTGTGTAATGAGGCTAATTTGTATTCTATTAACTGTGCGATGCTCTCTACATCGAACCCTTCTTCTACATTTACTAAAATACTGTCAACCTCATTTTGTAATTTTATTGATTTAAAAAGTTTTTTTGCATCATCGTAAGTTATAAAAATAGAATTATCTACATCTACTCCTTCCAGCCCACCTTTTTTCTTAAAAATACCTACAACAAAAAATTCCTCTTTTTGACTTCCTATATATATCTTTTGACCAACTAGGATTTCTTTATCAAAAACTTCTTTAGCAATATTACTTCCCAATACAGCAACTTTTTTGTCATTATTTTTTAGTTTTCTTCCCTCCTCAATTTCATAATAATCTTTATATATCTCGTCAAGCTCTTCTGGGTAAGAACCTATAATTGTTATTTTAACTTCTTTATCTTTGTATTTTACTTCTAGAGGGGAAATCAAGAATGGCACTATTTTTTTTATTCCGACAATGGAGGAAATAGCTTGAATATCTTTTTCAAATAATTTTCCTCTACTCGCCCTAACTGTAGGTCCAAAGCTTATTTGGCTAAAAGTATTTCCTGGTGTTATTATAATGTTGTTTGGCCCAAATACTTCTATTAGTTCATCAACAGTTTTTTTTAGACCTTCACTAATCCCTATTAAAGAAATTATTGCCCAAACACCTATCATTATTCCAAAAATTGTTAAAATAGTTAAAATCTTAGAATGTTTTAGTGTCTTTATATTGTAATAAAAATAATCTTCAATTTTCAATTTTTTCACCTTATCTTACATTGGTAGATATAGCTTTTATTGGATCTAATTCTGCAGCTATTTTAGCAGGATAGTAACTTGCAATAATACCAACCAAGGTGCTTACTGCGATAGCAGCAAAGGCAACATGCAAACCAAGAGTTGTTTTAAATCCAAACTGATTTATTATTTGAGCTATTGTAAAGCCAACCAATAGTCCTAAAATTCCTCCAATCAGTCCAAATGTTGCTCCCTCTACAATTACTAATTTTGCAATATCTTTTTTACTAGCGCCAATTGCTCTCATGATCCCAATATCTTTTGTTTTTTCTACTACTCCCATATATAGTGTATTTGCTATTCCTATGCTACCTATAAAAAATGCCAAACCAGATACAAAACTCAAAAATAAAGTTACTGCCCCAATTATTGTTATTACCTGGTTTAGGATAAATTCGGCAGTAACTATAGTAAAATCTTTTTTATTTAGTGGAAGCTTTCTTGAACTTTTTAGTTTTTCTTCTAATTCTCTAACTACTTCATTTAATTCATAACCATCTGCAACCTGAAAGGCAACCGCACTTAATTCGTCTTTCATTATTTTTTCTTCTTCTAACCCCAAATCTCTAGCATCTTCGAATGCTATTAAAATTCCATTTCTTGCTACTACGTTTGTTGGATCTAACACTCCTACTACTTTAAATTTTTTTTTGTTTTTTCCTAAATAAATAAATGAACCTATCTCGATGGGATTATCCTTAAAAATAGTATTATCTGTAAATGCTTCTCCAACAACAGCAACACTTTTTTCTCCAGGTAAGATAATCCTACCTTTTTGGACAGAGAGATTCATCATTGTAAAAAATTGCTCTGGTTCTATTCCCCAAACACTTGCAGTTAAATTTCTTTTTTTATATTCTAATTGTGTGTTTAGATTTATTCTTTTTGTTATATATTTTATTGCAGGATGGGTTTTTATGGTCTCATAATCTTTAGTGGTTATCTTTCCTTCTAGAGGAGCTCTAAAATTTTGTGACTGAATTGTAGGTCCCCTGCTAATATCTCCAGCTACTAAAACTCCATTTTTAGGGCCAAATGCCTGAAGCTGATCGTTTATTTGAGCAATAAGTCCATCACTTATGGAAATTATGACTACTACTGCCACTACTCCAATTAAAATTGCTAGAAGTGTCAGATAAGATCTCAATTTTCTATACTTAAAAGACTTTATAACGTATTGAATTATATCATTTGGCAGCATGTTTATCTTTCCTTTTTCTTAGCTTGAAATACCAAATTAAAACAACTGCGACAATAAACACTGCAAGGCCAATAAGTGGATTAAATCCATTCTCTTTCTTTTTATATACCATTATATTTATTTGTTTTTCTATTACTTGCTCATTATTATAATTATCTAAGAATTTTAGTTTTACATTAAGGGTTTTTTTGCCTTCTTCTGCAGGTGCCTTTATTTTAAATTGTACAGAAGAAAAATCATCTTCGGCTAATGAACCAATATATTGCTCGTTTTGAATTTCTTGCAATATAAAATCCTCCGATTGAAGTTGAACTACTAATGATTTTATTGGAGTTATTCCCACATTTGAAACTATTACTGTTAGGACATGATCCTGATTGGTTTCCATAGGGCTTGGTTTTCCAGAAACAAATACATTTAACTTTGGTTTTGCATAAATGTCTAAGCCAAGGTTATATATTTGAGGAATTTTTTCATTTCCTTTCTCGTCCTTTGTTTTTATGTAAAATGGCTGTGTGTAGTATCCTGGAGTTACGTCCTTTATTCCAACATTAAAAACTATTTCTTTTTGAGAATTCGGTTCAAGATCTCCAATCTCCAAATAATTTCCTTCCAAAACAGTCAATACTGTTTGGTTTTCTATTCCTATTCTTACAAAGTATGCTGTTTTTTCACCAGTATTTTTTACTAAAAATCTTAGAGGTTTTTTGGAACCAGGTTCTAAAACCTGACCAGGTTGAAGTTCTATTTTTAATTCTGGAGATTTTTTTATTATAATTAATTTTATTTGTTCTAAAACTTCATTTTCTTTTTCAGTACTATCTATATATGTAATTTTAATTGGAATGTTGTAAGTACCAGAACCCCTATCTTCCAGCATTGATAGTAAAAATTTTATTTCCTTTTGCTCATCTTTTTCTAATTTTTCGATAATATTTTTGTTTTTTCCAATTTCATAAACATCAGGGCTGCTTACTTCTACTCTTATATTTTTTGCCTTTCCTCCCTTGTTTGTTATTTTAATAGGAAATGTAAACTCTCCTTCCGTAGTTATCTTTTCCATACTCGACTCAACCAAAAATATTGGTTCGTTTTTAACAACTATTGGAATTTGAATTGTTTTTACAAAAGCTCCACTGCCATTAACCCATGTAAACCTAACGCTTATATAAAATACTCCACCATCTGTATTCTGTTCCACCGAGAATGGAAAAGAAAAAGTAGAGGTACTGGATGGTTTAAAATCTCCTAAGTAGTACTTCTGCCCTGCCTTTAGAGGGAATTGTGGAGAAGGTTCTGCAGTAACAGAATTTATTCCAGAATTATCCGTATTTGTAATTGTCATTGTTATTAGGCCTATAGTCCCGGGCCTAATTGTAGTTGGGTTAGTAACTATATTGGAAACAGAGATGTCTGCAACTACTATTCCAATCAATAGTGCTAATATTACAAAAAATTTCTTCATTTTCTCACCTTTTGGTCAGCTTCTATTTTTCCATCTTTTATTTTAATTATTCGTGGACTTTTTTTAGCCACATTAATATCATGAGTAACTACTATAATAGTCCTTCCCTCTTTATGCAATTCATCAAATATCTCTAAAACTTCTTCTCCAGATTTACTGTCCAAATTTCCAGTAGGTTCATCAGCTAATAAAATAGTTGGATTATTTATTAATGCCCTTGCTATAGCAACTCTCTGTCTCTGTCCTCCTGAAAGTTGAGAAGGGTAATACTCAAGTCTATTTCCTAATCCAAGTCTCTCTAATAATTCAGTTGCTCTTTTTATCCTTTGTTCATATGGTACGTTATAAAACATCAGAGGTAAAAATGCATTCTCTAAGGCAGTTAGAGAGGGGATCAAATTAAAGTTTTGAAATACAAACCCTATTTTTTTTCCACGAAAATAAGAAAGTTCATCATCATCTAGTGTAGTAGTATCTGTTTGGTCAATATAGATTTTTCCACTAGTGGGTCTATCTAGCAAACCTAATAAATTGAGTAGAGTGGTTTTTCCAGAGCCTGATGGTCCAATTATGGAGATTCTCTCACCTTCTGTTACTTTTAAATTTATATTCTCAACTGCACTAATTTCTTGAAGTCCCATTTGGTATTTCTTTGTGACATTTTCCATTGTAAGTATTTCTTTCTTCATATTCTATCACTCAATTGTGCAAAAAATTTTCTAAGAATTTTTAAAAGCTTTACATTTTTTTTGTAATAGTTATCTAAGATTTTTATTTGGTTTTTTTCCTCTTTGCTTAGATCTTTTATTTTTTTGTATTTGAGTAAAATATCTTGGATTTTCAATTGACTAGAAAGCATAAATTCTTCATACTTTTTTTTCATATGCTCAATTATGAGGTTGTTTAAATCTCGATCTATATAATATAAAAATTCCTTTGTACCGGGCTGCTTCATTTTTTTAATAATTGCAGCTTCTTCAATTTTTTTTAATTTTAAAAATACATTTGTCTTGCTTATAGAGGATTTTTTGACTATGTGGCTCATACTAACAGGTTTGGATGAAAGAAAAATAATTGTCAATATCTTAGCTGCAGGCTCATCAAAATAAATACAATGGCTCATCTCTTTTAATGCATTTAGCACTTCTTGCTCTATTCTTGTTAGACTCATCTAGCTCCACCTAATTAATCAAAAAATTTTAAATATTCTAAATTTTTAGAATTTTCATATTTAAAATTATCATGGAGATAAATATTTTTAAAGATTTCTATTAATATGATATTATGGCTTCTAAAACAAAGGCTTTATTAGATATAACAAGATTTTTGATTTCAGTTATATTTGGCTTTGGTATGTATTATGAGTGGAAGACACTAAGGCCTTATGATCCATACTACTATCCCTATGTTGTAGGAATTTTAAGCTTTTTATTGTTATTGTTTTTATTTAGAGCATTTTCAAAAGGAGAAGGTTCAGGCTAAAACTTGAATTGCTTTAGAACTATTTTTCTCTCCGGCATACCTTGAGCTCCGGGGTGCATTACTTTTGCTGCAGCAGCAGCATGTGCAAATTTTATTGCTTCATAAAAAGACATACCTTCTATTTTTCCACATATTAGCCCAGCAGCAAATGCATCTCCTGCCCCTAATGTATCGACTACATAAGGTACTCTAAAAGGCTCAACATAAAATATTTTGTTTATTGTTGTACAAACAAATACTGGTTTGCTCCCATTTTTTACAATTGTAAAAAGATTAAATTCTTTTGAAAGCTCTTTAGCACTTTCTTCAGAAGCCGAACCAGTTAGAGCCTCTAACTCTTTTCTATTTACTATCAAATATTCTGTCCTTTCAAGTATTTTGGATAATTTTTCTATCCCTAATCTTGAGGCAGCTCTTCCAGGATCAAAGGATATTATTATTCCATTTTTATATGCTATTTTTGAAATTTTTTCTAACCATTGTTGAGAAGTTCCTGTCAGATGAACCCACGAGCTTTGTGCGATTTTCTTTTCGTCAAAATCCCGTTTATCTTCTACACATCCCTTGTCTTCTATAACCATTACCTGACCACTTTTATCTATTAAAATTACAGAAAGTGCTGTTCTTCCGCCCTTTATTATTTTTATTTGATCAGTATCTAATCCTCTTTTTTTTAGTTCGTCTAATAAAAATTTTCCATGTCTGTCGTCACCAACATTAGAAATTAATGAGGCTTGATGCCCCAATTTAATACAGTTTAGAGCAACATTTGCAGCACTACCTCCAGCTCCAACTTGTGGTGGCATATACATAAAAGTTGTTTTATCTAATTGGGGCATTTGCTCAACATAATCTCTTATATCATATACCAAATGTCCAGCGCATAAAATCGACTTATTTTTGCTGCCTTTGGCCATATGTTGAATTTTACACCTAAGTTATAAAATATTTTTGTTGAGGCAAACAATTTTAAATTTTAAAATATATTGATTATCCAACAGACAGATAATAAACCCTTAGCCAAAAAAAGATTGATTTTTATGAAAATCCTTAGTTTATTTGCTATTAGGTGGGCAATCACATTTTTTATTGCCTTTTTTTTATTTTTATTAATTGCCTTGCCAGATAGAAGCATTAGGCTTATTGCTGCAATTTTTTTAGTGGTATTTTTACAACTCCGAGAGATTCTTTTTTTCAAATATCAAGATATACACTTAAAAGAAAATTTGGCTAAAAAAGCAAATTAATTTATAATTTTGTTTACATATTATTTTTTTAGTTTTGAGCCCTCGTAGCTCAGTGGTAGAGCGCTTGCATGGTAAGCAAGAGGTCGCGAGTTCAATCCTCGCCGGGGGCTTTTTTGCTTTTGGAAAGTTTTAAAAGCCTTTATTTATTAATTTTTACACTCAAGGGGTTGTTTTATATGAAAAATTACTTTTTCTTTTTGCTATCTATTTTTTTTATAAATATTTTGTTTTCGATACATGAATATTTCATTATAGATGGTAGCAGTTTTAGTATGGTTCCTTTGGTTGCATCTAACCCTTCACAATCTTCACTGCAAGTGTCTATAAATATCACTACTAACTCTTCTTATCTAGTAAATAATATAAGTTTACCAAACTGCTCTGTTGGCGCTAACTTTACCAACACATCTGAATTAGTTGTTGGTGAAGTTAATTGGTCCACAAACTGTACTTTGGTTGTACCTCAACAAGAGGGAAGATATAACCTTTATATTACAGCCTATTTTGATAGTGGAGGCTCATATGAAGAATATTTAGCTGACCTTTTTGTAGATTATTCTCCACCATATTTTTTTAATTATTCTTCTACCAATCTATTAGAACAAGATATTTTTTATTCTCCTGCACAAAATAATAATCTAGTCCATATAAAAATTGGAGCTAATGACAATGTATCATATATTTCAAATGCCACAGTAATCTTTATGCTTGAAAATGGCACTCAAATTTGTGGTCCTATTGATTTAGCTGCTTCTGGGGAATTTTGGTATAATGAGGATGGCTGTAATGTAGGTGACTTTATACAATCTCATAATATTACCATTCCAACAGTAGCTTTAGCAGTAGTAAATGCAACTGATGCTGCAGGCCATTCGAGCAACATTTCAATACCTTTTATTTTACATAACTTAGGTGCAATTCAAGGACCACCAGAAGAATTTTCTTTATGTTTTAGAGAAGGTGAAGAAACTACAAACTTGTCAGAAGTATTAGATTTTAAAAATGTGAATTTAGTAAAGGTGATTGAATTAAATGGCTCTGCTTCTTGTAGTCCATTAAATCAATCTCTACCTTGGGGCAATACTTTCAAAAAAGTAGCTATGTTTAATTTTAGTTCTGTTGATATAAGCACTCCTCAAAAAGCAGCTGCAGTAGCTAATGCAATTGGAAATCTAATACATGTTAATATAGGTAGGCCATTTTCATTTGAACCCTCAAGGATATTTGTGAATTCTACAGCTGCATCTTATTTGAATACTTCTGCAAGAGTAGTTTTGTATGATTTACCTTTTTCTTCTACTCCTAATGTTATTTATGATGAAGGAGAATTTGATGGTACTATCCAGTGGTCTCAGGGGACATTTAATCAGGACTATGGGTTCTTCACAGGAAATTTAACTATTAATATAAATAAATTCTCAGGTTATAATATTTCTGACTTAGTAGAACCTTCTATAACTATTTCCTCCCCATCCAAAAGCAATTATTCTTCTACTCCTATAATTAATATAACTGCAAACGGCACTTCCAGCGCTATTTCAAATCTTACTATTATTCTAAAGGCTCTAAATGGCTCCACACTTAATACTTTTGTTTATCTTTTTAATTCTACCAATAGTGCCAATTGTACAAATTCCACTCCAGGATGGGATGAAATTAATTGCATATTGTCCGATCTTTCATTAGGTAGAGGTATATACAAATTAGAGGTATATGCTAAAGATTTTGGAGGTCAGAGTGGCAATCTTGTAAATACCTCTGTGCTTTTTGGTATCAATAACAGTGCACCTGTTTTAGTGAATGATCTAACATTAGTTCAAAATCAACCAGGACATAAAGCCATTTTTTATGCCTTGGTAAGTGATGAGGATGGAGCAATAGATATAGTGGATGTAAGTATGGAAATTTCCGATCCTTCCATAGCATTTTGTACCCAGATTTCTAATTCTACTTCAAATAATTTATTTAATGTCAGTTTTCTCTGTAGGATTCCCCCAGAAACAATATATAATTCACAAAACTTTTCTATCAATGTTACTTTTAGGGATAATCTTGAGGCCTCTGTTAATACTTCTACCACTACAGCCTCTCTACCAAATTTTGCTCCAAATATTTCTTCACTAAATCTAATGCCACCAAAAGCTTTTAGTTTTACAAATTTAACTTGTATTATAGAAGTATCTGACCCAGATAATGACACTATTAAAAATTATAGCTATAAGTGGTATAAGAATGGAGAATTAATCTCCTCTCTTTATTCTGATTATAACAATGCTACTTTAAGTAGCCAAAACTTTTCTGCTTTAGATAATATAACTTGCGAAGTAAAGGTTAGTGATGAGTTTGACCTATTTAGCCAACAACAAAATATCTCTATAACTATTTTAGAAGGAGCTGGAAATTATTCGTCATTAAATGAAGAGAATAGAACCAACCAGACATTTGCCCTACACTATAATAACCCATCAAACAATGCATCTGTATCTATCCACATCGCAAACAATACTTCAATTAGTAACTTTTCTTCATACTACACGCCAGGTTTAATTTTCATTCATAATGTATCTCTATCCAGTGGAGATTTAGCAGTTAACAATTCAAGAGCTTCTAACTTTTCTGAGTTAACTATTTTATTAGGTCCTGCTGGATTGAGATTTAGCCCAAATATTACTGTGCAGTTTAATTATTCAGCTCTAAATTCAACTTTGCAACAGCAAATAGAAAATTTATTAGATGCAGGCAATCTAATAATTAAAAAATGCCAAGATGATGGTTCAAATTGTATCTCAGTACCAATTATTTCTTATAACACAACCACCAAGACAATAAATGTAAGTATTGATAGTTTTTCAGTTTTAGGGCTGTATGATAATACACCTTCTTCATCTCAATCTTCTAGCTCTTCTTCCACTTCTTCCTCAACTTCATCAATTTATTCTGGAGGAGGAATAGTTCAAAGATCAACAAATACTCCTACTCTTAGCCAAGAAATAACACAACCACCTCTAGAAACACCACCCCAGCAATCAAAAGAACAGCTTCAGCTACCTACTAATTTACCAACACCACCTCAGCAACCTGAAAGTAAAAAAGAGCAAGGGCAGCAATCATCAAGGTCTCAGTCATCCTACCCCGCTGAACAAAGTTATGGACAGACAATTCAAGAGCAGCAAGTACAATCATCTCCTCAAAAAACTTCAGAGAATTTAGAGTGGATGATTTTTGCTCTGTTGGTTGTAGTTATTATTGGAGGTGGGGTAGCAGTATTTTTGTTTGGCCTTAAAAAGAAAAGAGGTTTAATTGATTTATAAAAAATTAATATTAAAGCATTTTGACATTTTGGTATTTATCAGAGTAAAAAATTTAGTAGGTAGAGTTTTGATTTGATTCCAGCTCTTGTGAAATGTGTGGAGGGATATGCCAAACACGAAAAAAGAACCTTAGAAGAAGTAGTTAGACTCAGATCCCAGTGGGGCCAAAGTAAAGGACAAGATGAAAGAATAAAAAATGCAAATATGCTTGAGGCAGCTCTTTCTAAACTACTAATTATTCAAGAAAGATATCCAGAACTTAAAGCTAATAAAAGCTTTATAATGCTTCAAAATAATCTTAAGCAAATAGAAAACGAGCTAGTTCATGAAAGAAAAGTATATAATAAAAGAGTTAGCTTGTATAATGTAAAACTCCAGGAATTTCCATCAATTTTAGTAGCCAACTTGTTTGGCTTTAGAGAAAAGGAATTTTTTTTAGCCAAAGAATTTGAAGAGAAAAGCAACAGTGTAGGCGATTAGTAAATTTCTTTGATTTTCCTATTTTTTTATCCCAACTTCTTCTCTTCTATCAATTATATCCATAGCATCTGGGCCTGTGCCTATAAGTCCAACTGGCACCTCCAATTTTTTTTCTATTTCAAAAACAAACTCTTTTGCCTCTGGAGGTAATTTTTCAAATTCCACTATTCCTTTTGCTTGTGGATATTTTATATCCAGTTTTGTAAGGGCGATACAAGTTGCACTATTTACTATAGATGCTTTTTGTAATTCTTCCCAAATTAAGTTAGGATTAACTCTTCTCTGTCTTCCAGTTACTGTGCCATATTCGTCCATCCCAAGTTCTTTGGCTTTTTGAGGACTTATTTCACCTTGAAGTGGACCTTGGCCTACTCTTGTAGTATATGATTTTATCACCATAATTACATTATCTACTTTTTTTGGTCCTAGGCCAATTTCTGAGCAAATAGCACAGGCGCTTACATCCTTAGCAGTACAATATGGATATGTTCCATGCAAATTAGAAAGCATAAATCCTTGACTTCCTTCTACAAGTAAGTTTTTAGTAGAATTTACAATCTTCCAGCAATCTGCTAAGTATGGTTTTAGCCTTTCATCTTCTTCAGCTAATTTTGCATCTCTTAATGCTCTATGAGCAGTTGCAGGCCCTATCCCACTTTTTGTAGTGCCAATCATTTTTGAAATTTGAGAATTTGCATCTTCTTCTTTGTATTTTGGATCTATTATTGTAGCTGCTCTATCTAAAAAACATCTATCTTTTACATCAAAATTTTCTATCTCCTCTAAGAAAATCTCTGGATCTATTAAAACACCTGGTCCAATAACTAAAGTAGCTTTTTTATATACAAACCCAGATGGCACTAATCTAATTTTGTATTTTTTTGATTTATATTCAACAGTATGCCCTGCATTTGGGCCACCACCTCCTCTTGCAACAACTTCTGGTCTATCTTCTAGTGCCAAGTAAGAGATAATTTTTCCTTTGCCCTCATCTCCATATTGCCCGCCAACCACTATATTAATTGTCATAGTTGTTATTCTGCTCTAAAGTTTAAAAAACAAATCACTCTAAAAGTACATACTTTATTGTTAGGGCTTCAGTAATCGCTTTAGTTATCGAATTGAAGTTATCAAAAAAAGGATAAATTTTAAGAGAAACATAAAAATCTTCCATAGCCGAGTCTAAAAAAAATTTGATTAATTTTTTATCTTTTTCCCCGCCGATTATAATTGCATTTAATGAATTTATCAAACTTGCAAGTACTACTCCATAATCTATCTCTTTGTTACTCATCAGATGAATTTTTATTTTATTTAAAATTTCAACGTTTTTCAGATAATCCTCTGTAGTGCATTGGTGCAAATTTTTACAAGTTGCCATACTTATTAGCACATTTATCATTTCAGCCCTATATTCATATCTAGCTGGGTCACTAATTTCCAAAGCCCTTTGGGCATATTCTTGAGCTTTTTTATAATTATCTATTCTGATATACTGAATTGCTAAATCTGTGTAATCTTCAGCATTTAATCCAGAAGATTTTATTCCTTTTATAAAAAAATGTTGTTTGTCGTTTATTTCTTCTTCCATTATTTCTATAACTATTTTTGGGTCATACCAAGAATAAGTATTTGTACTTGTTATTGTATCTTTCAGAAGACAAAAAATCTGAGAAAAAAGTAGCTGATAAAGCTTCTCAATATTATAAACATATTTTAATGCTTCCTCTTTTTTTCCTTCATCTATCTTCTCTAGGGCTTTTTTTATATTAGCGCGTGGTTCTAATAAAAACTTTGATTCAATCTCTTCAAAGATCCTTCTTATTTTTTTTCGCTCCCCAATTTTTTTATAAAAATAAGCTTTCAATAAATAAAGGTTATAATTTGAAGGGTCTATTTCTATGGCTCTTTCAATTATTTCCTCAATCGTGTGATAATAATCTCTTTTTAGATTTTTAATAAAAGGAAAAATAAATAATAAAAAATAATATAATGCTTCTGGATTTTCTTCATTTTTTTCTACATAATTTGAAATTATCTTAAAGCTTTCTAAATTTTTTCCCACCAATACATATTTTTGAGCTAAAATTTTTGTTTCATCCCAATCATCTGGTCTAACTTCCTTTTTATCAAACCTTGCTCTTATTGTCTTATCTTTTTTAAAATCTATTTTTGTTTTGAAAAACCAATTTGCATCTGAAGGGTTTAGCTTAACTCTTTCTATTTTAATGTTCATAATTATAATTATTTTTTTTTAATTTATAAATTTTACTACTTTTTACTTTTTACCACATATTTTCCATTTGTAGTTTAAAAAAGTTAGTTTTTGCAATCAAATAGCCTAAAACTAAACCTCCCAAATGGGCAGCAGAACCAATCCCAGAGCTTACATCAAATGAACCAACAAATTCCATTACAAACCATAAGATAGCAGCCTCCTTCATTCTAAGTGGTATAAAACCAAACAATAAAATTTGTAGGTTTGGATTTAAAACTGCCAATGCTCCTAATATTCCATATATAGCTCCAGATGCTCCAAGTGCAGGAATTGGTGGAATAATATTAAGATAAATTGTAAATAGATAGAGAAGGTTTCCAGCCAGTCCGCAAGAAAAAAACAAAAATAAAAATTTTTTTGTACCTATTTGATATTCCAAATATTGACCAAAAAAATATAAGGCATAGAGGTTCAAAAATAAATGCATAAATCCCCCATGCAAAAATATCGAGCTAATTAATTGCCAAGGTTTTAAATTTGTAGGAACTAACATAAACTCTTTTGTAAATCCTGGTAGTACAATTTGTAATAAAAAGACGATAAAAATTATTCCAACTAAATAGGAAGCCGAGGAGCTATAATCATAGCTGTACCTTCTCATATTATTTAGTTGCTTGTTAATAATTTAAAAATTTTATTGAGTATTTATTTTTGATGAACTGGCATAATAAAAATTTTTTTTTGTTTTTAGTTTATTTTCTGTGTTGTTTTAAATTTTTCTTTGGCATAACAGTTTATGATAAGCAGCAAGCTACTTTTGAATTTTTGAATTCTTATAACATCTCTTCAGATAGATTGGATCATTTTGTTGGTTATGATGGGCGAGAATATGTTTTGGTTTATTCTTATGCTGAGCCCTTTGCACTATTAGTTTTAAACATAGATAATAATTCAATTAAAGTGGATGCATTAGTAGATAATCAAACAATTGAAAATGTCTTATATAAAAGATCTGCTTTTAGTCCTACTGCTATGGAAAATACTGCTGATTTTATTGCTAAACTTCTACCACTTATAGATAAGTATTTGGAGGATGTGAAATTTAAGGAATTAAAGTACTCCTTTTTGTTAGGTTTGAATAACTCTTATTGCACCTCTGTCTCAGAGTGTAGAGAAATTTGTTTTTCTTCTTTATTTTGTTATGAGGCTTATAAGTACAAATCTTCAGAAATAATAGATGGTATGTTAGAATTTTCAGAAATAAAAAAGGCTTTTTCAAGTTTAATTGATTCAGAAAAATTGTTTAGACAAAGACTAAATAATTATACCGACCAAGAAATTTTAGATTATTACTTAAATTTTTTTGAAAAATTAAATCATTATTCTACTGCCTATTCTTCTCTAAAAATACAATCAAAAGATTCTATTATTTATGCAGGAGATTTAAATTTCTCTTCAGAAGTATTGGCTGATTCTTACTCTAAATTAAAAGAATACTACGAAAATTTTATAAAAAATAAAAAATTTAGAGAGGGAATAGAAAAAATAAAGCAAAATTCTGAACTATTTAAAAAGACCCAATCAAATACTTCTGTAATTTATAGTTCAGAAGAAAATCCAGTGTTTATATTTAAGTCTTTAGAAGAAAATAATTCTGAAATAAATAACAAAACAATCCAAAATGAATTTTTGGAAAATGATTCTAAGCCAGCTTTATCTCAAAAGATAGAAAATAATACAAATCTTTTTAGTCAAATCGATATGTTATTAACTATAGTTGCAGCAGCTATAGTTTTTTATGCATTATTCAAATTTGTTTTTATTTTCCTTTGCAAAAAAGCATCTTGCTTTAATGCTAAAAACTCTAAAAAAGAGCAATCTTTTCTTTCTAAATTATTTTCAAAAAAACAAAAAACTTTAGAGGACTTATAATTTTTGCCTATTTTTTTGATTTTAATTTTTTAGTTAAATTTGTATACATGTCTTTTGTCATAGCAGCCAAATCATATTTGTGTTTCCAGCCCCAATCCTTTCTTGCTTGGCTGTCATCAATAGTTTTTGGCCAGGAATCTGCTATCTGTTGCCTATAATCAGGAGAATATTCAATTTCAAAATCAATATATTTTTTTAACTCTAATTCTAAATCTTTAGCTTTAAATGAAATTGCAGCCAAATTATAACTTGTTCTAATTTTTATTTTTTCTCTCTCAGCTTTCATAATCTCTATAATTGCTCTTATTGCATCTGGCATATACATCATAGGCAAAACAGTGTCCTCTCTAACAAAGCATTTATAATATTTATTTTGTATTGCCTCGTAAAAAATAGCAACCGCATAATCTGTTGTGCCACCTCCAGGTGGTGTTTTCCAAGAAATAATTCCAGGAAATCTAACTGATCTTACATCCACTTGGTATTTGTAAAAATAATAATTGCATAAAAGTTCTCCTGCAACTTTTGTAACTCCATACATTGTATTTGGTTCTAATATAGTTCTTTGGGGCGTATTTTCTTTTGGTGTGGTAGGTCCAAAAGCAGCAATAGAAGAAGGCCAAAAAACTTTTATTTTTCTCTCTCTTGCAATATCTAATACATTTTTTAGAGAGCTCATATTAATATGCCAGGCAAGGTCTGGGTTTTTTTCTCCAGTTGCAGAGAGTAAACTAACTAAGTGATATATCTCTCCAACATCATATTTTTCAATCACTTTTTTTAGTCCTTCAAAATCAGTAGCATCTAATTTTACAAATTGATATTTTTCTTCTTTTGGTTCTGTTATGTCTAATCCAATAACATTTTCTTTTCCATAAAGCTTGACAAGTTCTTCTATGAGTTCAGAGCCAATTTGCCCATTTGAGCCAGTTATTAAAATTTTTTTCATCTTTCATCACTTTTTTTTCTTTTTTCTGTAAAGCTAATCTTTTTTAAATATAAATATCTTTCCATAACTTCTTCTGCATATTCGTCTTTTCTTTTACTTCCGTTGTATTCCTTTGCCAAATTTTTTTTATCGCTTATTGGTATATTTTTTTCCAAGTGTTTTAAGTACAACACTAAGATAGCTAAAATAGTTTGTGTTCCAAAGTTAGCTGAAGGCTCAAAACCAATAATAATTTTACTATATATATTTTCCAAAATTTCTTTTAAGTGGGGGTTATCTTTTCTGTCTTCACATATTCTATTTTTTATTTGGTCAAACCTTTTTTTATTTTTTAGTTCTTTAATAGTTATTTGATTTATTTGGTAAAACCCATCCCCATTTTTTGGATTTTTAAGATTAGATTCTTGAGTTGCAATCGCAAGTAAATATTCTGCTTCAATTCCAAAAACACTTTCTACAAGAACTACAATTTTAACATACCCCACAATTTTTTCTTTTGGCACCTCTTTATTTACAAACCCCAATTCTCTTTTATTGTTTTTTATAATTTTTCCTTTATTTTTTTCAAGCTCTTCTACTAGGTTTTCTATTCTTTGTGAATTTGTTCGTAGTATTCTTTTAGCTTCTTGTGGGCTTAATCCAACTTGTTTAATAAAACTTAAAAGTCCTGGAGTAAGAGAGATTTTATCGCTCTCTTTTTCTCCTTTTTCTAATTTTTTTTCCTTATCTCCTTCTAATAACATCTCTTATCACTTGTAATATTCTCTCCAAGTTTTCCTCTAAATCTTTTTCTTTATATGCTTCTATTGTAATTCTAATATAATCTTCTGTCCCAGAAGGCCTAACCAGAATCCAACCCCACTCTTCTTCTGCCCTCAGCCCATCTATTTTTATTTTTGTGCTAAATGGCCAGAGTTTTTCTATTTTTTGCATAAAAATTTTTTTCTCTTCTTTTTCTACTTTTATTTTAATTCTTTTTATTGGGTAAACTTTATATTTTTCCTTTATTTTACTTAGCTTGCCTTCGTTTATATATATCTGACAAAAAAGTAATGCAGTAGCAATTCCATCGGGGCATCCAACAGAGTTTTTAAATATGTACTCTCCACAAGGCTCTCCTCCAAAAGGAGCAGAAGTTTTTCTCATCAATTGTGCAACTGCCCTACTTCCAACAGCACTTAAATATAGCTGAGCATTGTATTTTTTTACTACTTCTTTTAAAATTAGAGATGATTCTATAGTTGAGACTATTTTTTTTTCACTAAAATTTTTTAAAAAATATTCGGAGGCTATGGCTAGTTGGACATCCAATCCTATCATATTTGCATTTTGGTCTAAAATTATTGCCCTGTCAGCATCTCCATCATGAGCTATAGCAAAATCAAATTTTTCTTTGATTTTAGTCAAATCTTTTAAGCTCTCCTCATTTGGCTCTATTTTTCTGTCAGGTTTTTTTCCTATTTCGCAATTTTTTTTAATTAATGTTATCCCAAATTTCTCAAGTATTGAGACGCTTGTTATACTAGCCGCTAAATTTGCACAATCTATCAATATTTTTAAGTTTTCTTTTTTTATTTTTGCAAAATCAAAATTTCTTTTTAATATTTCAAAATGTCGCTGGATGGCTTGTGTATCCTCTATTTTAATTTCTCCAACCTCAAAATATTTTGGTCTTTTTTTTGTATTTTTTAGCGATTTTTCTATTTTCTTTTCAAGCTCAGCTGAGGCTTCAAGTCCGTTTTGAAAAATTTTAAAACCATTGTATTCTAGGGGATTGTGGGAGGCAGTAATCATAATTCCAAGAGATTTTGTTATTTTTGTATACCAACACAAAGTAGGGGTAGTACAAATTCCTATGTTCAAGCAATTGCTCTTTTGTTGGGTAATTCCAGCTATAAGCGCATCCAATAACATCTGTCCGGTTGGCCTGCCATCATATCCAACCACTATTTTTTTTGAAAATTTGGCAGCTGTTTGTCCTAATTCAAAAGCACTCCAAACGTCCAAATTTCTTGGGCAAATGTCCCTAATCCCCGAGGTACCAAAAAGAGCCATATCTAAATTTTTACAGAAGAATTTATTAATTTTCTCTTTATTTTTTTTATTAATACTTTTTAGGTGATTTATATTAGAGGGCAAGCAGCTGCGGAATACTTAATTTTAATAGCAATTGTACTAATCATTTCCTTAATTGGAATTGTGCTTTTAAGTGGGTTTTCAGATTCATCAGCTACAGCTATGGAATCTGAATCAAAAACTTATTGGAGTTCCACAAGGCCATTTGCTATTGTAGAGTGGGTGCAATCAAATTCTACCCTGTATTTAAAAATAAAAAATACTGATACTAAGCGCTTAATTTTAAAATCCCTAAAGGCTGGAAATTTTTCTGCCTCTCTTGGCTCTGGCTGGACATTTGGCCCAGGGGCAGAAAAGACTATTTCAATCTCTGGTTTGACTCAATGCAGCCCAAACTATGATTATTTTAGCTATAATATTGTTCTCTATTATGATAGTGCTGAAATTTCTAATCTTTCTCAAGTAGGAGTAAGACCAATAGCTGGTAGGTGCCTCTACGACTAATTTTCAAATAGCATTTTATATTTTTTTTGCCTAAAATAGCTATTATGGAGCAATCTAGAGGTTTTATTTTGTTTAGAAAAGAAAATTCAAAATTTTATTTTTTAATTTTAAAATATAGGGCAGGGCATTGGGATTTTCCTCGAGGACATGTAGAGCAAAATGAAGATGAGCTCCAAGCTGCCCTGAGAGAATTAGAAGAAGAAACTTCTATTTCAAGTATAAAAATTTTGGATGGTTTTAGTTATAGCTACGAGTATGATTTTTCAGACAATAGGCACAAAAAAGTAACCTTATTTTTAGCAAAAACTACTCAAAAATCAGTTAAACTATCAGATGAACATGTTGATTGGAGATGGGAGGAATTTGAAAATGCCCTAAAGCTTTTAACTTATCCGCATCCAAAAGAAGCCCTAAAAAAAGCAATGGAATTTTTAGAAAAATTGTCTAGCTAAATTCAGAGGATACATTTTTACTACTCAAATCTTGTTGTATTTTAATTATTTCAAGAATTTTGTAATTAGAATGAACAGTATATTCTAAATCCATATAAAAAAATTGTGGGAATGGGTAGTATTCAAATGCCTTATTTATATAGTTTTCAATTTCATTTTGATAGAATCTAAGCATTTTAATAGAATTTTCGTCAAGTTTTTCTTCATTTTCCTTTACTTTTAGACAGGAGGCTTTAGCTAATATCAACTGAGAAAAAAAGTTTAGCAATATATTTGTGCTGCCATGTTTTTCTAAAATATTTTCATAGTCAGAGATTATATCATATAATCTTTCATATACTAAACTTCTTTTTGGAAATTTGCTCTTGAGTATTATCCATAAAATTATTAAAAAGGCATTATTTTGAACTTCTAAGTCTTTGTTTTTTCCTTTTTTACTATGCTTATATGCATAAATAGCATGTTTCAATGCTTTTTTGTATTTTCCAATTTTAAAATAAATTACTGCTAAATCTAAAGCTTCTAGGAAATAGGGCTTGCTAAAGCAAAAGCCGCAATTTTCAAGTTCTTTTTTGATCTGGGTATAACTTTTAATCATTTCAATAGCTTCTTTTATTGTTAAATCTGCAGTCCAATGCATTTTTATAATTTCTTTTTTAAGATGTCTTAAATAAAGAGGGTATTTTTTCTCAAAAATTTTTTGTGCCTCAAAAAATGTCTCTTTGGCTAATTCTAATAATTGAGACTGAAAGTAAATATCTCCTTTTAAATATTTTGCATATATATTTGTTGGGTTTATCTTCACTATTTGCTCTTGAAGATCTACAATGTTTCTTTTATATTTTACTGAGTCATAAATCAAAAACAAAATTTTTTCTCTAAAGCCCCCCTTTATCATTTGAAGTTGTTCTTCCAACCCTCTTCTTATCTCATTTATAAGCTCTAGTTCTTCTCTTTTTTTTGTTTTTACACAATAGAGGAATGTTAATAATGCAGCAAATCTCAATGCTTTTATATCTCGCTTTATTTCCCAATAATCTATTAGGTAATTTATAGCCCTTAATTCATTTTTTGTTAAATACATTATCTTTGCTAGATTTATTGGAAAATATTCGTATTGTTTTATTAGTTTTTCATCTATTTTTGGTTTTATCCTAGTAAATACATCTAGTTGTTTGTCTTTTCGTAATTCATAGTACCAGCTAGTCCTACTTGAAATCCTGTCTAACATAAATATTATTTAGAAGCAAAGATTTTTATATCTTTCCACTTTTAATTACTTGTTATAACTTAATCTTTTATTCCTTCAGCAGTTATTTTAAATACACACTCTCCTTCTGGCAGATATGGAGAATCTATTAATCTTGCTATTCTCTTTTCATCTTTGCTTTTTCTCAAATAGAGCCTATAAGTAGCAGCATGAGCTAATACATGCCCACCTACAGGAGTAGTTGGATCTCCAAACAACATCCCTGGATTATCCATCACCTGGTTTGTAACATAAACTGCAATATTATATTGATCTGCAAGTTTTTGTAGGTAGTGAACATGTTTGTTTAGTTTTTGCTGTCTTTCTCCCAACGAACCTCTTCCTACATAATCTGAGCGAAAATGACTAGTAAGAGAATCTACAATAATCAATTTTATGTTATGTTTCTTTATCATCTCCTCTGCTTTCTCAATTAGAATTATCTGATGGTCAGAGTTTATTGCCTTTGCAACATAAATATTTTTTAGTACTTTTTGTGGGTCCATCTTATTTGCTTGAGCTATTTGCATTATTCTCTCTGGCCTAAAAGTACTCTCAGTATCTATGAAAAGTACTCCTGAGTTTTCTCCAAGTCCACCTTCTTCTATTGGTTTTTGTACATTTACTGCCAACTGAAATCCAAGTTGAGATTTCCCAGAAGAGAATTTTCCATATGCTTCAGTAATTGCCATTGTTTCAATTCCTCCCCCTATTAGTGCATCTAAATTTTTTGACCCCGTAGTTATTTTTTTTATCTCTTTTCTTTTTTGATATATTATATCTGCTGTCTCATAGCCCATCTCTAAGGCATCTCTTGCAGCAGCAATTATTTTTTTTGCAGTTTCTATTCCAATTTCAGCAATTTCTTCTAATTCATAAGGTGAAGAAGCAGCAATTTTTTCAATATCTGTGTAGCCTGCTTTTTTTAGTTTTTCCGCACTTACTGGGCCAATTCCAGGCAAATCCTCTAAATCTGTTATTTTAGATTTTTTTTCAGAAGAAAAGTTAACTTTTTCTTCCCCTTCTTTTTCTTCTTCGATTTCCTCCTCATTTTTTTTAGCCATAGCATTCCCCCTTTCTCTCTTGATTTTCTATCTTCTTATTTTCTTTCATTTTTAAACATCAAAAGCCTAAGATTTCCAATTTTAATAGTATAAAATTCCTTGCCATTTTGAGAAATGTTTTTCCATGCAACTCCCACTTCTTTTAATGTGGTTCTCCCTTCTTTTTGGTTATATTCTTGTTGCAGTATTCTAAATTCTGGTTGCCTGCTGCCAGTGGTTTCACTTCCTTCAATTTCAACTCCCTCTACATTCTCAGTAGGCTCGCCACTCTCTTCAATATTTTCTTCTATTTCAATTCTTTGCTGTTCTACCATTCTATTCACCCTGTGCTTTTCCTATACAATTTATTATTTATTACTTTTAAATAAATTTTATGTAAGAGGTTTTTTCCACTACTTTTTTTGATTTTTGTACATCTTTTTCCTTATTTTGTTGTTTAGTTAAAAATAAAAATAATCTTGTTCTTATTATTTAATGGTGTGGTGATGGTTGACGAGCAGGGAAATTTAAAATTTGTAATTGCAGGAGTAGGTGGGGCAGGTTGTAATAGCATTCTGAGATTAGGGAGTGTTAATTTTAAGCAGACTTCTTTTGTTGCCTTTAATACTGATAAAAAACAATTAGACCTAATTAATAATGCAAAAAAGGTACTAATAGGTAAGGCTATCACAAAGGGGCTTGGGGCAGGAGGAGATCCTCTAATTGGAGAAAAAGCTGCACTTGCATCAGAAAAAGAAATAAAAAAAGAGCTCAGCAATGCAGATCTAATATTTTTAATTACTGGAGTTGGCGGAGGAACTGGCTCTGGGGCTTCTCCGATAATTGCGCAAATAGCAAAAGAAAACACTGAGGCATTGATAATAAGTTTTTGTTATTTTCCTTTCAAATTAGAAAGAGCTAGAATTAAAAAAGCCCAAACTGCAGTTTCAAAATTGTCTGATTATTCTGATAGTCTAATTCTAATAGAGAATGATAAATTGGTAAACTGGGCTGAAAACGTCCCAATAAACCAAGCTTTTAAATTAGCTGATGATGTTGCAGCAAAAGCAGTTGAAGGAATTTTACACACCCTATTAGAACCTTCTTTGATAAACTTGGATTTTGCAGATCTCTCCTCTATCACAAAAGGCAAAGGTCTGGGAATGATTTCTTATGCCTCAGAATTTGGACCTCTAAAAACTCATGACCTTCCAGAAAGAGTTTTAAACAATCCACTTTTAGATGTCGACTATTCTAAAGCTAGCGGAGCATTAATTCATCTAACTGGTGACACTAAACTTAGATTAGGTGATGCTACGCAAATTTGTGAAAAAATTACAGAGAAATTACCTCAATCCTCATCTGTTTGTTGGGGAGCTAGAATCGATGAAACAAGAGAGGATTTTATTGAAGCTTTAGTAATATTTACTGGGGTGCCTTCTCCAATTTTGTTAGACCCAGAAAAGTTCAATCCAAACAATTTATAAAATTCTTCCTCCTATTTCTTTTTATGTTTGATATAGAGCAAATAAAAAACTCAGCTCACTTTATAGAAAATAAAACTCTTTTTAAATTACTAAATTCTTCTCCAAAAGGTTTAAGTGATGAAGAAGTAAAAAAACGCGAAAAATATAAAAACAAAATTTTCGAACTAAAAACACCTTCTGCATTTTTCATATTTTTAAGACAATTTAATAAAATGACTTTTATATTGTTACTTGCTGCTCTAATTGCATTTTTGATCGGGCATTCTTTAGATGCTATTGGAATAACCCTAGCGGCAATTTTGGCTATGTTTTTTGGTTTTATTCAAGAGTACAAGGCAGAAGAACAACTAAAATTTCTCTATAGTCTCACAAAGCCAAAAGCTAAAGTATTGAGAGATGGAAAAATTCAAATTATTGATGCTGAAGAAATAGTGGTTGGAGATATAGTCTTACTTACAGGTGGCGAGCTTATTCCTGCAGACTGTAAAATTATTGAAGGCGATAACCTATTAGTAAATCAAGCTGTACTAACAGGCGAATCAGAGGCAGTAGAAAAAGTTTCAACTCAAATAATCCAAAAAGATATAGATATAGCAGAGAGATCGAATATTCTTTATGCAGGTTGTTTTTTGCTAAAGGGAGATGCAAAAGCAATAGTTATTGCAACTGGTAAATATAGCGAGTTTGGAAAAATAGCCAATTCTCTCACCTCAATAGAACAGCAGTCCTCTCAATTAGCTCAAGATTTAGAGAGGCTCGGTTCATTTCTAGTTAGATCTTCTCTTTTTTTTGTTAGCTTAATTTTTATCTTAGGAATAATCAGAAAAACAGAATTAATAGACCTTTTAATAACCTCTGTTTTATTGTTTGTAGCTGCTGTTCCAGAAGGCCTTCCAACCGTTTTAGCTATTACACTGGCTTATGGGGTAAGAAGATTGGCAAAAGAAAATGCAATTGTGAGAAAACTTTCTGCACTCTCAACTATAGCAAAAGTCTCAGTAATTTGTGCAGATAAAACAGGAACCTTAACTCTAAACAAATTAAAATTAGTTAGAGTGTTCAGTGGGTTTAAAGATTTTGAGTGCCTAAACTTAAACCTCAAAAATTTAGAGCAAAAAGAAAGATTAATATTTATTATAAAATATGCTTTACTCTCTTGTAATATTTTTTTAGATAAGAATCATTCTGTTTATCTAAAAAATTCTAATAACGAGGGTCAAAATCTAACTTTAAATCCAACTTTAGGAGATCCCTTGGAAATAGCGATTGCGGAGTTTTATTTTAAGCTAACTCAAACAAATAAAAATATTTTTAAAGAAAACCTAGCAATAGCAGAATTTCCATTTGATTTTAAGCGTCGCTACTCGTGTTTTATAAGAAAATCAAATAAAAATATTATAGCATATTTTAAAGGAGCACCTGAAGAAATACTAGCAAAATGTGACTATTATCTTGATCGCGATTTCAAAGTGAAAAAATTAGATAAAATAACGCTCATAAAATTAGAAGAGCAACTAAAGTCCTACTCCCTTCAATCAATTAGAACTATAGCTGTTGCTTACTCCATACAAAAACCAAGGAAGTCTTATATTCCAGAGAGCTGTTTTAACAAGTTAGTTTTTGTTGGGTTCTTAGGATTTTTTGATCCTCCTGTAGAGGGCATACATCAAACTATAGAAATTGCAAAGAAAGCAAACCTTGTAGTAATTATGGTTACTGGAGATTCTCCCCAAACAGCTATGGCAGTTGCAAAAGAGATAGGAATAATCGATCACTCTATTTATCCTGTGTTAGGAAAAGATTTAGAAAATCTTAACTCCAAACAAATAGTTTCAAACCTCCTAAAATCTAGGGTATGTGCTAGGGCAACTCCAGAACACAAGTTAAAAATCGTAAAAGCTTTTCAAGAACATGGCTATGTAGTGGCACTTACTGGAGATGGAGTAAATGATGCTCCTGCACTAAAAAAGGCAGATGTTTCTTTTGCAATAGGTCAAGGAGGTACAGATGTAGCAAAATCTGTTTCTGATGTAATTTTGGTCGATAATAATCTTCGTACTATTATAAGGGCAATTGAATATGGTAGAGCTACTTTTGAAAACATAAGGGCCTTTGTATCTTTTCAAGTAACTACAAATATCAGTGCCTTGTTTTTAATGTTTTTTTCTCAACTTTTTAACTTTGGCTTGCTATTCAAACCACTTCAACTTCTTTGGATAAACATGGTTATGGATGGCCCTCCAGCTCTAGCTTTGGGTTTAGAAAAGCCAAAAGAAGACATATTAAATAGGCCAGTTATAAAAAAGAATGAACCAATATTGGACAAAAGTACAGTTTTTGTAATGCTTTCGCATTCTCTATTTTTTGTTTTTAGCTGCTTATTGATTTTTTGGTTTTACTCTTCGTTATTTTCTGAGCAAAGGGCTATTTCACAGGTATTCAATGTTTTTGTATTATTTCAATTAGCAAATGCCATTGTAGTTCATACTCCAAATCCATTTTTAAAAGACCTCCTTTCAAATCGCTACCTTGTAGTAGCACTTATTTTCATTTTAATTTTACATATTCTAATATTTCAAATAGATTTTCTTAGAGAATTCTTTGGAGTTGTCCCACTCTCACTATTTGATTGGTTTGTTTCAATAGTGTTTTTATTATCCTTCTTTTTATACTCCGATATTATTAAACTAATAAAGCTAAATCTACCTAAAGAACTATTCAAAAAAGTCTAAAAGCTTGGTTTGTTTATTTATTTTTTTATCTTTTTTTATTTTCTCTATAGCATTCTCACTATCTCTTTTAGTTTCTTGAGATCCTTGAGTTTGTTGATCCTTTTGCTCTATTTGAGTTTCCTTATTTATTTTAGTTTTCTTTTTTGTAGAAAGTTCTTTTACTATCCTCTTCATTTTTT